>NZ_OBMP01000026.1:0-1131 GCF_900217725.1 Rhodobacter sp. JA431
CCGAAGTAAGAGGCGACCGCCTCGCCAATGATCGCCATGCCAATGGCAATCGGCAGCTCCCACAAAAGCTCGCGGCCAAAGAACCGCCGCCGCCCGGAACGCACCTCGGTGCTGTGCCACATCAAGCGCCCCGCAAAAGCCGCCGCCGCTGTCGTGATCGCACCCCCAAAGAGCGCGTCGGCCACCTCAATGAGGCCACGCGTTTCGTTCATTCCTGTCCCCTTTTTGTCTCGGGTTTTTCCTCGCGTTTTTCGCGGGTGAGATCAGCGCCGTTCCATCCATTGGCCGGGGCTGTAAGACGTCAGCACGCGGTAATAATTGCCCGGCGGGATCGTCACATTGATGTTCATCGCCTCAACCGTGCCGCTCCAGGCGATCGGCTGCCAGCTCACCCCATCCTCAGAGATCTCGAAGTTGCGCCCCGTGCCCACAGACAGCCGGGTGTTGATATCGAGCGGATGGCCAGTGTCGTTTTGATAGGCCGTCCCCGCCACGCGCGCGGCCGAGACATCTTGCCATTTGGCAGTGGTGCCGGTTTGCGCCGCAATCGCCGCCACCAGATCCGCGAGATCAAGAAGCGCCATCTCCCCCAGTTCAAGCGCGGCGCGGCCCTCGGCCGCCGTCCCGGTCAAAACCGCCGCGCCAGAGGTGGACGGCGTGACGATCTCGCCCGTTTCCGCAAGCCCGCTCAAAAATGCATTGATCGGCTGGAACTTGGCCGGATCAAAGGTTGCGGCCGCCGTGGCGCTGAGATCAGCTTCTTGCGCTTTTTGATCGGCGATCTGCGCGGATTGATCCGCGGAAAGCGCACTGCCCGCCGCACTTGCGGCCGCCGCCTGCGCCTGGGCAAGCGCGCCGGGCAGATCGGGTTCGACCACATCGCCCGCCGCCAGAAGATCGGCAAAGACGAGATCACCAGAGCCAGAGGGCGCCGCGACGCGATAGGTGACCTTTTCAAGCGCGCCATCCGCCGCGCTGCGCGCCTCGATCGTCAGATCATAGGTGAGCGCGGGATAGGCCGCGCCGTCCTCGACCACATAGCGCTCGCCAAGCGCGGGCACCCAAAGCGCAAAATCCACAATCCCTTCGGTGATATAGCTCACCGCCGCAAAGGGCAGCACCAGCGTGCCC
>NZ_OBMP01000027.1:0-1131 GCF_900217725.1 Rhodobacter sp. JA431
CCGAAGTAAGAGGCGACCGCCTCGCCAATGATCGCCATGCCAATGGCAATCGGCAGCTCCCACAAAAGCTCGCGGCCAAAGAACCGCCGCCGCCCCGAACGCACCTCGGTGCTGTGCCACATCAAGCGCCCCGCAAAGGCCGCCGCCGCTGTCGTGATCGCACCCCCAAAGAGCGCGTCGGCCACCTCAATGAGGCCACGCGTTTCGTTCATTCCTGTCCCCTTTTTTTCTCGGGTTTCTGCCCGCCTTTCTGGCGGGTGAGATCAGCGCCGTTCCATCCATTGGCCGGGGCTGTAAGACGTCAGCACGCGGTAGTAATTGCCCGGCGGGATCGTCACATTGATGTTCATCGCCTCAACCGTGCCGCTCCAGGCGATCGGCTGCCAGCTCACACCATCCTCAGAGATCTCGAAGTTGCGCCCCGTGCCCACAGACAGCCGGGTGTTGATATCGAGCGGATGGCCGGTGTCGTTTTGATAGGCCGTCCCCGCCACGCGCGCGGCCGAGACATCTTGCCATTTGGCACCGGTGCCGGTTTGCGCAGCAATCGCCGCCACCAGATCCGCGAGATCAAGAAGCGCCATCTCCCCGAGCCCCAGCGCCGCGCGCCCCTCGGCCGCCGTCCCGGTCAAAACCGCCGCACCCGAGCTCGAGGGCGTGACGATCTCGCCTGTTTCCGCAAGCCCGCTCAAAAACGCATTGATCGGCTGGAACTTCGCCGGATCAAAGGTCGCGGCCGCCGTGGCACTTTGATCGGCTTCTTGCGCCTTTTGATCGGCGATCTGCGCGGATTGATCCGCGGAAAGCGCACTGCCCGCCGCACTCGCGGCCGCCGCCTGCGCCTGGGCAAGCGCGCCGGGCAGATCGGGCTCGACCACATCGCCCGCCGCCAAGAGATCGGCAAAGACGAGATCACCAGAGCCAGAGGGCGCCGCCACGCGATAGGTGACCTTCTCAAGCCCGCCATCGACCGCGCTGCGCGCCTCGATCGTCAGATCATAGGTGAGCGCGGGATAGGGTGCGCCCTCTTCCACCGCATAGCGCTCGCCAAGCGCGGGCACCCAAAGCGCAAAATCCACAATCCCTTCGGTGATATAGCTCACCGCCGCAAAGGGCAGCACCAGCGTGCCC
>NZ_OBMP01000025.1:0-1198 GCF_900217725.1 Rhodobacter sp. JA431
GGGTAATCCCCCCCGATCCTAAGGGGATGCGGAAGTGGAATTTTCTCGGCAGGATGAACGAGGAGATTCCGATGAAGAAGACACGTTTTACCGAGGCCCAGATCATGGGCGTGCTGCGCCAGATGGAAGGCGGCGTTTCTGCTGCCGAGTTGTGCCGTGAACATGGCATGAGCAGTGCCACGCTTTACAAATGGCGGGCCAAATATGGCGGTATGGATGCGAGCCTGATCAGCGAGATGAAGGCGATGGCCGAGGAGAACCGCCGCCTGAAGCGCATGTTTGCTGATGTCAGCATGCAAAACGACCTGCTGAAGGAGGCGCTCGGAAAAAAATGAAGCGGCCAGCTCAACGCCGAGAGTTGGCCGTGAAAGCGGTGGCGATGAAGGGCGTCAGCATCGCGCTGGCGTGCCGGGCATTTGATGTCAGCGAGACCTGCTGCCGATACAGCCCGAAGCTGGACGATGAGAACGAGCAGATCGCCGACCTGCTGCTTGGGCTGACGAAGGCGAAGAAGACCTGGGGCTTCGGCCTGTGCTTTCTCTACCTGCGCAATGTCCAGGGCCATGGCTGGAACCACAAGCGGGTCTACCGGATCTACCGCGAGCTGGAGCTGAACCTCAGGATCAAGCCGCGCAAACGGCTGAAACGGGAGAAGCCCGACGAGTTGTTTGTGCCAAAACAGCCGAACGAAGTCTGGTCCATGGATTTTATGGCAGATCGCCTTGGGGACGGTCGCCAGTTCCGGCTGCTAAATGTCCTGGACGACTTCAACCGTGAAGGGCTTGGTATCGAGGTCGACTTCTCGCTACCCGCGGAACGCGTCGTCAGGGCGCTGAACCAGATCATCGAATGGCGTGGTGCGCCTCGAACCATTCGAGTCGACAACGGCCCGGAATATATCAGCGGCACCCTCATGGAATGGGCCGAACACAAGGGCATCGCCTTGGCCCACATACAGCCGGGGAAACCGCAGCAGAACGCATATGTCGAGCGCTACAACCGGACGGTTCGGCATGAATGGCTGGACCTTCACATCTTTGAAACCATCGACGAGGTGCAGCAGATTGCTACCGAGTGGCTCTGGTCTTACAACAACGAGCGCCCAAACATGGGCAACGGCGGGATGACCCCCGCCCAGAAACTGAGAATGGCCGCGTAAATTCTACGACCAAGTCCCCGCAAAAACGGGGGGATTACC
>NZ_OBMP01000024.1:0-1512 GCF_900217725.1 Rhodobacter sp. JA431
GCCTCCGCTTCTGCTTCGCGGCGGGCCAGTTCCTCGTCGCGGGCGCGGGCTTCTTCTTCGGCGCGGGCAAGGCTTTCGGCCTGTGCCCGCTGCTGCGCCTCAAGCGCGTCCTTTTCGGCCAAAGCGGCGCGGAATTTTTCTAGCGCACGGGCCATATCACCCACTTCGCTGCGCCCGTCCGTGCCCGGCACATCGCTTTGCGTATCGCCTGCGGTCATATGCTCCATGCGCGCATGCACCGCCGCAATGGGGCGCGTGACCGAGCGCGCCAGAACCGTAGCGACGCCAATCAGCGCGAACACAGCGACCACCATCGCAATATTCGACACCATGCGCAAATGGGCCAGTGCCGCTTGGATATCGCTTAAATAAGAGCCGGTGCCCACGATCCACCCCCAAGGGGCGAATTCGCGCACGAAACCCACTTTTTCCTCAGGAATGTCGCTGTCAGGCTTGTTGAAGAAATAGCGCAACGCCCCGCTTTGTTCCGCCTCGGCCAGCGCGATCATCTCTGCAAAAATGCGCGTGCCATGGGGATCGGTGAAATCGATTTGGGAGGTACCGACCCAGTCGGCCTTTGTCGGATGCATCACGATATTGCCGCTATGATCCAATACGTAAAAATAGCCAGATTCGTCAAAGCGCAGCCCGGCAAGGCGCCGCGCGCCTTCGGCTCGGGCGGCTTCGGGGGTCAGTGTGCCGGCGGCGACCTCTTCCTCCAATTCACGCAAAACACTGATCGCGGTGTCGGTGACATCGCTCAGGTGCTGGCTACGCATCTCAAAGGCGTTATCGGCGGCAAATCCCAAAAGGATATCGGACAAGATGATAAGCGACAGCGCGGCAACGGCCACGATGCCGTAAATACGGGCAGATATTCCAGTCAGTCGGGTCAAGGCGGGCCTGCTTGCTCGAAAAGGATTACATTGTCCCCGGCCACCAAAGAAATATCATCAATAGCACCAGACAGGAATGAAGGAGGTTTGCACCAAAAGGTCAAGAAACCCTTACAATCTAGAAGAACTCCCAAATTAGGTCCCAAGCCCCTATCCTTTTGCCCGGCATCCCTCGGCCAAATATCGCCTCTCGCATCATTGAGTGCTCCGCGCCGATCCAGCCGTTCGCGCGCGACGTAGCGATGGGACTAACAGCCTAACTCCCGTCCCGCGTGCCCGCGTCGCATCGCGACATCTGGCCCGGCACAGGCCGCCTGAAGGAAAGGCCAGCCCTCGGGGAAGGGCTGGCCAAAGCCTGCGGGCCTCGGGGAAGCCACGGCAGGAAGGTTCAAAGCGCGCGGGTCGAGAAATACCAATCGACCGTGTTGTAGCCTTCCGAGGCGCGGGCTTCGGCGGCTTCGGGCGTGGCCGGGGTCGGCACGATCACCGCGTCGCCCGAGCGCCAGTTTTCCGGCATCGCACATTGGTGCTCTTGCGCCGTTTGCAGCGCGATCAGCAGGCGCAGGATTTCGTCGATCTGGCGGCCCGTCACCATCGGATAGTAGAGCATCGCGCG
>NZ_OBMP01000023.1:0-3445 GCF_900217725.1 Rhodobacter sp. JA431
ACCTACATCCCCAAAAGGCCGGGTAGCGTCAGCGTGATCGCCGGCACATAGGTGATCAGAACGAGGAAGATCAGCATCGTCAGCAGCCACGGCCAAACGGCCACGGTCAGTTCGGTGATACCCATCTTGGTGATACCGCTCGCCACATAGAGGTTGAGCCCCACCGGCGGGTGACACATGCCGACTTCCATGTTCACAACGATCATGATGCCGAAATGCACCGGGTCAATGCCAAGCCGCACCGCCACCGGGAACAGGATCGGAGCCATGATCAACACGATCGACGAGGGCTCCATGAAGTTGCCCGCTGCCAACAGCAGCACGTTCACGATGATCAGGAACATCCACCAGTTCAGCCCGGCCTCTACCATCCAGTTGCCCAGCGCTTGGGGAATGCCCTCATGCGTCATCAAGAAGGAGAAGAGCACCGCATTGGTGATGATATAAAGCAGCATCGCCGACATGTTGGCCGAGGCCAAAAGCACACGCGGCACATCGCGCAGCGTCAGGTCTTTATAGACGAAGACCGAAATCACGAAAGCATAGACCGCGCTCATCGCCGCTGCTTCGGTGGGGGTAAAGATGCCTGCATAAATCCCGCCGATCACGACGATGATCAGCAACAACCCCCACATGGCTTCCCGAAACGCCGTCCAACGCTCGCGGAAGCTGGCCTTGGGCAGGCGCGGATAGTTGTTCTTGCGCGCCCGATACCAGGTGGTGAAGGCCAGAAAACCGGCCAGCATCATCCCCGGCACCACGCCCGCGATGAACAACTCGCCCACGGAGGCGGCATCAACAACTTCGCCATCCGGCCCTTCGACCAGCATGCCAGAGGTTGCAACCGCATACATCACCATCACGATCGACGGCGGAATCAAAATGCCCAGCGCGCCCGAGGTGGTGATCACGCCCGCACCAAATTGCTTCGGGAAGCCCTGCGCCACCATAGCGGGCAAGATCACTGAGCCGATGGCGACCACGGTCGCGGGCGACGAACCAGACACCGCCGCAAAGAGCGCACAGGCAAACACGCCCGCCAGCGCCAGACCGCCATGCCAATGCCCAACCGAGGCGGTGGCGAAATTGATCATCCGCTTTGCCACGCCGCCATGGGTGAGGAAGTTGCCCGCCAGAATGAAGAACGGGATCGCCATGATCTCGAACTTCTCAATCCCGGTGAAAAGCTTCAGCGCCACGGTATCGATCGGCACTTCGGTCATGGTGAAAAGGAAGGTCAGCACCGTCAGGCCAAGCGAGATCGAGATTGGCATGCCGGTCAGCATCAGGGCGATCAGCAGCCCGAAAATGATCAAAGCGCTCATCTCACTTGTCCTTTTCTTTTTCGACAAGGTCGCGGGGCGTCAGCGGCGAATGCAGATAGGCATCGCCCAGCTCGTCAATCCCCTCGTCTTCGGTATCCACCCCATCGACATGTCCGTGGTCGTGATGCGGCAATTCCCCGGTGCGGGCAAAGCTGACGGCCACTTGCAAGAAGCGGAAGCACATCAGCGAGGAACCAAGCGGAATGGCGAGATAGACAATCCACATCGGCACTTCGAGATCGGGAGAGATCGAGGAGGCGTAATACATGTGATGGACGAAATTGCCGCCCAGCACCGCGATAATCCCGGTGAACAGCGCGCCAGCCGAGAGCCCAAACAGAATGAAGAACTTCCGCTTCGCGGCATCGAGCCGGTTGATCAGCACGTCAATGCCGACATGGATGCCGGTGCGCACCCCATAAGCCGCACCAAATTTCGCCATCCAAACGAACAGAATGATCGTCAGTTCTTGCGCCCAAACGAGGTTGATATTGCGCAGGCTCAGATAGGCGCTTTTGGCCATGGCTGAGGCCTCGGGCATATCATGCACCCGGAAATAACGAACAAAATCGGCAACGAAGCCAAGAGCGAAACGATGAGTGACCGAGGCAAAGATCAGAACCGTCGCCGTGGCAATCAGCACGGCGATCAGCACTTCTTCGGCCCGGTCGAGGATGCGCAGCATGGCGGCCCCCGTCAGGCAAAGTCATGGGAAAAGGCGGCCCGCGTGGGGCCGCCCGGTGAGTGATGGTTATTCCGCGGTGGCGGCTTTGACGGCGGCGATCGTCTCCGCGCCGATCCGGTCCGCCATTTCTTCGTGAACCGGAGCCAAAGCCGCGATCCATTCGGCGCGCTCTTCTTCGGTCAGTTCGTGGAAGGTGGTGGTGCCAGTTTCCATCATCGCGGCCAGCGCCTTGTCGTTTTCTTCTTTGGCGATACCGTTGGCATATTCGGTCGCTTCGGCCATCGCTTTTTCAAGACCAGCGCGCACATCTTCGGGCAGGCCATCCCAGAATTGCTTATTCACGATCACCGCATAGCCAAGGTAGCCGTGATACGAGAGCGTCGCATCCGACTGCACCTCGTTCATTTTCTGGGTGTACATGTTCGACGGCGGGTTTTCGGTGCCATCCACAACGCCGGTTTGCAGCGCTTGATACACTTCCGAGAACGCCATGACTTGCGGCACCGCGCCCAGCGCGTTCATTTCCGCTTCCAGCACTTTCGAGGATTGAATGCGCATTTTCAGGCCGAGGAAGTCATCCGGCACATGCAGCGGGCTGTTTGCCGACATGACTTTGAAGCCGTTATCCCAATAGGCCAGACCCGCAATGCCTTTATCGGCCAGCTTGTCGAACAGCATTTTGCCAACGTCACCTTGGGTGACTTTGTGCAGCGCGTCATAGCTCGGGAAGATGAAGGGCAGATCGAAGACTTCGAAATCTTGCACGCCGAGCGGGCCGAATTTGGCCAACGAGGGGGCGAGCATTTGCACCGCACCCAGTTGCAGCGCTTCAAGCTCTTCTTTGTCTTTGTAAAGTTGGCTGTTGGGGTAGACCTCCACATCCACCGCACCATCCGTGTAAAGCTCGGCCAGTTCCTCAAACTTCGCCGCGCCTTTGCCTTTGGGCGTGTCGGGCGAGACAACGTGGCTGAACTTGAGCACGATCGGCTCGGCCACAGCCGGGGCGGCAATGGCAAGGGTCAGGGCGGTGGCGCCCGCGAGGGCCCCAAGAATTCGACGCGTCAACATATGATTCTCCTCCGTCTCCGCTCTCCTTGGCGGAACGCGCGCCTTATTGCGCAATAATCTTGCGCGGCGCTATTGCGGCTTTCCGCAATCGTTATCCGTGCTATGGGTCGGAAGAAAGGAACGACCGTGGGATTGTTTGGCAAACGCAAGGCTGCCGCCCAGCCTCAGGAGGCCGAGGTTTGGAGTGCGTCTGAGGTGCTGGGGGCACAGCGCGTGGACCTGTTGGCGCTGATCCCGCTGGTGGCAATTGTTGCGCTGGTCGGGCTTGTGGGCACGCTGGTTTTCCTTGTGGCGCAAGCAGATGCCACTCGCGCGCGGGCAAAACTTGCAACCGATGCGCTGTGGGTAGAACAGACACTCAGCTTTC
>NZ_OBMP01000009.1:0-156880 GCF_900217725.1 Rhodobacter sp. JA431
ACCGCGTTCAAGCGCAGTGTCGGGCTTACGCCGCGGCCCTATTTTGGCCCGCTCACCGAGGCCGCGCTGATGGGCGGCGCGCAGCAACGTGCGCGCGCCGATATTCCCTGGATGGCCGAGGCGTCCCGGATGCTCGGCATTCATGAGGCCCGCGACACGGCACGGCTGAAGGCGTGGTTTGACAAGGCGGTCAACTGGATCGACCCGCGCGAAATCCCCTGGTGCGGGGCTTTTGTTGCCACCTGCATTCGCTCGGCGCTGCCCGGTGAGGTGCTGCCCGACAATCCGCTTGGTGCGCGCGCCTGGGGCGGTTTTGGCAAGGCCTGTGCGCCGGTCTTTGGGTCCGTGCTGACCTTTTGGCGCGGGTCGCGCGCGGGTTGGCAGGGGCATGTCGGCTTTTACTGGGGCGAGGAGGCCGGCGCCTATCACGTGCTTGGCGGCAATCAATCAAACGCGGTGAGCGTCACGCGGATCTCCAAGGCGCGTCTGCTCACGGCGCGCTGGCCAGACGCTCTCCCCGTCACCGGAAAACCCATCGAGCTGTCCGCCTCGGGCGGGCCGCTCTCGCACAACGAAGCCTGAAAGGAGGCTGATCATGGAAAATATCGTTTGGGCGCGCGTGGTGTTTTACGCGCTCTCGTCGCTCCTCGCCGCGATGCCCGCGGCTTGGGCGGGTTGGGGGCTCAGCTATGACGCCGCGACCGGCATTCTCTCGATCAATATCGAGACGCTGGCGGGCGTCTTTGTCGGCGCGCTCCTCGCCTCCGGGGGCGTGATGGCGCTCTGGGGCAAGAAATAGGGGGGCCGATCATGTCTGATCCGTTTGCACTTCATGATCCCGGCATCAACGGCCCCTCCCTGGGGGCGGCGCCGATTGTGCCGAGCGACACCGAAGATCTGGCGGTGCCGGTGCGCGCCGTCACCATCGGCGTGAATGGCGGCACGGTGCGCTACACCCATGCCCGCACCGGCGCGATCTGCACCACCGGCGAGCTGCCTATCGGGCAGCATTCGATCTGGGCGCGCCGCATCTGGGACACCGGCACCACGGCCGAGGGCCTGACGGGGTGGCAGTGATGATGGGGCTGATGGGACTTGGCGGGCTTGGGCTCGTCAGCATCGGCGGTGGGTTTGTCTCGGCGCGGCCAAGTTACCGCGTCGGCGATCTGCAGCCCTGCCTCGGGCTCGACTTCCGAAACGCGGTCTACGTCGCGGATGAGACCTGGTGGTATCCGTCCTACACCTCTGGCGATGATCCGCCCTGTCTCGTGCTCGACGTCGCGCGCGAGACGTATCTGGCCGATGTGGATTGGTGGAAGGAACCGCCGTTCCTGCCAGCCACCCCTGCGCTGATCTTGGACTTCACAAACGAAAGGTATGCGGCATGAGCCTGCAAACGAAATCTTTTGCCGATCTGATCTCGCTCTCCCGCGCCAGCGTGGCGACCTATCTGGGCGCGGATGGCACGATCAAAACAGCCGCGGTCGATGTGCCGCGCTTTGACTTCTCGACCGGGAAAAAGGCGCTGCTGTTGGAGGGGAGTCGCACCAATTTGCTGACGGCTTACACAAACCCGACAAACACCGCAGGCTTTACCAAGACTGGGGATGAAAACGGCGTCTGGAGTTTGGTTGATGACAGCGCAGAACTAGCAGCCGCTGGCCTGTCCGAAATTGTCACGTCCGGCAAGGTTATTAAGGTCGATAACTCTGCTGGCACCACGGACGTTTGGATTAACTCGTCAGTTACGGTTGGCGCTATAGACTCGTTCGCAATGCAGTTGTGGTATCGCGGTGGTGGTGGCGATAGCTCCATCTACCTGACCGGACAATCGGCAGATAGAACGCTGCTTGAAAGCGAGGGTTACGACCACGCCGTAAAGGTGTCCGTCGCGACAGAAACCACCCAGAAAATGATAATCCGGGTGTCTGCTGGTCAGACGCTATACTTCACAATGGCGCAGCTTGAAGCCGGGGCCGGGGCAACATCCTACATTCCGCAGTCTGGGGTAGCCACTACCCGCGCTGGAGATATTGTCGCGCCCATTGATCTCAGTGGGTTCTATCTCGGCGATGGTTATACGCTCGTCGCAAAAGGGCGGCTCGACGTGGCCGCCGGACCATTTGACCGGGTTGTCCAACTAGACGCGGAAGACGACCTCACTCGACAGCACTTCATGTGGCGCAGATCGGCGAATGCGTTTCAGGCCGAGGCTTACGATAACGGGTTAGAGCAGGCGACCTTTGTGGTCGCTGGGGGCCCTCAGCGCGGCGATGATTTTGCTCTGGCAATGGCAGTTGGACCTGACCATTTCCAAGTAGCCAGAAATGGCGTTGCTGGCGCAAAGGACAGCACAGTTTCGTTTGCTCTCCCGGTAAACATGAGGCTCGCATGTTCGGTTGGAGGAAATCGCCCCGCCCTCCTCCTGCTCGAAAGCATCATCATTTACCCCTACCTTCTGACCGAGGCCCAGCTGATCGAGGTGACGGCATGATCTACCTGACCTTTGCCGATGAAGCCGAAGCGCTGGCCGCTCTTTATGAAACCGATGGGGAAACCCCGCGCTATCCGGGCTTGGAGATCCTCAACCCGTGCCCGATGCCGGTGAGCGAGGCCACGGGCGAGGTGGATGCCGAAGGCGCGCCGATCAGCGCGGCGGTGCCCGGCTATCACGTCAACTGCGTCTGCCCGATGGGGACTTGCCCGCCGGAACTGGACCCGTGGCGGGTCTATCCGGTGACGCCCTTTGCGGTGCTGGCGACATGACCCTGCGCGCTCTGCTGCGGCTGTGGTGGCTTTGGCTCGCCATCGCCGCAGCACTCGGCGGCGCATTGGCTTGGGGTCATTACGCCAGCCTGCGCGCTGACCTCGCCGCCACGCGGGCCGATCTGGTGGCCGCGCAGGGCAGGGTGGCCGCCTATGCCGAAGCGGCCGAGATCCGGCGCCGGTCAGACGAAACCCAAGCGCGGCTGCGAGAGGAAGCCACCGCGCTCGATCTCCAGCTCGAACAAATGGAGGGGGGCGATGCGCCGCTTAGCGAATATCTGCGCACTGCTGCTGGCCGCCTGTGGCCCTGACCCCGCGCCGCCGCCATTGGCCGGGCTCGATCTGACGCCTTGCCCGGGTTGGACCGGTGGGCTGCCGGATACCGAGCAGAGGTTGATGCGCGCCGCAGCTGCGGAACGCGCGGGGCGGCTCTGTGCGAATGCGAAGTTGGTCGCGGTAAGGGAGGTCGTGAGGTGAGGCGATACTGAACGCTACCGCGCACAGCTCGTGACGCTGCAAGGCTGGGCACGGGCGATGAGGTGAGGGGGAGGTGGGGCGATATGATGCGCCAGGCCGATCACTCCATATATTTCGGCTGAACCTCTAGATGCTCGAATTTGAGCGCCTTTGGGTTTGCAGGCCTTTCGGGCGGAATAAATGCTAAGACCGGTCTGAGCTCATCGTCACCTGTGCCGCCTCCGTCGTCGGGCACTTCTCGTGATGTGCGATCAAAAAAGACAGCGGCGATCTGGAGTTTAAGGGCATCGAGGTAGACGCACTCGCGCGAGATTTCCGAGAGAACCCTATTTAACTGGGCCTCGCTTTCGGGCGTAAGATTTCCATCGAGTTCGCCCATCCGATGCAGGATCTTGTTCCTATTTTCTCGGCAAATCTGTGATCGCTTTATTGCCTGATCTACCTCCGCGACGATTTCGCGATCAAATTCCTTTGCGCCGACAACTGCTCGCAATAGCTTTTCGCGATCCTGAGGCCGCAATGGCTTGACCAGCAAGTCAAAGGTCAGTGCATCCACGTCCAAATAGAGCGCTGCCATGCTGGCGACGGCGTCTTCGGCGCGGTTCCATGCAATTACTATGCTTCCAATTGTTTGGCGTACTGTGTCTTGCATTATGCGCCATCAAAATCGGATGGAGGGCTTATGTGCGGCCAAAACATCGCGATCTCGGCGCAGCTCGCCTCAATATTTGCAAGCGTGCGCTTGTAGTTGGATGGCGCTGGCGTAGTCTTCATCGCAAATACATCAATCGCAAGACAGAGCTTTCTATCGACCTCACCAAGCGACTGTAGATGCTTGCTCGCCAGCATCCACACCAATGAAGAGACGCATTTGCTGTGATCTTCGCGCCAACCCTTTGAGGCGACAGCTTTAGACGTCTGCAGAAGAACGCCGCCGACACGGCCCTTGCCGATGTTCCGCGATACGAGGTCTAAGTTCACGCTCACATCAACGCCAGCAATTGGGAGCTTCGGTAGTTGACTGGTGTTCACTGTGAACGTGAGGCCTTTTAGGAAATTCGGGCCGATCATGCCTCGAAAGTTTGAGATGGCCTCTGCCGAAAGCGCGGCGTCGTTCTTGGAGTACGCGGTTCCATCGGACTTACTCAGGTCGATCTGGAGTTGTTCCGCCAGCGCAAGCTGGCTCGGTTGCCTGGTATCGTCGGCCAAGTAATCACAGATTGCAGATTTCGCTGCACCATACCTTGTCACCAGAAAGGTTGGCGAATATTTGGCATTGCGAAGAATCGTCTGTCGACGGGTCGGCGAAGCTAAAGTATACTCCGCCAACTGGTTGGCTGACATGCGTGGATCGTGATTCAGTCTGTATTTTTGGGAGGTTATGCCAGTCATGGACGACATCTACCTTTCTGAAACCGTGTGCGACGATACAATTTTTGTAACGCCGCTATCGAAAATGTTCTACCGTCAAGCGGGCGCGCATGGTCTAGGCGGGTCTGAAGGCTTTTTCATCTGCTCTTCTTCGTCGATTGATCCGGACGCGGGCTTCGAGGTCCTGGCGAAAGCTGCTACGGCAGACGCCGCTGAGAGAATTTTCCGCGCGCTTGTCAGTTTCGCCCGTCAGAATCATGGTGCCGCTGAATTGATAACGCAAGGCGCGCTCTCCGAGCCCCTATTCCAATAGGCTGCCGCTAGATCTCAATACGGCGGTTCCATCGGATGAGACGTGACCGATAGAAACGCGAATTTTCTTCGTGCCGCAATGAAGCACCGGCAATCCGGTTTTCATACCGATTCTGAACACTTCATTGCTCCTCGCGATGCCGTCCAGTGCTGTTTTGCCCCCTCCGGGAAGAGGCCGTAAATCCACGTAAACGTGGAAAATATCTCCATCTTCAAACTCAAGAGTGCCTTCGCCTTTTATGGGCTGCATTTTCCGATCCTTTGTTTTGTGTGGCGTCTTCAATGGGACAGCGAGGCGCCCTAAGGCACCCCAAGTTTTCAAGCATGCAGCCGCCGCAGCGCCTCGACACGACTACCTCGGTGCCGCTTTTCGGTGTTGATCTCGCTGATCCGTCCCTGATTTACGCCGTAAAGCGCGGCAATGCTGTGTTGCATCTCTCCCTGAATGATCAAGGTTTGGATGTTCACGGCATCCGCAAAGGTTAGGATGCGGGTCGTTCTTCTCTTGGCCATTTTGGGGCCTCCTTTTGCCCGTCGGGCATAGAGGCCTTTCTGACTTGAAAACCCGTATTACAACTGACAATCTGCCAGTTGACGGGAGGCAAGCCGAAAGGCGCTCCGGTTGACAACAAGCTCGAGGGGTAAGCGAATTCGGACCTCACTGCCCTTCGAGCACTCTTTGCGCCCTGTTCGACCCTGATTTTAAAACTGTCTCCATGCAGGGTTTGGCGCGTGTCAGTAATTTCTGTCCCGGTTGAGCGCGCGTCAACGGAATTTTCACCTTCTCATCGTGCGGTTTTCGGTTGACTGGGTGCTTTTAGAAATACGCCCAGATTCTTCCACTAGGCTTGCATATCGTCCGTGAGACACCACGCCAGCCGCATGTCATGCTGCCCTCGCGCCCCGCAGGCACCGCATTTGGCGCAGTTCACCACATCCTCAACCGATCGATCCGGCGTGCGCTCGGCAAGCTCGCGAAGGCGGATGCTGCCGTGGTGTCCGCACTGTCGGCAGGTGAGGTAGAGGCGGAGGGTGGAGACGGTGGAGAGGGCTGTCATGGGGCGCGATCATCTCGAGAAACCGATCAGGGCGCAATCCACTCGCGCGGCTTTGCGCCAGAGTGTCATGTGTCCAAATCTGCAGGCAGGTGGTCGCCGCGCCCGGTTATTGTTATGCTCCTCGGTAAGATACTGTTACAATCGATCAGCGTTTTGACCAGTGGAGATATTGTGATGATAGCCCGCGTCCTTCTTGCATGCGCCCTGATTTGTCCCGCACCGGGCATGGCGTTTTCCGACAATCAGGGATTTGACGGCCTTGTCGAGCATGGAGGCGGCTGCCGCAAAAGCTCACCTGCTGGACAGTGCTGCCACATGGACAGAAAAGCAGGGAAGGTGCATTGCCACTGAGATTTCAAGCGGTCGCGCTGATCATCACACTATTATCAGTGCCGGCGTTCGGCGGCACCCTGACAGGCACGGCCTCTGTTATCGATGGCGATACCATCGAGATTCACGGCACCCGCATTCGACTGAGCGCGATGGACGCGATTGAAAGCCGCCAACGCTGCACCTTGCCAGACGGAAGCCAATGGAATTGCGGGAAGGATGCCGCCTTTGCGCTTGCCGACAAGATCGGACGCGCGCCGGTCTCTTGCGATGTGAGCGGCACTGATCGCTATGGCCGCGCAATCGCGACCTGTTATCTGCGCGGGGAGGATATTGGTGGCTGGATGGTCGAGCACGGCTGGGCGGTGGCTTATCGGCGTTACGGCACCCAATATGTGCCCGCAGAGAACCGCGCCCGAGTTGAGGGGCGTGGCATCTGGGCAAGTCAGTTTGTCATGCCGTCCGAGTGGCGGCGCGGCAAGCGCTAAGTGAGGGGCACATTGGTTAGCCCAAAGCTGCCGGTCACCTCTGCGTGAGCGAATGCCAGGTAGACGGCGGCGACAACTGAGATGCCAGGAAATAATATAAGATCCCCATGGAGTGAAACCATCCGAAACTAGATTTATAAATACATGATGCCTTTGACACCTTCGCTTCAAAATAAATCCCAACAACCCTCATTCATATTAAAGTTTTGGGGTTAAAAAATTCAAACTCTTGCACCTGCATATAGTCTACGCGCTCTCGTCGCGTTAGGATACCGCGCATACTCAAGTAGCGGCTCAAATCCAGCTTTCCCTCTGGGGCCACCAGTTCAAACTGCTCAGGTGAGAATTTGCATGTGACCTGCCTTCCGCGGAAGGACATTATTCGAACAGTCCTAGTTTTTTCGGAGCCCCCTACTATCTTTCCCTTTTCGATGATCGGGCGACTCTCAATGTCCACAAGGGCCGATTTCACAGCAATTGCGGCTTCCCGCTTGAAGGTTACCACATTGACAGACTTTCCTTGCGAAGCGCTAAACTCGACAGCATCGAAAAAACTGTCTTCATTGGGCATTAGTTCGCTCAATGCAGCAGTTAGTAGAAAATTCTCTGCCGCATACTTTTCCATCTCACCCTCTACAGTTGCCGCCTTCGACATCTCCTTGATCTTTTCACCGAGAATATATCCTTGATATCTGACGCCGCTTTCAATTCCCTCCTGGGTGAGGTCACTAAGCTCGCTACGGCGTCGCACCGCCTGCATATTCACAATAGGAGACTTGACCGCCACCACAAATGAAGACAATGCAATTTGGCAATCAAAATCCAACGTGCTTGACCTACTATTTTGTAGCTCCAAGGGGGTCAAAAGCGCCCTAACTGTAACAAAGCTTTTGTCCACAAGAGACCTCAATCGACCTAGCGAAATGGATTTGTCGTTAAGATTTTGACCAGAGAACTTAATTGAAAATATAGATTCAGCTTGTGCAAGGCTGTCTGGCGCAGGATTTTGCCAGTAATATAGAGGGCGCTGAGTTTTTGGAAGAAACTTTTTAGGCAAATCAGAATGATCTATGCGCCAATAAGCCAACTCTTTTGACCCAAATCTCCAGAAAAATATCCAGTAGCTTTTAGAGAGAAAAGCGCCCCTCACAGATATATTTCCATCTTTCAAGGCAGAAATTATATCATCTTTGGTTTCTGCTGCTAAATAGTATGACCCGCCGTTTCTCGATGAAACCTTATTCAGAAGGCAATCCAAAGGGCCCACTTTTGCTCGAAAAATGAGGGGCTCATCAAATTCATACAAAACCTCGCCGACCTCGAAAGTATCTACAGTCAAGGTGCCATGGCGATTCAGGCCGAATTCCCATTGTGCCAATGCTTTAGCCCTCCTCAACCGGAGGCATAATAACCTTGAACTTGGAGGGCATGTCGCAGGTCAAATCGTTCCACAATGTACAGTGCTTGGGCTGCGGCCTGCTCGGCGTGGGCTCCCACACGCCATCGCCGACGTCTAGTGAGCCTTTGGCGATATATTTCTCAGCAAGGGAAGGTGTGATGTCACGCGCGTGATTGACTGCGTCCAGGTCTCTCCAGACTGACAGCCCCCAACACTGGCACCTGCTTTCCGTACGCGGGCGCAGCCCAAGATTTACCCATGACTGGAAATCTTCTTCTGCAATTTCATTGCTTTCTACTGCGCGGTAGAACTCATCTCCAGCAGAGACAGGCAAAGCGGTCATCGGCGGGCAATTTGCGGGAATGTCATCATCAAAAGTCAAACACACCTCCACTTCTACGCCACTTAAACAGCGGCGCGACGAATTTTGTCAATCGGTCACTATCGCGCAGCACGAGTGTCTCTGTCGACCTGGTTCATAAAATCCACACGCTCTCCCTGGAAATGTGAAGCAGCCACGGCGCCGCGCGAGAAAGGGCTGAGAAGTGTGCTTTCTAAGAGGCCAGGCAGTTCGCTTCAGGTCTTGGTCGCCCCCCTTCGAGCGCCCCAAGTGTCAACTGGTCAACTGACAATCACGGTCATTTCTTCAATGGTTTTTCTATATAATTTTATCTGGGCAAGTGCTGTTAGTGAGCGATGGACTTCCGGCACGGACCCTCATCGTAAAATACAGCGCAGGGAGCGAGTGCGTTCCGGGTTTCGCTGTCGTTGGCCCTGGACGCCGCGAAAGGCAGCTATCCGCCCTTTGCCACAATGCCCGCACTGTAGGCAGTCGAGATAGAGGCACAGGGTTGAGACGGTGGAGAAGGGTATCATCGGGCTGGGAAATCCCGAGGAACCGATTAGGGCGCAATCCCCGCCCTCAGCGGCACAACCTGTGCAACCTCCCCCGTCACATAGTCCGCCCATCGCTGCATAAGCGCTGCCCGCTGGTCCAGCAAGTCGGAGCGGGCATAAGCGCGACGAACCTTCCCGCCGACGACATGGCCCAGCGCGGTTTCGGCCGCAATGTCATACGATCCGTCAAGCTTATCTTGCACCCATGTCCGAAACGTGGTGCGGAAGCCATGCGGGCGCCCCGCCTCCCCGGCCTTATTGATGGCCTTGAGCAGCGCGTTTTGGCTTATTACAGCACCGCGATCTCCGGGGAACAAAAGCCCATCCACCGGATCGTTCGTCAGGTGCCGCGCCTCCTCGACAATTGCGAGCGCCTGCACCGAGAGCGGCACGCGGAAATCGTCAACCGCTTTCAGCTGCCCCTTCACCCGCTCTTTTGGCACGGTCCACACATTCCCCTCGATCTCGCTGAAACGTGCCCCGCGCGCTGCATCGCCGCGCACCACGGTCAATAGCAGGAAACGCAGGCACATCAGCCCCGATGTATCGCCGCGCAACCGCTCGAAGAGCGCCGGAGCATCCTGCCATCTGGTGGCCTCGATGTGCTCGGGCTCGATGTGCAGCGCCCCCATCATCTCTCGCGCCACTTCTAGCGCATCTGGGTCGATACTGTATCCGATGCGCTTCCCCTTCCGGCAGCAAAGCCGCAGGCGATGAAACGCCTTTTCGGCCGTGGATGGCTTGGCCCGCCAGATCGGCTGCAGCACCCGAACGAAATCAGCAGCCCCAAGCGTGGATACTGGGCGCTTGCCGATCTTCGGCAGCACATGCACGCGCAGCGGTGAGAGCCACCTGCCCGCCTCCCCCTCGCCCTTGAGCGTGTGCTTGATGGCCTCGAATGTGGTCTGCACTAAATCCTCCAGCGTCGGGTCATCCCTACTCGCCTCGGCCTCCCGCTCGCGCCTGCGGGCCGTGATCGGGTCTTGTCCTGATGCGAGCAGCGCGGCCCATTTGTCACGCTCCTTACGAGCCTGAGCCAGCGTCACCGCAGAGAGTGTGCCAAGCCCCATGTCGCGGCGCTTGCCGCCGAACGTGTATCGGTAGAGCCATTTGCCCCCGTCTTCCGTCTTGTCGAGATAGAGCCCGCCGCCGTCGCCATATCGGCCCGGGGCGGCGTTTCTGATCGTGATTGCTGTCAGCTTATTGGTCGCCGCCATTCTCAGCCCCACACTCAGCCCCACAATGAGAGCGCGCTGCAAGGGCTGCGGCTGAAACACGGTGAGACGGAAAAACCTTTATTCCATTGGGGTTTTCGGCATATCAGAGTCAACCTGAAACAGGTTGCGACATATCGCGGGTGCAGGCCGCCCGCACCACTTTCCTTCCCGCCGTTTTGCCTTTCACAGCTGCGTGTGCCCGACGGGTGACCCGACAAGAGCCTTGCCCTGTGGTCAAGCCGCTCCTAAACGAGATCAAACGCATCAGGGAGAGACGATGGCCCGCAGTCCGCAAGCCCCGCTGGAAGACCGTCCTAAGACCAAACGCGTCGCCGGATTAAGGGGCCTTGCGCCCTTCCTTGCCCCCTACAAGATGATGGCCTTGGCCACGCTGGCCGCCCTTGTGGCCACCGCTTGCGTGACGCTGATCTTGCCGGTGGCGGTGCGCCGCGTGGTGGATAGCTTCCAATCGGGCGGTGAACTGCTCGACGAATATTTCCTCGCCGCCCACATCATCGCCGCGCTTTTGGCGCTTGGCACAGCGGTGCGCTACTGGCTTGTGTCGCGTTTTGGCGAACGGGTTGTGGCCGATATTCGCAAAGCGGTGTTTGACCGGGTGATTGGCCTTTCGCCTGCCTTTTACGAAAAGATCCTGACCGGCGAGATCATCTCGCGGATCACCACCGACCCAACCTTGATCCAATCGCTGATCGGCTCTTCCGTTTCGGTCGCGCTGCGCAACCTGCTGATTTTGATCGGTGGGTTGATCATGCTGATGCTCACTTCGGCCAAACTGACCGGGTTGGTGCTTTTGATCGTGCCGCTTGTGGTGGTGCCGATCATCATCATGGGGCGGCGGCTACGTAAACTGAGCCGTGAAAACCAAGATTGGATCGCCTCTTCTTCCGGCTCCGCCTCTGAGGCGCTTTTGTCGGTGCAAACGGTGCAAGCCTTCACCCATGAGCCGCGCACCCGCGCCGCCTTTTCCGATGTGACAGAGAAAGCCTTTGGCGTGGCCTCGGCCCGGATCACGATGCGCGCAGTCATGACGGCGCTGGTGATTTTCTTGGTTTTTGCCGGGATCGTTGGAGTGTTGTGGATCGGCGCGCGCGACGTCCGTGCGGGCGCAATGACGGTGGGCGAACTGGTCCAGTTCGTCATTTATGCGGTGATGGTTTCTGCCGCCGTGGGTGCGCTGAGCGAGATTTGGGGCGAGCTTTTGCGCGCCGCAGGTGCGACCGAGCGTCTGGTGGAACTGCTCAATTCCGAGGATTCGGTGCAAGACCCGGCTGAGCCCAAAGCGCTGACCTTGCCCGCAAAAGGCGCGATCACCTTTGACAATGTGACCTTCCATTACCCGTCGCGGCCTGAAATGTCGGCCTTGAACACGGTCAATCTTTCGATTGAACCGGGGGAAACGGTGGCGCTGGTTGGCCCCTCGGGCGCGGGGAAAACGACGATCATTCAGATGATCTTGCGGTTCTATGACCCCGAAACGGGCCGCATTTTGATTGATGGGCAAGATCTGCGCAGCCTCAAACGCGCTGATTTCCGCCGGGCCATTGCACTTGTGCCGCAAGACCCGGTGATCTTTGCCACCACGGCGCGCGAGAACATCCGCTTTGGGCGCCCCGATGCGACAGATGCCGAGGTGGAGGAGGCCGCCCGCGCCGCCCATGCGCATGATTTCCTCTCCGCCCTGCCGCAGGGCTTTGACACCTATGTGGGCGAGCGTGGCGTGATGCTGTCTGGCGGGCAAAAGCAACGTATCGCGATCGCGCGGGCGATTTTGCGCGACGCGCCAATCTTGCTGCTGGATGAGGCGACCTCGGCGCTGGATGCCGCCTCGGAACGCGCGGTGCAGGCCGCCTTTGACGAAATGCGCGCCGATCGCACCACGCTGATTGTGGCGCACCGTCTGGCCACTGTGAAGAAAGCGGACCGGATCGTGGTCTTTGACCAAGGCGAGATCATTGCCCAAGGCACGCATGAATCGCTGGTGGCCGAAGGCGGGCTTTATGCGCGGCTCGCGCGGTTGCAATTCACCCAAGGTGGTGAAGAGTAACGCCCTTTTGCGATTGGCTGAAAACAGGTTTTCGCCGCGTCATCGGGTGATTACGTGACGTTTTGCCGCCGCCCACCCTTGCCCAATTGCTCGTTTTTCCGGCATTCTGGGTTCAAGGTCCGCAGAGGAACGGGCCGGGGAGGAAGATCATGACCGAGACTTTTGCGACCGTGGCCGACCGGGACCGCGTCGAGCAGCAGATGCCGTGGGAAGAACGTGACCGCGCGCTGACGATGTATGATTTCCTCTCTCGGGTGAAAGCGCAGCATGGCGCGCGCCCGGCGCTGACCTTCCAGATCACGTCAGGGCCCAAAGACCCGGCGGTGACATGGACATGGGATCAGGTGCATGCCCGTGTGACGCAAGCCGCGAACCTTCTGCGCAGCCTTGGCGTGCAAGAAGATGATACCGTCGCCTACCTGCTGCCCAACTGCCTTGAAACGGCGGTGGTGTTGTTGGCGGGCTCGGTCGCCGGGATCGTGAACCCGATCAACCCGCTTTTGGAGGCTGAACAGGTCGCCGCGATCTTGCGCGAAACCAAGGCCAAAGTTCTGGTAACGCTGAAAAGTTTCCCCAAAACCGATGTCGCGCAAAAGGCGGCAGAGGCGGTGAAACACGCGCCGAACGTCAAAGTGGTGCTGGAGGTCGACCTCAACCGCTACCTGACCGGGGCGAAAAAGCTAATCGTGCCCTTTATCCGCCCGAAAACGCATCTGAAGCACCATGCTGACGTTTATTGCTTCAACATCGCCTGTGATGGCATGCCCGCCGATCATCTGGTGTTTGACGATGCCACGGGCGACCGTGTTTCCGCCTATTTCCACACCGGCGGCACGACCGGGATGCCCAAGGTCGCACAGCACAAGTATTCGGGCATGGTCTATAACGGCTGGCTCGGCGGCACGCTATTGTTTGACCATAAAGACGTGATGATCTGCCCGCTGCCGCTCTTCCATGTGTTTGCAGCCTATCCGATCTTGATGTCGGCCATTGCCTCGGGCGCGCATGTCGTCTTCCCCACCCCTGCGGGCTATCGCGGCGAGGGCGTCTTTGACAATTTCTGGAAGCTGGTGGAGCGCTGGCAAGTGAGCTTTCTGATCACCGTGCCCACCGCGATTGCCGCGCTGATGCAGCGCAAGGTGGATGCGGATATCTCTAGCCTGCGCACCGCGATTTCTGGCTCGGCCCCCTTGCCGATAGAGCTTTATAACCGTTTCAAAGAGGCGACTGGGGTCGAAATTTGCGAAGGTTACGGGCTGACCGAAGCCACCTGTTTGGTCGCGGTGAACCCGGTCGATGGCGTGAAAAAGGTGGGATCGGTCGGCCTGCCCCTGCCCTATTCCCATGTGCGGATTTTGCGCCAGACAGACACCGGCTTTGACGAATGCGGCGTCGATGAGGTGGGCGAGATTTGCGTCGCCAACCCCGGCGTGTTTGAGGGCTCGACCTATACCGAGGTGGACAAGAACCACGATCTTTTCGCCGAAGAACGTTTCTTGCGCACCGGCGACTTGGGGCGGCTCGACCCCGATGGCTATTTGTGGATCACCGGGCGGGCGAAAGACCTGATCATTCGCGGCGGCCACAACATCGACCCCGCCGAGATTGAAGAGGCGCTGCTGAGCCATCCGGCGGTCAGCTTTGCGGGCGCCATTGGCCAGCCCGATGCTTTTGCGGGCGAATTGCCCAGCGCTTATGTGGAGCTGGTGGCAGGTGCAAGCGTCACGCTGGATGAGCTTGCCGCCCACGCCAAACGCCACATCCACGAACGCGCCGCCGTGCCCAAACATATCGAGATTTTGGAGGAACTGCCCAAAACCGCTGTGGGCAAAATCTTCAAACCCGATCTGCGCAAACGCGCGATTACGCGGGTGCTGAACGTCGCCTTGGCCGAGGGTGAAGTGGCCGCGCATGTGGTGGCGGTGGTCGAAGACAAAAAGCGCGGCCTTGTCGCGAAACTCGCCACCACCGGCGAGTTGGACGAGGCCAAACTGCGCCATGTCTTGGGGCAATTCACCGTGCCGTGGGATTGGGCGGAGTAAGATAAGGGGCATCGACTGGAAGACCAGTCACCGTCCGATTTCGCGACCATCCAGAATAAAAAAGCCCCGGCACAAGGCCGGGGCATCGCGCATCTTGGCAAATGAACGAACTTACATCTCGCTTTGCGCCTCGGCGGCCTCGCTCGTCACGGCGGAGCCAGCGGCTTGCATGTCGCGCCCAGCGCCTTTGACGGTTTCACAGGCGGTCAGCGCAAAAATGGCCAGCAGCGGAATGGCGATCTTGGTCATCGGGTCTCTCCCTTGGCTAATCTTGCCACCCAAACGCACAAAAGCCGCGAAGGGTTCCCCTCGCGGCTTTTGGCATGATGTCAAAACGGCGCTTAGCGCGTGAATTTCTTGTACTTCACCCGTTTCGGCTCAACCGCATCCGGGCCAAGGCGGCGTCGGGGAGGGAGGGGACGATGTGGATGAGGACGATTGTAGACACACGTTTCTCCTATGATACGCTAACCCCGGGTTGACAGCTTTGGTGACGCAAATGCCCTCTCGGTCCAGACCGACAATTTTCGTCTTCGTTTATTCTATCATACTCGTCCTGCTGTTGTGGGTCGCGAATCTTAAATATGGCTGGACGCTTCATGGCCCAGACGATCGCGGCACGTTCGGAGATCAATTTGGCGCGGTGAACGCGCTTTTCACCGGGCTCGCATTTGCTGGAGTTTTGTATGCTATCTTTCTTCAACGACATGAAGTCGAGCTATTGCACGAAGAATTAGAAAGAACCAAGCAGCTTCTAAAAAATCAGGAAGAACTGGCGCAACTCCAACTGGCATCCCAGCGCAAGCAGATATTTGAGGGAACCTTTTTTCAAACCTTGAGCGTGTTCAATGGGATTGTCTCGGGAATGGATCTCAAAAGCACTGGAAAACCAGATGTCACGGGCAAAGATGTTTTTCCGGTATTTTTGGATCGCATAAGGGGCATCTCACCTCTCAAAACGGCAGGATATTATCAAACGATGGAGGCAGAGAGCGTAGGTTCTTCAGAGGTAGCTTACGAGGATTTCTATAAGAAACACGCGTCAGAACTCGGGCACTATTTTAGAGTTTTGTACAATATCCTGAAACTAGTTGACCGGAGCGACGTTGATGACAAACGCTTCTATACAAACCTAGTTCGGGCACAACTTTCGGATGATGAGGCTCTTCTTCTTTTCATCAATGGAATATCTCCACGAGGCGAAAAAATAAAACCTCTTCTTGAAAAGTACTCCATGCTGAAGAACGTGCGCATGGAGGATAAGATCGTGAAGTGGGCGAGGGGGCGCACTGACTACGCCCCCTCAGCCTTCGCGTAGTTACCTCGTAAACTTCTTGTACTTCACGCGCTTCGGCTCCACCGCATCGGGGCCGAGGCGGCGGATTTTGTCTTCTTCGTAATCTTCGAAGTTGCCCTCGAAGAACTCGACATGCGCCTCGCCTTCAAAGGCAAGGATATGCGTGCACAGACGATCAAGGAAGAAGCGGTCGTGGCTGATGATGATCGCGCAGCCGGCGAAATCTTCGATCGCCGCTTCCAGCGCTTGCAGGGTTTCCACGTCCAAGTCGTTGGTCGGTTCGTCGAGCAGCAGCACGTTGCCGCCCGATTTGAGCAGTTTTGCCATATGGACGCGGTTGCGTTCCCCGCCCGACAAAAGGCCCACTTTCTTTTGCTGATCGCCGCCTTTGAAGTTGAAGGCGCCACAATAGGCGCGCGAGTTCACCTGCGCGTCGCCAAGCTCGATCAGTTCCGCCCCGCCGGAAATCTCTTCCCAAACGGTTTTATTGGCATCGAGCGCGTCGCGCGACTGGTCCACATAGGCGAGCTTCACCGTATCACCATAGCTGATGTCGCCGGCATCGGGGGTTTCTTGGCCGGTGATCATCCGGAAAAGCGTGGATTTACCCGCGCCGTTCGGCCCGATCACACCCACAATCGCCCCCGGCGGGATGCTGAAGGACAGATTTTCGATCAGCTGGCGGTCATTGTAGTGCTTGGCCAGACCTTCGACCTCGATCACCTTGCCGCCAAGGCGCGGCCCGTTCGGAATGATGATCTGCGCGGTCGAAATCCGGTCGCGCTCGGATTGATCGGCCATTTTCTCATAGGCCGAGATACGGGCTTTCGACTTGGCCTGACGGGCTTTGGCCCCGGCGCGGATCCACTCAAGTTCTTTCGCCAGCACTTTTTGCTTGGCTTTATCCTCGCGGCTTTCTTGCTCAAGGCGTTTCGCCTTTTGCTCCAGCCAGCTCGAATAGTTGCCCTCGTAGGGGATGCCCCGGCCACGGTCGAGTTCCAAAATCCAGCCGGTGATGTCGTCAAGGAAATACCGGTCGTGGGTGACGATCAGGATCGTGCCTTTGTATTCGATCAGGTGCTTTTGCAGCCAAGCGATGGTTTCGGCGTCAAGGTGGTTGGTCGGTTCGTCGAGCAGCAGCATGTCGGGCGCTTCAAGAAGCAGCTTACACAAAGCCACCCGGCGGCGTTCCCCGCCCGAAAGCGTCGCGACATTGGCATCATCGGGCGGGCAGCGCAGGGCTTCCATCGCCACGTCGATCTGGCTGTCGAGATCCCAAAGGTTCTCGGCGTCGATCTCATCTTGAAGCTGCGCCATTTCCTCGGCGGTCTCGTCCGAGTAGTTCATCGCGAGGTCGTTGTAGCGCGCGATTTTCGCGGTCTTTTCCGCGACACCGAGCATGACGTTTTCGCGCACGCTCAGGCTTTCATCCAGCTGCGGCTCTTGCGGCAGGTAGCCGATCTTGGCGCCCTTGGCGGCCCAAGCCTCGCCAGAGAAATCCTTGTCCCAGCCCGCCATAATGCGCAGAAGCGTCGATTTACCGGCGCCGTTGACACCGACCACACCGATTTTCACGCCGGGCAGGAAGTTCAGGCGGATGTTTTCGAAGCATTTCTTGCCACCCGGATAGGTCTTGGAGACACCATCCATGTGGTAGACATATTGATAGGAAGCCATGCGCGCACCTTTGGGAATGAGGGTTTGGTGGCTAGATAGGGGAAATGGCCCTTCGGGGGAAGGGGCGGAAAGGCGCAGTTGGCAACTGCGCAAGGGTGTTTTAGCCTGTCTTCAGAGGTGGGCATGCTGAAGACACTGAGAAAACTCTACTTTGGCAATTCGAAACGCGCCCATGCGTTTCGCTACGGGCTATTGGCCTTTGACCTGCTGACGGTGGTCTTTGTCATCACCACCTCCTTTTTTCCCCACACGGCGGCGGTTGAGACAGCCGATGAGGTGATTGGCGTGGTGATCGTGCTCGATTTCCTGGCCCGCTTCGCGATTGAACCGCGCAAGCTGATGTTCTGGGCGCGGTTCTCCACCTGGGCCGACCTTGTGGCTTTGGTGTCATTTATCGCGCCCGTGGCAGGGGAAAGCTTTGGCTTCATGCGGGTGCTGCGCACGTTGCGGCTCCTGCACGCCTATCAGATGCTCAGCCGCCTGCGGCAGGATTTCAGCGCGTTTCGCCGCCATGAAGAGGTGATTTTGGCCACGATCAACCTGCTGGTCTTCCTGTTTGTGATGACCGGGCTGATCTATGCAACGCAGTTTCCCTCGAACCCGCAGATCCAAAACTACGCCGATGCGCTTTATTTCACGGTGACCACGCTCACGACCACCGGCTTTGGCGACATAACCCTGCAAGGCACTTCGGGTCGGCTTTTGGCTGTGGCGGTGATGATCTTTGGCGTGACCCTGTTTTTGCGGCTGGCACAGGTGCTCTTTCGCCCCTCCAAGGTGAAATACGAATGCCCCACCTGCGGGCTCAAGCTGCATGATGCCGATGCGGTGCATTGCAAGCATTGCGGCACGATCGTGCATATCGACACCGAAGGCTACACCTGACCTTTCCCATCGCTGCCAGATTGATGCGCTGCAACGGGTCGTTGCGGTGGCAAAAAAGTTCCCGTTTTTCCAGTTCACATCCACGCGACAATGGTTTTTCAGCGCACAATAGATGGTGCGTTTCGATGAATTCACACATCAAACGCACAGGCCTATATCTCCCTCATGACGACGGAACAACCCGCCGACCCGACCTAAAACACTGATAGATATAGAGAACTGGAGAATATCATGCGTACCACTGTTGCCCTTGCCGCTGCCGCCCTTGCTCTGAGTGCAGGCTTTGCCAGCGCCTCCGAACCGAACCAAGGCCTGAAACAAATCGCGGCCTATCTGGGCGTGGATGCGGGCGCCTACAGCGCGACCGAACTGCACGAACTGCTCGCGGCGCGCAAAGACGGCGACCAATCGACCTACGCTTATCTGCTTGAGCGTGGCGACCTGAACAAAGATGCGGCCACCTCGGCGGGTAAATCCCAACTCGCGGCGCAGCTGAAGCTTGACCCGTCGGAATACACCTCGAACGAGTTGACGCTGATCAGCGAAGCCCGCCGCGATGGCGACCGGAATGCGGAGCGCTTCCTGCTCAACCATGAAAACCGCAACAACATCTACCATCCGGTGCCGCAAATCGGCCGCGACAGCTGATTTGAGATCACAGACAACCAAAAGGGCAGCTCCTCACGGGGCTGCCCTTTTTGCATTTAGGCCCCATAGACCCCACGCGCTGCGAAGCCGGATCGCCGCTAAGCGCAATACGTCAATCATGGTGAGAAGCCTCCGCTCAAGCGTCGCAGCGCAGATCCGATTGCCGTGACGAGTGCGCCCCGCACGCGCGACGCATTCCACACCGATCCCCGCACCGCGCGGATTGAGCGCTGGTGACAGGCGAGTCGTCAGGGCTGAGCCTCTTCTCCCTGATGCGCGACTTCTGCCCACCTGCAGACAGAAGCTGCCTTCGCCTAGGCAGTGCATTCCGCGCCATTCTGCCTATTGCGGCCCTATGAGGCCTCAGGCGGCGACGCCCCTCCCGCACCTTGACGAAGGCGAGCACCCAAACGGAAGCGGCCCGAATTGGTTCCGTATACCATCGCTCACAAACGTGCGATTTTGGTTCATTTTTGCACATTAGTTGGATTAATTAGATAAATTTACAGTCCATTCGCACAGTCCTATATCTTCCTCATGAAGACGAAACGAGCCGTCAAACAAACCTAACACACTGATAGATATAGAAAACTGGAGAACATCATGCGTAACACCGTAGCCATCGCCGCCGTCGCCCTTGCACTTGGCACCAGCTTTGCCAGCGCCGCCGAACCGCGCCAAGGCCTGCAACAAATTGCCGACTACCTTGGCCTTGATGCGGGCGCCTATAGCGCGACCGAACTGCACGAACTTCTGGCCGCGCGCGATGCCGGCGACCAATCGACCTACGCTTATCTGCTTGAGCGTGGCGACCTCGCCAAAGATGCCGCCGCCTCGGATGGCAAATCGCAGCTTGCCGCGCAGCTTGGTCTGGATGCGTCGGCCTTCACCTCCGCAGAACTCACCCAAATCAGCGATGCCCGTCGCGATGGCGACCGGAATGCGGAGCATTTCCTGCTCAACCATGAAAACCGCAACAACATCTACCACCCGGTGCCGCAAATCGGCCACGACAGCTAATCCGATGCGACAACAAGAAAGGGGCAGTTCCTGACGGAGCTGCCCCTTTTTTTATGGAGATACGGCAGCGCGCCTAGGCGCTGCGAAACCGGATCACGGCGGGATGCAGCAAGGCTGCGTGCGTGGCTTCCACGATCACAGCGGGAAACCCCTCGATCAGCAAACGCACATCGCGCCCGATTTGCTCAAATTGCAAATCCTCTGCGCGGGGCACTGGCCCTTCGATCGCCAGTTCGATCACATCGCCCGGCCGAAAGCCCGTGATCCGCGGCAAGGCCTCAAGCGGCACATCCTCAACACGCCGCGCCGATGGAGTTGCTCTGAGACGCGCGCTGCGCCGTGGCTTCAAGGGCTCGAGGGGTTCAAACGCCTGATACTGTGCAGCACGCCGTGCAAACAGCCGCCGCAACTCGACCCAAAGCACAATCACGATTGCGCAGCTTAAAGAGAGGATCAGTGCAAACATTGACCCTGTCCTCCTTGCAAGGTTTCAGATCGACCGGACACCCAACCGACAGATCGCAAAAGACAGATCGCTTTGAAACCCCTCTCGCACCAAAGGCGCGAGAGGCTGTGGCAATGCCCTAAGCGCGAAAGCCTCAGGCTGATTCCACCAAGCGCACGGTGACGCTCGTGACCGGGAATTGCGCCGGGTCGACCCCGTCGATGACCATCAGCGCTTTGCCGTTATAGCTGATCAGCGTGCTATTGCTGCCATAAGCCGAGGTCGTCACCGTGCCAGCCAAACTATCGGTCAGCACCTCGACAGCATCGCTGCCCACCTCAAAATCAGTCACATGGACTAGATCGTAGGTGTCAGGCTCATCGGTTGCGGCCAGGAAGGTGTCGTTCCCGCTGCCCCCCGTCAACAGCGCCCCATCCTCACCGGCGAGCGTGTCATTGCCAGCACCGCCATCAAGGATCGACGGACCGGATGCAGACGCTTCGCCAAGCGCGCCAAGGAAATCATCGCCATCGCCGCCAAGCAAGGTATTCATGCCGCCCCTCGCAGCAAGCGTGTCATTGCCTGTGCCGCCATCAAGCAGGTTGTTCCCGGCAGTATCGACCAACACATCATTGTCAGCGCCGCCGTTCAGCGTGTCATCGCCATCGCCGCCGTTGAGAAGATCGCCACCGGTGTAACCATTGAGCAGGTCATTGCCAGCACCGCCGAGAAGGAGGTCTGTATCACTGCCCCCATCGAGGTTGTCATCCCCAGCGCCGCCGTCCAAGATGTCATTGCCGGTGTTGCCGATCAGATAATCATCGCCGTCACCGCCCTCGAGGCTGTCATCGCCTGCTTCGCCGTAAAGCGTATCGCCGTTGCCGCCGCCCAAAAGCGTGTCATTGCCATCGCCGCCAAACAGGGTGTCGAAGCCATAACCGCCATTGAGCAGGTCATCGCCGCCAAGCCCCTCGATGAAATCGGCCCCAAGCCAGCTTGCGATATCATCATCGAATTCGGTGCCGGTCAGGCTGTCAGCCCCGTTGGTGCCAACCATTTGCAGGCCAGCCTGCTGCTGTGCGCCAACCAAAGTCGGATAGATGACGGTTGTGTCATCATCTTCGATGGTTAGCGAAACCTGCCCATCCAGATCGGCGGCCGAACCGCCATCAAAGAAGGCCACGGTCTCCCCGCCGAAGCTGAGCGACGCGCCGCCATCGACATCTTGCAAGGTGAAGGGCGTGCCGGGTGTGTAAGAGCTCACGCCGAGGATGAACTCCTGATCCTCATCCGGCGTGAAATCGGAAACGATGACAGGGTCATCGCCGCTTTGCCAAACAGACACAAAGAGGTCACTGCCATCACCGCCAACGAGCGTATCGCCATCATCGCCAACCAGCGTGTCATTACTCGCGCCGCCTTGAATAAGGTCCGCGCCGCTGCCGTCCAGATCAACGGCTGCAACAAAGTCGTTGCCATAGCCGCCATGCAGCGTGTCAGAACCTGCGGTGTCAATCAGCTCATCCGCCCCGAGGTTGCCGCGCAGAACGTCGTTGCCCGCGCCGCCAAGGATCGAGTCATTGCCGTGGCCACCGTCGATATAATCATTGCCGTCGGTGCCGATGAATTCCCCGTCGTCGTCGCCGAAAATCGTTACGCCGAGACCGGTGTTGGACTGTTCGTTGTTCGAGGAACCATCGTCGTCATCGTCGCCCCCCGCGAAGGCCAAACCAGCGAGCAAGAAAGGGAACATCGAAAGAAGAATGAGACTGCCCATGGCACGCTCCAATAAATACACGTTAATAAATCGCTACCTTCCAGCCATACTTTTGGCAAGAAGACCCTAAACCTTGGATGATAATTGGGAAATTATGGAAACAATGCGGCACGCAGACGGCATTTGTTTCGCGCTCAAAGGCCGCTCTGCCGCAATGTTGCCACAAGAATGAACGCGAGCCGCGCGGCCCAATCAGATTGGCCCGATTCGGCCTCAATCAGATCCTGACGCAGCTCAATCAGCACATTTGGCCGCCCCGGCCCCAAGGCGTGGCGATCGATGCTGTCGCCCACCAAATGCCCGGTATAGGGTTCATTGTCGCCTACACAGATCCCTTCTGCCTCAAGCGCCGCAATCAGCGGGAGCGCCAAACGGCTATCAAGATGCGAATGCAGGATGCCGACCTCCCACGGGCGCGGCGCACGCCCGCGCAACCGCGGCGTAAACGAATGGATGGCGCAAATCACCGTATCGGAGGAACGCGCCGCCAAAAGCTCCAACGCGTCGTGATAAGGCCGATGCAGCCGCGCAAGGCGTTCTTCCATGCCCGCCGCCGATATGCCCCGGTTCGCAGGGATCACTGTGCCATCATAGAGTTGCATGACCAAAGTGGGATCGTCTTCACCCCGGTTCGGGTCAATCACCAGCCGCGAGAAATCGGACCAGATGATCGGCGCCTCCAGATGCGTGGCCAATTTTTGCGCCAGACCAAGTGCCCCGATGTCATAGGCGATGTGGCGCCCCATCTCGGCGGGCGCGATCCCCAGATCGCCGCCCCCCACCCAATCGGGCACACGATTGGTGGCGTGATCCACCGTCACAAGCCAGCGCGCGGCACGATTTTCGGTGATCTGATGAAAAGGTGCATCCACAGTCATGGTTTCTTCGTCATTATGTTGCACTGAAGATTTAGACGGCCCGCAAGCGGAGTGCCAGTTGCCCTAAGCAAAGTTTTACGGCATAGAGAACGCGGCCCACGAAATGACAGCAACACGAACACCCGAGGACGCATGAGACGCCTTCGCAATGTCAAGATCGTGGCCACGCTTGGCCCCGCATCTTCTGATTACAAAACCATCCGCGCATTGTTTGAGGCGGGCGCAGACGTGTTCCGGCTCAACATGAGCCATGGCACGCATGACGAACACCGCGTGCGCTATGACATCATCCGCCAGATCGAGGCCGATACCGGGCGCCCGGTGGCGGTTCTGGCCGACCTTCAGGGACCAAAGCTGCGCGTCGGCACCTTTGCCGCCGTCGCCGCCGAGCTTGAAGAAGGCCAAATGTTCCGGCTCGATCTCGACCCGACTGAGGGCGACAGCCACCGTGTGTGCCTGCCCCACCCGGAGATCTTCGCCGCCCTCGAAGCGGGCGCGCGGCTTCTCGTCAATGACGGGAAGATCCGGCTCAAAGTGTTGGACTGCGGCCCCGATTACGCCAATTGCGAAGTGATGGTGGGCGGCACGATTTCCAACCGCAAGGGCGTGAACGTGCCTGATGTGGTTCTGCCGCTGGCCGCACTGTCCGACAAAGACCGCGTCGATCTGGAATTTGCCTGCGAACTGGGGGCCGACTGGCTTGCGCTCAGCTTCGTGCAGCGCCCCGAAGACGTGATCGAAGCCAAGGAACTGGCCAAGGGCCGCGCGATGGTGCTCTCGAAAATCGAGAAACCCTCGGCAGAGCGCGCATTTGACGAAATCCTTGAAGTGTCGGACGGGATCATGGTCGCCCGGGGCGATCTGGGCGTGGAACTGCCTGTTGAGGCTGTGCCGCCGATCCAAAAGCGCTTGATCCGCAAATGCCGCGCCGCCGCCAAGCCGGTGATCGTGGCGACGCAGATGCTCGAAAGCATGATCGAAAGCCCGATGCCGACCCGCGCCGAAGTGTCGGACGTGGCGACGGCCATCTATGAAGGCGCCGATGCGGTGATGCTTTCGGCGGAATCCGCGGCCGGGCGCTACCCGATTGACGCGGTGCAGACGATGAACGCGGTCGCCCAATCGGTCGAAAGCGACAGCACCTACCGCGACATCATCGAGGCCAGCCGCTCGGCGGTGCGCCAAACGGTGACCGATGGCATCGTGGCTGCGGCGCGCGAAATCGCCGAAACCACCGATGTTTCGGCGATCTGCTGCTACACCCAATCGGGCAAAACCGTGGGTCTGGTGTGCCGCGAACGCCCGCGCGTACCGATCATTGCGCTGTCGCCGATCACGCAAACCCTGCGCAAGCTGTGCTTGAACTGGGGCGTGCATGCGGTGCGCTGCGATAAGGTGAGCCGCTTCAAAGAAGCTGTGGTCAATGCCGCCCGTGCGGCGCGCGACTATGGCTTTGCCGATGAAAGCCACCAGATCATCGTTGTGGCCGGTGTTCCCTTCAACGTGACCGGCACCACCAACATCTTGCGCGTCGCGCCTTGTGACGAACGATTGATCTACCGCACCGACCCGGAGTAACCTTCGTTAACGAAGACTCCGGAGGCCACGATGCATAACGCCGATCTCTATCTTGTTTTGGGCATCATCGTGGCCGCGTTTGCGATCCCGGCGGTGATTTCTGCCTTTTCCGATAGCCGCCCGCCCCGCGCCGCCGCGATTGCGGTGCTGGTGGGCGGCGGGTTGATCCTCTTCGCCTTCATCTCACGGCCGGGCGGCTACACGCCCGACCAGATCCCCGCCGCGTTCACCCGCGTTCTGGCTTGGCTCCTGAACCAATAGAACAAGGTCGGTTTTCCCTTGCCAAAAGCTGCGGGGCAGTCTAAAGGCCCCCACCTACCCCGCGCGGCCGGCCAATAGTGGCATGCCGAGTCGTGCGTTCACTCTCGAAAAGGAGATGAAAATGCCCAAGATGAAGACAAAATCGGCCGCCAAAAAGCGGTTCAAATTCACCGCGTCCGGCAAAGTTATTGCTGGTCCGGCTGGTAAGCGCCACGGCATGATCAAGCGCACCACCAAGTTCATCCGCGACAGCGCGGGCACGATGATCTTGTCCGATGCGGACGCGAAGATCGTCAAAAAATACATGCCCTACAACCGCTGATCAGGAGGCCTGAAACATGTCCCGCGTTAAATCCGGCAAGGTGACTCACGCCTCGCACAAAAAAGTTCTGAAGAAAGCGAAAGGCTACTACTCGGCCCGTTCGCGTAACTTCCGTACCGCGACCCAAGCCGTCGACAAGGCGAACCAATACGCCACCCGCGACCGTAAACAGCGCAAACGGAATTTCCGCGCGCTGTGGATCCAGCGTATCAACGCTGCTGTGCGCGCGTTCGACGCCGATATGACCTATTCGCGTTTCATCAACGGTCTGGCGCTTGCCGGGATCGAAGTGGACCGCAAAGTTCTGGCCGATCTCGCGATCGCTGAGCCGGAAGCGTTCGGTGCCATCGTCGAAAAGGCGAAGGCTGCCGCGGCCGCTGCCTAATTTCCCCTTTCGGGAACACATTAACCCCCGCGCGGCACCGCCCTCGCGGGGGTTTTTCTTTGATCTGCTTGAAATCGGGGCGCGGCGCGGTATGAACAGCGCAACCACCCCAAGGAGAGACGTCATGACCGCGCTCGATGTGCTTAAAGCGAAATATCTCGAAGGCATCGAGGCCGCTTCCGATGAGGCGAGCCTGGAAGAGTTGCGGCTGGCCGCGCTGGGTAAAAAGGGCGAGATCAGCCTGAAAATGCGCGAACTGGGCAAAATGACCCCGGAAGAGCGTCAAACCACCGGCGCCGCGCTGAACCGTCTGAAAGACGAGATCGACGCCGCCCTGCGCGCGAAGAAAGAGGCACTTGCCGATGCGGCGCTTGAAGCGCGCCTGCAATCGGAATGGCTGGATGTGACGCTGCCGGGCCGCCCGCGCCGCCAAGGCACGATCCACCCGGTTTCCCAAGTGATGGATGAAGTCACCGCGATCTTTGCCGATATGGGCTTTGCCGTGGCTGAAGGCCCGCAGGTGGAAAGCGATTGGTATAACTTCGACGCGCTCAACATCGCGCCCGAACACCCCGCCCGCCAAGAGCATGACACGTTCTTCATGGCGCGCGACGCGGCTGACCCGCGCCCGCCGCATGTGCTGCGCACCCACACCAGCCCGGTGCAAATCCGCTCCATGCAAGCGCAAGGCGCGCCCATCCGCATCATCGCGCCGGGCCGTGTTTACCGCATGGATATGGACCAAACCCACACCCCGATGTTCCACCAAGTCGAGGGTCTGGCGATTGGCAAAGACATCTCGATGGCGAACCTGAAATGGGTGCTCGAAGAGTTCTGCAAAACCTTCTTTGAGGTGCCCTCGGTCGAACTGCGCTTCCGCGCCAGCCACTTCCCCTTCACCGAACCCTCGGCCGAAGTGGATATTCGCTGCTCGTGGGACAATGGCCAGTTGAAGATTGGCGAGGGCAATTCGTGGATGGAAATCCTTGGCTCGGGCATGGTGCACCCCAAAGTGCTCAGCGCCGCCGGGATCGACCCGAAGGAATACCAAGGCTTTGCCTTCGGCATTGGCATCGACCGTTTGGCCATGCTGAAATACGGCATCCCCGACCTGCGCGCGTTCTTTGAAAGCGACCTACGCTGGCTGCGCCACTACGGCTTTGCCGCGCTCGATTTGCCGACGGTGTTTGGGGGCTTGAGTAAGTGAAGCGTGATCCCGAAATTGTGCGGCAGTTACTGCTCAAGGCCGCAGATCGCGATGAAGCGATCATTCTCGTAGCCGACATAGCGACGTCGGAAGAGGAAAGGTATCACCTTCATCTTCTAAACGAGATCAGCTTCATTCGAGTTTTCGACCAATCAGGCAACTCCTACATCGGTGGTTCTGCGCTTGAATTGTCTAGGTTTGCAGGAGCGACGATGAGCGTTGCAAGTGCGGGGCACGACTACTTAGACGCGATCCGCGACGAAGGGATTTGGCAAAAAACAAAAGAGGGAGCTGCCAAAATGGGCGGAGTCACCTTGGGCATCATGAAAGATATTGCGGTTGTTTATATGAAAGAGGCAGCCGCTGAAAAGCTGGGGATCACGCTATGAAATTCACCCTCTCCTGGCTGAAAGACCATCTCGACACCGACGCTTCGGTGGAGGAGATCGCCGAAGCGCTCACCGACCTTGGCCTTGAGGTTGAGGAAGTCGTGAACCCGGCGGCGAAGCTTGCCACCTTCACGCTGGCCAAAGTGCTGCATGCCGAAAAGCACCCCGATGCGGATAAGCTGCGCGTGTGCAAAGTGCTGACGAACGAGGGCGAGAAGGTCATCGTTTGCGGCGCGCCGAATGCGCGTGAAGGCATCACCGTCGTTTTGGCGAAACCGGGCGACTATGTGCCGGGCATTGATGTCACTTTGGGCGTGGGCAAAATTCGCGGCATCGAGAGCCACGGGATGATGTGCTCCGAACGCGAGTTGGAACTGTCGGACGAGCATAACGGCATTATCGAACTGCCCTCGGGCGAGGTCGGCGACACATTCATCGACTGGTTGGCCGAAAACCGCCCCGAAGCGGTGGACCCGGTGATTGAAATCGCGATCACGCCGAACCGCCCCGATGCGTTGGGCGTGCGCGGTGTGGCACGGGATTTGGCCGCGCGCGGCATCGGCCAGTTGAAACCGCTCGAAGTGGAATCGGTGCCGGGCGGATTTGACAGCCCGATTTCGGTGCAAATTGACCCGGCGCTGAAAGAAAAAGGCTGCCCGCATTTCACTGGGCGTTTGATCCGTGGCGTGAAGAACGGCCCCTCGCCCGCTTGGCTACAAGCGCGGCTGATGGCGATTGGCCTGCGCCCGATCTCGGCCTTGGTCGATATCACCAACTACTTCACCTATGATCTGAACCGCCCGCTCCACGTCTTTGACGCGGCGAAAGTGGCGGGCAATCTGCGGATCATCCCCGCCAAGGGCGGCGAAGAGTTGCTGGCGCTGGATGGCAAGACCTACACGCTGAGCACCGGCCAAATGGTGATTTGCGACGATAAAGAGCCCGAAAGCTTGGCCGGGATCATGGGCGGCGAGCTTTCGGGCGCGACAGAAGAGACCACCGATGTCTTCCTCGAAAGCGCCTATTGGGACCCGATCACCATTGCCGCCACGGGCCGCGCGCTGAAAATCAACTCCGATGCGCGCTACCGCTTTGAACGCGGCGTGGACCCGGCCTTCACGCTGCCGGGGCTGGAACTGGCGACGCAAATGGTGCTGGACCTGTGCGGTGGTGAAGCCTCGAACGTGGTCTCGGACGGTGCGCCGCTGGATACCACCCGCGCCTATAAGCTCGACCCGGCCCGCGTGATCTCGCTTGTTGGGATGGAGATCCCGGAAGCGACGCAACGCGAAACGCTCACCGCGCTTGGCTTCACGCTTGAGGGCGATATGGCCACGCCCCCGAGCTGGCGCCCCGATGTTTTGGGCGAAGCCGATCTGGTCGAGGAAGTGGCGCGGATCGCCTCGCTCACCAAGCTTGAGGGCAAGCCGATGGCGCGTGAAACCACGGGCGTGCCCGATGCCATTTTGACGCCGCTGCAAGTGCGCGAACGCACGGTGCGCCGCACGATTGCCGCGCTTGGCTACAATGAATGCGTGACCTACAGCTTCATTGACGCGAAATCGGCCACGTTGTTTGGCGGCGGGGCCGAGGCCACGCGGCTTGAAAACCCGATTTCCTCGGAAATGACCCATCTGCGCCCGGACCTTTTGCCGGGGCTCTTACAAGCCGCTGCGCGCAACCAAGCGCGTGGCTTTGCCGATCTGGCGCTGTTTGAGGTTGGGCCGGCCTTCACCGGCGGCGAACCGGGCGACCAAGTGCTGCAAGCGGCGGGTCTTTTGGTTGGCGCATCCGCCCCTCGCGACCCGTGGGGCTCGCGCCGCGCGGTGGATGTTTATGACGCCAAGGCCGATGTCGAAGCCGTGCTGAGCGCCATCGGTGCGCCTGCACGCGCGCAAATCAACCGCAAGGTGGCGGGCTGGTTCCATCCGGGCCGGTCGGGCAATATCGCGCTTGGGCCGAACCTGATGGCGAGCTTTGGCGAAGTGCATCCGAAAGTGCTGCGCGAAATGGGCGTGAAAGGCCCGGCAGTCGCGTTCACGCTGCATATCGCTGCCGTGCCCTTCCCGAAGGTGAAAACCCCCACCCGCGCCGCGCTGAAACTGAGCGATCTGCATGCCGTGGAGCGCGATTTCGCCTTTGTGGTGGATGCGGGCGTCGAGGCGATCACCGCCGTAAACGCCGCCTACGGCGCCGATAAAGCGCTGATCGAGGCGGTTTCGGTCTTTGACCAGTTCACCGGCGCGAAAGCCGAAGAACAGATGGGCCCTGGCAAAAAGTCGATCGCGCTTTCGGTGCGGCTGCAACCGCGCGACAAAACGCTGACCGATGCCGAGATTGAGGCCGTGGCGCAAAAGGTGGTCGATAAGGTCACCAAAGCCACCGGCGGCACGCAACGCAAATAACCGCGCGTCGCGTGACGCAAGTCACGCTGTGCAAAGGGCAAAAACAGGTTAGGCTCCTCCCATCCGGGAGGGGCCTTTTTGCAATTTGATTATGTGATCTTGGGCGGCGGCTCGGCGGGCGCGGTTCTGGCAGCACGGCTCAGCGAAGATGCCGATGTTTCCGTCTGCTTGGTCGAGGCGGGGGACGAGGCGCGCGATATTTTGGTGCGGGCACCCGCATTGGTGGCGGCTTTGGTGCCGGGCTATTTGCGCGCGCACAACTGGGCACTGCACACCGTTCCGCAACCGGGGCTCAACGGGCGGAGGGGGTTCCAGCCGCGTGGGCGGGGTTTGGGCGGCTCTTCGGCCATTAACGCAATGCTTTATGTGCGCGGCCACCCCTCCGACTATGATCGCTGGGCCGAGATGGGGGCCACAGGCTGGGCGTGGGGGGATTGCCTGCCGTGGTTCAAAACGTCCGAGCGCAATATGCGCGGGGTGTGCGCCTTGCATGGCGATGCCGGGCCGCTGCAAGTGGGCGATCAACGCCGCCCGCGCAAAATCTCGCAAGCCTTTATCGAGGCTTGCGGCGCAGTCGGCTGCGCGCCGAATAAGGATTTCAACGGGCCGGACCAAGAAGGCGCAGGGCTCTACCAAGTCACGCAATTTTGGGATGGGCCGCACAAGGGCGAGCGCTGTTCGGCGGCTGCCGCCTATCTTCACCCGGCAATGCAGCGCCCTAATCTGACTGTGCTCACCCGCAGCCGCGCGGAAAAAATCCTGCTTGAAGATGGGCGCGCGGTGGGTGCTTTGGTGCGCCAAGGCCGCAAGCGGTTGCGGGTTGAGGCGCGGGCAGAGGTGATTGTGTCGGCGGGTACCTTTGGCTCGCCCCAGCTTTTGATGCTTTCGGGCATCGGCCCCGGCGCGCATCTGCAAAGCCTTGGCATTGCGGTGCACCATAACCTGCCCGGTGTGGGTGAAAACCTGCATGACCACCTTGATTACATCATTTCCTACACCTCGCCCCGGCGCGATGTGGTGGGGCTGAACCCCGGCGGGCTGATGCGGCTTGCCCGCGCCGCAGGGGGCTGGCGCAAACATGGCGAGGGGCTTTTTGCCTCCCCCATGGCAGAGGGCGGGGCGTTCTTGCGCTCCGCGCCTGATGCGCCGATCCCGGATTTACAGATGCATTTCGTTGTCGGCATCGTCGATCAGCACATGCGCAAGATGCATACAGCCAATGGCTGGTCTGCCCATATCTGTGCCCTGAGGCCCCATGGGCGCGGCACGCTGCGTCTGGCCTCAAAGAACCCGCGCAAAGCGCCGCTGATTGACCCCGCCTTTTTGGCGGATGCGCGCGATGAAGCGCTGATGCTGCGCGCCGGACAGGTGCTGGAAAAGATCACCTCGGCAGCGCCGTTGGCGCCGTGGCGGGGCGAGCGGCTGTACCCGCATGATGGGTCAGATGCGGCGATCATGGCCGATATCCGCGCCCGCGCCGATACCGTTTATCACCCCGTTGGTACCTGCCGGATGGGCACCGATGAGCAGGCCGTGGTGGACCCAAAACTGCGGGTGCGCGGCATTGCAGGGCTGCGGGTGGTTGATGCCTCGGTCATGCCGCAGCTTTTGGGCGGCAATACCAATGCCCCAACGATCATGATTGCGGAACGCGCGGCAGCCTTTATCCGCGCCGATCGCAAAGGCGGTTAGCGCCGCCTGCGTGGCACGATCGGCACCGAGGTCGCTTGATAGTCGATGGACGGATGGGGCGGTTGGCCCTGCGTTTGCCCCCAAAACGCCGGGCCGCCAAGGCGCAAAAAGCGCGGCAAAATCATCGCAACGCCCGCCACGAAGCCCCCCACATGCGCCATATAGGCCACGCCATCGCTGCCCGCGCCAAGGCTGTTAAACAGCTGAAACGCGAACCATGCCCCCAGCACCCAAAAGGCGCGCAGGGTGAAAATTTTGTAGATGATGATGAAGATCACCAAAATATCGACACGGGCGCGGGGAAAAAGCAGCAAATACCCCCCCATCACCGCCGCCACCGCGCCGGAGGCCCCAACCATTGGCACCGAACTATGGGGCTCAAGCGCGATCTGCGCGGCCGCGGCAGCCAACCCGCCCAGCAGGTAAAAGATCGCAAAGCCAAAATGGCCAAGCTGGTCTTCTAAGTTGTCGCCAAAGACCCATAAAAACAGCATATTACCGCCGATATGCATGATCCCGGCATGTAAGAACATGTAGGTGAACAGCCCATGCAGCCAGACGCCATGCGTGACCGCCTCGGGATACAGCGCGCCCTGCAGCCACAGCCCGCGCATATTGCCCCCCCAATCTACGGTGAGCAGATAGATGATAAGATTGAGCGCAATGATCGCCCAAGTGACCCAAGGCGTGCGGTTCGACGGGTTGTGATCGCGGATCGGGAACATGAGGCGAGCCTTTCGGAAACCTGTGGCGGCGTCAAGCGGGGCTCATTTATGCGCACGGATCAGCGGCTTGCCTTCAAGATCGGTGAATTCCAGCGTCTCGCCCACAAGCCGCAGCCCCTTGGCGCGGCCAATCGTGGAATGGAAGGCCTGCTCCACCTCCATCTGCGTGGGCGGGCACATCATCCGGGTGCCGCTCAGCGCGCCGACATGCAACAGGTTTTCACGCATCTCGACCCGGCCAGAATAGCGGTTGCAGCCAGATTGCCCTGCAATCACCCCCGGTTCGGGCGCGGTCATCGTGACCGCGATCCCATCGGGCACCACCATTCCCGCAATATCGAACACATGCCATTGGCTCGCGTGATCGAGCAAGTTCAGCGGATCGGTCAAAGGTTTGGGCGCCTCTTCCTTGCAGGCGGCAAGGGCAAGGACCAGAACAAGCAGCAGGCTCGGGCGCATGGGCACTCCATCAATTTGGACGAGACTGCGCTTGCCCAGACGACGACGCAAGTCGCCTCACGCAAAGGTGTGCCCTAGAACGTGGGCGGCGTGTTCACCCAGATCACCACCGTGCGCCCATCGGCGGCATTGGCCCAAGCATGCGGGCGGCGGCTTTCAAAATAGATGCTGTCGCCGGGGCCAAGTTCGTGCAGTTCATCGCCATCTAGGGTGATGCGAAAGCGCCCCTCAATCACGGTGATAAACTCTTCGCCCGCATGGCCATAGCCGCCCTCAGACGCGGCACCGGGGGCGAGAATGAAGCGGTGGCAATCCATCTGCCGCTCGCCCTCAGCCAAAACCTCGACCCGCACGCCCTCGACCGGCATCGGCCAAATCCGCGCCGCGCCCGCGCGCACGACGGGATGCCCCTCTTCTTCCTGCCCAGACAGGCGCGAGACCGTGGTGCCATAATATTGCGCGAGATCGGCAAGCGTCTTGAACGACACGCCTGCCCCGGTGCGCTCAAGCGTGCTGAGCCCAGAGGCCGAGGCCCCAACGGCCTGCGCCACCGCCTCCAGCGTTTCGCCGCGCGCTTGGCGCAATTGGCGCAAAGCCGCGCCAAGTGGTTCATTGGTGATCGCGGCCTCAGTGGGGGCGCTGTTTTCACTTTCGAGCGCGGCCCGAATGGCCGCCGGGTTCAACCCCGCCTCGCGCCGCAAATAAGCGATGCGCTGCAACCGCGCCACATCCGCCGCCGCGTAAAGCCGCTGCCCAGAGGCACGGCGCTGCGGTGTCACCAAGCCTTGCTTCTCCCACAGCCGCAGGGTGGAGGGCGCAACACCCGCCGCGCGTGCCGCCTCGGTCACCCGAAAAAGCGGGGGCGGCGCATCTGGTTCCGCGTTGGATGAAACAGGTTTGGGCAATGGATCAGTCATTTTTGCAGCCTTACGCCCAGAAGATGCGCCCTGCCACCGAAACTGACAAGAATTTTCTTGCAGAAAAAATGCAAAGTGATGAAGGATGGGGCATCTCGAATCGGAGCCCCCCATGACTGTCCAGACCTCGCCGGAACTCACCGCACGCCGCCAAGACGCCATCGCCAAGGGCGTTGGTATGACGACGCAGATCTATGCCGAACGGGCAGAGAATGCGGAGATCTGGGACAAAAACGGCACCCGATATATCGACTTTGCGGCGGGCATCGCGGTGGTGAACACCGGGCACCGCCACCCAAAGGTGATCGAGGCGGTGAAGAAGCAATTGGATGCGTTCACCCACACCTGCCACCAAGTCGTGCCTTATGAAAACTACCTCGCGCTGGCTGAGCGGTTGAACGCGCTGGTGCCGGGGGATTTTGCGAAGAAAACCATCTTTGCGACCACTGGGGCGGAAGCGGTGGAAAACGCCGTGAAGATCGCGCGGCACTATACCGGGCGCGCGGGCGTTGTGGCCTTTGCGGGCGGCTTTCATGGCCGTACTTTCATGGGCATGACGCTGACCGGCAAGGTCGCGCCCTATAAAGCGGGCTTCGGCCCGATGATGAATGATGTTTGGCACCTGCCCTTCCCCTGCCCGCTGCATGGCGTGAGCGCCGAAGAGGCCGTCGCGGGGCTGGAGCGGCTCTTTAAAGCGGATATCGAACCGGGCCGTGTGGCGGCGATTATCGTTGAACCCGTGCAGGGCGAAGGCGGCTTCTACCCGGTGCCCGAAGGGTTCATGGGCAAGCTACGCGAACTTTGCGACAAGCATGGGATCGTGCTGATTGCCGATGAAGTGCAGACTGGCTTTGCCCGCACCGGCAAGCTTTTCGCGATGGAACACCACGGCGTTGCGGCGGACCTCACCACGATGGCGAAGGGGCTGGGCGGGGGTTTCCCGATCTCGGCGGTGACCGGGAAAGCCGAAATTATGGACAGCCCGAACCCCGGCGGGCTGGGCGGCACCTATGCCGGTGCGCCGATTGCCGTGGCTGCCGCCCATGCGGTTTTGGATGTGATCGAAGAAGAAGACCTTTGCGCCCGCGCCGAACGCTTGGGGGCACGGCTCAAACAACGCTTGGCGGCGATGCAAGACGCGGTGCCGGAAATCGTCGATATCCGCGGCCCCGGCTTCATGAATGCGGTCGAATTCAACGTCGCCGGCACCGAGACGCCGAACCCCGAAATGACCAACCGCATCCGCGAAGAAGCGCTGAAACGCGGCCTGATCCTGCTCACCTGCGGGGTTTATGGCAATGTGATCCGCTTCCTTGCGCCGCTCACCATCCCCGATGCAATCTTTGACGAGGCGCTTGATATCCTTGAAGCCTCGATCCTTGCGGCGAAGGGCTAAACGATGTGGGGCGAGGCACCGCACGGGCCTGAGCGGCTGGATACCACCGACCAACGCCTGATCGCGGCCTTGCGCCGCGACGGGCGGGCGGCGGTCTCTGACCTTGCCGGGCACTTGGGTCTGTCGCGCGCCACGGTGCGCGCGCGGATTGAGCGGCTGATGAACCGGGGGGAAATTTCGGGCTTCACAGTGATCACCCGCACCGATATCGCCACCGCCCCGGTGCGCGGACTGATGATGCTGGCCATCGACGGGCGGCAAACCGAAAAGATCGTCACGCGCCTTTTGGGTCTGCCGCCGGTGCAAGCCGTGCACACCACCAATGGGCAATGGGATCTGATCGCGGAAATTGGCGCGCGGTCTTTGGCAGAACTGGACGAGACGCTGCTGCAGATCCGCCGTCTTGAGGGTGTCAGCCGCACCGAGACGAACCTACAGCTCTCGTCGCGCCGCCCCGCAGCCCGGTTCTAGGCGATCTCGCGCGCGAGGCCTTGAATTTCCGGGTCTTCGGTTGTATCTCGCCACGTCCCGGTTAGAATGGGTCAAGACCGCCCCCGAAGGGCGCCAACGAAGGTATGCCGATGTCCTGGACCGATGAACGCGTCGAACTTCTCAAGAAGATGTGGACCGAGGGGCAATCTGCCAGCCAGATCGCTAAGGAACTGGGCGGGGTGACCCGCAATGCCGTGATCGGCAAGGTTCACCGGCTGGGCTTGTCGAACCGGGTGGAAGGGGGCGCAAGTGCCGCCGCTGCGGCCCCCGCCGCCGCGCCCGCGCCCAAACCCGCCGCACCGGAACCCACGCCCACCCCCGCCGCTGCGGCCCCTGCCGCGCGCCCGGAACCCGAGGTTGAAGTCGAGCCCGTGCGCCCGGCTGCCGCCGCAACCCCGCGCCCGACGCCCGCGCCCGCTGCTGCGCCTAGCGCCCCCACCGCGGCCCCGGCACCTGCGCTGCGCAAACCGGGTATTGTGCCCGCGGGCCAACCGCTGCCGCCGCAGCCCTCGCTCAATGAAATCAGCCCCGAGACGCTGGCTTCGGTCCGCGAAGTGGAAAAACGCTCGCGTAAAATCTCGCTGATGGAACTGACCGAGCGCACCTGCAAATGGCCGATCGGCGACCCGGCGACGGATAATTTCTATTTCTGCGGCCTGCCCGCGCAAGCTGGCAAACCCTATTGCGAGGCGCATGTCTCGGTGGCGTTCCAACCGATGAGCGCCCGCCGCGACCGCCGCCGCTAAGCGGTTCAAAAATCAAAGCAAAAAGGGCGCCGCGTGGCGCCCTTTGTTGTTTCTGGAGAAAGGCTTAGAACTTCCGGGTCCAGCCAATCGCGGCAGAGACTTGGTGCATCTTGATCTCTACAGCACCGCCGCCCATTGCCAGTGGAATCGACGGGTTCGACACGCTGTTCGACAAGACATAGCTGACCGAGAAATCAAGCTGATCGCGATCATTGAGCCGTTTGGAGCCCCCCACACTGAAGTGATCTTCGACCACGCCGGGCGCCAAAATGTTCAGCGCGACATCTTCCGGCCCAATTGGGTTCGTGGCATGGGCATAGCCAAAGCGCCACGTCATATCAGGCGATTGCTGCCACTCGGCCCCGATGCGAATGACATCCACATCATCCCAGCCAAAGCCCGCGCCGCCCGCAGCCCCAAAGGCCCCGGCATCGGTTGCATTCCCGACCGCACCGATATCGCTGTAGAAAATGCGCTGCACATCCAAAAGCAGCGTCAGATCACTGCGCGCCTTGAAGGCCAAACCAGCGGTGATCGAGGCCGGAATGTCAAAATCCCCGCCATCTTCAAAAAGCCCGGCATATTTGTCGAATTTCGACATATCGAACCGGGTTTGCCCAGACAGACCAAGCGTCAACTGCGGGCTCACCTCATATTGCATCCCAAGCCGTAGCCCGACGCCATAAGACAGCTCATGCGCCATATTGGTCATGTTTGCCCCGCTGACAGACATCCCAGCGAAAGCGCCCAGCCCCTCTGCCCCAAAGCTTTGAATGGCGAGCGTCGGCGCAATCCCCCAACTAAACGCCCCGTCTTTTTTCGCATAGGTCGCCGAAATGAAAAGCTGCGTCAGGTCCACACCCGCTTCGCCGCCGCAAAAGACCCCGGTGCCCCCGCCACAGCCGAGCGCGCTATTCGCAACAGCCGGGTAAGAGGTGTTCATGCCACCATTGCCATAAACGGCAAAGTTCAAGACCGCGCCATTGGCGAGCGGGCGGTTATAGGCGAAGTTCGGCACCGGAAAGATGTTTTGGTCGCTTTTCACCGTGCCGGGGGCAATCATCATGGTGCCCGTGCCGGTATATTCCCGAAACGGTGCGAACAGCTCCACGCCCATATTCATCTGATGCCCGACCGAGGCAACGGCAGCCGGGTTGATCGCGCCGGACATCGCATCTTGGCTAAAAGCCACACCTGCGCCCGCCACGCCGCGTTGCGCGGTGCCGTAGCCAAGAGCAAAATAGCCTTCGGTCGCCTGCGCCGCGAAGGGAAGCCCGGCCACGAGGCACAGCGCCACGCCCCCAGCCAAACGGGATTTCGCAGAGAAATTCATAGGGTCCTCCATCAGCGCCGGAGAGGGGCTTTGGGTCTTCCCGACACACGAAGCCCCCGGCCCGACCCCGCGCATCGTGACTTCTGCACAGCGAGCATAAACTTTCCGTGATCTAAATCATATATCTCATTTTCACTGAGTGATTGGGGCGGGAAGGCTCAGTCTTTCTTGCCCAGCACCCCGGTGAACACCGCCGCCGCCGTGGCCAAAAGCAACCAGCCCGAAAGCTGCACAGCCCAACGCGCCCAATAAAGCGTTAGGCCGAACGCGCCCCGATCTTTGGAAGGCGCCCAAGCATCTTCCTGCCCCAATGTGTCGAGCGGCAAGAACAGATCGAGGGCATAAAGCGCGGGCGAAAAGGTCTCGTAATCGCGGTAGGCGGTGCTTTGCTCCCAAAGCTGCAACGGCATGGTGCAGCCTTCAACTTGTTGCGCTTTGCACCCCAGCCGAGAGGCAACGAACCATTCCGCCGAAGTTAGCACCACGGGCGAGGCGGGGGCAAATTCCCCGCGTTGATAAGTTTGATCGGAGAGCCACCACGTCGCAATCAGGATCAACAGCGCTGTGCGCAAGGCTTTGAATGGGGCGTGACCAAAGCCAAAGGTATCTCGATATATCCGGCCCCAAATAAGGGAAAGGATAGCGGTCCCTTTCCCAAATGTATCGGGCTTTGATTGCGCCATGGCCCGCGCAAAGGCCGCCCACATAAGCCGTTCATCGCGGGCAAACCGCACCTTTGCCGCATCAATTCGGTGGCCCATGCTTTCGTAAACCTTGGCAAGCTGACTATAAGGCTGCGGGTCGAAATCTTTACGCGTTGAAGGTTTTGTTGTTGGGGAAGGAAGCGTCCGCTCCCCCTTCCGCGCCAAGAGAGCGAGGCGGTCCTGCACCGTCATGGCGCTTTGAATCGAGTCGTAGCGGAATCCGGAGAGTTTGGCGGTTTCGACGCAGGCCCAAGAGGCGGTGTCGTCGGTCAAGCGGGAAACGCTGGTTTCGGTGAGGTCGAGAGCTTCGACGGCTCCAGAGATTTCTTCCCAGAAGAATCCGCCGCCGATCTTTGCGCCCTCGGCGTCGAAAACCCCCTCGATCTTTGCTGATCGGCAACGAAGATTTCCTGTCACCTCTGTCCGCACGAAGTTCACCTCGCCCGTGGCGGTGAACCCGTTGCGCAAGAACACATTCGCTCCGATCACGGCGCTATCGCAGTTCAAGGCGCGACCCTGCAGTGCCGAGAAACTGCCGCCATCGCAAGAGAGTTGCCCGGTGATCTTGGCCCCCACGAAGTTCACCTCGCCCGAGGCGGTGAAGCCTTCGCGCAAGAGCACACCCTCCCCGATCATGGTGGCATTGCAATTCAGCGCGCGGCCCTCGGTGACTGAAAACGTGCCGCCGTCGCACTCCAAGGCTCCGGAGATACGCGCTCCCGCGAGATCGACCGATCCTTGGGATTCGAACCCGTTCCTAAGGAACACATCCCCCGCGCAATTTAGCCTCTGCGCATTCAGCCCGGGGAGTTTTGATCCCGGGAGGAACAGGTGTTGCAGGTGTGTATCTTGCAGCAGCGGGGCAGTCTCGAAAACACACTCGGCCAAGGTAAGAGACCGACCACAGGTCACGAACGGCAGAGCAAGTGTGTTTTCGATCCAGAGCCCCGCAATCTCAATTCCCTCGTGACCGCAGATCACGCCGGGAATATCCTTTGTCAACAGCCAGCAGATCAGCCGTGCGTCAAAGCGGTTCTCGTCGGTCGCGGCCTCCGGACGTTTCGAGGTCTTCCAATCGAATTCGTCAGGGAAAGCCGCTCCCCCCGTCTTGATAAAATCCCTCTCTCGCGGCAATAGCCCCCGCCCAAGCCGCTTCTCCGCCCAAGCAAACGCTTCGCTCAAATCCGCATCGGCCATTCTGGCACCTCCAATACCGCGCCATCCTGCGCAGTCACCAGCTTTCGCGCAAGGCGCTTCCCGTCGCAGGGCTTCCCGGTGTATAGCGCTGCCATGAGCCAGAACCCGCCCGATCTCCGCCCCGACCTTGCGCCCAAAGCGCACATGACTGATGCGCCGCGCCCCGGCCAGCCGACCATTGGCATGGTCAGCCTTGGTTGCCCCAAGGCGCTGGTGGACAGTGAGCGCATTCTCACCCGCCTGCGGGCCGAGGGTTATGCGATCTCGCCCTCTTACCAAGGGGCCGAGGCGGTGATTGTGAACACCTGTGGTTTTCTTGACAGCGCCAAGGCCGAAAGCCTTGAAGCGATTGGCGAGGCTTTGGCGAAAAACGGCAAGGTGATTGTGACGGGCTGCTTGGGCGCAGAGCCCGAGTTTATTACCGGGGTGCATCCCAAAGTTTTGGCGGTCACCGGGCCCGAGCAATATGAACAGGTGCTCGATGCCGTGCATGGGGCGGTGCCGCCCAAGCCCGACCCGTTTGTCGATCTGCTGCCGCCCACCGGGGTCAAGCTGACGCCGCGCCATTTCAGCTATTTGAAAATTTCTGAGGGCTGCAACCACGCCTGCAAATTCTGCATCATCCCCGATATGCGCGGCAAGCTGGTGAGCCGCCCCGCGCATGCGGTGCTGCGCGAGGCGGAAAAGCTGGTGGAGGCGGGCGTGCGGGAGCTCTTGGTGATCAGCCAAGACACTTCGGCCTATGGGCTGGACCGCAAGCATGAAGCGAGCCCGTGGAAAGAGGGCGAGGTGCGCGCCCATATCACCGACCTGACCCGCGCATTGGGCCAGATCGCCCAGCCTTCGGGGGCTTGGGTGCGGCTGCATTATGTCTACCCCTACCCGCATGTGCGCGAGATGATCCCGCTGATGGCGGAGGGGCTGGTGTTGCCCTATCTGGATATTCCGTTCCAACACGCCCACCCAGATACGCTCAAACGCATGGCGCGGCCTGCGGCTTCGGCCAAAACGCTTGATGAAATCGCGGCGTGGCGGCGCGATTGCCCCGAGATCGTGCTGCGTTCGACCTTTATTGTGGGCTACCCCGGCGAGACGGAGGAAGAGTTTCAATATCTGCTGGATTGGATGGATGAGGCGCAACTCGACCGGGTCGGCTGCTTCCAATATGAAAACGTGGCCGGGGCGCGCTCCAACGACCTGCCCGACCATGTGCCTGACGCGGTGAAGCAAGAGCGTTGGGACCGTTTCATGGAAAAAGCGCAAGCGATTTCAGAAGCGAAGCTCGAAGCCAAAGTGGGCAGCCTGCAACAGGTTCTGGTCGATGCCGTCGATGATGAGGGCGCCACCTGCCGCACCCGCGCCGATGCGCCCGAAATTGATGGAAATCTCTTCATCGACGAAGATTTCGAGGGGCTTAGCCCCGGCGATATGGTGACCGTCGAGGTCGAAGAAGCCTCTGATTATGACCTCTGGGGGCGGATCGTCTGATCCCCCCATAGGCCGCAATGTCGCGTGCCAAAATGCCCCGCGTCCCAATGACCATTGCAATTTCCTTGCTTTTTCGGTGCGTTTGCGGGCATACAACTCCCGCGCAACGCGCTAGCTCGACGACCTGCTCCGTTACCGGCTTCAGTAGTTCTCGATCGTGACGTGACTGAGCCGGGCCGCCGCAATTTCGCGGGCGGCATGTAAAAGGAGACGACGGATGGCCAACGGCACCGTGAAATGGTTCAACCAAACCAAAGGCTTCGGCTTCATCGCCCCGGAAACCGGTGGCAAGGACGTGTTCGTCCACATCTCGGCAGTGGAACGCGCCGGTCTGCGTGGCCTCAATGACGGCCAAGCGGTGACCTTCGACCTCGAAAAAGGTCGTGACGGTCGCGAATCGGCGATCAACCTCGCGCTGGCCTAAGCCTAAGCGCAGAGATGATGCGAAGCGGTCCCATCGGGGCCGCTTTTTTCTTTGTGCAAAAGGATTTCTGGCGATGAGAGGGGCGGTGATGCGGCCCGCGCGCCGAAACACCCCAGGATGCATCGGCGAATCACTGCAAAACCCACAGTTGCAGCGCCACCTTCAAACTCCATGCTTCCCAAACGCCTTATTTTCCTGTATGCGCGCCCCATCTGCGACGTGAGTCCACGCCCCCGGGACACATGCGAAGGATAGGGGGCGGCGGCAATGGGGCCGCCATATGCCGGGAGACATGGGACGGGCCCATGCGTGCTCCCAGACAGGATACGCTGATGTTCAACGTTACGAAAAAATCGATCCAGTGGGGCGAAGAAACGCTCACTCTGGAAACGGGCAAGGTTGCCCGTCAGGCCGATGGCTCGGTGATCGCCACTTTGGGCGAGACCTCGGTCATGGCCAACGTGACCTTCGCCAAAGAGGCGAAGCCGGGGCAGGATTTCTTCCCGCTGACCGTGCACTACCAAGAGAAATACTATGCCGCGGGCAAAATCCCCGGCGGCTTCTTCAAGCGTGAAGCGCGTCCCTCCGAAAAGGAAACGCTGACCTCGCGCCTGATCGACCGTCCGTGCCGTCCGCTGTTCGTGCCGGGCTTCAAACATGAAGTGCTGGTGATGGCCACGGTTCTGTCGTGCGACCTCGTGAACGACCCCGACGTTGTGGCGATGATCGCCGCTTCCGCCGCGCTCACCATCTCGGGCGTTCCCTTCATGGGGCCGATCGGCGCCGCGCGCGTGGGCTTTGTGAACGGCGAATACGTGCTGAACCCGGCCATGGACGACATGACCAAGCTGCGCGACAATCCCGAGCAACGCCTTGACCTTGTCATCGCCGGCACCAAAGACGCCGTGATGATGGTGGAATCGGAAGCCTATGAGCTGACCGAAGAAGAAATGCTCGGCGCCGTGAAATTCGGCCATGACGCGATGCAACCGGTGATCGACCTGATCATCTCGCTCGCCGAAGACGCCGCGAAAGAGCCCTTCGACTTCACCCCGCCCGATTACTCGGATCTCTATGCGAAGGTGAAAGAAGCTGGCGAAGCCGAAATGCGCGCCGCTTTTGCGATCAAAGACAAGCAAGAACGCTCGAACGCGATTTCGGCGGCGGTCGACACGATCAAGTCGAAACTGTCGGAAGACGATCTGGCCGACATCAACCTCGGCTCGGCGATCAAAAAGCTGGAATCGGGCATCCTGCGCGGTGACATCATCAATGGTGGTGCCCGTATCGACGGCCGTGACACCAAAACCGTTCGCCCGATCGTGGCGGAAGTCGGCATGCTGCCGCGCACCCACGGCTCGGCGCTGTTCACCCGTGGCGAGACCCAAGGCCTTGTGGTCACCACGCTCGGCACCGGCGATGACGAACAAATCATCGACGCGCTGAACGGCAACTACCGCTCGAACTTCCTGCTGCACTACAACTTCCCGCCCTACTCGGTTGGCGAAGTGGGCCGCGTGGGCTCGCCCGGCCGTCGTGAAATCGGTCACGGCAAACTGGCGTGGCGTGCGCTGCAAGCGGTTCTGCCCGCAGCGACCGACTTCCCCTACACGATCCGCGTCGTGTCGGAAATCACCGAGTCGAACGGCTCCTCTTCGATGGCTTCGGTCTGCGGCGGGTCGCTCTCGATGATGGATGCGGGCGTGCCGCTCAAAGCCCCGGTGGCTGGCGTGGCGATGGGCCTGATCTTGGAAGATGACGGCAAATGGGCCGTGCTCACCGACATCTTGGGTGACGAAGACCACCTTGGCGACATGGACTTCAAAGTGGCGGGCACCGAAGCCGGTATCACTTCGCTGCAAATGGACATCAAGGTTGCGGGCATCACCCCGGCGATCATGGAGCAGGCGCTTGCGCAGGCGAAAGATGGCCGGATGCACATCCTTGGCGAGATGAGCAAAGCCCTTTCGGCTGGCCGTCAAGAATTCTCGGCCCATGCCCCGCGCATTGAAACGATGCAGATCCCGACCGACAAGATCCGTGAAGTGATCGGCTCGGGCGGCAAAGTGATCCGCGAGATCGTTGAAGTGTCGGGCGCTAAAGTCGACATCAACGACGACGGCATCATCAAGATCGCCTCGGCCAATGCCGAAGCCATCAAGAAGGCCTATGACATGATCTATTCGATCGTGGCTGAGCCGGAAGAAGGCAAAATCTACCGCGGCAAAGTCGTGAAGCTCGTCGATTTCGGCGCCTTCGTGAACTTCTTCGGCAAGCGCGATGGTCTGGTGCACGTCAGCCAAATCGCTGGCAAACGCCTCAACCACCCGAACGAAGCGCTGAAAGAAGGCCAAGAAGTTTGGGTCAAACTGCTGGGCTTCGACGATCGTGGCAAGGTGCGCCTTGGCATGAAGATGGTCGACCAAGAGACCGGCGAAGAGATCGTGGCCGAGAAAAAGGAAGAACAGCCCGAGGGCTGATCTGACCAAGCCTAAAAATGAGCGCAGCCCCCGCTATCGGCGGGGGCTGTTGCGTTAGAGCTTCAGCTTTTCTCAGCGGCCGTAGACAGTTTGGCGGGCAATTTCATGTGCGTTCAAACGCGACAGACCGATATCGTCCCAGTCACGGTTGCTCATGTTTTGCAACTCGTCGAGCAGCGCAAGATATTTGCTGTGCTGTGCACGGGCCGCGCGGAATTGTTCGATCTTGCGGGCGATGGGTTCCAGCGTCAGGCGCCGGGGCAGAGCTAGGGAAGCGGCGAAGGTCATGTGAGCCTCGTTGGTTTAAAGTTTTCCTCCCGATACCGCTAACCTAGTGCGTTGCAGGCGCGCGCACAAACGGCGATCCGGAATTGCCGCGATGCAGAAAGCGCATGACTGGTAAGGTCTTGTTACCAGATAGCGCAAACATTGTGCAAAGCGCCCCTGACAGTGATGGCTTGTGTTGCACTCTGCGCCCTGTCACGCTGGCCCGATCAGGGAGGGAGCCATGATCGAAAAACGCGAGTTCTACATTGGCGGCCATTGGGTCGCCCCCGCCATGCCGCGCGACCATTTCGTGATCGACCCCTCGACCGAAGAACCCTGCGCGATCATTTCTCTGGGGGATCAGGCCGATACCGATGCCGCCGTGGCCGCCGCGCTCAAGGCCGGGCCGGGGTGGGCCGCCACGCCCCCGGCGGAGCGGCTGGCCTGTGTGGAACGGCTCCTTACCCTCTACCAAGCCCGCGCGGAGGAAATGGCCCGCGCGATCAGCCTTGAGATGGGCGCACCGATTGACATGGCACTGGCCTCTCAGGTTGAGGCGGGCACGTGGCATATCACCAACTTCATCACCGCCGCCAAAGCTTTTGACTGGGTGCACCCCTTGGGCGATGGCACGCCCGGCGCGATGATCGCTTATGAACCGGTGGGCGTGGTGGGTCTGATCACCCCTTGGAACTGGCCAATGAACCAGATCACGCTCAAGGTGATCCCGGCGCTGCTAGCGGGCTGCACGATGGTGCTCAAACCCTCTGAAGAGGCGCCACTTTCGGCCATTTCGTTTGCGGAAATGGTGCATGAGGCGGGCGTGCCCCCCGGCGTGTTCAACCTTGTGAACGGTGATGGTTTGGGCGTGGGCACGCAGCTTTCCACCCATGCAGATGTGGAAATGATCTCCTTCACCGGCTCCACCCGTGCGGGGCGCGCGATTTCCAAAGCGGCGGCAGAGACATTGAAGCGCGTCTGTCTTGAACTGGGCGGCAAGGGCGCGAACCTGATCTTTGCCGATGCCGATGAAAAGGCGGTCGCGCGCGGGGTTCGGCATTGCTTCCAAAACTCCGGCCAAAGCTGCAACGCGCCAACGCGGATGCTGGTGGAGCGCGCCGCCTATGACCGCGCGTTGGAGATTGCCTCCGAGGTCGCAGCACAAACCCGTGTTGGCTCCGCGCATGAGGCGGGCCGCCATATCGGCCCGGTGGTGAATGAAGCGCAATTTGAGAAAATCCAAAGCCTGATCGAAACCGGGATCAAAGAAGGCGCGCGGCTTGTGGCGGGCGGGCTTGGCCGCCCCGAAGGCCTGAACAAGGGGTTTTACATCCGCCCCACGGTCTTTGCCGATTGCACGCCAGAGATGACCATTATGAACGAAGAAATCTTTGGCCCTGTGCTCTCGATCATGCCCTTTGACAGCGAAGAAGAGGCCGTCGCCATCGCCAATGCCACGCCCTATGGGCTGACGAATTACGTGCAATCGCAAGATGGCCCACGGCGCAATCGGCTGGCGCGGGCCCTGCGCGCGGGCATGGTGGAGATGAACGGGCAAAGCCGTGGCGCGGGGGCACCCTTTGGTGGGGTGCGCGCCTCGGGCCGTGCGCGCGAAGGCGGGCGCTGGGGGATTGAAGAATTTTGTGAGGTGAAGTCGATCTCGGGCTGGGAAGGGTAAGCCCCGCCCTTGCCCTTTTGGCCATGCCGGGCCATTCTCGCGCGCCCAAAGGAGAGACGCATGACCTTCACCCTCGCCACTTGGAACATCAACTCGGTCCGCCTGCGCGAGGCGCTGGTGTGCCGCTTGATGACCGAGGAAGCCCCGGACGTTTTATGCCTGCAAGAATGCAAAAGCCCGGTCGAAAAGATCCCCTTCGCGGCCTTTGAAGCCTTGGGCTACCGCTACATGGTGGCACGCGGTCAAAAGGGCTATAACGGCGTTGCGATCCTATCGAAACTGCCGATGGAAGAGGCTGCAGCCGAAGATTACGCCAACCTCGGCCACGCCCGCCACATTGCCGGGCAGCTCGAAAACGGGGTGACGATCCACAATTTCTACGTGCCCGCAGGCGGCGATGTGCCCGACCGAGAGCAAAACGTGAAATTTGGCCAAAAGCTCGATTTCCTGACCCATATGCGCGATGATTTCATGGCCGCCAAACCGCAAAAGTCGATCCTCGTGGGGGATTTGAACATCGCCCCGCGCGAAGATGACGTGTGGAACCACAAGGCGCTTTTGAAGATCGTGTCGCATACGCCGATTGAGGTGGAGCATCTCGCGCAGGTGCAAGCAGCGGGCGATTGGGTCGATGTCACCCGCAAAGACATCCCCGAGGGGCGGCTTTATTCGTGGTGGTCTTATCGCTCGCCCGATTGGGATGGGGCCGACAAAGGCCGCCGGCTCGACCATCTGTGGGCCACGCCCGATATTGCGAGCGCCGCGCATTCCAGCCGCATTCTGCGCGCGGTGCGGGGCTGGGAACAGCCCTCGGATCACGCGCCCGTCTTCGCCACATTCGATCTTTGAGATATGGCCCCTTGGCGTGGTGCAAGTGGCACCGCATATAGGGGCAAAGACCGCGAAAGAGGATTTCCATGTTCGGAACCGAAACCACCCCAGCGCAAAGCTATGTGAAAGACGTCACCGAGGCGAATTTCATGGCCGAGGTTGTCGATGCCTCGATGGCGACCCCGGTGATTGTTGACTTTTGGGCGCCTTGGTGCGGCCCGTGTAAACAGCTTGGCCCGATGCTTGAAGAGGCGGTGAATGCCGCCAAGGGCAAAGTGCTGATGGCCAAGATCAACGTTGATGACAACCAACGCCTCGCCCAAGCGCTGGCGCAACAGGGCCTGCCTTTGCAATCTATCCCCACCGTTGTGGCGTTCTTTGAAGGCCGCCCGGTGGATATGTTCCAAGGCGCGGTGCCCGCTTCGCAGGTGAAGGCATTCGTTGAAAAACTCGCCGCACTTGCGGGGGATGGCGGGCTTGGTGAAGCGATTGCCGCCGCTGAGGAAATGCTTGCCCAAGGCGCGGCCGTTGATGCCGCCGAGACCTTCGCCGCAATCTTGGGTGAAGAGCCCGAAAACGCGGAAGCCTATGGCGGGCTGGTGCGGGCGCATCTGGCCACCGGCAATCTGGATCAAGCCGAACAACTGCTTGCCGCCGCGCCGGAAAAAATTGCCACCGCCGCCCCGGTTGAGGCCGCGCGCGCGCAACTCGCGCTTGCCAAACAAGCCGCTGAAGCTGGCCCGCTTGATGATTTGAAAGCCAAGATCGAGGCCAACCCCGACGATCATCAGGCCCGGTTTGACTATGCCACCGCGCTTCATGCGGCGGGTCAGGTAGAAGAAGCGGTCGAGCAACTGTTGGAGCTTTTCCGGCGTGACCGCGAATGGAACGAGGCTGCCGCAAAAACGCAGCTTTTCACCATTTTTGACGCGCTTAAACCGACCGATCCGCTTGTTGCCAAAGGGCGCCGTCGGCTCTCGTCGATGATATTTGCCTGAGGCGAGAGGCGGGCTATTTGATGCTTATGATCAAGCCCAGTGACCTGCCAGACCAGATCCCGCTGTTCCCGTTGCCCGGGGCGCTTTTGCTGCCTCGGGGGCGGTTGCCGCTGCATATCTTTGAGCCGCGCTATTTGCAGATGGTGGAAGATTGCCTGAAAACGCCGCAACGGCTGATTGGCATGATCCAACCCTGCAAGGGGCGCGATGGCGAAGAGCGGCTTTCCGTAATTGGCTGCGCCGGGCGGCTGACCGGTTTTTCGGAAACCGAAGATGGCCGCTATATGATCACGCTTTCAGGCGTGTCGCGCTTTCGCCTTGGCAAAGAGATTGAGGGATTCACCCCCTATCGGCGCGCGGAAGTCAGTTGGGCGCATTTTGAGCGCGATCTGGGCATGACCGAACATGACCCGGAATTTGACCGCGAAACCTTTTTGGAAACGCTCGCGCGGTATTTCCATGCGCAAGGGTTGGACACCGATTGGGAAGCGCTAAAAGATGCGGAAGATGAGTTGCTGATCAACTCGCTTTCGATGCTCTTGCCACTCGAACCCGAAGACAAACAAGCCCTGCTTGAGGCCCCAAGCCTGACCACGCGGCGCGAAACGCTGATCACGCTGTTGGAATTTGTGCTGCATGGTGGCGGCGAGGAACGCAAGCAATGAGTGAGGCGGAGGCCGAAAACCTGCACGCCGTGGTGCCAGAATCGCAGCGCGGTGGGTTTGATCGGCGGATGCTGGAGGCGCTGGTGTGCCCGTTCACGCAAACCACCCTGCGCTATGATGCCGAGCGGCAGGAATTGGTATCAAAAGCCGCCGGGCTCGCTTATCCGATCCGCGGCGGCATTCCGATTTTGCTCGCCGATGAGGCGCGGCGGCTGAAGTAACGCTTAGACCGGGCGACCCTGCATCAGTTTGGGCAAGGGGCCAGCGATCCCTGCGGCTTGCCGCATAAAACCGCGCCGCAGCGGGCCAATTGCTTGCACGATCCCCATGCCCAAATCGCGCCCCGCGCGCAGGACCGGATTATCATTCGAAAAGAGCTGGTTCACCGCATCCATGCCCAAAGCCATCGCGGTGGAGTCAAACCGCCGCCAAGTTTGATACCGGTCGAGCACGAAGGTCGTGCCGTAATCTTCGCCCCGGCGCAACGCCTCAATCACCACTTCTGCCAAAGCAGCGACATCGCGCAGGCCAAGGTTGAGCCCCTGCCCCGCGATCGGGTGCACCCCATGCGCAGCATCGCCGATCAGCGCGACGCGCGGCGCGACATAGGCTTTCGCAAGCGTCAGATTGAGCGGGTAGCTAAAGCGCGGTCCGGCCAGCCGAATTTCCCCCAGAAAATCACCAAAGCGCGGGCGGACAAGCGCCATGAAATCCGCGTCATCAAGCTTTTGCACCACGGCGGCGTTTTCATCCCGCTCGCTCCAGACAATCGAAGAGCGATTGCCCGTCAGCGGCAAGATCGCCAGCGGACCCGAGGTCATGAACATCTGATAGGCAATACCTTCATGCGGCTTTTCATGTTCAATCGCGGCCACAAGCGCGGTTTGGCCATAGCCCCAACCCTCACGGGTGATGCCTGCACGCTCGGCCACGCCAGAACGCCGCCCATCGGCTCCCACCAAAAGCTTGCCCGTCAGGCTGCGACCATCAGAAAGCGTCGCCTTAATGCCGCCGGGCAGTTCTTCTTGCGCTACAACCGAGGTTTCGGAGATCAGCGTGATCTGCGGATTGGCTTCCACCGCCGCCATCAAAGCGCGATAGAGAAACCGATCTTCGAGCATGTAGCCCACGGGCTTTTGATCCAGCTCGCGGCTGTCGAAATGCAAAAAGAACGGGGCCACCCCCTCGCCGGGGCGACCGTCAAAGGCTTTCACATCATTGATCGGCTGCGCTTCGGCGGCGACCGCGGGCCAAAGGCCAAGCGCGGTCAGCAGCTTTTGCGAGCCAAGTGCCAGCGCATAGGCGCGGCCATCGAATGTATCCTCGGCGCGGCGCGTTGCGGGCGCCGCGTCAATCACGGTCACGCTCAGCCCCGCTTGAGCAAGGGCCAAGGCAAGCGCGGGGCCATTTAGGCCGCCACCAGCGATAAGAACGTCGGAATCCTGTGTCATGCGCCCAATATGGCGCGTGCTGCGGGATTGTCCATTGCCCAAGCGAGGGCTAGCTTGCGAAGAATACACCCTGTGGGCGAGGAGGCGGGAATGCTAGAGCGGTTCTGGTCGGCGGCAGCACAAGGACAGGCGATGGCCGAGGGGCGGCTGGACCCGGTCGAATTGGCGGAATCCTATCTGGAGGCGGCCGAACCCCGCCACGATGTCTATGCAAGGCTGACCGCAGATCGCGCTCGGTTTGAGGCCATGGCCGCGCGCACACGGCTTTTGGACGGCTTGGGGCGCAGCCCGCTGGATGGCGTGGCGCTGAGTTGGAAAGACCTGTTTGACAGTGCCGGCACGGTGACAGAGGCAGGCTCGCTTTTGCTGGCCGGGCGCGTGCCCAACGAAGATGCCGAGGTGCTGCGCCAAGCCTCACTGGCGGGCACGGTCTGTTTGGGCAAAACGCATATGACCGAACTCGCCTTTTCCGGCCTTGGGCTAAACCCCAACACCGCCACGCCCCCCAATGCGGTGACGCGCGGCTTGGCTCCGGGGGGGTCTAGCTCGGGCGCGGCGGTCTCGGTCAAGTTGGGGCTGGCGGCGGCGGCGGTAGGGTCTGACACCGGCGGCTCGGTGCGCATTCCGGCGGCATGGAACGATATTGTCGGGCTTAAAACCACACACGGGCGGGTCTCCACCCGCGGGGTGGTGCCGCTGTGCAAGCGGTTTGACACGGTCGGTCCGCTGGCCCGCACAGTGGAAGATTGCGCTTTGGTGCTTGCCGCTTTGGAAGGCACCAAAGCCCCCGATTTGCGCGGGGCAACGCTCGATGGTGCGCGGCTTTTGGTGCTGGATGGCCTACCCTTTGACAGTATCCGGGAGGCCCCAGCACGGGGCTTTGAAAGTGCCGTGGCCAAACTTGCGCGCGCAGGCGCGACGGTCGAGCATATGGCGCTGCCAATGGTTAGCCCGGCGATGGACCTTTCCGGCATTCTATTCGCGCCAGAGGCCTATGGGCTGTGGCACGACACCATCGAAGCCGCGCCAGAGAAGATGTATCCGCTGATTTTGCAGCGCTTCCGGGGCGGCGCGCAGATCAGCGCGGCTGTGTATGTGAAGGGCTGGGATGATCTGGCCCGCCATCGTGCGGAATTTTATGCCGCCACCGCCGGGTATGATGCCGTGCTGGTGCCAACCGCGCCGATCTTGCCGCCCGATGCCTTGCGGCTTTTGACCGATGCCGCCTATTTTGAAACCGAAAACCTGCTTGCGCTGCGCAACACCCGCCTTGCCAATATCTTCGGCCTTTGCGCACTGACGCTGCCAACGGGCGAGCCGATGTGCGGGCTGTCGCTGATGGGCAAGCCGATGCGGGAAGAGGCATTGCTGCGTCTGGGCATGGCGGTTGAAGCCGCGCTTGGCTGAAAAGTCACAGATCAGGCGCGGCACTCCCTCTAAGAGTGTGCTTTTGGTGGACGCAGCCGCCGCGCTTGAGTAGTTTTAATCGCAAACGGGGCGCAACGACCCCGAAAATGAGGCACAGATGGACTATCCCGAGCGGTTTGCGAACCTGCCCGAATACGCATTTCCGCGTTTGCGGCGGCTGTTGGATGCGCATGCACCCGGCGGCGACCCTATTGCCATGTCAATCGGCGAACCGCGTCACCCGATGCCCCCCTTCGTGGGCGAGGTGCTGGCCGAAACCCTTGGCGAATTTGGCAAATATCCGGCGAATGACGGCACCCCCGAATTGCTGAGCGCTATTTCCGGCTGGCTCGCACGGCGTTTTAAGGCGCAGGTGTCGGAAGACCGGATCATGGCGCTGAATGGCACGCGCGAGGGGCTTTTTAACGCCGCTGTCGCGCTGTGCCCCGAGGTCAAGAACGGCAAGCGCCCGGTGGTGCTGATCCCGAACCCGTTTTACCAAGTCTATGCGATTGCCGCCGCGACCGTGGGGGCCGAGGCCGTTTTCGTGCCAGTGACCGAGGAAAACGGCTTCTTGCCCGATTTTGAGAGCCTGCCCGCCGAGGTGTTGGACCGCACGGCGATTGCCTACCTTTGCACCCCCGGCAACCCGCAAGGCGCCGTGGCCCCACGCGATTACCTCACCCGGCTTTTGGCCTTGGCCGAAAAGCATGATTTCAAGATCTTCTCGGATGAATGCTATTCGGAAATTTGGCGCATCGCCCCACCGCCCGGCATGTTGGAAGTGGTGCAAGACACCGGGGCCGACCCCGAGCGCGTGGTGGTGTTCCATTCGCTTTCAAAACGCTCGAACCTGCCCGGTCTGCGGTCGGGTTTTTGCGCCTCTGGCCCGCGCAACATCAAGGAAATCCGCCAGTTGCGCGCCTATTCCGGCGCACCGCTGCCGCAACCGATTCAGCGCGTCTCGGAACGCGTTTGGGCCGACGAAACCCATGTGGAAGAAAACCGCGCCCTGTACATGCAGAAATACGCTGATGTGGCGGAGATTTTCTCGGGCGTGAACAGCTTCCGGCTGCCCGATGGCGGCTTTTTCCTGTGGCTGCCGGTTGATAATGGCGAGGCCGCAGCGCTCAAAATCTGGCGCGAAACCGGGGTGCGGGTGCTGCCCGGTGCCTATCTCGCGCGGGAAGTGAACGGGGAAAACCCCGGCAAAAATTACATTCGGGTGGCCCTTGTCGCCCCAAGAGAAGAAACGCAGCGCGGGCTGATCAAGCTGCGCGACTGCTTGCACAAGTAAGGACGGTTCGGCATGGCATCTTATCAGGCAAGGCAACGCGACCCGCTTCTGGACCAAGACACGCAAGCGGTGCTGGAACGCCGCGGGCGCGAATTGTTGGGCGGCGGGTTTGTGCTTTTGGGCGTTCTGGTGGCAATGATGCTCGTGTCTTACGCGCCCGAAGACCCAAGCTGGATGGCAGTTTCAGATGCCCCGGTGCAAAACTGGCTAGGCCGGTTTGGGGCCGGGATCGCCTCGCCGCTCATCGTGATTGTGGGCCGGGGCGCTTGGCTGTTGCCCGTGGGCTTCATGATCTGGGGGCTGCGCCATTTGCTCCATCGTGGCGCCGAACGCGCGATGGCGCGGATGGTGTTTTTGCCGATCGCGATTGCCGTCGCCGCCGTTTATGCCGCGCTTTTGGTGCCGGGCGAGGGCTGGCAGCAGGCTTACGGGCTTGGCGGCAATTTCGGCGATATGATCGCAGGCTCACTTTTAGGCCTTTCGCCGATTTCGGGCTCGATTGGGCTCAAGCTGATGACGGTGGTGATGGCTTGTGCGGCTTTGGCCGCGGGACTCTTTGCCACCGGGTTTGACCGTGCTGAATTGCGTGCCGCCGCGCGGTTCTTGATGCTGGGCATGGTGATGCTTTACGACATGGCGCTGCGCGCCGCTGGCCGGGGGGCAACCGCCTCTGTGCGTATGGCGCAAGGGGCCGCCGAAGCGCAACGCGCCCGCAAAGCTGCCGCAGCCGAACGCGCCGCGCAAGAGGCCGCATGGCAGGCCCAGCAAGCTTGGGAGATGGCACAAGCCGCCCCTGCAAGCGCCGCGCAACCGGCCTTTGCCTCGCGCGTGCGCCGTGCGCCCGAGCCGGAAATGGACTTTGGCTATAGCGATTATACCCCCGAGCCGGAGCTCGTGGAGCCGATGCAGGCTTGGGATATTCCCGCCGAGGCCCCGCCCGAAGATCGGATCAAGGCCCGCATCCAGCAAGCGGTGAAAACCCGCAGCGCCGCGCAGGCCCCGGCAGAGCCGATCTTGCGCGCCGAACCCATGCTGCAAGCGCCCGAACCCACCTGGGAAGACCCGGTGATGGAGGCGCCCGCGCCGCCGCCTGCGCCCACGACCCCGGCCTCGGTTCTGGCCGCCGTCTCCGCACGCCTTGCGCGCGGCCCGAAGCCCGCGCCTGCCCCCCTTCTGCGCGCGGAACCGCCTTTGCAAGCGCGCCCCCGCTTTATGCCCGGCGCGGCCCCTGCCCCGGTTGTTCCCGCGCCCGAACCGATGGCCTTTGCCGCCCCTGAGGCGGAAGCTTATGACGAGACCGACTTCAGCTTTGAACCGACTGTCGAGGTGGATGAAGACAGCTGGGCCGCCGCTGTCGAGGCCTTTGAAGCCACCGATGAAGCGCTCGACGATCTTGGCCCGGACATGCGCAACGTCTTCGCCGATATGGACGAGGATGACATTCCGCCAATGCCCGAACCTGTGGTGCCCAAGCTGCGCCCGGTGCTGAACCGCGCGGTGGTCCCCCCTGCCCCCGAACGGCGCGTGGTCGCGCCGCCGCGCAAAGCGCCCGCGCCCTCCAAACAAGCTTTGGCAGAGGCACAACCGACGCTGCGGTTTGAAACGCCCGAGACCCCGGCCTATGAAACGCCGCCGCTCAGCCTGTTGACCAACCCCAACACGATCCAGCGCCACCAGCTTTCGGATGAAGCGTTGGAAGAAAACGCCCGCATGCTCGAAAGCGTGCTCGATGATTACGGTGTGAAGGGGGAGATTGTCTCGGTCCGCCCCGGCCCCGTTGTTACCATGTATGAACTTGAACCCGCGCCGGGGCTGAAAGCGAGCCGCGTGATTGGCCTTGCCGATGACATCGCCCGGTCGATGTCGGCGCTTTCGGCGCGCGTTTCGACCGTGCCCGGACGCTCGGTGATCGGCATTGAATTGCCGAACGCACATCGCGAAAAGGTGGTGCTGCGCGAAATCCTGTCCGCGCGCGATTTTGGCGATAGCAACATGCGCCTGCCGCTGGCCCTTGGCAAAGACATCGCCGGGGAAGCCGTGGTGGCGAACCTAGCGAAAATGCCCCACTTGCTTATTGCGGGCACCACCGGCTCGGGCAAATCGGTCGCGATCAACACGATGATCCTGAGCCTGCTTTACAAGCTTTCCCCCGACGAATGCCGGCTCATCATGATCGACCCGAAGATGCTGGAACTTTCCGTTTATGACGGCATTCCACATCTGCTCTCCCCCGTTGTGACCGACCCGAAAAAAGCGGTTGTCGCGCTCAAATGGGTCGTGGGCGAGATGGAAGAGCGCTATCGCAAAATGTCCAAAATGGGCGTGCGTAACATTGAGGGCTACAATGGCCGCGTCCGCGAGGCGATGGCGCGTGGCGAGATGTTCAAGCGCACCGTGCAAACAGGCTTTGACGAGGATAGCGGCGAACCGGTCTTTGAGACCGAAGAATTCCTGCCCCAGCCCTTCCCCTATATCGTGGTCATCGTCGATGAGATGGCGGACCTGATGATGGTGGCGGGCAAGGAGATTGAGGCCTGCATCCAACGCTTGGCGCAGATGGCACGGGCCTCGGGCATTCACCTGATCATGGCAACGCAGCGGCCTTCGGTCGATGTGATCACCGGCACGATCAAGGCGAACTTCCCGACCCGGATCTCGTTCCAAGTGACCTCGAAAATCGACAGCCGCACGATCTTGGGCGAAATGGGCGCCGAACAGCTTCTGGGCATGGGCGACATGCTTTATATGGGCGCCGGTTCGCGGATCACCCGTATTCACGGCCCATTTGTGAGCGATGAAGAGGTGGAAGAGATCGTCAGCCACCTCAAGAGCTTTGGCCCGCCGGAATATATGTCGGGTGTGGTTGAAGGACCCGATGACGAGGTGGCATCCGATATTGATGCGGTGCTGGGCCTTGGTGGCAACACCGATGGCGAAGATGCGCTTTATGACCAAGCGGTGGCGATTGTGATCAAAGATCGCAAATGCTCCACCTCTTACATCCAGCGCAAATTGGGCATTGGCTACAACAAGGCGGCGCGTCTTGTGGAGCAAATGGAAGATCAAGGCGTTGTGACCCCGGCCAACCATGTCGGCAAACGCGAGATTTTGGTGCCCGAGCAGTAAAGCCCCTACCCGCTTGAAAGTGATGAGCGCCCCGCATGACGTGATCATGCGGGGCTTTTTATTCCCGCACGTTCCGCTAGATTTGCCTCATGAACCTATTGCGTCTCGCCCTTGCGCCCGTTTTTGTCCTTGCTCTCGCCGCGCCTGCGCTGGCGGAGAAGCTGCCGTTGTCGGTGATTTCTGGTTATCTCAACGGGATCAAAACCGCTGAGACAGCCTTTACCCAGATCAACGCGGATGGCACGCGCGCAAAGGGCATGCTGTATATTCAGCGCCCCGGTCGGATGCGCTTCGAATATGCCGAAAATGACCTTCTGGTTCTGGCATCTGGCGGCCAAGTGGCGATTTTTGACCCGAAGTCGAACCAAGTGGCCGAGCAATATCCGCTCAAGCGCACGCCGCTGAACCTGATCTTGGCCGCGAAAGTGAACCTTGGTCAGGCGCGTATGGTGATTGGCCACACCGAGGAAGATGGCGATACAGTCGTGGTCGCCCAAGACCCGGAACACCCTGAATACGGCACGATCCGCATGGTCTTTTCTGCCAATCCGGTCGCGCTCAAGCGCTGGACCATCACCGACCAAAGCGGTCAGCGCACCGCCGTGCTTTTGGACGGGCTGCAAGAGGGGGTGAAGATCGGCCCCTCCAAATTCTCGATTGTGTTCGAAACCGAACGGCGCAAGCGCTAAAGCTTAGCGCCCGCAGCGGCTCAACTGTTCGCGATACATCTCGGCCCGCGCCTGCACTTTATCCGCAACGGCGAGAAGCCAGCCTTTCGACTGGTAGCTGCCACGCGCATAGCCGGTGCGCCCTTCGTGATAGGCAAGGTATTGAGCCCGCGCATCATATTTGGAAATGCCGAGCTTTTCGGACGACCCGTCCATATACCACCCCATGAAATCGGTCGCGTCCTGAATGCGGGTACGCTTGGCGCCGTAGCGGCGGGTGTCGCGTTGGTATTCCTCCCACGTGCCATCCAGCGCTTGACTAAAACCCCGTGCCGAGCTTTGCCGCCCGATCGGGATCACACCAAGCGCATAGCGATGCGGGGTTTTCGCATTCGCCACGAAGCGCGATTCTTGGTGGATCGTCGCCATCTGCACATGCACAGGCACGCCCCAGCGCGCCTCTGTGCGTTTCATCGCCGAATAATAGGAGGGTTTTTCGCGCGCCAAGAGGCAAGCGTTATCAAGGTTGCGCGGCGCTTGGGACGCCCCCCCGCATGACCCCAGAATCAAGATGGAGGCCAACAACAGGTATTTTTTCATGGCGAATCTGCCTGTATCTGCTCTGGTTCTTGCCGTTTCGGCATTGTTATGCCCAGTTTACGCAATTCCAGCGTCCGGCGAAAGAGAAACCACTTCACGGCAGCGTCAGCGCCCAGAAAACGACTGTTTGGCGGGATTCGACAGTCTGTTTCCCCGGTGCGACCGGGCAAATGATGGACATCACGGATTTCAGGGTTTAGTTACCGATGACGAGGGATGCCATGCAGACGACGCTTGCAAAATATCATATCGGCCAGATCGTCCGGCACAAGAAACACCCGTTCCGGGGTGTGGTCTTTGATGTGGATGCGATCTTTTCCAACACCGAAGCTTGGTATGAGGCGATCCCAGAGGAAAGCCGCCCAGACAAGGATCAACCCTTCTACCATCTGCTCGCCGAAAACGACGAAAGCTATTACGTCGCTTATGTTTCCGAGCAAAATCTGGTGGCAGATTACTCGGGTGAGCCTGTGACTCACCCGGATCTGGAAGACCTTTTTGGGGATTTCGAAGACGGGCGCTACCCGCTTCAATTCCAACTGAACTAAGCGCCCTTATTTGACCTGAACCGGTGGCAGCGGCAGGCGGAAGGCCAAAAGGTTGCGCCCGTTCGCGCGGTGGTAGCCCAGATCTTCGACAAGGTCATGGATCAGGAACCAACCAAAACCGCCCTCTGGCAGGTTTTCCGGTTCGGGACGATGCGTGTCATCGACCGAACGCGCCAGGCAGCTTGGCGGCAGTTCCACCCCATCATCGCTGATTGAACAGCTTAAACCGCGATGGTCACGCACCAAAGACAGCGAAATCGTGCCATGCCCGGTTTCGCCATAGCCATGCTCGACGATGTTGTTGAGAACCTCTGCCAAAACCAGTTCCAGCGTCCCCGCCTCATCCGGCGAAAGCTGGCGCAGGAATCGCGCCAAAGCGGTGCGCAACGCCGTCCGCACCGCGATTGGCGTGGCCGCAAAGGAATGATGAAAAATCTTCGCTTCAGGGCGGGCGGGAACTTGTTCGTTCCCGTTGGAGCCCGGTTGCGATCCGTCAGCCAACATGGCGCAACCCCTTGCGCAGCGCCGCATCCACATCTTCATGCAGCGAAAAAACCGAATCCATCCGTGTGAGACGGAACACCTTTTCAACATTGGGGCGCAGGCCCGCCAGTTCGAGTTGCCGCTCTGGTGCCAGCGCTTTCATCACGGCCACCACGGCGCCAAGGCCCGAACTGTCCAGAAACTCAACCTCAGAGAGGTCAAGCACCACTCGTTGAGCCGGCTGCATCGTCACCTCGCGCATCCGGTCTTTGAACCGGATCGCAATGGCAGCGTCGAGCCGCTCTTCCTTGACCGAAACCACGAGGGCACCGCTCCTCGCTTCAGCGTAAAGATTCATCTTGCCTCTCCGGCGTCGAAACGTTTGGCTCAGCCTAAGAGCGAAAACTTACCAATCGGTATCCACCGGAAAGAATAGCGCCGCCGCTGCCGGATATTTCGCGACGATAAAACCTTCACACGCTCAAGCCTTGACGGCACCGCCCCGCCGCGCCATGCGAGGGGCATGAGCGAACATGCCTATGCCCCGCCCGATGAGCCGCCGCGCATTTTGCACGCCGATCACGAGATTCTCGTGGTTGATAAGCAATCGGGCCTTTTGTCCGTGCCGGGCAAAGGCGCGCACAAAGCCGATTGTCTGATCGAGCGGCTTAAGGGCGCCTTTCCGCAGGTGCTTTTGGTGCATCGGCTCGATGCCGACACCTCTGGCGTGATGGTCTTTGCGCTGACGCCCCATGCGCAACGGCATTTGGGGCTGCAATTTGAACATCGGCAAACCAAGAAGCACTATCTTGCGCGGCTTTGGGGGCATTTGGAGCCGAAGACGGGCCGTGTTGATCTGCCACTTTGTGTCGATTGGCCGAACCGCCCCCGCCAGCATGTAAACCATGAGATGGGCAAGCCCGCGCAAACCGATTGGCGGGTGCTGCGCCATGACGATGATGGCACGACCCGCGTGCGGTTGACGCCGCTCACCGGGCGCAGCCATCAGTTGCGGGTGCATATGCTTTCGCTGGGGCATCCGATCTTGGGCGACCCGCTGTATGCAGAGGGCCCGGCGGGGGACTTTCCGCGCCTCATGCTGCATGCGGAAAGTCTGCGCCTACGCCACCCCGATGGTGGGCATCACATGACCTTCACAGCCCCCTGCCCGTTCTAAACCTCACATCGACGCATTGCGTTGGGCGCGCTGAGAAACGAAGGCACAGATCAAAAGCTGGGTGATGTGATACATCATCGCGGGCAGCACAATCGCCCCCACCTCTGCCGCGGGAAAGAGCGCCGAGGCGATCGGAATGCCGGTGGCGATGCTTTTCGTCGAGCCGCAATAGAACAGCGCGGCGCGATCGGGGTAATCCATCCGGAAGCCGCGGCCCGCCGCGATCATCAGCCCCATGCTGATCGCCAAAAAGATCAAGATCACAACCCAAAGCGTGAACAGTTTCGGCAGCGGCACGGTATCCCAAAGGCCGGTGCGGGTGCCCGCGCTGAAGGCGGAATAGACGATCAGCAAGATCGAGCCGCGATCAACGTAGAGCGTCACCTTTTTATGGCGCGCAATGAAGGCGCCAAGCCATGGGCGCAGCACTTGCCCAAGGATGAAGGGCAACAAAATCTGCGTGCCGATGCGCAGCACCGCATCCAGCCGCACCTCGCCGCCGCCCGTTTGCAGCATCACCGCAACCAATGCGGGCGTCAGTGCCACGCCAAGCAGGTTCGATGCAGAAGCCGCGCAAATCGCACCGGGCACGTTGCCGCCTGCAATGCTGGTAAAAGCGATGGAGCTTTGCACGGTGGAGGGCAGAACGGCGAGGAACAGCACCCCAAGCGTAACCTGTGCGCCCAAAAGCGGGCCAAAGACCTGTGCAAAACCAAGCCCCAAGATCGGAAACATCGCGTAGGTGGCAATCAGCGTCAGCCCTTGCAAGCGCCAGTTCAAAAAACCTGCGCGCACCGAGGACGGGTCCAGCTTGAGCCCGTAGAGCAAAAACAACAGCGACACCGCCCAATAGGTGACCTGCTTCAGCGTCGCGGCGGCAAAGCCTTGCGCCGGAATAATTACCCCCAAAATGACCATGCCAATCAACAAAAGCATGTAGGTGTCGATGCCCAGACGTCTAAGGAAGTGCATGGTCTCTCCTGTGGCTTTCAGGCCTTGCAGATATGACAAGACGGGCCCCCGATGGAAGGCCCGTCCGAGACAGTCTCTTGCGCGTTTCGCGTTAGGCAGGCTGGCTCTGGCGGACCTCGATGATCGGATGGGCGCGCTTGACCGCCATCGCAATCACCCCGGTCAAGGCGGCCTTGATCAGATCGCCAGGAATAAAAGCGGCCGAACCGAAAAGCGCCGTCTTGAGCGGCAGGCTCGCATGCACGGCCAGCACCGGCACGCCAATCGCATAAAGCACGATGATCCCGCCGATCATCGCATGGGTGAAGGAGCCGATCACGGTCAGCTTACGCCAGCCCAGTTCATGCAGCACCCCCACCACCCAAGCGGCGGGAATCCAGCCAAGCAAGAAGCCCACCGTCGGCCCAGCAAAGACACCAAGCCCACCACGGCCACCGGCCAAAATCGGCAGACCAATCGCGACCAGCGCCAACAGCAGCACCATCGACAGTGCGCCGCGCTTCGCCCCCAAAATTGCGCCCGCCAGCATCGGCCCCATCGACTGCGCAGTAATCGGCACGCCCACCAACGGGATGGTGATTGGCGGAAACAGCGCAAGCGCAGCCGTGAGCGCCGCGAAAAGAGCGATATAGACAATATCGCGGGTCGAAAGGCTGGTGGACATAGCGATCATTCCTTCACTGTTTTGAGCGCGGCCAGCGGGTTGAACCGGGCCCGGCGCTGGGGCTTTTCTTGAGGGCAATCGGGGTCGTCGTGCCCCGAGCGCGCCTCGATGGCATCAGCGATATCTTCGGCAGATTTGAGCACCCGCACGATCAGCGGCAGCGCGAGCGCAAGGGGCGAGTTGCCAAGACCGCGTGCCGATTGTGCCTCGCGCACGCGCTCGGCTTCTTCGGCAATCACCGGCAAGAAGCGCAGCGCCAAAGAAAAGGCGAGGCTCACTTTGCCCGGATTCACGCCCAAAGGCGCAAGCGGTGTGAGCAGGCGTTCAACGGTAGCAATCAGATCTTCGGTGCGGGTGGTCAGCGTAACCAGCCCCGCCATCAGCACCAGCGTTGCGATCCGCGCGATCACCAGCGCGGCTTCGGTCCAAGAGGCCATCAGCCCTTGGGCAAGCAACAGCACCACCAGCATCGGCAATAACGGGCGGAGCTGCTGCACCAAAGCGCCGCGGCCCAACCGCGCCACCGGGAAAGCGAGCGCGACAAGGAGCAACAGATCAACCATCACCCGCCAGTCAGAGACCCAGATCACGGCACTGCCCGCAGCGGCAAGTGCGGTGAGTTTGAGCCCCGCAGGCAAGCGATGCAGGATCGAGCGGCTCATTGCATCCGCCTGACGTATTCAGACAGCGCTTTTGAGGGCACGTCATCGGCAATGATCCGGCCTTGATCGAAAACCAAGACGCGATCAAACGCCTCGATCAGCGGCAAGTCATGGGTGACCACAATCGCGGTTTGCGCCAGCGTGTTGATGACTTGGCCAACCATGCGCGCATTGCGCAGATCCAAAAGTGTCGTTGGTTCGTCAAAAACCACATAGTCAGGCCGGGTGATCAACACACCAGCCAAGGCAAGCAGTTGCTTTTGCCCGCCGGAAAGCTTGTGGGCGGGGCGGTCGCGCAGGTGCTCGAGCCCATATCGGGCGAGAATTTCTCCCACGCGTTCAGCCCGCTCGTCGGCAGAAAGTTTCTGCCCTTTGAGCCCGAAGGCCACATCTTCCGCCACGGTGGGGAAGACGATCTGGTTGTCCGGGTTTTGGAACACAAAGCCGACTTTGCGGCGCACCGCCTTGGCAGCACTGGCCGTATCATGGCCATCCACCGTTACACGGCCGCGTTCGGGGACCAACAACCCATTGAGAAGTCGTGAAAAGGTACTTTTGCCGGAGCCATTCGCGCCAACAATCGCAATGCGTCTTTCGGTGAGCGTTACGCTGACGTTGCGCAGCACCTCGGTGTCGCCAAACCGATGCGAGACCTCGGCAATCTCGATACCGGGGGCCGCAGGCAGCGAAGGGACGCTGACGCTGCCTGCGGCACCATGCAACCGGGGAAACATATGTCCAACACTTGAACGGATCATCTTGTCGGCCTAGTTCACATAAGGTTGCATGATTTCAGATGTGTCTGTTTGTGAGCTCTTGCCGGAGATCAGTTGCCAAACAGAGCAAGCAGGGCCATGTAGCCGACCGACGGCACCATGAGGCAGCCAAAGCCCGTGTAGAACGTCGCGGTCAGGGCACCATAAGGGACCAGTTTCGGGTCGGTCGCGGCCAGACCCGCGCTGACGCCGCTTGTGGTGCCCATCAGACCACCGTACACAGCCGCCGCCGCCGGGTTATCAAGACCAGCAACTTTGGCGAGGAACGGGGTGAGGATCATCACGGCGATGGATTTCACCACACCAGCAGCCACCGAAAGCGCGATCACTTCCGAGGACGCACCGAGCGCAGCACCAGTCACCGGGCCGACGATGAAGGTCACGGTACCGCCACCGATGGTGGCCATGTCAACTGCACTGGTATAGCCGAAGGCATAGGCGGTCGCCGCACCAAGAACGGTCGCGATCACAACCGACACGACAAGGGCAACAGCCCCAGCGAGACCGGCTTTTTTCAGTTCTTCGAGCTTAACGCCGAAGGCCGTCGACACGATGGCGAAGTCGCGCAGCATGCCGCCACCCATCAGGGCAAAGCCCGAGAACAGCGTGATGTCCGAGATACCTTTTTTCTCGCCGGTGATGGTGCCGCCGATGTAGGCGAGGATCAGACCGATGAGAATGGCGATCGCCGAACCGTGAATCCGGTTGTTGGTCATTTTGCCGAGCGCATAGGCCGCCCACATGATGATACCAACCGTGACGAACGCAGTGATAAGCGGAACCTTGTTCAGCGTGGTGTAAAGGATGTCGAGCATATCTTGTTACTCCGCGAGCGAGGGTTCAGCCGATTTCGGGCTCAGAGCCGCAATCGGACGGATCAGCAAGAAGCCAGCAGCCACCGAGCCGAGACCGGCGATGAAGGCCAGCGCGCCCGCGTTGAACGCCGCGACGACGTTTTGGCTGGCGGCCATGGCCACCACGATCGGGATATACATCGCCGCCCAGAACTTGATCCCGTCTTGAGCAAGTTTCGAGAATTTCTCGCGATCTATCAGGTAACGCGAGATAACAACCAAAAGCAGCATGGCGATACCCACGCCACCCACGTCGGAATTCAGGCCGACGAGCCAACCGATCGTGCGACCGATGAAAGTCCCTACGAGCATGCAGCCACCCATCAGGGCGACACCATAAATAAGCATTTTCAGTCCTCCTTGATCTTGGAACCATGGGGCGGCGACCCTGCCGCCCCACGGCAGATCGATTATTCGATGGTCATGACAACCGCGCCCGGTTTCACCCGGTCGCCAACTTGCACGGCAATCGATTTCACCACGCCGTCGCAGGGCGCCGGGGTGTTGTTTTTCATTTTCATCGCTTCGATCACGGCGACGTTTTGGCCTTTCGTCACGGTCGCGCCTTCAGCGACTTCCAACGACACGATGACCGACGGCATCTTAACTTTCACATCCATAGCCTTCTCCTTTGCGGCATGATTCTAGGGGTTCTCGTATTCTCGCTCGGTTTTAGCGCTACCGTGCGAAGGCGACATGATCTCGCTCAATCGATTGCGCGAAATCAATTCCACGCCCGAAATTGTTTTGCCCAACACCTGATCGGCACTGGAAACAAGCTCGGACAATTTCACACCGATGGACCCAGAGAGTTCCACTTCGGCGTCGATTTTCAGCCCCGTGCGCGCACTCAAAGCGCCCAGTTCAGCGTGAAAATCCATAAGACTATCAAGGGCTTTGCCCCGAACGACGATATCGACATCGGAGCCGGGGCGCAGATAGCGCAGCCCCGTCACAACCTGCATCGCAAGCGAGCCAATCAGCCCGATTTTGCACCCGGTTTCGTCGCAAATCGCGGAAAGCGCGGGGATCACCGGATGCGCGGTGTCACCCAGCATCTCAGCCAAGCCCATCACCTCCCAAGGCGTGACACCAGCGGTGACTTGATCGACCGAAACAGCCACCGCGGCACGCACCCGCTGCTCTTCCAAGCGAATCGGGAACGAGAAGCCAAGCTGGCCGCCACCTTTGGGAACCGGGCCCGTCGGACGACAGGCAATGCCCGGAATCCGGTCTTTCAGGAAGATACCGCCCACCTGCGCCTCAAGCGCAGGGTAGCGCATCGGGGCTGGCAGCGAGTCGAGCAGCGCGGGCAAAAGCACTTTGCGCGCCGCATCGTCCACATAAACCAGCGTATGGCGGGTGCTCAGCATCTTAGCGACCTTTCACCCAAGCCGGATCGGTCTTCGCGTGGCTGCTCATATCGCGCTGCGCTTGCACCATGGCTTCAAAGAGTTTGGTCGCCTGCGGCCCTTCGATCACGATTTTCTCAGCCGCATCGGCGGTTCCGCCAACCACGCCGGGCACCAGTTCGAGCCGCGTCGTTTCGGCGCCCGTCACCAGATCGGGCGAGATTTTCACCACGCGGCTTTTGATCCGCAGGATCGTCCGGGCGGCCTTTTCAATCGTATCGGCAGCGCTGGCGGTGGTATGGGTCACCACCACTTCATATTCTGGGTAAGTCCGCGCCCGGCGATAGGTGATGATCTCACCTTCTCGGTCACAGACATGGCCAACTTTCGAGACAACAAAGCTATCGCCCATCGGCAGACCGCCGACCACGAGTTCACGCCAAGCATCGCCGCGCGGCGAAGGCACAAGCGAGATGTCATCGCGCAGCGGGCGACCATCAAGCGCGAGCCAGCCAAATTCTTGGCAGCCGTAAAGGTCATGCACAGTGTAGCCAAAGCTGGCGGCCCGCGCGATCAGCTCTTCGTCAAGGGGGGTGCCGGCGCACAGAAGCACGCAGCCCTCGGGCATCTGTGCGCGCAGCCCCAACGCATCCGCCTGTTCAAGGCTGGCGCGCAGGAAAGAGGATTCACCAAGGATCACCTGCGGTTGCTCTTTACAAGCGGCCAGCAATAGCGCGTCGCGGCTCGACCGTTTCAGGTGGCTCCAGGTCACAGCGCTGTCTTCCAGCGCCTGTTTGGAAAAGACGTTGACGAGGGGGGGGTAGGTGACGAGCATCTTAGCCCCCCCCTCCAGGTTCAGCCGTCCAAAGATTTCGCGAGCAACGGCGCTGCGGTCGGGGAGTTCCGCGTGTGTAACACCCACGATATTTTGGAAGGCTGAAGAGCCCGTGGTGAAGGTCAGATAGGCCAGGTTGAACGGCGTGTGCACCTCTTCAATGACATGGGCCGCGGTCGGGCCAGCGATACCCTTATCCGCAAGGTTGCGGCGCGGCATCTCATCGAGAGTCGGCACAGTACCGAAGATTTCCAGGGCATCTTCGATCGCTTTAAGTTCATCCGACATATCTGACTTCCTTTCAGGGCTCTGTTCGAGGCTTAGCGAGCGGGCGCGTATTGCTCCGCCACAGCCGCGAATTCACGGTTCATCAGCTCGATGATTTTCGGGCGTGCGACCCGGCCACCGCGCTCAGCACCCAGCGCACCACGACCCCACGGGCCGAGCGTGTCCTGTTTGCCTTCCGCTTTCGCTTTTTGAACTTCCGCGATCCGTTCGATGAGCGCGGGGCGCATACCGTCGACGTTGTCGATCAGAGCGCCGACGCCACCCAGCGAGTAGAAGAAGCGCGGACCCGCCGCGAAGACCGGGCTTTTCGTCGACAGATCTTCGAGAACTTCGAGCGGCTTTTTGATGATCCGCGAGACCGAGGTCAGCGGCATCACGTGGATCATCGTGCCGTAGTTCGCATCGAGCGACAGGATGCTGTCGGCTTGCAGACCGTGGCACAGGAAGGCACCCGAGATCGCGCGGCCAATCACCATAGCGATAATCGCGTGACCTTTGAGACGGGCTTCCGCCAGCGCCAGCTGGTAGGCCGCAGTCGACTTGTTCATGCCGAAGATCTCTTCGACTTTGCCCGGACCGTTACCGGGGGTGTCGACGATCAGCACCAGCGCGCGCTTTTCTTCCAGCGGCTTGTCGGCATCGGCTGCGATCGAGGCATAGACGGCTTGCGCCATCTTGTAGCCTTCTTCCATGCCGATGATGCCCGCATAGACGACCGGGAACTTCTCGTTGAACGCATTGCCATCCGACGCGATGATCGTGGTGGTTTTGCCGTCCAGCGTGGCGGTCCCCACAACGGCGCCGGGGCCGAATTCGGGATCGTCGAAGCTTTGCGCGCCAACGGTGTTTTCTTGGAAGGACTCGGGGTCCACGATCATATCGATCGCGTCACGCCCCCGGCCCATCATGCTTTCTTGCATCTCCATGATTTTCTCCTGTGTTTCGGGGGTCAGACGGAGAGCCGTTTGACGGTGCTCATGAATTCCGCAAACGGCACGTCCAGAAGACCGGCGGCGTTTTCGTTGCCCGCTTTGGCCCAGACATCGACGGCGTCTTTGGGCTGCATTTCAGCGGCCAGAGCCACCAAGCGCAGTTGGTTTTCGACCTTCTCGGGCGAGCCGATGCGGCGCATCGCTTCGAAGTCAGCCACCGGCAGCGGCGCCAGTTCGGCGACTTGCTTGCGGAAGGCTTCGACCGTGTCTTGCACGAGGAAGTTGGCGTCACCCATGATGTATTTGTGACGGCCACCGGTGGTGCGGTAGACAAGGGCGCGGTCCGATGCGTCGAACTCTTCTTTGCCCATTTCTTGCTCGATCACTTCCGGGCCCGTCAGGCCAAGACGACCGAACTCGCTCATGATGATCGCGTCGGTCGCTGCCGCCACGAAGCCCATGCCGCCGAAACCGCCGACTTTGGAGCCGATGACCGCAATCACCGGAACCTTGCCGCGGGCTTTTTGCAGCTGGTCCATCACTTCAGCGTGGGCCAGAAGACCGGCGTTCGCTTCGTGCAGACGCACACCGCCCGTTTCGAACGAAATCACCACAACGGGTTTTTCTTCGTCGGTCAGGTCGGGGTATTTGGCGACCAGGTCGTCGTGGAAATCGATCGCGGTTTTGATGGTGTTGACCATCTTCGCGCCGCCGATTTCGCCAACGGACCCACCGATGAATTTGCCCTCTTGCGAGATGACAAACACGGGGGTCTTACCGATCCGCCCGATGCCCGTGACGATCCCGTCGTCAAAGGCGACGGCATCCCCCAGAAGCTCAAGATGCGGGCTCGTCACCCGATCGAACGGACCGGCAAGCTCGGTGAAGCTGCCCTCGTCGACCAGGCCGATGGCCCGGTCACGCGCGCTGGCTTCAAGGAAGCTGCGGGGTTGAAGATTTTGCCAGTTGGTCATGGTTTACCCTCCGCCTCAGGCCGCGTTCGCTGCCGTGTAGGCCTGATGCAGGCGCAGCAGCACGACGGCCGGAGTGGCGTTGTTGTCGTTGATCTCGATCCGGGTGTCGGACAGCGAGGTTTCGTCGATGAACTTGCGCAGGACGCGCTCCCACAGGGCGTCGAAACCGGTCACCGGGGTGACGAGTTTCACCGACACCTTGCCCGAGAGGTCTTCGGGTTGGATCAGCACTTCCAGATCGCTCGAACCAGTGACGCCGATATGGGTCGGCGCTTTCACCGGGCCAGCGGCCGTTGCGGGTTCGAGGGTGAGCTCGAGAGTATGCAAAGCCATTTGTTCAAGCCTTCCTTACCAGTTGCGGAAACGCGCGGGCGGGTTGTAGAGGCCGCCGGACCAGGTCACGAGATCGCGCATGTTTTTCGCCGCGAGCAGGTCGCGGGTCGCACGCGAAGGATCGATGCCCAGATCGGACGGGGTCTTGACGATGCCGGCCTCGCGCAGGGCTTTCGTCTCTTCGGGTTTGGCGGTCAGACCGATTTCGGTGAAACCAGCCACAGCACGGATCGCCGCCATGCGGGTTTCCATGTCTTTGCAGCGGTTGAGGTATGCAATGCCCTCTTCCGTCACGATGTGGGTGAGGTCGTCGCCATAGATCATGACCGGCGGGATATCGAGGTTGGCACTCTTGGCGAGTTTCCACGCGTCGAGTTCATCCACGAACACCGGTTTGCGGCCTTCACCGAAGGTTTCGACACCTTGCACCACCAGACGCTTGCCGCGCGGCACCGAGCCGGTGAGCGAGTCAAGCGAGGGCAGTTCCTCACCGCATTTGAGCCAGGCACCCGACGGGTGACGACGGCCTTTGGGGTCGCAACCCATGTTCGGCGCACCGCCGAAGCCCGCCACACGACCAGCGGTCGCGGTCGAGGAGTTGCCGTATTTGTCGATCTGCAACGTGCCGCCGATGAACATGTCGGCCGCATAGTGACCGGCCGTTTGCGCGAAAGCGCGGTTCGACCGCAGCGTCCCATCGGGGCCGATGAAGAACACGTCGGGGCGCGATGCCACGTAGTCTTCCATGCCCAATTCACCACCGAAGCAGTGGATCGCTTCAACCCAGCCTTCTTCGATCGCGGGGATCATCGTCGGGTGCGGGTTGATGATCATATGGGTGCAGATTTTGCCTTTCAGGCCAAGTTCTGCGCCATAGGTCGGCAAGATGAGCTCGATCGCCGAGGTCAGGAAGCCGATGCCGTGGTTCATCGAGGTGACGCCGTATTCACCGTAGATGCCTTTGAGGCACATCATCGCCAGAAGGATCTGGTTGTCGGTGATGTTGGCCGGGTCACGGGTGAACAGCGGTTCGATGAAGAAGGGTTTGGGCGATTCGATGACCGCATCCACCCAGTCGCCCGGGATGTCGACGCGCGGCAGTTCGTCAACGATTTCGTTGACTTGCGCGATTACGATGCCGTCTTTGAACTTCGTGGCTTCCACGATCACCGGGGTGTCTTCAGTGTTGAAGCCGGTGTAGAGGTTGCCTTTACGGTCCGCTTTATAGGCGCAAACGAGCGAGACGCGCGGCGTCAGGTCGAGGAAGTAGCGGCCAAAGAGTTCCAGATAGGTGTGGATCGCACCGAGTTGGATTTTGCCGTTGTCGATGAATTCGGCAACGCGCGCGGCTTGCGGGCCGCCGAAAGCGAAGTCGAGTTTTTTCGCGATACCATTGTCGAACAGATCGAGGTGCGATTTCAGCGGCACCGCCGATTGCACCATGTGCAGATCGTGGATCTTCGATTTGTCGACTTGGTTGAGGCAATCGGCCAAGAAGTCAGCTTGCTTCTGGTTGTTGCCTTCGATGTTGATGACGTCACCTGCCCGGATCACTGCTTCAAGCAGCGCCACGGTATCTTTGGCGAGAACCTCTTTGCCCTTGGCGAAGAGCGGCGCTGCCGCTTCTTTCCGCGCGGCGGTATCGGCCGCTCGCGTGCGCCAATCTTTGCGCGTGTCGTGTTGGGTCATTTGCTTTCGTTTTCCTCCTTTGCAGGTGCATTCCTCGGAAGGTCGCCGTGAGTGATGATTTCCGGGGGGGAACCGATTTCGCCGCAGATGGCGTTGTGAAGTTGGCCGTCCGCGTCGCGCAGCGTGAGGCTGCCGTCGGTTTCAAGCCGGATGGCGATGCCCCGCAGGGGCAGGCCGTTGGTATTCAAGGTGATCTGGCTGCCGAGCGTGCACGAGCGTGCGCTCCAAGCTTGCCGGATCGGTTCAAAGCCTGCGCGCTCCCAATGCGTGAGCCACACTTCGAGTTGCTCCAGCACTTCATTGAGCATCTCGAGCCGGTCGATCTTGCGCCCGGTTTCAAGCGCAATCGAAGTGGCAAAGCCTTGCAGGGCAGACGGAAAATCGCTGACGCGGTGATGAAGGTTAAGGCCGACACCCGCGATGATATGGGCGGGATCACCGTCGTCGTTCAGCACCAGCTCACACAGGATGCCGCCCAGTTTGCGCCCGCCGACCATCAGGTCATTGGGCCATTTGATCGAAGTTTCGAGACCGGCCAATTGCGAGATCGCTTCAGCAATCGCAACGGCGATCACGAGCGTGGTCTGGGCCAGGTCTTCGACAGGACGCGCGGGACGCAGCAAAACCGAGAATGTTAGGCTACTTTCGGGGAGGGACGCCCATTCACGGTCGTATTTGCCACGCCCCGCGGTCTGTGCGTCGGCGACAATCACCGTGCCGGTGCGCGTTAGCGCGGGGGAGGAGCCGGCAGCGAGATCGGAGAGGTACCGATTGGTTGAGTCGACGACGGGAAGATGATGGATCACACACCCGACCCCGGCTTGCGGCCGCTGAGGCCGCGCAGTGCACGGAAGCTCGGAGGCTTGGGCTTGAGGGGTCGGATGCGCGTTCATTGTTTTGCTCCGGTTCGAAGGCTTAGTTCACAAGACCGATGGTCGAGGCGAACACACCCACAGCGATGGCCGAGACGATGACACCGCAGATCGAGGCACCCATAGCGAGCGGCATGATCATGGCGTGGGGGCTGGCAGCGAAGGCTTCACGTTGAGCGATCTTCGCGGTCGAGGGCATGCAGGACACACCAGCGATACCGATCACGGGGTTGTAGTTGCCGTTCGAGAGCTTCCACACGAGGTAGCCGCCGCCGATACCGCCCACCGCCGAGATAGCTAGCGCGGTGATGCCGAGGACCACGAGGATGGCCACTTGCGGATCGAGCAGGGTGCCAGCGTCGCACAGCACACCAAGAACCAGACCAAGGAGCAGCGTCGCCGAATAGGTCACGGTGTTTTCGAGCAGTTTTTGATAGGGCTCGATTTCCGCTTCTTTGATCGCAACGCCGAGGAAGAACGACAGGATCAGCGGGGTAGCAACCGGGAGCAGCAAGCAAAGCAGGCCAGCAGCAGCAACGGTGAAGACGAATTTCGCTTGCGGCGTCACGTCCGGGAAATCGTATTCGACTTCGATACCGCGGTGCTCTTCTTTGATCAGCCAGCGCACAAGGTAGGGGTAACCGGCATAGGTCAGCGACAGGTAGAGATACGCGATGATCGAGATCGGAACGAACAGTTCTTTGGCCATGATCAGCGAGCCGAACAGAACCATCGGGCCATCTGCACCACCAATGGTGCCCACAGCGGCGGCTTGGTTCGGGGTGAGGCCCATGTAGTAGCCGATCACCAGCGTCACGAAGGTGCCAAGCTCAGCGCAAACGGCAACCGTGATCGAGGCCCAGGGACGCGCCAAGATGAACGAGATATCCGCCATCGTGCCGATACCCATGAACAGCATGCAGGCCACAAGCGAGTTCACGAAGGTGAAGTTGTAGATCGGCTGCAGGAAGTCGATCTGCATGATGTTCATCAGCGCGTCGGTGTCAGACACCAGCGGAGAAATGATCAAGGTGCCGATTTGGCCGCCTTCGAGGATCATGACACCGGCGTTGACGGCCATCATGCCCAGCCCCATCGGGACCATGATCAGCGGTTCAAGCGTGCGCTTGAAACCAAGGTAGGCGAGCAGGAAGCCAAGCCCGATAAAAGCAAGCCGCGCAAAAGCGATCAGCGGCTCCTGTACAAAGAGCGTCCCGATCCCCGGGAACACGTTGAAGAGGGTTTCTAGCATTGGGAGATCCTCAGGCGTTGGAGTCGGACAAGAGCTTGGAAATGCCCACGATGACGCCGATCACGGCGAAAGAGATGACCGCGGTGATCAGGTAGCTGGTCGCGGCATAGACGATGATGTTCATCTTGATCCTCAGAGTTGGGGAGCCGCGGCGGGGGAGGCGCCGTGCTCAGAAGTTGCAGGGGGAAGCTGGCCACCAAGCAGCGCATCGACGCCAATGGTCACGGCCAGCAAATCGGCGGAACCGCCGGGCGAAAGATGGCGGGCAATACAGGCGGCGTCGAAGGCATGGATGGCCTCCATCCCCGCCTCGGTCAGCGCCCCGCCAAGGGCACGGATCCGCCGCGCTTCGGCCTGAACGAAAGCCAGAGCCTCCGGGCCACCGCGCCACAAAAGCGTGGTGTCTTCGGTCTCTGTCATCAGCGCGAGCAATGTATCGAGCAGCACAGACGCCAGCGGCGCACCGCTGTCGCGAGCCGCCCGCAGCGCCGGAAGACCCGTGCTGCGGACGGTCGGGAAACCGGCTTCGGCCTCGCCGCGAATGCCCAGCACGCCGTATTCTTTGTAGAGTTTTTCTCCGGCGGTGCGGGGAGCCCGGTTTCCAAGGCTACGCAGTTCCCGATCGCAGATCCCACGCACCATATCGGTGGCGGTTGCGAACAGGTCTTGCTCGGTACAGGTCGGCTGAAGACGCATCACACTGCCAGCGGCAGCGCTCAAAATCCCAGCCGAGAACAGCAGGCCACGTTGCGTGTTGACCCCCTGCGTCGCGGCAAGCAACCGCGACTCGTAACGGGCACCGATTTCGCGCACAGGCGCAAGCAGTGTCCAGGCAGGGCCGTTATGGCCCAAACCGAGCTCGGCACATTGGTAAAGGCAAGGCGCAATTACCGCCGAGGAGACCATAAAGGTCTGAATGTTCATGTCTTCATGCGACCCGTTGGAACGGGGCGTCACAAGACCGGGCTTGGGGTGTGTGGAGATTTCCAGAAGTGCGCCAGTCAGAAAGGCCGAACCAATCGACCAGGCGTTTGACTGCGGCCACAGCGACATGTCGCTGTACCAGTCAAGTGTCCGCCGGAGGGCGTATTTCATGGGTTTCATCCCGCATAACCGACGGGGAGCGGCGCGCCCACAGGCGTCACAGCTTGCTATCCGTGGCCAGATGAAGGGATTACATCCGGTCCGGAGAACCGTCGGGAATGCACCACACGAAAGTCACTTGTGCACGCGGTGCTTTGGGCTTGTCAGCTCTACCGCACAGCTGGCGGCAAGGCTCATCACAGTCGTCACGGCCCGGCCTTCAGAGGGCTCGGGCGGCCTCGGTCAACTTTGCGTGAAAGCGTGTCGCCCCGGGGTTGACGTGATCGATACGCCTAGTTTTTCAGCTTGTCCAGTCTTCGTTTTGACCGCCCGATAAATGCGACATCATGTGCATATTGACAGAATAATACCCAAATTATTCATGCGGATAGGAAATCATACAGGTAAGATTCACTGCAAGAAAAAGCCCAGCCTCAAATTGGGGCCGGGCACTCGACAGGATGTCGCATATGGGTGTTTTTAAGGGGAAAACAAGGCCCCGAAGCGGGGCCATGCAAATTTTGCCACTCAGATATGCATTACGCCGAATCCGATGCGTTCATGGTTGGTAATCGGGTGAAAAGCCGATTCGCCATGCGCCGCAACGGCAACCCAATGCCCATCCGAGACCAGCGCCACCTTCAGTTTCAGGTTCGACTCGGCCACGACCGAAGAACTCACCCCATGCAAGCACTCTAGCCCGGCATGGATCACGCCGTGAATCTCGTCTGGCCGATGCCGCACCACCTGCGCGTTAAGTGCACAAGCGACGATCGATTTGACAAAGCCACGCTCAATTTCGGTGCGCTTACCGGTCACGAAAGTGATCCCTACACGCCAATTCGGATGCGCAGCGATTTGCTCCTTGATCCGTTCTTCTTCCTCGCGGCTGCTGATGGCGGCCATGATGGCGGCCTTACCGATCCTGTCAGCGGTGATTTCCATAACGCGATTCCATTCCGACCCGATTTGCGCTTCCATATCGTCGCAGGGCGGCGCGCTCAACGCATTTGATGCCTCAAACGCATATCAAGCGTGCCCCGCCGCTGCAGAAAGGGTGCGCGGGTCAATCCCCATAGTGCCAAGTGCGCGCGACCATTTGGTGGCATAGGCCGCATCCAAGGCAAGCTCTGGATTTGGTTCGGCAATCAGCCAGCCGTTGTTCAAGATTTCCTGCTCAAGCTGGCCCGGCCCCCAACCGGCATAGCCCAGCATCAGCATGGCCCGCGCTGGCCCCCGCCCCGCGCCCCATTCCTCCAAAATGTCACGCGTTGCCGTCATTGCCAGCCCTTCGCCAACGGGCATCGTTGCGGCAAACCAATCCGCCGAATGCAGCACAAAACCGCGCCCGGTTTCGACAGGCCCCCCAAACAAGATCGCGTCTTCACGACGGCCACCTGCGGTCAGCGGAATGCCGATTTGCTCAAAAAGCCCACCCACATCGGGTTCTGGCACGGGTTTATTGACGATCAACCCCATCGCGCCTTCGGGCGAATGGGCGCACATCACCACCACCGAATGCTCGAATCGCGGGTCTTCCATACCCGGCATGGCAATCAGCAGTTTTCCGGTGAGATCCATCGCGGCCCCCTTTCGCGCAACAAGCGCCCCCCTTCAAGGTGGCGCGACGCGGCCCTGCAATCAACCCCCGCGCAGCGAAATCCGCCCCGCATCCAAGGGTTGGCGCTTTTGTGACTTGGAACGCCCCCCTTGCTACGGCTATCGGAAAGTATGCGGATGATCTTTGCCACCCTGCCCTGTCTTCTTGCCCTGGCGGTGCCCGTGGGCGCACAGCCCCCCCTGCCCGAGGGGCTTTTGGGGGCAGAAATTCGCTCTGGCTGGGAGGCCGAAAACGGCACCCGCATCGCCGCGCTGCATTTGCAATTGGCACCGGGCTGGAAAACCTATTGGCGGGTCCCTGGCGAAGCCGGTGTGCCGCCCGTGCTGCATTTTGCCCGCTCCCGCAATCTCGCGCATATGCAGGTGATTTGGCCGACCCCGAGCGTTTTTGAACAAAATGGAATGCGCACCGTGGGCTACCACGACGAACTGATTTTGCCGCTGGAACTAACACCGCGCGAAGCAGGCGTTCCGATTGATCTGGAAGCCCGGCTCGATTTTGGCATCTGCCACGAGATTTGTGTGCCAGTGCAGCTTGACCTGACCGCTTGGCTCGCTGGCCCCGGCGCCCCCGATCCGGCCATTGCCGCCGCGGTTGAAGCGCAACCGGTGCCCCGGCCCGGTCTTGCGCGGTGCGCGGTGGAACCGATCCGCGACGGGATGCGGGTCGAAGCGCGGATTGATACCCCGCCTGCGCCGGGCGAGGTTGCACTTTTTGAACTGCGCGCGCGCCCGATGTGGGTCTCTGATCCGATGATCGCACGCGAGGGAGGCACACTTCTTGCCAGCGCAGAGTTCGTGCCCGAAACCGGCGCGCCCTTCGATCTTGATCAAGACGATCTGCGCATCACGGTAGTGAGTGCGGCAGGCGCCATCGAGATTGATGGCTGCCCACCGAATTAAACCTATTGCGCGGGGGGCAGTGCGCGCGCGCGGGCAAGCCGCGGCGCGACAAAAGCGGTGGCCACCGTCACAAGGAAAGCGAGCGCGATAAACACCCCCAACGCGCCACCCACCCCTTGGCCAGCCCAAAGTGCGCGCCCCAAGGTGGCAGCAAAGCCAACCACCAGCGCAGCCGTCGCGGCGCCCAAGGCGATCTGCAACCCACGCCCAGCGCCATGCCCACCGCGCAATCCACGCTTAAACGCCCGGATCGCGCGGCCAAAATCTTGCCCCACGGCCAAGGCTGCAGGCACCACGACGAGAACAATCACCATCCCAAAGCCAAGCCCATAGACCAGCGTGATGATCGTGGGCTTGAGGAACAGCGCCGAGGAGGAACGCTCGTAAAGCAGCGGGCCAAGCCCCAGCACGGTGGTGAGTGTCGTCAGAAACACCGGACGCAAGCGGTCTGCCACCGCATCCACAATCGCCGGACGCATACCCCGTTTGGCGGCATATTCATCGACGGTTGAAATCAGCACGATGGCATCGTTGATGATGATCCCCGTCATCCCAATCAGCCCCACGACCGAGAACATGGAAAGCGGCACGCCCCAATGCCAATGGCCCCAAAAGGCGCCAATCAGCCCAAAGGGAATGACCGACATCACCACCGCCGGGCGACTCCAAGACGAGAAAATCCAAGCGAGACACAGGTAAATCCCGGTCAGCACCAGAACGAGGCCAAGGATCGCATCTCCCATAAATTCGCGCTCGCGTTCGGCCGCGCCGCCAAGGCTCCATGTCACGCCCCTTTCCTCGGAAATACGGGGCAAGATCACCTCGGTCATCTGCCGCTCAATCTCATTGGCGCGCTCGGCATTATCTTCGGAGATATTGCCCGTCACCTCGATAGACCGGATGCCATCTTCGCGCCGGATCGTCGAGAACCCCACCTGCGTGCGCGCCGAGACAATATCGGACAGCGGCACCCAATTGCCCGCAGGCGTACGCATCTGCATCCGATCCAAGAAATCGGCGGTCAGTTCGCTTTCCGGCATTTCCACCTGAATCGAAGCTTCGCGCGTGCCATCGGGGAAGGTCGCGGCCTCAATCCCATTGAGCCGGGCACGCAATTCACGGCTGAGCATGTCGATATCGAAGCCGAGCGCCGCCCCCTGTGGGGTCAGGTTCAAAATCAGTTCTTGCTTGTCATAAGCAAGGTTATCCTCAAGCGCCGAGACCTCCGGGAAGGTCGCCAAAGCGGTTTTCAGATCTTCTGCAGCTTCTTTCAAAACGCGGCTTTCGGCGCCCGCGAATTTGACCGAAATGCCATCAGAGGACGGACCCGCGAAGAAGGACCGGAAGCTGAGTTCCTCAATCAACGGGTGACGCGCAGCAGCCGCCTGAAACCGCTCAAGGAAATCGGCCGAAGAATAGGACCGGTAGTCTTGGTCGATCAGCTCGATGGTGATGGCGCCCAACAGATCAGCGTCTTTGCTATCCGCCGAAGCCAAAGAGCGGCCCACCGCCCCGCCAATTTGCGCCACCACATAGGTCACTGGATTGGTGCCGAATTCCTTTTCATATTGCGCGCCGACCTCATTCGCGGCCTCTTGCAACGCTTTCATCTGCGCCATCGTATCTTCGCGCCGCGCGCCTGCCAGCATCGAATAAGCGGCAGAGACCATTGCGTTCTCGGGCGGGCTAAAGAAGCGCCATTGCACTGCGCCGCCCACCACCAAAGCAACAGAGGCCAGCATCAGCGAGAAAGCCCCCGCAAGCACCGCGTAGCGCGCCGTGAGCACGATCCGCATGAAGGGCCGCATGATGTTCAGCCGGAACCAATCAAGCCCTTCGTTCACTTTGCGCGAGGGCCAATCATACCAACGTTCCTTGGCGGTATGGGCAAGCGCATGCGCCATGTGGTTGGGCAGGATCAGGAAGCACTCGAGAAGCGAAGCCGCCAGAACCGCAATCACCGTCCAAGGGATATCAGAGATCATCCGCCCCATCGGCCCGCCCATCATCGTGAGCCCGCCAAAGGCAATGATCGAGGTCATCGAGGAGGCCATAACGGGCGACAGCATCCGCCGCGCGCCCTGCTCCGCCGCCAAAACCGGGTGCTCACCCAAATCGCGCGATCGAAAATCGGCGTGTTCGCCCACCACAATCGCATCATCAACGACGATCCCAAGCGTCAAAATGAGCGCAAAGATCGAGATCATGTTGAGCGTCATGCCCGCCATATACATGGCGAACAAAGCCGCCGCGATGGCGGTGGGAATGCCCATCGCGACCCAAAAGGCCGTGCGCGCGTTCAAAAACAGGAACAGCAGCACCACAACCAGCACAAGCCCCTGAATCCCGTTATCTTTCAAAAGATCAAGCCGCGCTTGAATCGCCTCAGAGCGCGAACGGATCAGGTCAATCGAGGTGCCTTCGGGCACGGTGGGCTGCATCTGCGCCACCACCTCTTGCACCTTGCGCTGCAAAGCGATGGCATCGCCCTCGGCAGAGCGGGAGACGTTGATCGAAATTGCCGGGTTGTCGCCCACGTAATAGGCGCGCTCGCGGTTGCCACCTTCTACACGAATGGCGGCCACATCCCCCACCCGCAACAGCGACCCGTCGCTTTCTTCGCGAATGACGATATCGGCGATAGACAGCGCATCACGCCGTTCTTCGCCTGTGCGCACCCGCTGCGCGCCGCCCGATACATCGCCAGCGGGCGAGGTCGCGGCCTCTGCCGAAATCACGGTGGCGATTTCAGAAAGCGTCACATTGTGGCGCATCATCTGCACGGTGGGCAGTTCTACCACCGTTTCGGGCGCCAAGAAGCCTTGGATCGTCGTGCGCGTTACGCCCTCGGCATAAAGGCGGGTGACCAATTCATCCGCCAAACGACCGATCTGTTCGGCGGACAGCGGACCGGTAATCACCACATCGGTCACCGTATCCCGCCAAGCGCCGCGCTTGATTTCGGGATCATCGGCCCCTTCGGGCAAAGTGCCCGCCGTCGTCACCGCTTGCTCCACCTCAGAGACCGCGCGGCTCATATCCCAACCATCTTCGAAGGTGAGCGAAATGCGCGCCGCCCCCTCGGTCGAGCGGCTTTCAGACTCGCTCACCCCTTCCACAGCGATGAGCGAAGGTTCCAACACCTGCACGATAGCCCGGTCGACCTCCTCTGCGCCGGCACCATCCCATGTGACGGAAACGGTGACCGATTCCTCGATTGAATCGGGGAAGAACTGCGCACGCATTTTCGGCAGCGTCACCGCGCCTGCGAGCAGCAAAATCACCAAAAGCAGGTTGGCCAGCGTTTTGTGGCGGGTGAAAAGCGCAATGATCCCATGCGCTTTCGGAAGCTCTTCCCCCGGGCGGGCAAATTCCCCCTCGGCCATCACAACAGCCGCGGCCGCGGCATTGAGCTGGTCGCGTTCGCTTGGCGTGGTCATGGCTTAGCCCCCCATCCGCGATTCGATCCGCTCCACCAGATCGGCGGGCACTTGGTCTTGCTGCAAAGTGGCGAGCATCCGCGCCTTGGCCTCGGCTGGCATCCGGGTATTGCCCTCGACCGCCGCAATCAGCCGCGCCCGGTGATCGGCATCAAGCGTCACCTGCGCAGGTTTTTGCGGCACGAGGCCCGCACCATCGGCCCCCGGCCGCAATGGGCGCAGTTTTAGCCCCTCGCCCAAAAGCGGCGAACGCTCGGCCACCACCTCGACCCCGCTTTGCAACGCGGCAGCGCGGATCAGCACATCATCGCCTTGGCGGTGCACCACCTCGACCTGCTCCGCGCGCAGACGTTCATCGGCATCAAGCCGCAGCACCGTGCCATCAGGCCCAACTGCAGCGGCGGGCAAGAGCGCGACATTTTCCAATTCGGGCATCGACAGCGTCACGGTGACGAAATCGCCCGCCTTCAGCCCGCGCACAGCTTCAAGCCGCGCAAAGAGCAACCGCCCCGCTTGCCCCTCTTCCACCGCCGCCCCGGCACGTTCCAGCGTGGCAGGCACGGCAATATGGTCGGTGCCGAGGTCCAGCGTCACCTTCGCTTGCAGCGGCAAAAGCTGGCCTTTTTCATCGGTCAGCCGCGCGAATTGCGCTGTAGGCACCCGAAACGAGACTTCGAGCGTCGCTGGGTCAATCAGCGTGCCCAGAATTTCATTGTTGGAAACAAGCCGCCCGGCAACCGTATCAATGCCCGAAAGCTGGCCCGCAAAATCCGCCCGGATCTCGGTTTCCGCCAATTTGCGTTCCGCCTCAGACAGCGCAATCTCGGCGCGGCGCAGCGCATTGCGGGCCTGATCAAGCCCCGCCTCTGCCGACGAAAGCGCCGAGCGTTTCGTCAACACCGCTTGCTCCGCCGATGAAACCGCCAATTCGGCGGTTTCAATATCGACGGTCGCCCCAAAGCCCCGCTCGCCAATCGACCGCGCCCGTTCAAGCGCCTTTTGCCGCAAGGCAACCTGCCGTTCCGCAGCCACCAAATCATCGCGCGCAATCACCAACGTGCGTTCCGCCAAGGCCAATTGCGTCGCGGCCTCTGCCGTTGAGGCGGCAGCGGAATCCCGTGCCGCCTGCGTTTCTGCCGGATCAAGCCGCGCCAAAAGCTCGCCCGCCACAACCTGCCCACCTTCCACGAAATTCGGAGACAGTTCCAAAAGCGTGCCCGCCGCAGGCGCGCGCAATTCCAATTCCCGCAGGGTGCGCACCTCGCCATAAGCGGTCAGTTCCGGTTGCCGCGCGCCAAATTCCAGCGCGATCACATTGGCCGCAAAGACCCGTTCCTGCTGTGCGCGCATCCGTCCCGGCGCTTCTTTGCGCGCATCAATAGCCGATTTCATCGTGAAGCCCCCCGCAGCCAAAAGCGCGATGGTCAAAGCGGCGAGGAAAAGCCCCGTCAGGGAACGGAAAAGAAAGCGCATATCAGGGTCCTACAGTCGAGGGCCAAGGCCGGTCGTGGATCATCCGAAAGTATGAAGGCGGGCGGGTTTCACAAGGGTTTGCAGCAAGGATACGTGCTTGCCACGTGATCCCGTCGCATATCACGAAGATTTCATGGAACTGTTATCAATCAAATGCGCCTTACGGGGCATTCAGTCGCGCCCGAAGCTCTAACAGGTCTTCCCAGACAAGGCGTTTGTTGGCAGGCGCCCGGAAGAGATTCGCGGGATGCAGCATCGGTAATGCGGGGCGGCCAAAGGCTTCCATCCAATTGCCCCGCAACCGGGTGATGCCACGCTTGCCCAAGGCGGCAGAACAGGCGGTATTGCCCATCAGCACGATCAGATCGGGGTCGATCAACTCGACATGCCGCGCCAAAAACGGAAGCATCTGCGCAATTTCTGCAGGCTCCGGTTCCCGGTTTGCGGGCGGGCGCCACGGCACCACATTGGTGATGTAAACGGAGGCCAGCGGGTCGGGCGACGCTCGGTCAAGCCCGATGGCGGCCAACATCTTATCCAGCAACTGCCCCGCGCGCCCCACAAAGGGCTTGCCTTGCAAATCTTCATCGCGGCCCGGCGCTTCGCCAATCAACATGACCCGTGCCTTGGGGTTGCCATCGGCAAAGACCGTATTGCGCGCCCCCTGCTTAAGCGCGCAATGCCCATAGCCCATGATCGCCTCGCGCAGATCGTCCAGCGTTTTCGCTTTGGCGGCTGCCGCGCGCGCCACGGCCACCACATCCACACTGTCTTCGACCCGCGCCACCGGCACGGGCCGAGCCGGGCGTTCGGGCGCCGCTTCTGGTGCAGGCGCGCGCTCTGGCATCGCCAAACGGTCGGGCAATTCATAGGCGTTGATCGGCTCATCGCCCACCGGCGCGGTCACCCCCAGCTCGAACATCCATTCGAGCGCGGCAAGCGCGGCATCATAGCTCAGATCGGCGGGCGGGTGAGTCTGCATGATTTCTCTATGACATGCGCCCCGGGGCGGGTCAAAGCCGCTAGACGCACGCCCCCCCTTTTGCCATAAGCAGGCCCGACAACATCGGAGGAAGTCATGGCTTTCCGCGCCCGCCATCTTCTGGGGATCGAGCACCTCTCCCCCGAGGATATTCGCACCGTCCTCGACCTTGCCGACCGCTATGTCGATTTGAACCGCCGCACGGTCAAACGCACCGATGCCTTGGCGGGGCTTACGCAGATCAACATGTTCTTTGAAAACTCCACCCGCACCCAGTCCAGTTTTGAACTGGCGGGCAAGCGGCTTGGGGCCGATGTGATGAACATGTCGATGCAGACCTCAAGCGTGAAAAAGGGCGAAACGCTGATTGACACGGCGATGACGCTCAACGCGATGCACCCCGATCTGCTGGTGGTGCGGCATGGTTCCTCGGGCGCGGTTGATCTGCTGGCGCAAAAGGTCAACTGCGCGGTGGTGAACGCGGGCGACGGCAAGCACGAACACCCGACCCAAGCGCTTTTGGATGCGCTGACGATCCGCCGCGCCAAGGGCCGCATTCAGCGGCTCACCGTGGCGATTTGCGGCGATGTCGCGCATAGCCGGGTGGCCCGCTCCAACCTGCTGCTTCTGGGCAAAATGGAAAACCGCGTGCGCCTGATTGGCCCGCCAACGCTGATGCCGTCTGGCTTCGACAATATCGGGGCAGAGGTCTACCAAGACATGCGCGAAGGGCTGCGCGACGCCGATGTGGTGATGATGCTGCGGCTTCAACGCGAGCGGATGGATGGCGGGTTCATTCCGTCTGAACGCGAATATTTCCACCGCTATGGGCTGGACGCGGAAAAGCTCGCCTATGCGAAAGATGACGCCATCGTCATGCACCCCGGCCCGATGAACCGCGGCGTGGAGATTGATGGCACGATTGCCGATGACATCAACCGTTCGGTGATTCAGGAACAGGTGGAAATGGGCGTCGCCGTGCGGATGGCGGTGATGGACCTTCTGGCGCAAAATCTGCGCGCTGAACGGGGTCGCGCCGCGCTGGAGGCGGGCACCGATGTCTAAAATGCAGCGCGACGAGGTTTTAAACTATCGCCCCGGCAAAGACAGCGAATTGCCGCTAGAGCCGGGCGAGCGTGTCGCGCAGGTCTTCTTGGCGGATCAGCGGCGGTATTATTACGACCACCTTGTTCTGGGCGGTATTGGCGCGGTGCTGGTCTCGGCGGTGCTGATATGGCTCGAAAAATACGATCAGGTGCTGGTTGCGGTGATTGCGATCATCGTCGGCATGGCACTGCGCGCGATCTACTTTCGGTCCGAAGCCTTTGCGCGGCGCTGGCAACTTACCGACCGGCGGTTGATTGGCCCGCAAGGGCGGCAGGTGATGCTTTTGGAAATTGAGACGGTGCGCTCGCTCATGGGCGATGTGCAGATCGTCACCAAAACCGGGGCCAAGCATCTGATCCGCCATTTGGCAAACGCCGCCCCCGTGGTCGCCGCGATCCAAGCGGCCAAGACCCGCCGCGCGAAGGTGGTGAAATGAGACCGCCGCGCCCGCTCCCACGCTCTGAACGCGACAAAGAGCCCGTGGTTTTACACGAGCCCCCGCCGCCGCTTCCGCAAGTGGAGCCTGAAACGCCCTCGGATGCCGTGCCAAAAGGCTGGGAAGGCATCATGCAACCGGGGGAGCGCATCTTGTGGCGCGGCAAGCCGGTGCGCCGGATCAAATGGGTCAAGCTAATCTTCACCTCGCTTTTCGGCACCTTCTTTGCGGGCTTTGCGCTTTTTTGGATGATCATGGCCGCGCAAGATGGCGGCTTTGCTTGGATGTTCGGGCTGATCCATTTCTCGGTGGGCGCGGGTTTCGTCACGGTGGCCATTCTGGATGAGCGGATGCGGTTGCGCGACACGTGGTTCACCTTGTCCGACCGCGCGGCCTATATCGCGCGGCGGCATTGGTGGAAGGGCAAGATTCTCGACACCTATCCGATCACGGCGGAGATGCCGATCCGGCTTGGCGGCGGTGACAAGGCGGGCGATGTGATTTTTGCCACGAAACGGGTGAAAACGAAAAACGGCTACTCCACCAAGAATATCGGCTTTCTTGATATCGCACAGGCCCCCGAGGTCTTTGCGCTGATGAAACACGCCCGGGAGGCGCTTCAATGACCCTGTTTTTGCAAAACGCCCGTGTGATCGACCCTGAGGCGCAAACGGAAACCGAGGCCAACCTTGTCATTGATGGTGGGATCATCGCGGCCATAGGCCAAATGCAGGCCCCTGCGGGCGCTGAGGTGATTGACTGCGGTGGCAAATGTCTTGCCCCCGGCATTGTCGATATTGGTGTGAAGATCGGCGAACCGGGCGAACGGCACCGCGAAAGCTTTCGTACCGCAGGCCAAGCAGCAGCACGGGGCGGCGTCACAACGGTAATCGCCCGGCCCGACACATCCCCCGCGATTGACACGCCCGAAGTGCTGGAATTCGTCACGCGCCGCGCCGCAGAGGCCCCGGTGCGCATCCGCCATATGGCGGCGCTCACCAAAGGCCGCGAAGGCCGCGAGATGACCGAGATCGGCTTTTTGATGGATGTCGGCGCGGTGGCCTTCACCGATTTTGACCATGTCACCACCGATACAAAGGTGCTGTCGCGCGCCTTTACCTACGCAAAAAGCCTTGGTGCGCTGGTGATTTGCCATCCGCAAGAGCCGGGGCTTGCCAAAGGTGCTGCCGCAACCTCGGGCAAATTCGCCAGCCTGCGCGGCCTGCCGGGCGTTTCGGCCATGGCCGAGCGGATGGGCTTTGACCGCGATATGGCCTTGGTCGAAATGACGGGCGTGCGCTACCACGCCGATCAAATCACCACCGCCCGCGCCCTGCCCGCGCTGGCCCGCGCCAAGGCCAATGGGCTGAAGGTAACCGCCGGGGTTTCCGTCCATCACCTGACGCTGAATGAATTCGACGTGGGCGATTACCGCACCTTCTTCAAAATGACCCCGCCCTTGCGGTCTGAAGATGACCGGCTTGCCGTGGTGCAGGCGGTAGCGGAAGGGGTGATTGATATCATCTGCTCCATGCACACGCCCGCCGATGAAGAAAGCAAGCGGCTCCCGTTTGAAGAGGCTGCTGCGGGTGCTGTCGGGCTTGAAACGCTCCTCCCCGCCGCGCTGCGGCTCTATCACGCGGGCAGCCTCAGCCTGCCGCAACTTTTCCGCGCGCTTTCGTTGAACCCGGCCAAGCTGATGGGCCTGCCGCAAGGCCGTATTTGCGAGGGTGCACCGGCCGATTTGGTGCTGTTTGATGCGGATGCACCCTTTGTGCTGGACCGCTTTGCCCTTGCCTCGAAATCCAAGAACACCCCGTTTGACGGGGCGCGCCTCAGCGGGAAGGTGCTTGCCACTTTCGTCGGTGGGGTGCAGGTTTTCGGGCAGGTGGAGCAATAAAGACTCATAAGAGACGAGCGAGGGGTGATGGCAGATCTTCATGCGGGGGCGGCGCTGCTGCTGGCAGTGGCAGGCTTGGGCTACCTGCTGGGCTCCGTGCCCTTTGGGGTGGTGATCACCAAGCTGATGGGGCTCGGAGATCTACGCCAGATCGGCTCGGGCAATATTGGTGCCACCAATGTGCTGCGCACCGGCAATAAAGCTGCCGCGGCCGCAACGCTGGTGCTGGATGGCGCCAAAGGGGCTGTGGCCGTGCTGCTGGCGCGGCTCATTTTGGGCAATGAAACAGCGGCCATTGTGGCGGGTGGCGCGGCCTTTTTGGGCCACCTATACCCGGTTTGGCTCAAGTTTCGTGGTGGCAAAGGGGTCGCCACCTTCCTTGGCACCTTGATCGCGCTGCATTGGATGCTCGGCCTTGCGGCTTGTGGCGTTTGGCTGATCACCGCCGCCGTGGGACGGATTTCGTCCCTATCGGCTTTGGTCGCTGCGGCGGCTTCGGTCCCGCTTGCTTGGGCGATGTCCGATCAGATGTTGATGCCGATTTGCGCGCTGATGGCGGTGCTGATCTTCTGGCGTCACCGCGCCAACATCGCCCGCATCTTTGCAGGCACGGAGCCAAAAATCGGCAAGAAGGGTTGATTTCTACAGCCTACCGGCGCCTGATAAGGGTGTTTTTGCTTGGAGGCTGAAATGAATTTGATCAGTGCCGTCAAAACCTGTCTTCGAAATTACGCCACTTTCAAAGGCCGCGCGCCGCGCTCGGAATTTTGGTGGTTTATCCTGTTCTTCTTCCTTGTTTCTGTGGTGCTGGCCACCATTGAAACCGCTGTTTTTGGGATTGGTGAAGTCAGCCATGTGGATGGCGGCTATGAGTGGCAGTCGAACGGCGGCCCGCTAACGGTGTTGTTTAGCTTGGCAATGGTCCTGCCGATGCTCGCCGTCACCGTTCGCCGTTTGCACGATGTCGGCAAATCGGGCTGGTTCATCTTGATTGGGCTGATCCCGCTGATTGGCGGTTTGGTGCTTTTGTTCTTCTACGTTCAGCCCTCGCAACAAGGGCCGAACCAATTTGGCGCCTCGCCCAATGGCGGCCCGCCGCCGCTGCCGTAATCAGAAAAACAAAGGGGGCCCAGCGGCCCCCTTTTTCTTAGTAGCTGTATTCGCCGTAAATCCGGCTCAGATCCCCCTGCCAATGGCCGTGGTATTTCTCCAACAGCTTGTCGGCAGGCACCATGCCGGTGTCGATGCTCTCTTCCAGCGCGTTGAGGAAATAGGTCTCATCCGGGATCAGACCACCCGCCCCTGCAATACCGCGCGCGGCCAAGCCCGATTTGGAGATCGCCACCACTTCGCGGGCAAGGTCATGCATCTTGATGCCATTCACCTCGCCTTGGAGCGCATCTTTCGCAGCCACACGGCGCAGCCCCTCGCGGGTCTCTTCATCCCAGCCTTTGACCAGATCCCAAGCCGCATCGAGCGCGCTTTGATCATACATCAGGCCCACCCAAAGTGCGGGCAACGCACAAAGCCGCCGCCACGGGCCACCATCGGCCCCACGCATCTCGATGTATTTCTTCACACGCGCTTCGGGGAAGACGGTGGTCAGATGGTCCGCCCAATCCGACAACGTGGGCTTCTCGCCGGGCAGCGCGGGCAACTCGCCCTTCAAGAAGTCGCGGAAGCTTTGGCCCAGCGCATTGATGTATTTGCCGTCGCGGTAGACGAAATACATCGGCACATCGAGCACGTAATCCACATAGCGCTCATAGCTCATGCCATCTTCAAAAAAGAACGGCAGCATCCCCGTGCGCGCGGCATCCAAGTTTTGCCAGATGTGGCTGCGCCATGATTTCATCCCATTGGGCTTGCCATCAAGGAAGGGCGAATTGGCAAACAGCGCGGTGGCCACGGGTTGCAGCGCCAAAGCCACGCGCATTTTTTGCACCATGTCAGCCTCGGACGCGAAGTCGAGGTTCACCTGAACCGTGCAGGTCCGATACATCATGGTTTTGCCCATGGTGCCGACGCTATCCATGTAGCTCGTCATCAACCGATAGCGGCCCTTGGGCATCATCGGCATTTCTTCATGGGACCATTCGGGCGCCGCCCCAAGGCCAATGAACCGCGCGCCAATCCGGTCGGCGATGCGGTGCACCTCAGTCAGGTGTTCATTCACCTCTTGGCAGGTCTGGTGCAGGTTTTCGAGCGGCGCACCCGAAAGCTCCAACTGCCCGCCCGGCTCAAGGCTGACATTGGCGCCATTGCGCACAAGCCCGATGATATGGCCGTCTTCAAGCACCGGCTCCCAGTCAAAGACCTGCGCCAGCCCTTCAAGCATCGCCCGGATCGAGCGTGGGCCGTCATAGGGCAAGGGCTTCAGCGCATCTTTGCAATAGCCGAATTTCTCGTGCTCGGTGCCGATGCGCCAGTCTTCTTTGGGTTTCTCGCCCGAAGCCAAGTATTCCGCCAGTTGCGCGAAATCCTCGATCGGGCCGCCGCCCTGCTGGGGAATAGACATGGGGAGGCACCTCTTGTTGTGTCGGTGTCACAGGTGGCCTTTGACCTGACCTAAGTCAAGGCGGATCAGACGCGCCGCCGCCACAGGCTTTGTGCGGTGGCGCTCGAAGAAAGCGCCGCAGTGAGTGCGCCCATCTCGATGCCCGGCAGCGTTGCGAAAGCATCATAGAGCTTTTCCGAGCCAGATGCAGCCACCGGCACCAAAAGCGCCTGCCCATCTGCGGCCTTGAGCCGCCAGAATTTTTGCCCACGCAACGAAAGGAGCCGAATCTCCGCTAAATCCTCAAGCGCAATATAGCCGCCCAGCACCGCACCTCCGGCCCCATAATAGCCAATACGCCCCTCATCGAGATCGACCAGACCGGGTTCAGAGACCGGGCGGGCAAAACGGGTGCGCCGCCACGCGAGCAACATCCAGACCGCGCAGACCACACCAAGGGCGAGGCCGATTGCCGCAAGGAACCAACCGCCGCGCGTTCCCACCCATGCTGACCCCGCCACGCATAGCCCTGCGATATAGGTCTCACGATGATGGGTTAGGTGATCGCGCAGCTCTGGGCGGATCACATCCAATCCCCCAAGGCCGATTGCCACAAGGTGATCGCGGCGCAAGCGGCGGTATCGGCCCGCAAAATACGCGGCCCCAAAGAGACCGGGGTGACATAATCAAGCCCGCGCAATTGCGTCCGCTCTGCCTCAGAAAATCCGCCTTCCGGCCCCACCAAAATCGCCCAAGGGCCGGGGGTCAGCCCCGCCAAAGTTTGCGCAGGGCCAACCAAAGATTCATCGCCCCATAGGATGCGACGCGCCGGATCCCAGCTTTTCAGAAGGGCCTGCAATGGCTGCAAGTCACTGACTTCGGGCACATAAGTCCCCAAGCATTGCTCCGCCGCTTCCAAAGCATGGGCCTGCAACCGGTCTTGTCGGATGCGCGATGCATTGGTGAATTCTGTCTGCACGGGCAAGATTTTCGCACAGCCCAACTCGGCGGCTTTCTCGACAATGAAATCGGTGCGCTCTTTCTTGATCGGCGCAAAGATCAGCCACAGATCAGGCGGGTTCAACTGCGGCGCGGCTTGTCCAAGGCAGCGCAAAGAACCCGCCTTTTTCGCGGCCTCAACCACCTCAGCCGTCCATTCGCCATCGCGACCATTAAAGAGCGCCACCCGCGCGCCAACGGTAAGCCGCATCACCGAAAACAGGTAATGCGCCTGATCGGCGTTCAGGGGCACGGCTTGCCCCTCCCCCAGCGGGTGCTCTACACAGAGTCGTATCTTGGCACGTTCCATGGGGCGAATTTATGACCAGCAACAGCGAAACGCCAGAGGCGCAGATCACGGGCCAAGTGGCCGATGCCTATCGTGGCAATTGGGTGGACCACACGGCCCCCGCCTTTTCTCGGCCCTATCTGCGGCTGTCGCGCGCCGACCGCCCCATTGGCACCTGGCTGCTGCTTCTGCCCTGCTGGTGGAGCATTTCGCTTGCTGCGGCGACCGATGGGCTGCGGCTCTTTGATCTGTGGCTGGCAATTGGTTGCGCGATTGGCGCATTCCTGATGCGTGGCGCAGGCTGCACCTGGAACGATATCACCGACCGCGATTTTGACGGCCAAGTGGCCCGCACCCGTTCTCGCCCGATTCCCTCGGGCCAAGTGACGGTGAAGCAAGCGCTCGGCTGGATGGTGCTGCAAACCGGCGTTGCCGCGCTGATCCTCTTTACCTTCAACTGGGCCGCCATTGGCATGGGCGTGCTCGCCCTCGCCCCGGTGGCGATTTACCCCTTCGCCAAGCGCTTCACATGGTGGCCACAGGTCTTTTTGGGCATTGCCTTCAACTGGGGCGCGCTTTTGGGTTGGGTGGCGCATACCGGCAGCCTGTCTTGGGCGGCGGTGCTGCTTTACCTATCGGGCCTTGTCTGGACGCTCTTTTACGACACGATCTATGCCCACCAAGACAAGGAAGACGATGCGCTGATTGGCGTCAAATCCACCGCGCGGCTCTTTGGCACCAATACCCCGCGCTGGCTGGGCCTGTTCCTTGTGCTCACGGTGATTTTGATGACCGGTTCGGTGCTGCTCGCACTCTTGCCGCTCGGCAACCCGCTGGTGCTGGTGGTCGGCCTTGCCGCCCCTTGGGCGATGGGCTGGCACATGCTGGGCCAGTTGCGGCAGCTGGATATCGACAATGCCGATATCTGCCTCGATCTCTTCCGCAAAAGCCGCAACACGGGCCTTTTGGCTGCGCTGTTTCTTGCCGGTTCAGCAATCGTTTGATTGATCCTGCAATCTCATACCCTTAAGACGGTTCCACCCCAAGGGGAGGAGACCAAGGATCCATGCGCGCCCGCACCACAGCCTTGACCGCCACCGCTTTCGTGTCTGCACTGGTGCTTTGCGCATTCATTGCGGGTGGCTCGGCGACGATCATCGAGCAACGCTCGCGTAAAGCGGTGCGCCTTGTGCTGGAGGCCAATGGCCATTCTTGGGCGCAGGTGCATACCGACGGGTTGCAAGTGATCTTGCTCGGCACCGCCCCCTCTGAAGCGGAACGGTTTCGCACGGTGACGCTCGTCTCGACCGTGGTAGATAGCTCGCGCATCGTCGACAACACAGATGCCGTGGTGGCCAAGGCGATCGCGCCACCCGATTTTTCGTTGCAACTGCTGCGCAATGACGAGGGCATTTCGCTGATCGGCCTCGTGCCCAAAGGGACCGACCGCGAAGCCCTGATGAAGCGGCTCACCGCTTTGGCGGGTGAGGGCAATGTCACCGACATGCTCGAAAGCGCTGAATATCCTGTGCCAAAGGGCTGGAGCCCGGCTTTTGAATTCGGCATTGCCACGCTGGAAAAGCTGCCCCGCGCCAAAGTGTCGATCGACCCGGGCGCTGTGGGCGTAGAGGCCATCACGGACAGCGCCGAGGAAAAGGCCGCGGTTGAGGCGCAATTGAACCGCAGCCGCCCCTCTGGCGTGCGGCTGGATGCGAAGATTTCTGCCCCCCGCCCGGTGATTACCCCGTTCACCCTGCGCTTCTTGATAGATGACGAGGGTGCGCGGTTTGATGCCTGCTCGGCGGATACTGTCCGCAGCCGGGCCACGATCTTGACCGCCGCGCGCAAAGCGGGCGCGATGGGGGATCTCGATTGCACCGTGGGCATGGGTGCGCCTTCGCCGCAATGGGGCGAGGCTGTGGGCATGGCTTTGGGCGCGCTTGGCGAACTTGGCGCGGGGACTGTGACGATTTCCGATGCCGATATCTCGCTCGTTGCCGCCGATACTGTCGCCCAAGCCAGCTACGACAAGATCGTGGGCGAATTGGAATCGAACCTGCCCCCGGTTTTCTCGCTCAAGGCGGAACTGACGAAAAAGGCGGAGGCCGCCGGGTCTGTGCCGGAATTTACCGCGCTTTTGGGCGAAGATGGGCGGGTCGAACTGCGCGGTCGGGTCAGTTCAGAACGCTCGCGCGAGGCGCTTGAGAGTTTCGCCCGCGCCCAATTCGGAGCCGATGCGATTTATGCCGCAACCTTGGTTGATGCCGATCTGCCGCAAGGCTGGCCGCTGCGCACCATGACCGCGCTGGAAGCGCTCGATATGCTCAACAGCGGCTCGGTCACCGTCACCCCGCAACTGATCCGCCTGAGCGGTCTGACGGGCGACAAGCAAGCCACCGACAAGGCCGCGCGCATCCTTTCGCAGCGCTTGGGGGAGGACGCGCGGATTGAGCTGTCGGTGAAATATGACCAACGGCTGGATGAAACGCTCTCGCTGCCCGATGGGCCCGAATGTGTGGCCAAGCTCAACGCGATCCTGACCGCCAGCAAAGTGACCTTTGAGCCCGCCTCCGCGAAGATCCCGGAAGATAACGCACCACAACTGGATGCGCTGGCCCGGATTATGAAGCAATGCCAAGACTTCCGCATGGAAGTGGCGGGCCATACCGACAGCCAAGGCGGCGAAGAGGGCAATCTGCGGCTGAGCCAAAACCGCGCTGAGGCGGTGTTGGATGCCTTGCGCGCGCGCCGTGTGTTGGTGGGCAATCTGACCGCCAAAGGCTATGGCGAAACCCGGCCCATCGCCGACAATGAGACCGAAGAGGGGCGCGAAGCGAACCGCCGAATCGAATTTGTGCTCTTGGATGCGGAACCTGTGAATGTCCCTGAGCCGGTCATCCTGCCTTTGTCGGAAGGCGCGCTTGATGCCGAAGAACCCGCCGAAGACCCGCCCCAAGAGATGCTTGATGAAAGCGCGATTGAGGACGCAGCGCCGATGGAAGACGCGCATGGCGAGCCGATGCCAGAGGCGGAAGAAGAGGGTCTCACCCCTGAGGCCGACGCCTCTATTGCCGATGACAGCGCCCCCGAGACCGAGCAAGCCGCCGAGGCAACCGAAGAGGCCGCACCCGCAGAAGATGCGCAGGTTGTGGAAGCGGTCGCGCCCGCCGAAAGCCCGGAAGGCGCCGCCCCCGAAGACGTTGTGACCGAGGCGGAAGAGACGACAGAGGCCGCCGAACCGGCCACCGAGACCGCTGCGGCAGAAACCGCGCCCGCAGAAGCGGCCCCTGAAGAAACCGCCGCCCCGGAAATTGAAATTCCCGTCCGTCCCGCGGCCGAGTCGCCCGGGCGCCCGAAACCGCGCCCCGCAGGCCTTGGCCCGGCTGGAAACTGAGGAGAGCCGCGCATGAACAGAACCGAATTCGTCATCGCCACGGCGATCATCCTTTTCCTCTCTTTCTGCCTTGGCTGGTTTGCCTCTTGGCTGATCCATCGCCTGACCCGCGTCACCGCGGCGGATATGGGCGAATTGGAGCAAATGGCCCAAGCGCTGCATGAGGCAGAGGATGTGCGCGACCAGGCAATTGCCTATGTCGAGGCGCGCGAATCTGAGTTGGTGAACCAGATCAACCAGACCGAGGCAGAATTGCGCGCGGCAATGGACGGGCTGCGTGATGCCCGCCATGAGGCCGAAGAACTGCGCGCCTATATCGAGCGGATACAGGGGCGCTAAGGGAACTGTCAGCCCGCCGGGCGGATGTGCGGCGCGGCATCAACAACCAGCGCGTCGAGCCCAGACCCGCCCGCCGCAATATGCGCCAGCAGCGCCGCCCGCATCGGCGCGGCCCAATTGTCCGAAATATGCGCGGCCACGCCCTCGGCCCGGTCGCCGGGTTGCACCGCGAAAAAGGCGGCGATCTGGTTGGCCATGCGGATCAGTTTTTCATCACTCATGCCGGTTCCTCAAAACGTGTAAACAGGGTCGGGCCATCGGGGCCGCGGGCAATAAGGGCAAGCCCCGCCGATTGCGCCTCCGACACCGCCAAAGCGGTTGGGGCAGAAGGCGCAATCAGCGCGCCTGCGCCGATCATCGCGGCCTTCTGAACCAAATCGACAGAGAGGCGCGAGGTCATCACGATAGCGCCCTGTGCGGGGTCCATCGCGCCAAACGCCAAAGCGCCCGCAAGCTTATCAAGCGCATTGTGCCGCCCCACATCTTCGCGCGCATAGATCAGTTGACCATCGGCCCAAAAGCCCGCCGCATGGCTGGCGCGCACCGCATCTTGCAAGGGCTGGGCCGCGCGCAAAGCAGCAAGCGCGGCCTCTGCCACTGCCGCAGGGGCTTGCAGCGATAAGCCCGACCGCCCGGCTGGCGCAACCGTCGGCAACGGACGCAGCGCTTCTTCAAGGCTTTCAATCCCGCAAAGCCCGCAGCCCACCGGCCCCGCCATCGCGCGCCTCCGCGCACGAAACCGCTCTGCCGCCGGGGCCGAAAGCCAGCCCCGCACCTCAAGCCCCCGTGGATGCTCCACAACCTCATGGCGCTGAAGGTCCGCAGCGTCTGTGATCAGCCCCTCGGTCAGCGCAAAGCCCAGAAGAAAATCGTCCAAATCGGCGGGCGTTGCCATCATCACCGCCTGCGTCACGCCCTCGAACACAAGCGCAACCGGCACCTCTTCGGCCAACACAGCCGCCCCGCCCGAGGGCAGAGCAATTTCAACCGCGCCGGGCGGCAGGCTCATTCCGCCGCCTCAATCCGCCGCGCAGCCGTGGCTTGGGCAGTGTAGTCTTCCTGCCATGCCGAGGGCCCGTTGGAGGGCGCCACCTGCACCGCCGTCACCTTATACTCGGGGCAGTTCGTCGCCCAATCCGAATTGTCGGTGGTGACCACATTGGCTTGCGTATCGGGGTGGTGGAAGGTGGTATAAACAACACCGGGGCTCACCCGATCCGTCACCGTCGCGCGCAGGGTCGTTTCCCCGGCGCGGGACGCCACCCGCACCCAATCGCCTTCGCGAATGCCACGGTTTTCGGCATCTGTCGGGTGAATCTCCAACCGATCCTCCGCATGCCACGCCACGTTTTCGGTGCGCCGGGTTTGCGCGCCCACGTTATACTGGCTGAGAATCCGCCCGGTGGTGAGCAAAAGCGGGAAGCGCGGGCCGGTGCGCTCATCCGTGGGCAAATAGGCCGTGCGAATGAACCGCCCCTTACCGCGCACAAAACCATCGACATGCATGATGGGCGAGCCTTCGGGCGCTGCCTCATTGCAGGGCCATTGCACCGAACCGCGCGCATCCAGCATCTCATAGGTGACATTGGCAAAGCCAGGCGTCGTCGCGGCAATCTCGGCCATGATCTCGCGCGGATGGGTGTAAGCCCAGCCCGCCCCCAGCGCATTGGCCAAAAGCTGCGTCACCTCCCAATCGGCATAGCCATTCTTAGGCCGCATCACACGCCGCACCCGGTTGATGCGCCGCTCGGCATTGGTGAAAGTGCCGTCTTTTTCCAAGAAACTAGAGCCGGGCAAAAAGACATGGGCGTAATTGGCGGTCTCGTTCAGGAACAGGTCATGCACGATCACCAGATCCATCGCCGCCAGCCCTGCCGCCACATGGCGGGTATCGGGGTCTGATTGCAGGATGTCTTCGCCCTGCACGTAAAGCGCCTTGAACTGCCCCGCCACGGCGGCATCGAGCATGTTCGGGATGCGCAGACCGGGCTCAGAAGAAAGCGCCACCCCCCAAGCCTTTTCAAAAAGGCTGCGCGCGGCGTCATCGGCCACGTGGCGATAACCCGGCAATTCATGCGGGAAAGAGCCCATATCGCACGAGCCCTGCACGTTGTTTTGCCCGCGCAGCGGGTTCACCCCCACGCCGGGGCGGCCAATATTGCCCGTCATCATCGCAAGGTTGGCAATCGCAATAACGGTGGTCGAACCTTGGGAATGTTCGGTCACGCCAAGGCCATAGTAGATCGCCGCATTGGGGGCCGCCGCATAGGCCCGGGCGGCTTCTCGCAACGTATCCGCCGGAACGCCAGTCAGGCTTTCGACCGCTTCGGGTGCATATTCGGGGTTGGAGACAAACTCGGCGTAATCGGCCCATTCATCACCGTCGCAGCGCTCGGCAATGAAAGCGGCATCATAAAGCTTTTCGGTGACGATCACATGCGCAAGCGCGACCAAAACGGCCACATTGGTGCCGGGGCGCAGTGGCAGGTGCCAGCTATCGCCAATATGCGGCGATTCCAAAAGGTCGATCCGGCGCGGGTCAACGACAATCAGCTTCGCGCCAGCCCGCAACCGCTTGCGCAGGCGCGAGGCAAAGACCGGGTGGCCATCGGTCGGGTTCGCGCCAATCACCAGTGCCAGATCGGTGTCTTCGACGCTGTCAAAATCTTGCGTGCCCGCCGAGGTGCCGAAGGTCTGCTTCAGCCCGTAGCCGGTGGGCGAATGGCACACCCGCGCGCAGGTATCGGTGTTGTTGGTGCCAAAAACGGCGCGCGCCAGCTTTTGAACCAGATAGGTTTCTTCGTTGGTGCAGCGCGACGAGGTGATCACGCCCAGCGCATCGGCCCCATGCGTCGCGCGCGCTGCGTTGAGCCGCGCAGCAGTAAAGCCAAGCGCCTCTTCCCAGCTCACTTCCCGCCAAGGATCGGAAACCTTTTCGCGGATCATCGGTTTCAAGATTCGGTCGCGGTGCGTGGCGTAGCCATAGGCGAAGCGGCCCTTCACGCAGCTATGGCCCCGGTTTGCCGCGCCGCCCTTCCACGGTACCATGCGCACCAATTCCTCGCCGCGCATATGGGCTTCAAAGCTACAGCCCACGCCGCAATAGGCGCAGGTGGTGACCACTTTGCGCTCTGGCGTGCCGATTTCCTCGACCGATTTTTCGACCAAGGTCGCGGTGGGGCAAGCCTGAACACAGGCACCACAAGAAACGCAATCAGACGACAAGAAGTTATCGGCTGCGGGGGAAATCCGGGCCTCAAACCCCCGGCCATCCACCGTCAGCGCGAAAGTCCCCTGAACCTCTTCACAAGCCCGCACACAGCGCATGCAGACGATGCATTTCGCCGGATCATAGCTGAAATAGGGGTTCGAGATGTCTTTCGGGATGTAGCAGGGGTTTGCCTCGCCGCCTTGGCGCACCTCAAAGTGGTTTTCGCCCTTGGTGTAGCGCACCTCGCGCAGGCCCACCGCCCCCGCCATATCTTGCAATTCGCAATCGCCGTTCGCCGCGCAGGTCAAACAATCGAGCGGGTGATCCGAGATATAAAGCTCCATCACACCACGCCGCAGCTTTTGAAGCTGCGGGGTTTGCGTATGCACCTGCATCCCCGCCGCCACCGGCGTGGTGCAAGACGAGGGCATCCCGCGCATCCCCTCAATTTCCACCATACACAGGCGGCACGAGCCCACCGGCTCCACGCTATCGGTGGCGCAAAGCTTCGGGATCGAAATCCCCGCTTGCGCCGCCGCGCGCAGGACAGAGGTGCCCGCCGGGACGGTGACTTCCACCCCATCGACCGTCAGCGTCACCGGCGCGCCGTGGCGGGCGGGCGTGCCCATGTCTTGGGTCCAATCGAGCGGGGGAATGATCAGGTCTTTCATTCGGCGGCCTCCCTCAGCACGGGGAAATCTTGCGGGAAATGGCGGATCGCGCTTTGCACCGGATAGGGGGTGAAGCCGCCCAAAGCGCAAAGCGATCCGTATTTCATCGTATCACAAAGGTCATCGAGCAGGGGCAGTGCGGCGGCATCGCCTGCCGCGATCCGGTCAAGCGTTTCCACGCCACGCACCGCACCAATGCGGCACGGCGTGCAGGTGCCGCAGCTTTCCACCGCGCAAAACTCCATCGCAAACCGCGCGAGTTTAAGCATATCGGCACGATCATCATGCACCACGAGCCCCGCATGCCCCACAAGCCCGCCTTGCCCGGCGAAAAGTTCATAGCAGAACGGCAGGTCGAAATCGGCTTGTGGGTGATAGGCGCCCAAAGGCCCGCCCACCTGCACCGCTTTGACCGGACGGCCCGAGGCGGTGCCGCCGCAGACATCCATCACCAACTCGCCCAAGGTGATGCCAAAGCCGGTTTCAAAAAGCCCGCCATATTTGACATTGCCGCCCACTTGCAGCGGGATCGTGCCACGCGACCGATCAATGCCGTAGCTTTGATAGGCCGCGCCGCCATGCGCCAAAATCCACGGCACAGCGGCGAGTGAAAGGAGGTTGTTCACCACCGTCGGCTTGCCAAAGAGACCTTCCAACGCGGGCAGCGGCGGTTTCGGGCGCACCGTGCCCCGCTTGCCCTCGATCGAGTTGAGCATCGCGGTTTCTTCGCCGCAGACATAGGCCCCCGCACCGACGCGCACCTCCAGCGAAAAGCCCGCCTCCGCCAGAATGCCAGATTGCTCGGCCAAAATGATCGCCGCCCGCATCACCGAGATGCAATCGGGATATTCGGAGCGAATGTAGACATAGCCGCGCGTTGCGCCGACCGCGTGCCCGGCAATCGCCATCCCCTCGATCAGGCAGAAGGGGTCGCCTTCAATCAACATCCGGTCGGCGAAAGAGCCGCTGTCACCTTCATCCACGTTGCAGACGATGTATTTTTGATCCGCCGCAGCGCCCAAAACCGTGCGCCATTTGATCCCGGTCGGAAAACCCGCACCACCGCGCCCGCGCAGCCCAGAGGCGATGACCTCTTCCACCACCTCGGCGGGGGTCATGGCAAGCGCTTTGCGCAGCCCGTCCCAACCGCCTGTCGCCTCATATTGGTCGAGGCACAGCGGCTCATTGCGGCCACAACGCGCAAAGGTGAGCCGCGTCTGGCGCTTGAAGAAGGGAATCTCTTCGACCAACCCCAGCGCTTTGGGATGAGCCGCCAGATCCTCAAAGAGGGCAAGCACATCGGCTGGCGTCATCGGGCCGAAGCCCACCCGCCCGGCCTCGGTTTCGACCTCAACCAGCGGCTCAAGCCACACCATGCCGCGTGTGCCGTTGCGGCGGAGATCGACCGACACGCCGCGCGCCGCCGCTTGCGCTGTGATCTCGGCCACCACGCGTTCGGCGCCGCAGGCTTTGGCTGCGGCATCGCAAGGCACCCAGATTTTCATGCCCGAACCTCCGCCGCTATCGCATCCACCGCTGCATCATCAAGCCGCCCGACGAGAGCGTCATTCACCATCGCCGCGGGCGCGCAGGCGCACAGGCCAAGGCAGTAAGCGGCTTCCAACGTGATATCGTACTTGGTTTCGCCAAGCTTGAGCCCCAGCGCCGCCTCCAGCCGCGCTTGCACGCCGTCCCCGCCCATCGCCTGACAGGCCTCGGCCCGGCACAGCTTGATCACATGCTTGCCCGCCGGGCTGCGCCGAAAATCGTGATAAAAGCCCACAACCCCCGCCACTTCTGCCCGGCTCAACCGCAGTGCTTTCGCAATCGGCTCCAGCGCGGCATCGGGGATATGTCCGTAGTCTGCCTGCACATCATGCAGGATCGGCAAAAGCGCCCCCTCGCGGCCTTCGTGGGCCGTCAGGATGGCGCGCAGGCGCGCTAAATCGGTCATGTGGTCCTCCCGGCGCCAAGACTGAGACGAAGCGTCGCATCTGGCAAGACGATTTCCGACACCCCATCGCCGGGAAACGAAATCCGACGCATAGAAACGCCGCGCCTAATTCGCCCTTGCCCGCTTGCCCCTGTGCCTGCCAGCGCCTACATCGAGCGCATGGATATGCCTCGCCTTCCCAAGCTTCCCTTCCTGTCGCGCCCGCCGAAAGTGGCGGTGATCCGGCTGCATGGTGCCATTGGCGCGGTGCGTCCCGGTGCCTCTGGCCTCTCTGATGCCGGGCTTGCGCCGCTGATCGAGCGCGCCTTTACCAAAGGCAAGCCTGCGGCAGTGGCGCTGATCATCAATTCGCCGGGTGGCTCGCCCGTGCAATCTTCGCTGATTGGGCGGCGCATTCGCCATTTTGCCGAAGAAACGGGCCTGCCTGTTCACGCCTTTGTGGAAGATGTGGCGGCTTCGGGCGGCTACTGGCTCGCCTGCGCGGCAGATGACATTTGGGCCGATGAAGCCTCGATCATTGGGTCCATCGGCGTGATCTCGGCCGGGTTTGGTTTTGCCGATCTGATCGCGCGCTATGGGATTGAGCGGCGCGTTCATACTGCAGGCACGTCAAAAAGCACACTCGACCCGTTCAAACCCGAAAAGCCCGAAGATGTTGCGCGGCTCGAAGGGCTTCTTGAAGACATTCACCAAGGTTTCAAGGCTTGGGTGACCGAGCGGCGCGGCGACAAGCTCGCGCAAGACCAAGACCTGTTCACAGGCGAGTTTTGGACCGGCAAGCGCGCATTGCAAAAAGGGCTGATCGACGGGGTCGCCCATCCGCTGCAAAAACTGCGCGAGCTTTACGGCGAAGATGTCAAGCTTGTGCCCTATGGCCAGCGCCGCTCGCTTTTGCGGCGCTTCCGCGCCAGCCTCTCGGCAGAAGCCGCGCAAGCGCTTGTAAGTGCTGCTGAGGAACGTGCCTTGTGGGCACGGTTTGGGCTTTAGGCGCATGCTGATCAAAATCATGTCGCTCTTTTTGGTTGCCATGGTGGCGCTGGCGCTGTTTGGCCGCCTCCGCCTGCCGGGGCCAAAGCGCCCGAGCCTGAACCAAAGCTGCCCCCGCTGCGGGCGCCCCAAAATTGGACCGGGCCCCTGCCCCTGCACCCGAAACGGAGACGCCTGAGTGCTGATCGACATCGTGAAGATTCTGGCGGGCCTTTTGTTGCTGCTCGGCGCGGGGGAGTTTTTGGTCAAAGGCTCTGTCGCCTTGGCTTTGCGGCTCGGCATCCCCTCGCTGATTGTCGGGCTGACGGTCGTCGCCTTTGGCACTTCCGCGCCAGAACTTCTGGTCTCGGTCAATGCCGCGCTTGGCGGCCAGCCGGGCCTTGCGCTTGGGAATGTGGTTGGCTCCAACGTCGTCAACATGCTGGTGATCTTGGGCCTGCCCGCGCTGATTGCAGTCATCCACTCCAGCCAAATCGACACGCGGCGCAGCTATGCGATGATGCTGGCCGCATCGGTTTTGGTGATTGGGCTCGCCTTCATGGGCACGATTGGGCGCTGGCAGGGGCTCGTGCTTTTGGGCGGGTTGATCTTGATCTTGTGGGACAATGTCCGCTCTGCCCGCGCGCATCGCAACGCCCGAACGCCTGAAGATGATCTGGGCGATCCACATATGGCGTGGTGGAAGATCATCGGCTTCATCTGCGTGGGCTTTATTGGCTTGGCGATTGGCGCGGACCTTTTGGTGGATGGCGCCGTGGCTGTGGCCCGCATCGCCGGGCTTAGCGAAACGGTGATCGGGCTGACGCTCGTCGCCATTGGCACCTCGCTCCCGGAACTGGTGACCTCGGTCGTCGCCGCCATGCGCAAACAGGCCGATGTGGCTTTGGGCAATGTGATCGGCTCGAACATTTTCAACCTGATGGCCATTTTGGGCACCACGGCAGTCATTGCCCCGATGCCGGTGCCCGATGAAATGCTGCGCTTCGATCTATGGGTGATGCTGGCAGCCACGCTGGCGCTTGCGCCCTTTGTCTTTTGGCGGCGCGATATTGGGCGCGGCTCCGGCATCGTGCTGCTTTTGGGCTATGTGCTCTACACGGTCGTTTTGCTGTGGTTCGGTCTGTCTGGAGGCGTGGCATGAAAGCCGTTCTTGCCAATCTTCCCGACGAGCTTTCTGGCGCCGTGACCGAAGCGCTTGCGCAAATCGGGGTCGAGGGGGTGTCGGCAAAGACCACGCCTACCGCGCCGCTCTGGATTTTTTACGCCCCCGATGCAGAAACTGCCAAAGCAGAACTCGCCCGGATCGCCCCGCCCCCCGCAGCCAAAGTTGGGCAAGATCTGCGCGCGCAGGTGCTGGCGATTTGGCTGATGCCCGCGGGCAGGGCCACAACCTTAGCGGGTACACTTCAGACTGAAGCGCTCGCCCATGCGCCAGATCTGCGGCTCAATGCGCTGCATATGGGCCCCCGCCGCCTCGAACCCGCGCCATGGCAATCTGCATGGGAGCCATCACAGCCTCATCCTGCACAATTGGAGCGCGCAGAATCGCTCGCGCATGCGCTGTCTTTCCTCTCAGAAGCGACTAGCGTCATGGGGCAGATCCTTCACCTCAACTCGCCTTAAAGATGAGTTGCGCATGGGGCATTTTTTGCGACGGGGCCGGAGTTGTCCACCTGAGCGCAAAGCGTCAGGAAAAAGTTACAAAAGTCCTAATTTTTTCAGTCACTTGCCTTAGTCGAATTTTTTTATCTTTACTTTTCAATGTCCTGCAGAATCGCTCAAAAAACAGGCAGGCCGTGAAAATGGGCCGGATTCAACGGAAAATCGCGCATCCCCAAAGTTTTCCAACAAGGTTATCCACAGATTCCGTGGACAGCTTTTCTCTTGAACTCCCCCCTGTAAGATTGCAGCCGCAGGCAGAATCACACTCTCGACATGACCAACGCTGATCTCCCACCGAATGACGCTGCATCGCCGCAAGAACCGCGGCTCAAAGGGCATGCGCTGATCGCCGATTATGTGACCCGGCTGGATGGCTCGCCGGGGGTCTATCGGATGCTGAACGCCGCCCAAGAGGTGCTTTACGTCGGCAAGGCGCGCAATCTGAAAGCGCGGGTTTCTAATTATGCGCGCACCACCGGGCACTCGGCCAGGATCGCGCGGATGATCTCTGAAACCACCTATATGATGTTCCTGACCACGCGCACCGAAACGGAAGCGCTGCTGTTGGAACAGAACCTGATCAAGCAGCTCAAGCCGCGCTACAACGTGCTTTTGCGCGACGACAAAAGCTTCCCCTATATCCTGATCGCGCAAGATCACCCGTTCCCGATGATCCGCAAGCATCGTGGCGCCCGTAGCGTAAAGGGCGCCTATTTTGGCCCCTTTGCGAGCGCGGCTGCGGTGAACCGAACGCTGAGCCATTTGGAACGCGCCTTTTTGCTGCGCAATTGCTCGGATTCGATGTTTGCCTCCCGCACCCGGCCCTGCTTGCAATACCAAATCAAGCGCTGTTCCGGCCCCTGCGTCGGCAAAATCTCGGAAGAAGATTACGGGCGCACCGTCGCCGATGCGCAAAGGTTCTTAGAGGGGAAGACCTCCAGCATCCAAAAAGAGCTCGCCGCCGAAATGATGGCGGCGTCAGAAGCGCTGGAATTTGAACGTGCAGCGGCTTTGCGCGACCGGATTGGCGCGCTGACCACGGTGCAGCAAAGCCAAGGCATCAACCCGCGCGGCGTGGCCGAGGCGGATGTGATCGCGGTGCATATGGAAGGTGGCCAAGCCTGCGTGCAGGTATTCTTCATTCGCGCGCATCAAAGCTGGGGCAACCACGATTTCTACCCCCGCGCCGGGGCCGATGTGGAAGAGGCCGAGGTTTTGGAAGCCTTCTTGGCGCAGTTCTATGATGCGAAAGAACCGCCCAAAACGATCTTGCTGAGCCATGCGATTGAAGACGACGATCTGATGATTGATCTTCTCTCCACCCGCGCGGGCCGCAAGGTGGAGATGATCGTTCCGAAACGCGGCGAAAAGGCGGAACTGGTCGAAAACGCCTTGCGCAATGCGCGCGAAAGCCTTGGGCGGAAAATGTCCGAATCCGCCGCACAGGCGAAGCTTCTGGCCGGGGTCGCCAAGGCGTTTGATCTGCCAAGCCCGCCCAAGCGAATCGAGATTTATGACAACTCCCACATCCAAGGCGCCCATGCGGTGGGCGGCATGGTGGTAGCGGGGCCTGATGGGTTGATGAAATCGGCCTATCGCAAGTTCAACATCAAGAACTCCGAACTCACCCCGGGCGACGATTTCGGGATGATGAAAGAGGTGCTGACGCGCCGGTTTGAACGGCTCTTGCGCGAAGACCCGGAGCGCAAAAGCGATGCTTGGCCCGATCTTCTGCTGATTGACGGCGGCGCGGGGCAAGTCTCTGCGGTGCATGAGATTATGGTCGAATTGGGTGTGCAAGATGTGCCGATGGTGGGGGTGGCCAAAGGCATCGACCGCGATCTGGGCAAGGAAGAATTCCACCGCATCGGCAAGCGCCCAATGGCGCTGCCGCGCCAAGACCCGGTGCTTTACTACATCCAACGCCTGCGCGACGAGGCGCACCGCTGGGCAATTGGCGCGCATCGGGCAAAACGCGCCAAAGCAACGCTTGCCAACCCGCTGGATGAAATCCCCGGCATCGGCGCCACGCGCAAGCGCGCGCTTCTGGCGCATTTTGGTTCGGCCAAGGCGGTGAGCCGCGCGGGGCAGAATGACCTGATGGAAGTGCCCGGCATTTCCGCCGCGATGGCCGAGACGATCTGGAACTTCTTCAATGATCGGGGTTGACCGAAAGCGCGCGCCCAAGTAGCGCCGCGCCATGACCGCCCTACCGCCCAAACCAGCGCTCACGCACCCCGATGCGCTTTTGCACGAAGGCCTTGTGCAAAAGACTGATCTGCCAGCGCTTGCCCGCGTGGCGGAAAGCTTCCGCATCCGCATCACCCCGGCGATGCGCGCCGCGATCGCGCGCCCGGGCGATGCGGTGGCCGCGCAATTCGTCCCCACGGCGGCAGAGCTGCACACACGGCCCGAAGAACTGCTCGACCCGATCGGCGATAGCACCCACGCCCCGGTGCCGGGGCTCACGCATCGCTACCCCGACCGGGCGATTTTGCACATCACCAAAACCTGCGATGTCTATTGCCGCTTTTGCTTTCGGCGCGAAACGGTGGGCGAAACTGGCCCCCTGCCCGAGGCAGATCTGGCGAAAGCGCTGGACTACATCGCCACCACGCCTGCACTGCGTGAAATTATCCTCACAGGCGGCGACCCGTTGACGCTGTCGCCCCGGCGACTTGAAGCGGTGCTGGTGCGGCTTTCCGCCATTCCACACATCACCACGATACGCCTTCACACCCGTGTGCCCGTGGTCGCACCGGAGCGGATCACCAGTGACCTTGCCCAGCTTCTGCATGCCCAGCGCCCGGCGGTGTGGATTGTGGTGCATACCAACCACGCGCAAGAACTCACCGCGCCTGCCCGCACGGCGCTTGCGCGGCTCGTCGATGCGGGCGTCCCGTTGCTGTCACAATCTGTGCTGTTGCGGGGCGTGAATGACACGCGCGAAGCGCTGCTGAACCTCTTCCGCGCCCTGCAAGATCTGCGGGTAAAGCCCTATTACCTGCATCATTGCGATTTGGCCCCCGGTACCAGCCATTTCCGCACCACGATTGCCGAAGGGCGCGCGCTGATCGCAAGCCTGCGCGGGCATCTGAGTGGGGCGGCGCTGCCCAGCTATGTGCTCGACATCCCCGGCGGCTTTGGCAAGGTGCCGATTACCGCCGATCACTTTACCCCCGGCGCAGAGCCCGGCCTGTGGCATGTGACCGATTGGCAAGGCCGCACACACGATTACGTGGACCCAACACACTGAGGCGATTCCCCCTCTTTTCCTTCTGCGCGGCGGCGGATACTGTGCGCGCATGCAATGGAACCTACCGAATATTCTTACGGTGCTTCGTCTTCTCGCCGCGCCCGGCGTGGCGGTGATGTTTTTGTATTTTCACCGTCCTTGGGCGGATTGGCTGGCGCTGACTTTGTTCATTGGCGCCGCTGTCACCGATTGGTTTGATGGCTATCTCGCCCGCGCTTGGGGGCAAGAAAGCAAATTCGGTGCGATGCTCGACCCAATCGCTGACAAGGCGATGGTGGTGATCGCTTTGGTCGTGCTGACGGGCTATTCCGGCATGAACCCGTGGCTCATTTTGCCCGCCACCGTGATCTTGTTCCGGGAGGTCTTTGTGTCGGGCCTGCGCGAATTCATGGGGGCCGATGCGGGCAAGCTGAAGGTCACCAAACTTGCGAAATGGAAGACCACGGCGCAGATGGTCGCGATTGCGACGCTGTTCCTTGGCACCGGGCTTGATTACCTTGCCAAAGGCCGTGCGCCGCGTGCGGGCGAAGGCGATCTGCCCACCGGGCTTGGCTTGGCCGATCTGGCGAACCATTTGGGCATTGCCCTGATCTGGATTGCTGCAATTCTGACGGCCATTACCGGCTGGGATTATTTCAGCAAATCGCTCCCCTTCTTGCGTGAGAACAAGGATGGTTGAGGTGTTGTATTTCGCTTGGCTGCGCGAACGCATTGGCGTGCCGCGCGAACAGGTGGAAACCACAGCCGCAACCGTTTCAGACCTGATCGCAGAACTCAAAACCCGCGAACCGCGTTATGAGGCCGCTTTTGCCGACCTTTCCGCCGTGCGGGTGGCGCTGGATCAAGAGCTTTCCGAGTTTTCCTCGCCCCTCGCTGGCGTGCGCGAAGTGGCTTTTTTCCCGCCAATGACGGGCGGCTGATGCGGATTGCCGTTCAAGAAGCCGCCTTCGACCCCAGCACCGAACTGGCAGGCTTTGGCCAAGGGCGTGCCGATGTGGGCGCGGTCGTCAGCTTTACCGGGCTTGTGCGTGACGACACCGGGCAGATGCAAGCGCTTGAGATTGAGCATTACCCCGGCATGACCGAACGCGCGATTGGCGCGATTGTCGAGGAAGCTTGCACCCGCTGGACCTTGGCCGATGCTTTGGTGATCCACCGTTATGGGCGGCTAGAGATCGGCGCGCCGATCATGATGGTTGCCACCGCCGCGCGGCATCGCCAAGCAGCCTTTGAAGCGGCGGAATTCTTGATGGATTACCTCAAATCCCGCGCGCCGTTTTGGAAGAAAGAAATCACCGCCACCGGCGCAGCTTGGGTCGAAGCGAAAGAAAGTGACGAGGCCGCGCTGACCCGTTGGTAAGCGCGGCTCCCCCGTTTAAAGGTTGTCTTCGACCCGGAACCCGTCGGGGATAGCATCCACACCCTCAAGCACCAGATCGGCCATAACCACGGCGATCTTGGGGGCCATACCAAAGCCGATTTTAAAGCCGCCATTGACGATGAAGTGCCCCTCGCGGCCCGGCCACGCGCCCAGCATCGGCGCGCGGGTCACCGAACGCGGGCGCACATTGGCCCAGCGCTCCACCACCTCGGCCCCTTCCAGCGCGGGCACCAAAGCGCGGGCACGGTTCAGCACGTCTTCGAGCTGATCATCGGTGCTTTCCGGGTCGTCGTAATAGCGCTCCGCCGTGGAGCCCACACCCACCGTGCCATCAGCATGGGGCACCACCAGCACCCCATCGGCAAAGATTTGCGGCACCGGACCGGCATCATGAGCAAGGATCGCGGATTGCCCCTTCACCCCATTGCCGACGCTTTTGCCAAAGGCAGCGGTCAGCTCCTCAAGCCCGGCAAGCCCCGTGGCATGCAGCACCGGGCCGCATTCTTCCGCCTCACCGATGATCACCTCTCCGCCCAGAGCCTCGATCGCTGCGGCAAGCGCAGCGCCCGCGCGGCGGGGCGAGGCACGGCCAGAGAGCGTGTCATGAATCACCAGCCCCGTCGGCGTTACTGGCACAAAATCCCCAAAGTCTCCCACCGGGGCGACGCGCCAAATGAAATCGCCTCCCCAATGTTCGGCAGCACCAGCGGCACGGGCTTGCGCCAGTTCTACGCCCGCTTCATTCGCGATGGGTTGCAGCCGCCCCACACGGCCAAAGCCGGCATCCTGCCCGCCCACGGCTTTGACATCGTCCCAAAACGCCTGCGCCATCACGAGGCTTTCAAATTGGAACTGTTTTTTCGCATTCCACTGCTCGGGCACATGCGGCGAAAGCATCCCCACCGTGCCCCCAGACGAGCCTGCCCCGATCCGCGCGCGCTCGATCAACCGCACCTTCACGCCGCGCTTGGCGATTTCATAGGCGCAGGCCAAACCGAACACCCCGCCACCGCGCACCGTTACCCAGTCTGTGCTTGCCATCGCGCGCCCCTTTCGTCAGTGTTACCGCGAACTTACTTGGCACTACCCCCTATGACATCTTCAGACCAGAGCACAGCCGCGCTGATTTGGCGCGACGGATCGACGCCCGTTTCCACGCGCTTCGATGACCCCTATTTCAGCCTTGCAGGCGGCTTGGCCGAAACGCGCCATGTGTTTTTGGCGGGCAATGACCTGCCCGCGCGGTTTTGCCCGAGCTTTCACGTGGCAGAACTGGGCTTTGGCACCGGGCTGAACCTGATCGCCACCGCCCTTGCGACCGATCTGCCCATTCGCTTCACCACTTTTGAGGCTTTTCCGATGTCTGGGGATGAAATGGCGCGCGCGCTTCAAGCCTTCCCGGAAGCTGCTCCGCTCGCTGCGCCTTTGGTCGATGCGATGACACGCGGCGAGACCCGCTTCACCTTGGGCAGTGTTTCGGTCGAACTCATCTTGGGCGATGTGCGCGAAACCCTCCCCCAATGGGCCGAACAGGCCGATGCCTGGTTTCTGGATGGGTTTTCGCCCGCCAAAAACCCCGAAATGTGGGGCGAGGATTTGATGGCCGCGGTGGGGCGCCACACAGCCCCCGGCGGCAGCTTTGCCACCTACACGGCCGCGGGCTTTGTGCGCCGGGGCCTCTCGGCAGCGGGCTTTACGGTTGAGCGCGTGCCGGGCCATGCGGGCAAACGCCATATGAGCCGAGGCCAGAAGCCATGAGCGTGGAGCAAAACATCGGCAAGGGCATTTGGCTGATGGTGGTCACCACCTTCATCTTTGCCATGCAAGACGGGATCTCGCGCCACCTCGCGGGGACGTACAACGTCTATATGGTGATCACGATCCGCTATTGGTTCTTTGCGCTCTTCACGCTCAGCGTCGCGGCGCGCTCCGAAGGGGGCTTGGTGCGCGCGCTTTATAGCCGCCAGCCCTTGATGCAAATTTTCCGCTCGCTGGTGCTGGTGGCAGAGATTGTCATCATGATCCAAGCCTTCGTGATCTTGGGGCTGGTCGAAAGCCATGCGGTCTTTGCCTCATATCCGCTTTTGGTCGCCGCGCTTTCCGGCCCGGTTTTGGGCGAAAAGGTTGGCTGGCGCCGCTGGGTGGCCATTGGCATTGGTTTCACCGGGATCGTGATCATTTTGGAACCCGGCTTTGGGGTCTTTAAGCCCGAGGCGGTGATCCCCCTCGTCTGTGCGCTTTTGTTTGCGCTTTATTCGCTGCTCACCCGCTTTGCCGCACGCAAAGATGCCGCCGCTGTCTCGTTTTACTGGACCGGGCTTGTGGGTGCGGTGGTGATGACCCCGTTCGGGATTTGGTTTTGGGAACCGATGATCTTTGCCGATTGGCTTTGGATGGCGGCGCTGTGCATTACCGCAGTCACTGCGCATTTCCTGCTGATCCGCGCCTATGAGGTGGCAGAGGCTTCGGCGATCCAGCCCTTCGCCTATTTGCAACTGGTCTGGGCCTCGGCGCTGGGGATTTTGGTCTTTAATGACACGTTGCGCCCCAATGTGGCGCTTGGGGCGGGCGTGGTGGTTTGCGCCGGGCTCTTCACGCTTTGGCGCACACGGGCCCACGCCAAGGCAAAATTGGAAGCGCGCGCGGGTTAGCGCCCGCGCAACTCATCCGTGAACCGCAGCACCCCGGCATCGGGGCGGCCCAACCGCGCGCGGTAGATGGGCAGGCTTTCCGCCACCCGCATCACATAGGTCCGCGTTTCGTCAAAGGGGATCATCTCGACCCAATCGACCACATCGACCGAAGGGTTGCGCGGATCGCCGCGTTCTTCGATCCAGCGGCGCGGGCGGCCCGGCCCGGCATTATAGCCAGAGGCCACCAACACCGGCGAGGTGCCAAATTCTTCTTCTAGAACAGCCAGATAGGCCGCACCAAGTTGCACATTATAGCTTGGGTCCGAGGTCAGGCGAGACAGCTCATAGGGCACGCCCTCGCGCTCTGCCATCATCTTCGCGGTGCCCGGCATCAACTGCATCATCCCGCGCGCGCCGACATAGCTGACCACCACCGGGTCAAATTCGCTTTCGCGCCGCGCGATCGACAGCGCCAATTCCTCGCGTACCTCCAGCTTCTCGGGATGCAGTTCCGGCACCGGATGATAGGCGCGCACCAGAACTTGCCCCGCATAGGCCGCGCGCTTGCCAAGGCTCAGCATCAAATGCGGGTTGCCCCATTCCTCAGCCAGCTTGGCCAAGGGCGCGATCTGCGCATTGGGCAGGCTTTCTTCGAGATGCAGAATGAACCGCTCGGCCAGCGCGGTATCGCCTGCCTGATGCAGCAAGAGCGCAGCTTGAAATACTGGTGACGCGGTGAAACTTTCGCCGCGCCAATCCGGCAAAGGGGGTGCCGCCGCAAAGCGGGCATCAAGCGGCACGCCCGCGCGCTCGGCACACAAAAGCCCGTAATAGGCGGTTTGATGGCGTGCGCCCTCGGCATAGGCGCGCTGCGCATCGCCCGTGCGCCCCAAAGCCTCGAGCGCGCGACCGCGCCAGTAATCGGCCCGCGATTGCGAGATCGGGCTCGAAACCCCGGCCTCGACCGTTTCAAAATGCGTAAGCGCAGTCGGCGCGTCGCCCAATTTCAGCGCGGCATAGCCCGCAAGCCATTCCAACTCGGCCCAATCGCCGCCGCCTTGCGGCAAACGATGTCGCGCAGCGAGTTTGTAAGCCAACCGTGCATCGCCTGCCCGCAGGAAAAACCGCGTAAGCCGCGACCGCAGATCGGCCCAAAGCGTCGGGTCACCCAGTTTGTCAGCATCGGTGGAAAACTCCAGCATCAGATCAGCGGCGGGCACCTCCAGATCATTGCGCCAGCGCCACCACGCCCGGTCGAGCGCGAGGCCATAAGACCCGCTCATCCGCTCGGGCACCGCCGCAACCAGATCATCCACACCCGCCTCGCGCGCTTGCAGCGCGATCCGGGCCGCCGCCACGGCGCGCGTGCCGGGGCTTACAAGATCCAGCATCGCGCGGGCCTGATCGAGCTTGCCAGCCTCCAAAAGCATCTGCATCCGCCCGCCATGATGCGGGGCGACGAGCTCCGGGTAACGCGCCAGAAAATCGGCCTGCTCTTGCGGGTTGAGATCAAGGCTGCGCCATGCCGCCTCCGCGACACTGGCCGCTTTTGCAGAATTGCCCTGCGCCAGATGCGCCGCCACCAGCGCCAGCGCGCCAGTTCCCGTTTGCGGTGCCATCGTCGCGAAATAGGAAATCACCTGTGCAGGCGGCACACCCTCCAGCGTCGCCTCACCCTTTTCGTGCAACAGCGGCATCCCCGGCCATGCAGCGCGGCGGGTGGTGAAATCGGCGTAATCGGCAAAGCGCCCCGCGCCCGCGCGCAGCCGCTGCCATTCAATGATATCAAAAGCGAGCGGCCCAGATGCCCGCGCCTCTGCCGCCGCGCGGGGCCAATCTTGCGCCTGCGCCGCGTCCAGCGCACGGGCGAGTGCTTCGGGCACATCAGCCACCGCAACCGGCGGAGAAAGAGAGAGAAAAGCAGCCACGAGGGCCGCAACGGCACGTTGAAAGGTCATGGCTCTGCTCGCGTGTTTTTTATTACCTGCCTGCTCGTTGTAACGGATGCAATTCACAAGTTGGCAAGCTCGAAAGCCTCGCCTATGGTCCGCGCAATTTTCCAACCGGCGAATCCGCCAAAACACTCAGGAGCGTGTCATGTTCAAAGGGTCTTTCCCCGCACTCGTCACGCCGTTCACGAACGGCGCAGTCGATTGGGACATGCTCAAGAAGCTGGTGGAATGGCATATTGAACAAGGCAGCAACGGCCTTGTGCCGGTGGGCACCACGGGCGAAAGCCCGACGCTGAGCCATGACGAACATAACGAAGTCGTGCGCGTGGTGGTGGAAACCGCTGCAGGCCGGGTGCCAGTGATTGCGGGCGCAGGCTCGAACGCCACGGCGGAAGGGATCGAACTGATCCGCCATGCCGCAGCGAATGGTGCCGATGCGGCGCTCGTCGTGACGCCTTACTACAACAAACCCACGCAGCGCGGCATGGTCGCCCATTTCACCGCGATGCATGATGCTTGCGAACTGCCGATCATCATCTACAACATTCCCGGCCGCTCGGTCGTAGATATGTCGCCCGAAACGATGGGCGAATTGGCCAAACTGCCGCGCATTGTGGGCGTGAAAGATGCCACCGGCGATTTGAGCCGGGTCGCGAAACAGCGCATGACCTGTGGCGCTGATTTCATCCAGCTTTCGGGCGAAGACGCGACCGCTGTGGGCTTTAACGCTATGGGTGGCGTGGGCTGCATTTCGGTCACCGCAAACGTTGCGCCGAAACTTTGTGCCGAGATGCAAGCGGCCACGCTGGCTGGCGATTACGCCAAGGCGATTGCCTATCAAGACCAGCTTCTGCCGCTCCATATCGCGATCTTCCTTGAGCCGGGCGTGGCGGGCGCGAAATACGCGATGTCGAAACTGGGGCTGTGCAGCGCTGAGGTGCGCTTACCGCTGACCGAACTGACCGATGGCACCAAAGCCGCGATTGACGCCGCGATGGCGCATGCCGGACTGATCTGAGCCAGACAAGCCGTCCCGAAAGGGCTGAACGGGGGGCTTGGCCCCCCGTTTGCATTTCTGTCGCCTTCACAGCGCGGTTTTGGCAGCGCATGATCTGCGCCATGAGCGACACCGTTGCACAGCGCAATCCGGGGCTTGGCCATTCGACGAACCGCGTCGGGCGGTCGCCGGACCTATTGGCGAGCGCGCGTTTCAACAGCGCCCCCGAACCGCTGCAAATCCACGGCGTGCGGGAAATGAACCCCGCGCTTTTCACCATGTTCGACCAGGCCGAAAGCGGCGCCGAGGCGGGTGAAGCGCTGCTCAGCTATATGCAGGCGATGTTTTCCATCGACCCCGAGCAGCAAGAGGCGCCGGGCGGCAAGCGGCCTTTTCGGTCCTCATTCTTGCGACTTTTGCAAGGGTGGAGCTTTAACAGCAATGGGCCGGAAGGCGCGGTGCTGAAGGGCTGGGTGGAAAGCCGCTTTGGCATTGCGCCCAGCTTTCATAAAGAGGTGCTGACCTGCATGACCTGCCCGGCGTGGCAAGTCTATACCAGCGAAAAGATGCAAAGCCGGTTTCATGGCAATGCGATCTGGACCCAGCTTGATTTGCTGTATGAGGCCGCGCAATGGGTCGCGCGGCACTTCACCTTTCCCGCCCAAAGCCATCTGACGCTGTATCGCGGCAGCAATGCGCTAGAAGATCATGCGATTTTGGAGCGGCCCAGCAAGCGTGAGGCGGTGATCAGGCTCAACAACCTCGTCTCGTTTTCCTCCGAGCGCGAGGTGGCGGATTGCTTTGGCGATAAAATCCTGACGGTTGAAGTTCCGGTTGTAAAAGTGCTCTCATATCCGGGCCTGCTGCCCACGCGGCTTTTGCAGGGCGAACGCGAATTCCTTGCCATCGGCGGGGCGTACCGGGTGAGGATCGACGATGTCTGATTGCCAAGACAGGGCCTTGGCCGCCTATTTGGGCTTTGCTTTGGGCGATGCCTTGGGGGCCACGACCGAATTTATGACTGCACGCGAGATTGCCACCCAATTGGGCGTGCACCGCGACATCACCGGCGGCGGCTGGCTGCGGCTACGCCCCGGCGCGGTAACCGATGATACGCAAATGTCGCTTGCGCTTGGGCGCTCGCTCATTCGCTGCGGTGGGCTGGAGGCCCGTGATCTGTGCGAGGAATTTTCCGCTTGGCTCGCCACCAAGCCCGCCGATGTCGGCAACACGTGTCGGCGGGGCATCAAGCGGTTTCAACGCGATGGCTCAGTTGCTGGGCCCGAGATGGAAGATGATGCGGGCAATGGCGCGGCGATGCGGGTGTTGCCCGTGGCGCTCGCCACGCTCGGCGTGCCCGACAGGGCCGAGGAATGGGCATGGGTGCAGGCGCATACCACGCACAACAACCCGCTCTCAGATGCAGCTTGCTTGGCGCTGGTGCGGATGGTGCAAGGTCTGATCATAGGCGAGGGCAAAGCCGCGGTGGAACGCGCGGGCGCGGTGCTTGTGGAACAGCATCGGATCTTCCGCTTTGAGCCTTATCGCGGCCTGTGCTCGGCCTTTGTGGTCGAAACCATGCAGACCGTGCTGCATCACCTCTTGGCCGCCGACAGCTTTGAAGAAGCGGTTGTGGCCACGGTGAACCAAGGTGGCGATGCCGACACGACCGGCGCCTTGGTCGGCATGTTGGCGGGCGCGCTTTGGGGGCTTGAGTCGCTACCGATGCGCTGGCTTGCCGTTCTGGACACGCAAGTGCAGGACGAAATCACCGATCAGGTGCCAAAGCTTCTGGCGTTGTAAGGCGCTGCGCCAGATCGGCTTTGCGGGCGATCAACTTCGCGGTCAGCTTTTCGCTGCGACCATATTCTGCGACCACACGCGAAATCGCCGCATCGGGCAAGCGGGTGACGACGCGAATAGCCGCTGCGACCGCTGCCGCATCCATATCCCCAAAAAGCTTTACCGCCTGTGGGTTCTCTGGGTCGGTGCGCAGCCGATCTATCTCGCCCACCTCAGGACCAAAGTCGCGACCCTTCGGGTCGCCCGAGGCGCGAAAATCGAGCGCGCCGCCCACATCCAGCGTGGTCACAACCCCATGGATCAGGCCCTGATTGTCCCCCAAAGACCCCGCCGCATCCCAATTGGCCAGCCACGCATGCACGCCAAGCCAGTGCTGGGCGGCTTGGCGTTCCGCTTCGCTGAGTTGCGCGAGGCAGGTCTTTTCCAGCGGCATAAAAAGGGTGGCCACCTGTTCGGGCTGGGCTGCGGGCAGATAGGTCAGCACCGGCGCCCCCGCGAGCCGGTAAAGCGCGGCCGCTAAATTTTCATTGCGCGCATGGGCGGGGCTTTCGAGCTCTTTCACGTAATAGCGCCGACCCGCGCCATCATCCCAAACTCCGGCAGGGTTGGTGCCCAACTGCCCACCGATGCGAGTCATTTTTGCGGTATCCACCATGGCGGGCTCATTCACGGCCACCGTCTCGCGCACCAATGCCAATTGCCTTGGCGTTTCAATCGCACCGGGGCGGGCCACCCGCACCGCGCGGATCGCCGCTTTGGGCTCTATTCCCAATTCCACCAAAAGCCGCGCGGCAATCGTGCCCGCGCGCCCGAGCCCGCCCTTGCAATGCACCAAAATATCTTGACCCGCACGCAAAGTATCGCGCAAGGCGCGCCCTTCCGCAGCCCAGCGCACCTCGAACGCTTCATCGGGGATCGAATAGTCGGCAATCGGCAAATGCCGCCAGATCATGCCATGCGCATGCACCGCATCGCCCAAATCCGGCACCTTAAGCGCAATAAGTTCGGCGGGTTCCACCAAAGTCACCACGACCCGCGCGCCCCAAGCGGCAATGGCAACCATATCTGTGGTCAGATCACGCGCCCAAGCGCCGGAATAGGCGGCCCGGTCATGCTTGCCAGGGCAAAAGGTCAGGCCAATCCGGCCAAACCCCGGCCCGGCGCAAACCTCGGCAATCTGCAATGGATGGGTCTCACTTGTGCGCATCTCGTCCCCCTTCGCGGCAAGGGGATCATAGTGGCACCATCGGGGCAACGCAGCGTGACGCTTGGCCCCGATCTTGCGAAATTACCGCGCCACGGCGGCTTCGCGTAGCTTGGGGGTGGCCAAATAGGTTTCGACGAACTTCTCCAGCGGCATCGGACGGCCAAAGTGATAGCCTTGCCCCACATCGCAACCATGCGCACGGAGCCATTCTTCTTGCGCGGGCGTATCAATCCCCTCGGCCACGCTGCGTAGCCCCAGCGCTTGCGCCATCGCCAAAGTGGCCAAAACGATCGCATCCGCCGCGCCGTCATCCAAACCAAGCCGCGATACGAAGCTTTGGTCGATCTTGAGTTCCTTGAGGTTCAGGCTTTGCAGATAGCTCATCGAAGAATAGCCGGTGCCGAAATCATCGGCAGAGAGTTCAAATCCGGCTTCCAGCAAAAGCGCAATCGCGCCGCGCGCGTCAGATTTGAGGTCAACCACCGCGCCTTCGGTCAGTTCAAACTGCACATCCTCTGACCCAAGGCCCGCCGCTGCCATATGCGCCAAAACTTCTGCCCCAAACCCCGCCTGACGCAGGCTTTCGGGCGATAGGTTGATCGAGAGATGCAGCGACAAACCACGCCCATGCAAATCGGCCATAAAGAGCCCCGCAAGGTCGATCACCAAAAGGTCGATCTGCCGGATCAGCCCGGTCTTTTCCGCCACCGGCATGAATTCCGCCGGGCCAATGCCCGCAAGGTCCGGGTCGGTGCAACGTATCAGCACTTCTGCCCCGGCCAGCGTATTGCCGCTTTGCAAGTTCACTTTCGGCTGCAAGACCAATTCAAAGGCCCGCTCACGAATGGCGCGCTGCAAAGATTGGCCAATCAGCGCTTCGCGTGCCATCCGATCGCGCAGCTTCGCGGTAAAGGCCACGCATTGGTTACCGCCAAGCGCCTTCGCCTCGTACATGGCAAGATCAGCATTGATCCACATTTCCTCGGCGCTCATCGCATCCATCGGATAAAGCGACACACCCATCGAGCTGTTGAGGTAGATTGTCTGACCATCAAGCTCAAACGGCGTCTCAAACGCGACAGCAATACTTGCCGTCAGCCGTGCCGCCTCTTCCATCGAATCCAGCCGATCAAGGAAGGTGAATTCCGCTGCGCCAACCCGCGCCAGCACTTTAGCCCCGTCGCGCAGACCATCAAGTCGCTCCGCGATCTGGCAAATAAGCCGATCACCCAAAAGCGGACCGAACCGATCTTTCACCTGCTGGAACTGATCGACACAAAGGAACACCTGCGCCACAAGCCGCCCGTCCGTGCGCGCCTGCCGCACCATCGACTCGGCATGCGCGCCGAACAATTCGCGGTTTGGCAGCCCGGTCAGGGCATCGTGGCGCGCAGCAAAGCGCGCTTCTTCCGCCGCCTGCGCCAAGAGCCGTTCATCAATCAGACGCTGCGTGATATCCGACACCGAGCAAACCACCTGCAACCGCCCGTCAGGCGTTTCCATCGGCGCCGCATTGACCGAGATTTCCCGTTCGGTGCCATCGGACAGAGGCAAAGTGAGCCGCAAATCGCGCAGCACCGCCCGCTCTTTGCGCAACCGCACCAGCGGAACGCCTGCCCCAGAAGGCCCTGCCCCGCGCTGCATCCAGCCGATTTCATCTTGGCGTCGCCCAACCAGGCCGGCGCCTGTCGTATCCAGAATTTGCTGGGCTTCGAAATTGGCAAAGACCACCACGCCAGCCTCATCCAGCGCCAAAATGCCGGAGACAGAAGTTTCGGTCAGCCGCTGCAAGAAATCACTTTGCTCGCGCAACTCGGCCTCAAGCGCCTTGCGCCGCGATACATCAATATGCACGCCCGACAAGATTTGAGCATTGCCATCTTGATCAACCTCTACGGCGCGACCACGCGACAGAACCCAGACCCAATGGCCATCTTTGTGCCGCATCCGAAATTCAAAAGCATAATAGTGTTGGTGATTTTCAAACTGCCACACATGCGCCTTGTTCATTTCCTCCATGTCATCAGGATGAACAAGCGCACGCCAATCATTGATCATCTGCGGATTTAGCTCTTCTAGCGTATATCCCAGCATCTCAGCCCAGCGCGCATTCACTTTCAGCCGATCTGTGCGCGCATCATGCCGCCACGTCCCCAACTCTCCGCCAGCAATCACATCGCTAAGGGCTTGCGTGGTCTGTTGCAGGTCGGTGATATCGAGAGACACCCCATAAACGGACCCGGGTTGCCCTGCGTCGCGGCTTTCATGATCGGGCACGATTTTCGCCCATCGCCATTCGCCATCATCGGTCCGCACACGCCAGATGGCCGTCGGCAAATCTGTCTCACCATGCAAAATCGCCGCAGAAAGGGCATCATAGATTGGGCGATCTTCGGGGTGGATGCGGCTGCGCAGATGGACATCATCATATGTCACGCGTGTCGCGGCATTGACCCCACGCATCAAACTGCCGCGCGCAAAGACATTCAAACCGCCATCCGGCTTTTTCTCGGTCCGCCAAATAGAGCCGCCTGCCGCAATCAGCGCGCCCCGCAATCGGCTTTCCGCTAGATTTGCATCGGCCAGCGAGGTCTCAAGCCGGCCCAAGACATGGCGCAAGATCACCCAAAGCCCCAAAGCTGTCAGCGCGATGAAGGTCCAGCCTTTCACCGTTTGGAACATTTGGTACTTCGTCAGATCGGGGACGATGCGCCCCAAGATCCAATCACTCGTCAACACATAGAGCACGCCCATGACCGCATAAGCGACCGAGAGCCACAATGCCATTGAACGAGACCTCTTACACTCTGCCACTTTCACCCCCAGCGCTTCGGTCTTCGGTTTGGGAAACGAAGCGTAATCGTAATAACTCGTGTCAGGGCGCCTAACGCCAAGTTTGTGACGATTCGGCGAGGAAATAGTATGTCTGATTTTTATCGATTACGGAAAGCCCTACCACGGTACTCTCCAAGCCCTGCTCCTGAAACAGGACCTGACGCCACATGATAGCGGTTAGCGTGACACTGGCGTGTCACATTACAGTCGTATTTGGGAAATGGCGGACCCGGAGCGATTCGAACGCCCGACCCTCAGATTCGTAGTCTGATGCTCTATCCAGCTGAGCTACGGGTCCGCTGTGGGGGGCGATTTAGCCCCGCGTTGCGGGCAATGCAAGGGGGAAAGCGAAGAAAAATCAAAGTTTCTTATCCACAGCCAAGAAACTGCGTTTTCCCGCACGAAAGCGCCTCACCCCGGGAGTTCGGCCTGAGTGAGTTCCAGCGCGCGCGGCAAGGTCAGGCGGAATTCAGTGCCTGTCGCATCGGTCCGCACCAGATCCAGCCGCCCACCATGGCCGCGCACAAGTTCTGCAGAGATTGCCAGCCCGAGCCCCGTGCCGCCTTTTTTAACGCCCCCCGAGAACGGCTGAAATAGCCGCTCACGCGCCTTTTCGGGCAAGCCCGGCCCGGTGTCTTGCACCCTGATCCACCAGCCCTCGGCACTTTGACCGGCACCAAACTCAATCGTGCCGGGCTGGTTCGTGGCCTCAATCGCTTGTCGGGCGTTGCGCGCGAGGTTCGACAGCACGCGGTAAAGCTGTTCTTGATCCGCGCGGATCATCAGCCCCTTGGGCACATCGGTAACAAAATCCACCTGCGCAGCGCTGGCTGGCGCTTGCTCGCCCTCAATCACTTCGGCCACCAGCGCACCAAGGTCGACCGGCGCGAGCTTCGGCGGCGGCTCTTCGGCACGGCCAAAGGCAAGCGTCGTCTCGCAAAGGTTCACGGCGCGGCCAATAGATTTCATCAGCTTCGGCGCTGCGCGCTGCACTGCGGGGTCCTCCGAATCCTCCATACGGTCGGCAAAGAGCTGCGCCGTGGTCAGAATATTGCGCAGGTCATGACTGATCTTTGCCACCGCCTGACCAAGCTGGGCCAAACGTTCTTTTTGCCGCAAGGACGCGGTGAGTTGATGCTGCATAGAAGCCAATGCCTCTTCCGCCACGCGCAACTCTTCGATTCGCGCTTGGGGGGCGATGATCGTGCGCGCATCTTCCGGCGCATCGGCATAGGCGGCCATATGCGCCACGACGCGCTTGATCGGCACCACCATCAACCGCCGCACCAGCAAGAACAGCAAAAGTGCCGTCACCACCGAGACAATGGCCGACAAAGCCAAAAGCCGCAGCCCGTATTCGATCATTTCGAGCCGCAAGGGCGCTGTGGACAGAGTGACCTCGATCACCAGCCCGCCCTTTTGCACCGGATCACCGATCACCCGCACCACATGGTTTTCGGGATCGACCAAAACCACCAAGGCATCGCGCACCAAACGCCAAAACGGTTCTTCACGCAGGTCATAGGTTGCGGCAATCGGTTGCGGGATCGGCGAAGACAGCACCAACTGCCGCGCCGCATCGCGCCGCAACACGACGTTATAGACACCCGCATTATCGAGCAGTTCTTGCTCCAGATCGGGTTCGATCATCGTGTCGGTGGTCAAAAGCGCAAGCGAGGCGATCTGCGCACGCTCCAAACGCGTCAGCAGATAGTCTTCACGGAAGTTCGCCAACCCCGGCAACAGGATGAGCATCTCTGCCAGCACGACGAAGACCGTCGTGAGCACCAGAAACCGCCCAGAAAGAGTGTTGATCTTCATCCTGTCCCGAATTGGCGGGCCGCCCGCCTGGGGGCCCTTTCGATCCCCTACCGAAAGCAATCGGCATTTCTATGAAATACCAAAGCATTCGCGCAATACATAGGGGCGCGAATGCTTGGGCGGAAGGGCGCCGATGCAGGCTTTTCACCATGTCGCACAGGCCCTAGAAAAAACCGCAAGGAAGAATTGACTTGTGCAGGCGATGCCCCTAAAGGACGGGCTTCGAATGAAAGGGCAGCCGAATCCGGCCGGTTTCAGGATGCCCCCCCGACAGACAACCGGAGTAACCGCGATGAAACGCACCTACCAGCCGTCGAAACTCGTGCGCGCCCGCCGCCACGGCTTCCGCGCCCGCATGGCGACCAAAGGCGGCCGCAAGGTCCTCAACGCTCGCCGCGCCAAGGGCCGCAAGGTTCTGTCGGCGTAAGGCAGTACGGCCTGAAAGCATGACACCGCCGGAGGCTCCTGCGACTGACCTCACTGGTCGGAGTGCGGGAAACGCCCCGGCGGTTTCCGTTTGTCCGCCAAGTGCTGGCATACTGCGAATCGCAGTCATGCATCAACGGGCGGATTTTTTGCGTGCCGCCTCGGCCCAACGGCTCGCGGCGCCCGGCTTCTTGCTGCAAGCCCGCAAACGGAGCGACGGCGAGCCTGTTGCGGCCGATCTTGTGCGCGTGGGCTTCACCTGTTCGAAAAAGCTCGGCAATGCGGTGGCGCGCAATCGCGCCAAGCGGCGGTTGCGCGAAGTGGCGCGGCTTGGCCTGCCAAGCCTTGGCCTGCCCGGTTGGGACTACGTGCTTGTGGGGCGACCCGAGGTGACTGCCAGCCGGACATTCGCCGACCTGCAAACCGATTTCGCCAGAGCGATCGCCGATATTCATGCCGGTCGCACGATGAAACCGCGCCCGCCCCAACCCGGCCAAAAGGGCCGCCGGAGGGGAAAATGAGCCCGGTGGCCTTTGCGCTGGCGCTGCCGGTGCGGTTTTACCGGCTTGTGCTCTCGCCGCTTTTGGGCAGCAATTGCCGTTACCAACCCACCTGTTCCTCTTATGCGCTTGAGGCGCTTGAGCGACATGGCGCGCTGAAAGGCGGCTGGCTCGCGGCCAAGCGCATTCTCAGTTGCAACCCGTGGGGCGGCAGTGGCTATGACCCGGTGCCGGGGTCCGACCCCAACCATGATGCGCGCTGCGGCTGCAAGGACCATTCAGATGTTTGACGAAGACGACGCCGCGCTGCCGCCGCTTTTGGCCGGTGTGCCCTCCACCACCGAATTCAAAAAGCTGCGCAAGCGACTTTTGCGCGAAACCCGCGAAGCGCTTGAAACTTATGGCATGATCGAGCCCGGCGCGCGCTGGCTTGTGTGCCTGTCCGGTGGCAAAGACAGTTTCACCCTGCTGGCGGTTTTGACCGAGTTGAAATGGCGCGGGCTGTTGCCGGTGGAGCTTCTGGCCTGCAACCTTGACCAAGGCCAACCGGGCTTTCCGGCAACCGTGCTGCCCGAGTTTTTGACCAAGATGGGGGTCGAACACCGGATCGAGTATCAAGACACCTATTCCGTGGTGAAAGAAAAGATCCCGGAAGGCCAAACCTATTGCAGCCTGTGTTCACGGCTGCGGCGCGGCAATCTTTATCGAATCGCCCGCGAAGAGGGCTGCTCAGCCGTCGTGCTTGGCCATCACCGCGACGATATTCTTGAAACCTTCTTCATGAACCTCTTTCACGGCGGGCGGCTTGCCACGATGCCGCCGAAGCTCTTGAATGAAGAGGGCGACTTGTTCGTCTATCGCCCGCTGGCCTTCGTGGCCGAGGCCGATTGCGAGAAATTCGCGCGCGGCATGAATTACCCGATCATCCCCTGCAATCTGTGCGGCAGCCAAGACGGGCTGCAACGTGTGCAGGTGAAGCAAATCCTTGATGGCTGGGAAGCGCGCAGCCCCGGACGGCGTCAGGTGATGTTCCGCGCATTGATGAACACGCGCCCCTCGCATTTGTGCGACCCGCGCGTGTTCGATTTCGCGGGATTGATGCGCGATATGACAAAGGTAGCGCGCGGCGCAGATTCTGTTTCGGATTTGAGCGAAAACATCCCCAACTTGAAAGAGCCGTTTTAACCACTCGCTGACCAAACCGGCCTAGCTTGGGCGCGAAAGAAGGGGGGCTCCCTTCCCAGCATTCACCGAGGGCCGAAATGAAAAAATTCGGGAGGCAGGTTTCTGCCAAGCCGTCGAAATCCGCGAAGAAACAACGTCTCAAACACGCCGGACCGATTCTGCTGCGTCGCGAGATGGTCGCCTTTTTGCCTGCCGCGGCTTTGGCGGGGCTGTGGTTTAACCTTGAAGGCATGACGCTCGTGGGCATTACCGCCCTTATCGTCGCGTGGATGAGCCGCCCCGAAGTGCTGCCCGAAGAGCCTGACGAAACCTCTGACCGCCCGGTGCCGCAGCGCGCCGATGCGGTGGAAATGCTCGATTCGACCCTGCAAGAAGCGCTCGACTCTGGGCGCGGCACCGCCTGCCTTGTGATTGGGCTGGATGATAGCCAAGCGCTGATGCGGCAAATGAATCGCAGCGAATTCGATGAATTCCTGCAAGCCTTTGCCGAGCGTGTGCGGGGTGTGCTGCGCAATTCGGACCGAATCGCGTTGATCGAACGGGAGCGCTATGCCGTCATCTTAACGCCGACCCAGCGCCCTGACCTTGAAAGCATGATACAGCTTTCTGCGCGCCTGCAAGCCGCTTGCGATGCGCCGTTTTCCATTTCCGCACGCTCGGTCAACACCACCTGTCATGTTGGCTTTTGCCTGATGAGCCGCGCCCCAGAACCGACGGGCACCGCGATTCTGGCTGCCGCCGAAGCCGCTGCGGATGAAGCCAAACGCAATGGCCCCGGCGCGATCCGCGCTTTCACGCCAGAGATCGGCAAATCCAGCTCGACCCAAAGCGCGCTTGCGGCCGATATCGGCCCCGCGCTGGAAGAGGGTCGGATCGTCGCCTATTTCCAGCCGCAAATCTGCACCGATACCGGGGCAATTTCCGGCATGCAGGCGCTGCCGCGCTGGCTTGACCGGGATCGCGGCGTGCTGACCGAAGCCGAGATCATTCCCGCCGCTGCGGCCGCAGGCATGCAGATGCGTCTTGCAGAAGTCATGATGTTTCAGTGTTTCAATGCGTTGCGCGACTGGGAACGCCTGCCCACCGGCCCCGGGCCGGTCAGTTTGCCGCTCGGCATGGCACATGTCAGCGACCCGAAAATGTTCGACCGTCTGAAATGGGAGTTTGAGCGGTTCGACATTGATCCGGAGCGCACGCGGCTCGTGCTGGCGCAAGAAGTGACCGGGCAGCTTGATGACGAGGTGATCCTGCGCAATATCTCGCGCTGCGCCAAAATCGGCTGCCAGATCGAACTCGCGGGCTTTGGCACTGGGCCGATCTCGGTCGCTGCGCTTCGTCGCACCGGGGCAGAGCGGATTCGCATCCATCGCTCTTTCGTGACCAATGTGGACCGCGACCCGGAACAGCAACGCCTTGTCGCCGCCATCGTTTCCTTTGCCGAGGGGCTTGGTCTGCAAACCGTGGCGGATGGTGTTTCGACCATTGGCGAACATGCGATGCTGGCACAGTTGGGCTGCAACCATGTGCAAGGTAAAGCGATTTCCCAACCGCTGCCGCTCGAAGAAAGCGCCAACTGGATCAACCGCCATGACGCGCGGCTGTCTTCTCTCCCCAAGCCGGGTAAACGCCGGGGCGCCTGATCCCTCTTTGTCTTTATGATGCACGCGCGCGACACCTTCGCTTGCAAGGCCGCGCGCGAGGAACCACAGGGCCAAATCGGGCGCGAAAGCGCTTGACCTTTGGCCGCCCCTTCTGTTGAACCGCACCGAACCCGGATCGGCAGGGGAATCCAACGCCTATGGACAATCAGAACAAGAACCTCATGCTCGCGACCGTGCTGTCGGCATTGGTCATCGTCGTGTGGACGGTCTTCTTCCCGCCGCCGGCCCCGGTGGAGCCGGAAGGTGAGACCACCGCGACCACGGCGACGAGCGAAGCAACCGCAACGCCCCCGGTGGCCGCTGCGACGGCTGTCCCGGCATTGCCCGAAGCGGCAGCGCCTGCAGCCGCAGTAGAAACCGCCCCGCGGATCAGCATCGACACACCGGAACTCACCGGCTCGATCTCGCTGATGGGCGCGCGTTTCGATGATCTTTCGCTGAAAAGCTATCATGTCGAGTTGTCGGACGACTCGCCGATGGTGCGGCTGCTGTCGCCCGTGGGCGGCACCGAGCTAAACGCGAACCCCTATTACGTGCTTTACGGCTGGTCGCCCGTGGCCGGCCTGACGCCGTCGCAAGTGCCGGGGCCGAAAACGCTTTGGACCGCGCCCGAAGGGGCCAAACTGACCCCGGAAACGCCGCTCACCCTGACCTGGGACAACGGTGCGGGCCAAATCTTCACCCGCACCATCGCGGTTGACCCGGAATTCCTCTTCACCGTGACCGATACCGTTGCCAACAATGGTGCCGCCGCCGTGAGCCTTGCGCCGTGGGGCATCATCGCCCGTCACGGCATTCCCGAAACGCCGCGTGTCTATGTGTTGCACGAGGGCCTTGTGCGGATGACCGACGGCCAACTTCAGGAGATCAAATACAAAAAGATCCCGAAGCTGGATGATGTCGCGGGGGAAGGTCAGGCCGAGATTCTGCAAGCCACCGAGAACGGTTGGACCGGCTTCACCGACAAATACTGGATGACCACCCTCATCCCCGAAGCGAGCCGCTTCACCTCGGTGGTGAAATACGTCGCCTCGAACGATCTTTACCAGACCGAGACCCGCCTGCCCGCCACCGAAGTGGCCGCTGGCGCGACCACCTCGGTCACCACGCGGCTCTTTGCTGGAGCGAAAGAATGGGAAGCGATTGCCCATTATCAAAACAACCCCGGCTGGCTTGATAGCCTGCTTGGCGATGAAATCGACCAAGGCCGTCCGCAGATCACCCGCTTCGTCGATTCGATTGACTGGGGCTGGTATTACTTCCTGACGAAACCGATGTTTCGCCTGCTGCACTGGCTCCATGCCGTGCTCGGCAACATGGGCTTTGCGATCATCGCGCTCACCGTGATCATCAAACTGCTCGTCTTCCCGCTGGCGCGGACCTCCTACATCTCGATGGCGAAGATGAAAGAGGCGCAGCCGATGATGGAAGCCATCAAAGAGCGCGTCAAAGACGACAAGCAAGCGATGCAGCGCGAGATGATGGCGCTTTACAAGCGCGAGAAGATCAACCCCGCCGCGGGCTGCTTGCCGGTTCTGCTGCAAATCCCGATCTTCTTCTCGCTCTATAAGGTGATCTACGTCACGATCGAGCTTTACCACGCACCTTGGATCGGCTGGATCAAAGACCTCTCGGCCCCGGACCCGTCGTCGATCCTGAACCTGTTTGGTCTTCTGCCGATCGCAACGCCCGAACCCGGCTCGATGTTCTTCATCTTCAGCCTTGGCATCTTGCCGATCCTTCTCGGCATCTCGATGTGGTTCCAGCAAAAGCTGAACCCGGCCCCGACGGACCCGTCTCAGGCGATGATCTTTGCTTGGATGCCGTGGATCTTCATGTTCATGCTGGGCAGCTTCGCCTCGGGCCTCGTGCTCTACTGGATCGCGAACAACACGATCACCTTCATCCAGCAGTATTCGATCATGACCGTGCACGGCAAAAGGCCGGATCTGTTTGGCAATATCGTCGCGAGCTTCCGTAAAAAAGACGCGGGAACCGCGCCGAAGAAATGATCGGTCATCTGGCCCATATCGTTCGCCATCCGATCAAATCGATTGGCTACGAAGACATCCGCAGCGCGCCCCTGACACAGGGGCGCGTTCTGCCTTTTGATCGCACCTGGGCGATCTCGCATGAGGCCGCGAAGTTCGACAGCCCACTCACCGAATGGGCGAAGAAAATGAACTTCGTGCGCGGTGTGGCCGCACCGGGGTTAATGGCGGTGCAAGCGCAGATGCATGAAGATGGCACGGTGGAACTCACCCACCCTGATCTATGGCACCTGCGTATTGACCCCGACCGCCCCGCCGACCAAGCCAAGCTGATCGAATGGCTCAAGCCGCTTTGGCCCGCGACTCGCCCTGCCCCGCGCGCGGTGGAGCGGCTTGAGGGGCAATCCTTGGCCGACATGGCGCAGCCTTATATCTCTATTCTGTCGATGGCCTCGCTCGCCGCTTTGGGTGCGGCGGCCGGGGTGGAACTCTCGCGGCATCGTTTTCGCGGCAATCTTTGGGTCGAGGGCTGGGCCCCTTGGGCGGAACGGAACCTGATCGGCAAACGACTGCGCATTGGCGAGACTGTGCTAGAAGTAGACATGCCGATCACCCGCTGCCGGGCGACCTGTGCGAACCCGGTGAGCGGCACGGAAGATTTGGAGACACTGCAATGGCTCGAAAAACTCAACGGCGATTGGCACTTTGGGCTTTATGCCGTGGTGATTGAGGGTGGCGAAATCGCCCGAGGCGACGTAGTGGAGGTTCTATGATGCAGATGCAGTTTACCCTCGCCCCCGCCCCCGATGATGCCAGCCGCGAACGCGGGCGGCTTTTGTTTGCCGCCCCGGTCGAATTTCTCAAAGGTGTGGTCGCCATGTCGGGCCTGCCGCCTGCCGACCGGATTGAGGTCTGCTTTGCCGGGCGCTCGAATGTGGGGAAATCTTCGCTCATCAACGCGCTGACCAACCGCAAGAACCTTGCGCGCGCCTCCAACACGCCGGGCCGCACGCAAGAGATCAACTTCTTCACCACGCAAGACGGCCCCTATCTGGTCGACCTGCCCGGCTATGGTTTTGCCGAAGCGCCGGTGGCGGTAGTGAAAAAGTGGCAAGCGCTTTTGAAAAACTACCTCTCGGGCCGCGCCACGCTGCGCCGCGCCTTTGTGCTGATTGATGCGCGCCATGGTGTGAAACCCGTCGATGCCGAGATTTTGGAACTGCTCGACCGCTCTGCCGTCACCTTCCAAGTGGTGCTGACCAAGGTCGATAAAATCTCCAAGACCGAGCGAGAAAAGGTGATCGAACAGGTCAAAGGCGCGTTGCAAAAGCACCCTGCCGCCTATCCCGAAATCGTCGTCACCTCGTCCGAAAAGGGTGAAGGGGTCGAAACGCTCCGCGCCATCATTGCCACGCTGACCTAAGGCGCGGGGCGCGCGCAACGCGCCCCCTCCCCTACGGCTAAACGTGCTGGCCGCCGTTCACCTCGATCTCGGTGCCGGTGACGTAGCTCGACGCATCCGAGCACAAAAACCAGATCACATCCGCCACTTCGCGCGGCTGACCCAAGCGGCGTTGCGGCAGCCCTTCGACAATCTTTTCGGTGCCCGGAGATAGGATCGAGGTTTCGATCTCACCCGGGGCAATCGCATTGACCCGCACCCCCATCGGCCCGAAATCATGCGCCATCTCGCGCGTGAGCGCCTTGAGCGCCGCTTTAGAAGTCGCATAGGCGGCCCCAGCGAAGGGGTGCACCCGTGAGCCCGCAATCGAGGTCACATTGACCACAGCCCCCTTGGCCGCGGAAAGTTCATCCTTCAGCCCGCGCGCCAGCACGATGGAGGCGAAAAAGTTCACATGGAACACCTGCCCCCACGAGCGCAAATCGGTGTCGATCGTGTTCAACCGCGATCCGCCCGGCCCCTTGGGCGAGATGCCCGCATTGTTCACCAGCGCATGGAGCCGCCCGTCAAGGCGGGACTTGATTTCGGCAATCGCCTCAATCGTCGCCGCAGGGTCGCCCAAATCGACCTGAATATGGTCTTCACGCCCGCCGCCCCAAGGGCATTGCTCCGGGAACGGGTGGCGCGAACAGGTGATAATGCGCCAGCCCTCACGCGCGAAACGCTTCACCGTGGCATGGCCGATCCCCCGGCTTGCACCCGTCAAAAGCATCACTTTGCGTCCGTCCATGCCGCCCTCCTGCGTTTCGCCTACCCTTAAACCCCGGCACGGCAATGGCAATGCCCTTGGCATAGGACGCGATTGGTTCTAACAAAGTTGCGACTTTTCCCGAGGTTTGTGATGAGAAAACAGACGATGGACCGTGACTGGATCGCTACCGCGAAAACGCTCTCTGAAGCGCTGCCCTATCTGCAACGCTACACCGACGCCGTGGTGGTGGTGAAGTTTGGCGGCAATGCGATGGGCGACGATGACGCCATGGCAGAATTTGCCCGCGACATCGTCTTGATGAAGCAAGTCGGCATGAACCCGGTGGTGGTGCATGGCGGCGGGCCGATGATCAACGAGCTTTTGGGTAAGCTCGGCATCAAATCCGATTGGGTGCGCGGCAAGCGCGTCACCGACAAGGCCACCGTCGAAGTGGTGGAGATGGTGCTTTCGGGGCTGGTCAACAAACGCATCGTGCAAGCGATCAACGACCAAGGCGGCCGTGCTATCGGCATTTCGGGCAAAGACGATGATCTGATGGTCTGCGAGGCCGATGACCCGGAGTTGGGCTTTGTGGGCCGCCCGGTCGAGATGAACGTGCAGGTGATCCGCGATCTTTACGGCGCGGGCATGATCCCCGTTATTGCCCCAGTGGCCACCGGCCCGAATGAAAACGAGACCTTCAACGTCAATGGCGATACCGCAGCGGGTGCCATTGCGGGCGCGCTGCAAGCCGACCGCCTGCTTCTTTTGACCGATGTTGCGGGCGTGAAGAACAAAGAGGGTGAGGTGATCACCCAGATGACCCCCGATGAGGTGCATGGGCTGATTGCCGATGGGACGATCTCGGGCGGCATGATCCCGAAAGTGGAAACCGCGCTGCAAGCGGTGAAAGAGGGCGTGCGCGCCGTGGTGATTCTGGATGGCCGGGTGGCGAATGCCTGCCTGCTGGAGCTGTTCACCGAACATGGTGCGGGCTCGATGATCCGCTCCACGGTCCCGCGCGTGAAGCCGCACCGCCGGTGAACCTGCCCGAGCGCCTTACGCAAGACCTTGACGCGGCGCGCCTTTTCGTCGCGGGGGCGGTGCATGAAGGGGAGGAAACGATCCTCCTTCTCGCCCCCGATGAACCCGGCTTCTGGCCTCATGTCACAGCTCAGCCCGAGTTTACCGATGGCGCATCGGACCCGCTGGACCGCTGGTCACGCCGGGTGATTGAAGCCATGGCGACGGCGCATGGCGGGCGGGCAATCCTCCCCTCTGACGGGCCACCCTATGCACCGTTTTTCCAATGGGCGCTGGGGTCGGGGCAGGCTTTTGCCTCTCCGGTGCAGATGCTCGTGCATGCGCGGATGGGGCTTTGGACCTCGTTTCGCGGGGCGCTGGCGCTGCCCGAAAGGCTCCCCCTGCCCGCTCCGGCAGCCAACCCTTGCCCCGATTGTGCGGCGCCTTGCGCCACAGCCTGCCCGGTGAATGCCTTCGGCGCGGGGGTCTATGACACCGCCGCCTGCCACAACTTCCTTAATACTTCTGGGGGAGAAATTTGCCTTTCTGGTGGATGCCTTGCGCGGCGGGCTTGCCCATTGAGTGAAAGCTATGGCAGGCTGGCGTCACAATCCGCATGGCACATGAGGCAGTTTCACACATGACCCCCGCCGGACACCGCCGTCTGATCCTCACCCGCCACGCGAAATCGAGCTGGGATGACCCAAACACCGAAGACAAGGACCGCCCGCTGAACGCCCGTGGCCGAATTGCCGCGCGTGAATTGGGTGATTTCCTCGCCTCGCGTGGGTTGGAACCTGAAGAGGTTCTTTGTTCCACCGCGCTGCGCACCCGCGAAACTTGGGAAGGCGTCGCCTCGGCCGTGATCGAAACGCGCCCGCCGGTGCATTTCGTCGAAGCGCTCTATCAAGCCAGCCCCGATGTGCTGCTGGCCGAATTGCGCAAAGCCAAAGCTCCGACGGTGATGATGATCGCGCATAACCCCGGCATTGGTGATCTGGCCGCCAGCCTGCCCTCGCGCCCTAATTACGACCCGGATTTTCGCAAATATCCGACCTGCGCGACGCTGATTGTCGATTTCCAAATCGAGGATTGGAGCGAACTCGCCCCCGGTCAGGGCTCGATGCTCGACTTCTTCACCCCCGCCACCCGCGGCAAATAAGCGAAGCCATCGCAACGAAATGCAAAAGGGCCCCCGAAACGGCGGCCCTTTCTTTTTGGTCTAGGAAGCTCAAGGTGTGGGGGCCGCGCCCCACCGCCTTAGTGACCGAGGATCTGGCTCAGGAACTGCTTGGTGCGTTCCGATTGCGGGTTGTTGAAGAAGTCATGCGGGTTGTTTTGCTCGACGATCTGCCCGTCAGCCATAAAGATCACCCGGTTCGCCACCGCCTGCGCAAAGCCCATCTCGTGGGTCACGCACAGCATGGTCATGCCCTCCTCGGCAAGCTCAATCATCGTGTCGAGCACTTCCTTGATCATCTCGGGATCGAGCGCCGAGGTCGGTTCATCGAACAGCATGATGCGCGGCTTCATGCACAGCGAACGCGCAATCGCCACCCGCTGCTGCTGCCCCCCCGAAAGCTGGCCGGGATATTTGTTGGCCTGTTCGGGAATTTTCACCTTCTCAAGGAAATACATCGCCGTTTCCTCGGCCTCGCGCTTGGGCACCTTGCGCACCCAAATGGGCGCCAGCGTGAGGTTTTCCAGAATCGTCAGATGCGGGAACAGGTTGAAGTGCTGAAACACCATCCCCACTTCCGAACGCACCTTGTCGATGTTCTTGAGATCCGAGGTCAGTTCGATCCCGTCCACGATGATTTTGCCCGCTTGGTGCTCTTCTAACCGGTTGATGCAGCGGATCATCGTCGATTTGCCCGAGCCCGAGGGCCCGGCAATCACGATCCGCTCGCCGCGCTGCACCGTAAGGTTGATGTCACGCAGCACGTGGAACTGACCGTACCACTTGTTCATATTGGAAATTTGGATCGCGACCTCGTCGCTGACCTGCATCTGTGCGCGGGCGGCTTGGGTATTCGGCTCCGACATGGGGCGCTCCTTAACGGTGGTCACGCTTCAGCTTGCGCTCGAGATACATCGAGTAACGCGACATGCTGAAGTTGAAGATGAAGAAGATCACGGCGACGAAGATGTAGGGCTCCCAATAGATGCCCTTCCAGTTGATGTCGGCGCGCACGGCGGTGGAGATGCCCTTGAGCGGGTCCATCAGGCCCACAAAGGCCACAAGCGTGGTATCTTTGAAGAGACCGATGAAGGTGGACACAATCCCCGGGATCGAGATTTTCAGCGCTTGCGGCATGATGATCAACCGCTGCGCCTGCCAGTAATCCAGCCCCAGCGCATCCGCCGCCTCATATTGGCCGCGCGGCAAGGCGGCCAAGCCCCCCCGGATCACCTCGGCGATATAGGCCGCCGAGAAGAAGGTCACCAAGATCACCACCCGCAAGATCAGGTCGAATTTGGTATCCGACGGCAGGAAGTATTGCAGCAGCAGCGAGGCCGTGAAGAGCAGCGTGATCAGCGGCACGCCCCGGATAAACTCGATAAAGCCCACCGAAAGCGATTTGACGATCAGCATGTCCGATTGGCGGCCAAGTGCGAGCAAAATGCCCAGCGGTAGCGAAATCACGATGGCAGTCGCCCCGATCACCAGCGCGAGCAAGAAGCCCCCGAATTGATCGCTGTCCACCTCAGGCAGGGCAAAGGGAAGCACCGATTGCAGCCCCGTCTCAATCGGATCAACACCGTAGATCCAGAAGACGGCCGCCACGATCAGGCCAACGCCCGCCGCGACCACAACGCCCAAACGCACTTGCAGCGCCGAAAACACGGCCGCCCAAAGCCCAAAGCCCGCCAGCGTCAGGATCGGGCCCCAGACAGAGCCGCCCCACAGCAGCCAAAAGGCCACCAGCGGATAAAGCACCGAGCCCCAAAGCAGCTTGCGCGGCAACGAGGTTGCCAGCACCGGCAGGATCGCCAAGAGCAACCCGGCAAAGGTGACGAACAGCCGCCAGTATTCCTCCATCGGATAGAAGCCAAAGAGGAACTGGTGCCAGCGCGCGCGAATGATCGCCCAGCACGCGCCCGTGGCATCCGGCCCCCAGCGTTCTTGCACGATGGCGCGGCATTCGTTTTGCGAATCTGCCACCCAGACTGAATGCAGCAGCCACGGCGCTGCGGCCTGAATAAGCCAGATCGCTGCGCCCAGCCCCAGCACCGTTAGCGCCGAGTTCAACGGGCCGGCAAACAGGTTCTCGCGCAGCCATTTCACCAGCCCCGTTTGCGACACCGGTGGCGGCGCGGGGGGCAGCATTTCGTTGCGCACGAAGGAGGTATTGCTCATCTCAGCGCTCCTTCAGCTTGATCGACTTGTTGTAGATGTTCATCACGCTCGAGATCACCAGACTGATCGTCAGGTAGATCAGCATCATCAAGAGCATGCATTCGAGTTCGCGCCCGGTTTGGTTCAGCGTGATACCACCCAGAGTGCCGCGCAAATCCATGTAGCTCACCGCGATCGCCAGCGAGGAGTTCTTGGTGAGGTTGAGGAATTGCGAAATCAGCGGCGGCACAATCACCCGCAAAGCCTGCGGCAAGATCACGAGGTTCATCGTCCGACTGGGGCGCAGACCAAGCGCATAGGCGGCCTCGGTCTGGCCTTTGGAAATCGCCATGATCCCGGCGCGAACGATCTCGGCGATGAAGGCCGAAGTATAGACGGTCAGCGCGATCAGAAGTGCGGTGAACGAGTGCAGCATCTGGAACCCGCCTTCAAAATCGAAGCGGGTGATCGTCGGATAATCTAGATGCAAGCCAAGCAAGACGGAAACCACCGCCGCCGGGCCAAACAGGACAAGCGGCGTTTGCCACCATGTGGTGGGACGCACACCGGTGGCCTCTTGCAACGCCTTGGCGCGGCGCATCAAGAGCCGCCAGCCAAAGAACGAAGCCGCCAGCACCACAATCAGCGCCAGAGCATTGAGGCTAAGGGGGATATTGCCCGGAAGCACTACGGTGCCAAGCGAATTGGAAAAGACCGGCGCCGCGACCGAGGTGCCGCGGTTCGTGACGGCGATCGTATCAAAGAACCACATCGAGGCTTCGGGCGTTTGCCCTGCCTCGCGCATCGCATCGGTGAAGCGGAAATCACGCGGGCTTGGGCGCGTTTCGGCCAAGATCGTGCCCATGAGCAAGATCCACAGCAAAAGCGGGATGTTGCGGAAGGTCTCGACATAGACTGTCATCAACCGGGCAACCAGCCAGTTGTGCGACAGTCGCAGCACGCCCACGACGGTGCCCACGAGGGTGGCCAACACACAGCCAAGCACCGAGACCAAAAGCGTGTTCAAAAGCCCTACCACAAGGGCCCGCATATGCGTGTCGTCATTGGTGTAGGGGATCAGCGTTTGCGCGATATCATAACCCGCACGCGACCACAGGAAAGAGAAGTTGAAGTCCTTCCCCTTCGCCTCGAGGTTCACATAGGCATTGTTGAGCAGCCAGAACAGCCCGGCCAAAAACAGCAGCAGCACAACCACCTGAATGGTGATCGAACGAAACCGCGTGTCATAAATGAGCATTGAGAGCCGAAAGCCCTCTTTCGGCGGATCACTCGCGAGCGTCATGGTTATCCCCTGTCCGGTCCGCCTGCGTGGCTTGTGCCAACTTTCTTTGGGCGATTGCCCTGGCGGTCCCGTGAGCTGAAAAAAGACAATGCGGCCGGGCAATAGACCCGGCCGCACCGAAAAGCGGTTCTTAGCGGAACGGCGGCGCGTACATCAGACCACCTTGGGTCCATTGCGCGTTCAGACCACGGGCCAGACCGATCGAGGTGCTGGCGCCGATGTTGGCTTCGAACACTTCGCCGTAGTTGCCCACGGCAAGGATCGCGCGTTTCGCGAAATCGTTGTCGAGGCCGATTTTGGCGCCCATGTCACCTTCAAGGCCGAGCAGGCGCTTGATTTCCGGGTTCATGGTGGTGGCGGCAACTTCTTCGAGGTTGGCTTTGGTCACGCCATATTCCTCGGCGGCGACCAGCGCGTAGAAGCTCCAACGCACCACATCACCCCAGTTGTTGTCGCCGTGGCGCACTGCCGGGCCAAGCGGCTCTTTGGAGATGATTTCCGGCAAGATCACGATCTCGTCGGCGTTCGGCATGGTGGCGCGCGAGGCGGCAAGGCCCGAAGCGTCGGTGGTGTAGCTGTCGCAAGCGCCGGCAAGGAATTTTTGCTGGCCTTCGGCATCGTCGGCGATGTTCACCGGCGTGTAGCTCATGTTGTTGGCTTTGAAGTAGTCAGCCAAGTTGAGCTCGGTGGTGGTGCCGGTCTGAATGCAGATCGTGGCGCCATCCAGTTCCTTGGCGGAAGACACGCCGAGGTTCTTGTTCACCATGAAGCCTTGGCCATCGTAGTAGTTCACGGCCACGAAATCGAGCGCCAGCTCGGTATCGCGCGAGAAGGTCCAGGTCGAGTTACGCGACAGCATGTCGACTTCGCCCGAGGCCAGAGCGGTGAAGCGGGTCTCGCCGGTCAGCGGGACATATTTCACTTTCATCGGGTCGCCAAGAACGGCAGCCGCAACAGCTTTACAGACGGCAACGTCAAAACCTTGGTAGTTGCCGTTGGCATCCGGTGCCGCAAAGCCGGTCAGACCCGGGTTCACGCCGCAGATCAGTTCGCCGCGGGCTTTGACGTCGTCGAGGGTCGACGCCCCCGCAACACCGGCCGCGAGGCCAGCGAGGACCAGCGAACCGAAGAATACGGATTTTTTCATGTTTACCTCTTCCTGAGTTGCCGCCTTAGCGGCGGTGAGAGCGCCCTTCACGGGTCTGGCATGTCTCGGGGCACGCGCGCGGCCCCGGCATGGGCGAGTTTGAGCGAATGCTGTCCGGATGGTCAAGTCGTCTCGACGGTTTTCGCAACGGCAATCGCCCGGTGATTGGGCAAATGCTCGTCTGGCGCGCAAATACGACCTGTCACACGCCCTCTGGGCGGGTTTTACACGGAATGCCGCAAGCCCCAGAATCGCTCGGCATGCAGAAGTGCCTGCTTTTTCAGCGCTGCGAGTTCGGCGGCCTCTTCATCCGCGCCCCATTGGGCGATCTGCCACTCTTCATCGACGCGCGACAGATCCCAAGCGGCTTCGCCCGCCAAAGCGCCTTCGGCCACCGCCAGCCCCAAGATCAGCGAGCCGGTGAGCCCAACCAGATCGTGTAAGGCCGCAAGCTCCCAAATATCACAAGCCTCGACTCGCTTCCCAAGCGCCACCAAGGCGCGCGCGGGCTGCAAAATCGGCACGATACCGGGGGTAACGCTCAGCCGGGCGGAGTAGCGCTGTTCCGCCCAATCCAACCAGCAATCCCAAGCCGCGCATTGCTGCGCCACCAGGGCTTCGGGCTTTTCGGCGCGGTAGCACAGCAGATCGGTTTCGCCATAGGCCGCGATCAATTCCGCCACTTCGTCCTTTTGCGCAGCCACCTTATCAAGCGCGGCATTGGCCGAACGTGTTACCGGCATGCTGCTCGGGTCGACCTTCTCGCCTTGCGCTTGCCATTCTTCGGCAATCGCTTCCGCCATCGCCCGAGTGGGCACCACCAGCGCGGCTTTGGCAGGCGTTTTCACGGCACGGCCATCCAGCTTAACGGTAAAACCGCCCTCGGCTTCTTCAACCGTCGCCTCTTTCCAGAATCGTTTTGCCGTCCAACCGCTCATGGCAAAATCTCCGCAATCGCTGTTTCCAGTTCGGCAAAGCTGGTCACGATCTGCGCGGCCCCCGCCGCCACCAGATCTTCGACCGGGTGATAGCCCCAGCTCACGCCAATCGCCTTCACACCCGCCGCTTGCGCCATTTCCACATCATAGGTGGTGTCGCCAATCATCACCGCATCGGCAGGCTCTACCCCCGCCTCGCGCAAAGCCGCCAGCACCATGCCCGGATGCGGCTTGGAGGGGTTATCATCGGCCACTTGCTGCGTGACGAACAGCCCCTCTAGCCCGTGATGCGCAATCAGCGCCTCCACCCCGCGGCGAGATTTTCCCGTGGCCATGCCCAAAAGCATGTCTTCGCGTTCCGCCAACCGCAAGCAACACTCTTTCGCGCCGGGGTAAAGCGGCGCGGGCGAAGCGGCGCGGCCTGTGAAATAGCTTTGCTTATAGCCTTCGACCAAGGCCGCCTGCGTGGTGTCATCTTGCTCAGGCGCCAATTGCGCAATCGCAATCGGCAAAGACAGCCCAACGATCGACAGCACCTTTTCGCGCGTCGGCACAGGCAGCCCCTGCCCGTTGAACGACTGCGTCATTGCCGCAAGGATATGGGCTTGGCTATCGCTCAGCGTGCCATCCACATCAAACAAAGCCAGTTTCATTATGCGTCCTCAAACGGGTCGAGCGGCGCCTCCGCTTCACTCCAGCCCAGCGTCTTCCACGTGCGCGCCATATGGCTTGGCAAAGGCGCGGTCACGGTGATGCGTTTCTTGGTGATCGGGTGATCAAAGGAAATCGTGCGGGCATGCAGATGCAGCTTGCGGCTGATCTCGCCGCCCAATTGCGCGCCCCAACCATCGCCAAGGTTTTCTTGGCCCGAACCACCGTATTTGCCATCGCCAATGATCGGATGGCCAAGCTCGGCCATATGCGCGCGCAGCTGATGCGTGCGCCCCGTGATCGGCACCAGCCCGACCCAAGCAGTGCGGCTCCCCAACGCCTCAATCACCGAAAAATCGGTGGTCGCGCGTTTGGCATCCGGGTGCTGGCCGATCTTGGCGGGATGGATGCACACCATCTTCTCGCCCTCGCCGCCGCGCCCATGGCCGGGGGCCTTCATCAGCCCGTAGCGGATCGTGCCTTTTTTCGGGCTCGGTACGCCGGCGACCGCCGCCCAATAAATTTTGCGCGTGGTTTTGAGCCGGAACGCTTCAGAAAGCGCGCGGGCAATCCGGTCGGTACGGGCGATCAGCAAGACACCAGAGGTGTCTTTATCAAGCCGGTGCACCATTTTCGGCCGGTCTTTATAGCCAAACTTCAGCGCATCGAGCAGGCCATCGACATGGCGATCCCCCTGCCCAGAGCCGCCTTGGCTCGGCAAGCCCGGCGGTTTGTTCAGCGCGATAATATGCTCATCACGCCACAAAACGGCCTCTTGGATCATCTTTTCATCGGCGGGCGCAATCGTGGTGCGCTCGCGCCGTGCTTCAGACCGGCTTTCCGGGGCCTGCGCGCCCGCCTCGGGCAGCGGCGGCACCCGCACTTCCATGCCCGGACCAACCCGATCCGAAGCCTTCACCCGGCCACCGTCCACCCGGCATTGCCCGGTCCGGCACATCTTTTCCACCGCGCCTTGGGTCAGCACCGGAAACTTTTTCTTTAGCCAGCGGTCCAGACGGCTTTCGCCCTCGTCTTCCGTGACCTTGATCAACTGCACACCACTCATGCAAAGAACCCTCGCGCAAAGGCCATCCCCGCAAAGAGCGCGGCCAGACCAAGAACAACCGTGCCGATCACATAGCCTGCGGCGGTAAGGATTTCGCCCGATTCGTAGAGTTTTGCCGCATCAAGCGAAAACGCCGAAAAGGTGGTGAAGCCGCCCAAGACCCCCGTCATCAGGAAAGGCGCCATTCGGGTGCCGCCTTTATAGGCCAGCACCACGACCATCACCCCCATCAGGAAGCTGCCAAGGACGTTGACCACCATCGTCGCGTAAGGGAACCCGTGGCCCAAAAGACGCGGCATGGTGATGTTGACAAGATAGCGAAACGAGGCGCCAAGCGCGCCGCCCGCCGCGACGGTGAGGAGGGTCTGGATCATGCGGTTTCCTTTGCGCCGTTAGCGCGCAATGTCAACCGCCGCGCTTTTCGCGCAGCTTGGCAAACCAATCGACGCGCTTTTTCAACTCGCGCTCAAAGCCGCGTTCGACGGGGCTGTAAAACACCGGACGCTTCATCCCATCGGGGAAATAATGCTGCCCCGAGAAGCCATCTTCGGCGTCATGGTCATATTGATAGCCCGCGCCAAAGCCCTGTTCCGCCATCAGTTTCGTGGGCGCATTGATGATGTGATGCGGCGGCGGCGCGGAGCCAGTTTTGCGCGCCGCATCGCGCGCGGCTTTATAGGCCACGTAGCCCGCGTTCGATTTCGGCGCGAGCGCAAGGTAGATCACCGCCTGCGCAAGGGCCAATTCCCCCTCCGGCGAGCCAAGCCGCTCATAGGTTTCCCATGCGTGAAGGCAGTGCGTTTGCGCCTGCGGATCGGCAAGGCCAATATCTTCCACTGCCATCCGGGTGAGACGACGCGCCAAAAAGCGCGGATCTTCCCCGCCCTCAAGCATCCGGCCAAACCAGTAGAGCGCAGCATCTGGGTCCGAGCCGCGCACCGATTTGTGCAAAGCGGAAATCAGGTTGTAATGCTCTTCGCCGGATTTGTCGTATTTTGCGGCCCGTCGCATCAGCCGCGTTGAAAGGCCATCGGTATCCAGCGGCTTATCCAGCTTCCACGCCATCACCTGCTCAATCAGGTTCAAAGCGGCGCGGCCATCGCCATCGGCCATTTCCAAAAGCGCCTCACGCGCCGGGGCTTTGAGCGGCAAGGGCTTTTGCATCGCCTGTTCGGCCCGCTGTGCCAAAAGCTCCAGATCGGCAAGGCTCAGCCGTTCGAGAATGATCACCTGCGCGCGCGACAAAAGCGCGGCGTTGAGTTCAAAACTCGGGTTTTCGGTGGTCGCCCCCACCAAAAGGATCGTGCCATCCTCCATATGCGGCAGGAAACTGTCTTGCTGGGCTTTGTTGAACCGATGGATCTCATCGACAAACAAAAGCGTGCCTTTGCCTTGGGCAAAGCGCAGTTTCGCGGCCTCAAACACTTTGCGCAGTTCCGGCACGCCCGAAAAGATCGCCGAGATTTGCACGAAGGCCCGGTCGGTTTCATGCGCCAAAAGCCGGGCAATGGTGGTCTTGCCCACGCCGGGCGGCCCCCAAAACACCACCGACCCCAAAGACCCCGCCGCGAGCATCGCCCCAAGCGGCCCCTCAGGCCCCAAAACATGCCGCTGCCCGATCACCTCAGAGAGGTGCTTCGGGCGGATGCGATCCGCAAGCGGGCGAGGCGCTTCGGCCCCATTCGGAGCGGGAGTATCAAAAAGGTCGGCCATGATGGCCCCACCCTATCTGGCGTGACCGATAGACGAAAGAGGCCGCGCTTAAAGCAAGCGATACTCTTTCGCGCGTTGGATCGCCTCTGCCGTGGTCCGCGCCATCAGCCGTTCGCGCGCCGACAAAAGCCGTGCCTTGAACGCCGATTGCGTGATCCCAAGCTTTGCCGCCGCAGCGGCATGACGGTCCCCCGCAGCCACGCAGCGCAAAGCCTCGATCTGCGCTTTTGTCAGTTCCTGCGGTGGCTCGGTGATGTCATGCAACCGACGCACAAGATCAGAGATTTGCGCGATTTCATCTTCGCGAAATTCCCGGTCGTGCAGCGTGAATGACGCAATCGTCCGCGAGGCGATTTTGCCGCAAGAGACGGTGACCCCGTAATTCAACCCGAAGGTTTTTGCCTCGGCCAAAATATGAAACGGGTCGGGCAAATTGAATTCGCTCCAGCGGCAGGCCCCTTCCATCGAGAAGCCCCAAGCAATCGTCGGATCGCGCAGCGCATAGCCTTGCTGGGTGTAATAGTCGATCCATTCCTTGGGGTAGGTTTGGAACTGCATGATCGGCGCCGCAAACCGGATGTGCAAACCGATGAAGTATCCGTCCGGCGCCAGACGGGACAGGTCACGCAGGTGTTTGCTGATCTCGGAGTGAATAAGCATATCTTTTTAGACAGGCCGGGTCCTAAAAGATCAACTTGAAATTATCAATTTACTTTACAAACCCCTGCAGGCCCTGAAACGCACGACCTCTAAGGGTCCTTGCCTGTAGGATTTTCGCGCAGCACGCCGGAAAGCATCGCACAAAGAAAAAACCCGCCCGAAGGCGGGTTTTCCAAACTTCCCGAGGGAAGCCTGCCTAAAGGATCAATCCTCGGCGGCTTCTTCGGCTTCGAGGCGGGCTTTGTCAGCGGCGCCTTTGGCAGCGACGTCACGGTCCACCAGTTCGATGAAAGCCATCGGCGCCATGTCGCCATAGCGGAAGCCAGCTTTCAGAACGCGGGTGTAGCCACCGTTACGCTCTTTATAGCGCGGGCCGAGAACTTCAAAGAGTTTGGCAACGTCTTTGTCTTGTTTCAGCATCGCCGCGGCCTGACGGCGGGCGTGCAGATCACCGCGTTTCGCGAGGGTGATCAGTTTTTCGATGATCGGACGCAGTTCCTTCGCTTTCGGAAGGGTGGTCTTGATCTGTTCGTGTTCGATGAGCGAGCCGCACATGTTGGCGAACAGCGCTTTGCGGTGTTCGTGGGTACGGTTCAGACGGCGGTAACCGCGAGCGTGACGCATGATCTATCTCCTAAGTCGCGTTTTGCTTTGTGTTGGCCCCCGTGCGTTGCGGAGGTCGTCGTTGGGGCGTTTGCCCAAAATTCCCCGGCAGTCCGGGCATTGGTGGGGGGCGTTGCCGCCCCCCGAAACTTAGAACTGGTCTTCGAAGCGTTTGGCCAGATCTTCGATGTTTTCCGGCGGCCAGTCTTCGACTTCCATGCCCAGATGCAGACCCATCGACGAGAGCACTTCTTTGATCTCGTTGAGCGATTTGCGGCCGAAGTTCGGGGTGCGGAGCATCTCGGCTTCGGTTTTCTGGATAAGATCGCCAATGTAGACGATGTTGTCGTTCTTGAGGCAGTTCGCCGAACGCACCGAAAGCTCGAGCTCGTCGACTTTCTTGAGCAGCAGCGGGTTGAATTCCAACCCGTCGTCGGCGTCTTGCTTCGAAGCCGATTCCGGCTCTTCGAAGTTCACGAAGATCGACAGCTGGTCTTGCAGGATGCGCGCAGCGTAAGCCACGGCGTCTTCCGGCGTCAGCGAGCCATCGGTTTCGATTTTCATCGTCAGCTTGTCGTAGTCGAGCACTTGACCTTCACGGGTCGGCTGAACTTCGTAGGCGACTTTCTTCACCGGCGAATAGATCGCATCGATCGGCATCAGGCCAATCGGCGCATCTTCGGGGCGGTTCTTGTCGGCGGCCACGTAGCCTTTGCCGGTGTTGACGGTCAGTTCCATGAACACGTCGGCGCCATCATCAAGGTGGCAGATCACGTGATCACGGTTGAGAACTTCAATACCGTTGCTTTCCGAGATGTCGCCGCCGGTGACGACGCCCGGCCCTTTGGCCGAGATCGACAGCCGTTTCGGGCCTTCGACATCCATCTTCAGCGCGATACCTTTGAGGTTCAGGATGATGTCCGTGACATCTTCGCGCACACCAGCAACGCTGGAAAACTCATGCAGCACATTGTCGATCTGCACCGAAGTGATGGCCGCCCCCTGAAGCGAGCTCATCAGAACGCGGCGCAGCGCGTTGCCGAGCGTCAGACCGAAGCCGCGTTCGAGCGGTTCGGCGATAACCGTAGCTTGACGTTGAGGGTCGTTGCCCGGCTTGATTTCAAGCTGCGTCGGCTTGATAAGCTCGGCCCAATTTTTGTGGATCATGCGCTCTGCCTCCATTCTTGTTCCGGACCCATGTCCCTAATCCGGAACGCCCGAGGAAAAAACGATACACACCGGGCCGCGCAGGATCTCTGCGCGGCCCGGCTTAATACAATCACTCAGACGCGGCGACGCTTGGGCGGACGGCAGCCGTTGTGCGCGATCGGCGTCACATCACGGATCGAGGTGATGTTGAGGCCAACAGCGGCCAGCGCGCGCAGCGCCGACTCACGGCCCGAACCCGGGCCTTGCACTTCCACGTCCACGGTTTTCAGGCCGTGTTCTTGCGCCTTGCGGGCAGCGTCTTCGGCAGCCATCTGGGCGGCATAGGGGGTCGATTTACGCGAACCCTTGAAGCCCATGGTGCCCGAGGACGACCAAGAAATGGCGTTACCCTGAACGTCGGAGATCAGGATTTTGGTGTTGTTGAACGAGGAGTTCACGTGCACCACGCCAGCGGCGATGTTTTTACGCTCTTTGCGTTTAACGCGAGTCTTATCACGAGCCATGTGCTACCCTCCCTTACTTCTTCTTACCGGCGATCGGTTTCGCCGGGCCCTTACGGGTACGAGCGTTGGTGTGGGTGCGCTGACCGCGAACCGGCAGGTTCTTGCGGTGACGCAGGCCACGGTAGCAACCAAGGTCCATCAGACGCTTGATGTTCATCGACACTTCGCGACGCAGGTCACCTTCAACGGTGAAATGCGCATCGATGTATTCGCGGATGGCGAGCACTTCGGCGTCGGAGAGGTCATTCACACGACGGGTATCGTCGATGCCAACGGCGTCCACGATTTGTTTCGCGAACATCGGGCCGATCCCGTGGATATATTGAAGAGCGATCGGGACGCGTTTCCCGGTCGGAATGTTGACGCCAGCAATACGAGCCAAAGCGTGCTTTCCTTTCGTTGCGGTTCCGTAGCACCAGAACCTTTTTTCACAACATATTCAGATTAGTCTGAACGGCGCAAACGCCCAAACCTCCGGACCCCGGAGATTCGGGCGATTCTCTTGCGAGACGCCGTGACCTAGAAGGAATTTCCCCCTACGTCAAGCGCCAAGCGGCATCAAGCTTGCTGATCCAAAATTGCAGCCATAGATGCGGCAACTTTGTCGATTTCGGCCAAACCATCGACCGAGAACAAATCCCCCGCATGATAGTAATAGCCGATCAGCGGCGAGGTCTTTTTGTAGTATTCCATCAGCCGGGTCTTGAGGCTGTCTTCATTGTCGTCGGCGCGCCGCTTCATATCGTGGCTGCCGCAGACATCACAGGTGCCTTCAACCTTCGTCGGCTTGGTTTCATCGTGATAAACCTCACCGCATTTGCCGCAGGTGAAGCGGCCAGTGATACGGCGCACCAGCGCCGCGTCATCCACCCGCATCTCAATCACGGCATCAAGCTTTTGCCCCATCCGGGCGAGCAAACGGCCAAGCGCATCCGCTTGCGGCAAGGTGCGAGGGAAGCCATCGAAGATGAACCCATTGGCCTCGGTGGACGCCAGTTTCTCTTCGATCAGGCCAATCACGATCTCGTCGGTGACAAGCTCGCCACGGTCCATCACTTCGGCGACGCGCTTGCCCATCTCGGTGCCCGAGGTCTTCGCCTCGCGCAGCATGTCACCGGTGGACAGCTGCACCATACCGCGTTCTTCCACCAGCTTGCGGGCCTGCGTACCCTTACCGGCGCCGGGCGGTCCCAGCAGGATGATATTGGCCATTCTTCCCCTCCCCTCAGCGCCGCGTCGGCGCTTTTCTTGTCTTTGCCCCGGACTTGCGCTTGCCGCGCAGTTGCGAGCGCTCAATGAGCCCTTCGTATTGATGTGCCAACAGGTGCGATTGCACTTGGTTGACCGTATCCATCGCCACCGACACCACGATCAGCACCGAAGTCCCGCCGAAGTAGAAGGGCAGCGAAAGCTGCGTTTGCAAGATCGAGGGCAGAAGGCAGACGGCGGTCAGATAGGCCGAGCCCACCACAAGAACCCGCGCCACCACGTAATCAAGATAGTCTTCGGTCTTCTTGCCGGGGCGGATGCCCGGAATGAAACCGCCTTGGTTCTTCAGGTTCTCGGCCACTTCGTCCGATTTGAAGGTCACGTTCGCGGTATAGAAATACGCGAAGAAGACGATCATCGAGGCATAGAAGGCCAAATAAAGCGGCTGACCGGGGCCGAAATAGGCCAGCACCACCGACATCACCGGCCCGGTATCTTGGCCCGAGAATGTCGCCAGCGTGGTCGGCAGCAGCAGCAGCGACGAGGCGAAGATCGCCGGGATCACGCCCGCCGGGTTCACCTTGATCGGCAGGTGCGAGGAGCCGCCATCATAGATTTTCATCCCCACCTGACGGCGCGGATATTGGATATGGATCTTGCGCAAAGCGCGTTCCATGAACACCACAAAGCCGATCACCGCGATCACCATCAGCATCACGCCAATGATCACCGGGGTCGAAATCGCGCCCGCGCGGCCTTGGGCAAAGAAGCCTGCCAGCGCAGCCGGAATTTCCGCCACGATGCCGACGAAGATGATCAGCGAGATGCCGTTGCCGATGCCGCGCGCGGTGATTTGCTCACCCAGCCACATCAGGAACATGGTGCCGCCCACCAGCGTCACCACAACCGCAGCAAGGAAGAACAGCCCCGGCTGATGCGCCAAGCCGCCGTTTTGCAAGCTGACCGCCATGCCCCAAGCTTGGAACGTCGCCAAAAACACCGTGGAATAGCGGGTGATCTGGTTGATCTTCTTGCGGCCCTGCTCGCCCTCTTTCTTCATCTGTTCGAGCGCCGGCACCAAGGATGCCATCAGCTGCACGATGATCGAGGCCGAAATATACGGCATGATCCCAAGGGCAAAGATGCCCATGCGCCCCAGCGCGCCACCGGTGAACATCGACAGCATGCCGCCGATGCCCGAGGACGCGCGTTCCATGAACTCACGCAGCGCGTCGGCATCAATGCCGGGCACCGGGATATAGGTGCCGAGCCGGTAAATGATCAGGAGCCCGATGGTGTAGAAGATGCGTGCCCGCAGCTCAGTTGCCTTACCCAAGGCACCCCAGCTTAGGTTCGCCGCCATTTGCTCTGCAGCAGAAGCCATACCCGTCTCTTTCATGCGTAAGGCGCCGCGCGACCGTTCTCCGGTCGGCGGCGCCTGGAAAACTGTTGCTTATGTAAGCGGGGATGGCCCCGCCCACAACCGATTATTCGGCCGCAGCAGCAACGGTCAGTTTGCCACCGGCTTTTTCAACGGCTTCCACAGCCGCTTTCGAAGCGCCGGTCACGTTCAGCGTGACCTTGGTGGAGATTTCGCCTTTGGCGAGGATACGGATCCCGTCGCGCTTGCGCGAGGTCAGGCCAGCAGCAACCAGCGCGTCTTCGGTGATTTCAACCGAGGCGTCGAGTTTGCCAAGGCCGATGAATTTCTCGATCAGACCGAGGTTCACAACGGCGAAGGCTTTGCGGTTCGGCTTGCTGAAGCCGCGCTTCGGCAGACGCCGATAGAGCGGCATTTGGCCGCCTTCGTAACCGTTCAGGGCCACACCCGAGCGCGACTTTTGGCCTTTGATACCACGGCCAGCGGTTTTGCCTTTGCCCGAACCCGGGCCACGCGCAACGCGTTTTTTCTTGGTCGCGGCGCCAGAATTGTCGCGCAGTTCGTTCAGTTTCATATCGCTTCTCCTTTGCCGGACAATGCCCCCGGAAGCGAAACCGGAGCACACACGGCATTTCTTGTTGATTCTGGGCCCCGAGCGAGGCCACCGTGGGCGTATAGACGCGCGAGGGCGGTTGGGTCAAGCGGCAAGCTGACCCGGGCACATGTCAGTTTCCATCCAAGGCAGGATCTGTCTGAGGAATAAAGAAACCGAGTGACCCAAGCCTGGTGTTTGGCCCCCAGTCACGGTGCATGAGCGTGTTGTTGACGATATAGAGATCCTTGACCTGATAGATATCGAAGGTGCCCTCCTCGTTCCTCATCATGATGGCCGCACGCTCGCCCGGTTCATTTTCCTCGATCAGACGAAACTGATCGTGGCTCGCCGTGGACGCGACCAACTTCATTCGCTCTAGTACAGTGGGGTAATCCGTCACGCGTTCGTCAGAGAAATAGCACAGGCCCTCATATCCACCGACTCCGACAGCAATCACTATGCCCGCGATAATCGTGGCGGGCGCCGTAACAACTGCTCCGACTGTCCCCAGCGCACCCGCAGTCCCCCCCATAATACCGACGGTTCCCGCCGCAGATGCACCTCCCGCGGTAGAAGCCAACATGGTCAGGCCAGAAGACGCATGAACAAGAGTATAAATACCCGCAGCTTTAGCGGCGACGCCCCCTGCTGCAACCGCACCACCCGTCGCCACAGTGGCCCCGGCGCCTACACCGCCAATCAGTTCGCTGGGGCGATAGTCACAAATCTCTGCGAACGCCGGGTTTGCGACAAGCAGTATCGACAGAGCAGACACAAGGGCATTCTTCATCACTCACCTCATAATGTTAAACACTCTCTTCAAATTATCTGGACGACGTAGTCCAAGCTTTCTTCCCCTTCAAATTTAGCACGCTCTTTCAAGCTCACCAACACCCGTCACGCCCCCATGAACCCCCAGCCATCCGCCAGGAACCCATGCACCGCGCCTTGCACGGTCAGCTTTTCTTCCTCGGCCCAAAGGCTCTCCACCGTCAACGCCATCTCGGGCGTGGTGATCTCGAGGCAGGCCTCGTCCTCGTCATCCTCGGCCTCATACCATTCCACCCCATAGCCCTGCGCCTCAAGCGCCTCGGTGAACGCATCCCAATCGGCGCTGCCATCTTCGGGCACGAATTGAAAGGCCACGACCGCGCGCGCGGGCAGGTCTTCCATCTTCGCAATCTCGGCAAATATCTGCTCGGTCTCGGCTTTTTGCTGCTTCATATCCATCGCGGCCTCCTGTCTGGGGCTGGCAGTATCCAACGAAAAACGCCCCGGACCAAGCCGGGGCGTTTATCAATTCAAATAAAGACCGGGCTTAGCCGCGCTCTTCGATGATCTTCACAAGGTGCGAGATCTTGTTGACCATGCCGCGGACAGCCGGGGTATCTTCCAGCTCACGGGTGCGGCGGATCTTGTTCAGGCCAAGGCCCTTGAGGGTCGCGGTCTGGATGGCCGGGCGGCGGGCAGCCGAAGCCACCTGTTGCACGACGATGGTTTTTTTCGCCATCTCTCAGTCTCCTCAGGCTTCAGCCGGCGCTTCAGCGTCGGTTTTCGGCAGGATGTCGGCGACCTTTTTGCCACGACGAGCGGCAACGGAACGCGGCGAGGCTTCCAGCTTCAGACCGTCGAGGGTCGCGCGGATCATGTTATAGGGGTTTTGCGAGCCGATCGACTTCGCAACAACGTCCTGAACGCCCAGCATTTCGAACACGGCACGCATCGGACCACCGGCGATGATCCCGGTACCAGCCGGCGCGGTGCGCATGACGACTTTGCCAGCGCCGTGACGGCCCGCCACGTCGTGGTGCAGGGTGCGGCCATCTTTGAGCGGCACGCGGATCAGCGAACGTTTCGCTTGCTCGGTGGCTTTGCGGATCGCTTCCGGAACTTCTTTGGCTTTGCCTTTGCCGAAGCCGACGCGACCACGTTGGTCACCAACCACGACGAGCGCGGCAAACCCGAAGCGCTTACCACCCTTCACGGTTTTCGACACGCGGTTGATCGCAACCAGACGATCGGCGAATTCCGGGGTTTCTTCGCGCTCTTCGCGGCGGCCCCGGCGGTTATCACGTTCTGCCATAAGGCATTCCTTTCGTGAACGGCGTGGTGTCACGCCTGTTTGGTCCAATCCAAGTGGGCCGCGCTAGGCACGGCCCCCGGATCATCGGGAGGGCGCGAGCGCCCCCCACCTCATTAGAATTTCAGACCGCCTTCGCGGGCTGCTTCGGCAAGCGCCTTGATTTTGCCGTGGAACAAGAAGCCACCACGGTCGAAGAAGCACTCTTCGACACCGGCTTTCTTGGCCCGCTCGGCGATCGCCGCACCAATTTTGGTGGCGGCTTCGACGTTGTTCTTGCCGACGACGCCGAACTCTTTTTCCAGAGTCGAAGCCGACGCAATCGTCACACCTTTGACGTCGTCGATCAGCTGAACGCTGATGTTTTTCGACGAGCGGTGCACCGACAGACGGGCGCGGCCATTGGCCATCGCCTTGATTTTGTTCCGGACGCGCAGGCGGCGCTTGAGGAACAGCTCTCGTTTGTTGTTCGCCATTTCTCAGCCCCTTACTTCTTCTTGCCTTCCTTACGGAAGATGAACTCGCCCTTGTAGCGGATGCCTTTGCCTTTGTAGGGCTCGGGACGACGCCACTCACGGATATTCGCCGCGACTTGGCCGACCAGCTGTTGGTCGATGCCTTCCACGGTGATCTCGGTCTGTTTCGGGCACGCGACGGTCACACCGGCGGGAACCTCGAAGTTAACCTCGTGCGAATAGCCCAGCGACAGCTTCAGGATGTTGCCCTGAATCGCGGCGCGGTAACCAACGCCTTGGATTTCGAGCTCTTTCTTGAAGCCAGTGGAGACGCCGACGCCGAGGTTTTCGATCATCGAGCGGGTCATACCCCACTGCTGACGGGCACGTTTGGAGGTGCCGCGCGGCGCCACGGTGACGGTGTTGCCGTCCATCGTGATCGTCACATCGTCGGTGGCGGTGAAGCTACGGGTGCCTTTCGGCCCTTTCACTTCAACGGTCTGGCCGTTCAGCGAGGCGCTCACGCCGCTGGGCAGTTCGACCGGTTTCTTACCAATACGAGACATCGGGCCCTCCTTAGAACACGGTGCAGAGCACTTCACCGCCAACGTTGGCAGTGCGTGCGGCCGCGTCCGTCATGACGCCTTTCGGCGTGGAGACGATCGAAACACCCAGGCCTTGACGGACCGAGGGGATTTCCTTGACCGAAGCATAAACGCGGCGGCCCGGCTTGGAGACGCGCGAAATCTCGCGGATCACCGGGGTGCCTTCGAAATACTTCAGGCTGATCTCGAGTTCCGGCATGCCGGCCGCCGAGGTCGTTTTCTCATAGCCACGGATGTAGCCTTCCGCCGCAAGCACGTCGAGAACCCAAGCGCGAAGCTTCGAAGCCGGGGTACGGACGGTGGACTTGCCGCGCATCTGCGCGTTGCGGATGCGGGTCAGCATATCGCCGAGGGGATCGTTCACGGACATTCCCTGACCTCCTTACCAGCTCGATTTCACCATGCCGGGGATCTGGCCGAACGAGGCCAGGTCACGCAGCATGATCCGCGAGAGTTTGAGCTTACGGTAGTAAGCATGGGGACGACCGGTGAGCTGGCAACGGTTGTGCAGACGCACGGCCGACGAGTTGCGGGGCAGTTCCGCCAGTTTCAGAGTCGCTTTGAAGCGCTCTTCCATCGGCAGGTTCTGGTCTTCGATGATCGCTTTGAGCGAGGCACGTTTGTTGGCGAATTTCTTCACCAGCTTCGCGCGCTTCACTTCGCGTTCAACCATGGATTTTTTGGCCATTAATTCTCTCCGCGATCAGGCGTTGAAAGGCATGTTGAAAGCTTTCAACAGCGCCTTCGCTTCCGCATCCACGTTGGTCGAGGTGCAGATGATGATGTCCATGCCGAGAACTTCGTCGACTTTGTCGAAATCGATCTCCGGGAACACGATGTGTTCTTTGAGACCCATAGCGAAGTTACCGCGGCCGTCGAAGCTCGGTTTCACACCGCGGAAGTCGCGCACGCGCGGCATAGCGATGTTGATCAGACGGTCGAGGAATTCATACATCTGGTCGCCACGGAGGGTGACCTTGCAGCCAAGCGGCATTTCTTCACGGACGCGGAAACCGGCGATCGATTTCTTGGCCTTGGTGATGACAGCCTTCTGACCGGCGATGAGCGACAGCTCGTCAGCGGCTTGCTTGACTTTCTTGGTGTCTTTCACGGCTTCGCCGACACCCATGTTGAGAACGATTTTCTCAAGCTTGGGGATCTGCATGTCGTTTTTATACGCGAACTGCTCTTTCATCGCAGCGCGGATCGTCGACGCGTAAAGCGCTTTCAGACGCGGGGTATAGGTGGCTTGGTCGAGCATTAGATCGCCTCCCCGGTGGTCTTGGCGTAACGCACCTTTTTGCCGTCTTCGAAACGGAAGCCGACGCGGGTCGCTTTGCCGTTGGCATCGACGAGCGCGAGGTTCGACAGGTCGATCGGCATCGCTTTCGAAACACGGCCGCCTTGCGCGGTTTGCGTTTGACGCTGGTGACGGATCGCCATGTTCAGACCGTCGACAATGGCTTTGTTGTCCTTGGGCATGACGGTGGAGATTTCACCTTGCTTGCCCTTGTCCTTGCCAGTGAGCACGACGACTTTGTCGCCTTTGCGGAGTTTCGCAGCCATCACAGCACCTCCGGCGCAAGCGAGATGATCTTCATGAAGTTCTTGGCGCGCAATTCGCGAACGACCGGCCCGAAGATACGGGTGCCGACCGGTTCGCCCTGGTTGTTCAGGATGACGGCGGCGTTGCGGTCGAAGCGGATGGCGGTGCCATCTTCGCGACGAACTTCTTTGGCGGTGCGCACGACAACGGCTTTACGCACGTCGCCTTTTTTCACACGGCCTTTCGGAATCGCCTCCTTGACCGACACAACGATGATGTCGCCCACGGATGCGTAACGGCGGTGCGAACCGCCCAAAACCTTGATGCACTGAACTCGGCGCGCGCCGGAGTTGTCAGCGACATCCAGATTGGTCTGCATCTGGATCATAGTGTTACTCCCGACCTTTGGAAACAGCTATGCAGTCAGCCGTCCCAGGGTTTCGATGAACTGAAAGTTCATCGCCGGGCCTGAAAAATCAGGCCTCGACGACAACCGTCCAGCGCTTCGTTTTCGAGATCGGTGCACATTCCTCGATGCGGACGGTGTCACCAGTCTTGAAAGTGTTGAGCGCGTCATGCGCGCGGTATTTTTTGGTGCTACGCACGGTCTTTTTCATGACCGGGTGCTTGAAGCGGCGTTCCACGAGAACGGTCACGGTTTGATCGTTCTTATCCGAGGTCACGACACCTTGCAGGATACGTTTGGGCATCGGAAGTCTCCTTACTTCGCAGCTTCAGCAGCTTTTTGGTTGAGCACCGTCTTCACACGAGCGACGTCACGACGGACGGCGCGCATGCGGGCGGTGTTCTCAAGCTGGTTGGTGGCCGCTTGGAAGCGGAGGTTGAAGGCTTCCTTTTTCAGCGCAACAAGCGCGTCACGAAGCTCGTCAGGCGTTTTCGCCTTGAGTTCTTGGGCGTTCATCCCATGGTTCCTTGTCTGGCACCGGCAGGCCCCGCTTGGGTGCAAACGCACGCTTGGGGTGACCCGTAACCCGGTGGGTTATGTCTTCCGCACCCGATTCCCGAAGGGACCGGAGGCGCGGATGCCGCTCCCTACAGGAAAGCGCCTCCCGGGGCAACCCCAAGTTTGGCGCAGCGGCAGGTCTTAGGCTTTTGCGTCAAACAGGGACACAAAACCGGGGATGCCACGGAAATCGCGCTTATGCGCGACCGGGCGAGTGAGCCACAGCAACGCCGGCACAAAGGGGCGCAACCGATCAAGCCGTGCTTCCGCGCGGCCCCAGATATTCATTCGGTCTTGTGCCTGATAGGCCCGCGCCGCAGCGCGCACCACCTCATCCACCCGTCCCCGCTCGGCGAGAATATCGAAGAAGAAAATCAGCAGATCGCGCGCATGCCCATCGGGCGTGTTGCGTTTCGAACTAAAGTTCTCAAGGTCGATGAAGGTGATCTGCCCATCTGCCCAGCAGATGTCGCACAGGTTTGGACGCCCATGGCTGAAACCCGCGCGGTGCAGCCGCGCCAAGGTTTCGGCCGCAGCGATGAGCGCGGTTTCGAACTCTGCCGCATGCGCTGCGCCAGCACGTGCCAGATGACGCAAAGTCACCCCAGCATCAGCGACGATGAAATGGGATTTCCCCTCTTCAAGAAGCTTCGGGAACGGCAGTCCCGCGCGTGCCACCTGATGGTAGCTTTCCCGCTCAGCTTCAAAGAGACGCCGCGGATCGCCCTTTTGCAGCCGCAGCCGCAACGATCCATCTTCAACGCGTTTACGCCACCCGGCGACCCCATTCACCGCAGCTTTTTCAATTCGAATCGGCACCTTACACCTACAGAGCTTACGCTCCTCCCGCAGGCGTTCTCTCGTGGCGTGACCAGAGCCGCAACCCAAAAGCGTCATCGAAGCGTTACATGTGACGCGAACGTGACACCGTTACGCAGCACCAAGACGGAGATGCAGCGGCCCTGTCAGCACATTATGCACCGCGCACAAAGGCCTATCGCGCACAACCGAACAGATCGTCAGCCAAGATGCATCAGTTTGTAGACGGTAAGCTGGTTGCGGTTGATCCCCGCATATACGCAGGCGAACCCGTTGTCCCGGTAGCGACGCATCGCTTTTTGGAACGCGTAAAAGGTTTCCATATAGGCGGTATCGCTCAGCAAATGCGCCTGTACCGGGTTGGTGATCAACAATACCGACCGACGTGCGAGGCGGGTAAACTCCCCCACAATCTTAAGCCAATCCTTGGGGTGGCAATAATGCTCGAGCGCATCGAAGCACAGAACCGTGTCAAAGCTATTGTCCTCGAATGGGTAAGGCACATGCCCCGCATCGAAGAGCCGCACATCCAAGCCCTTGCTCTCGATCAGCGGCCTGTACGGCCAGTTTAAAATGGCGCCATCCCCACGGTTCAGTTTGTGGTCATCCGCGGCTGCGGCCAAATCCAGCGCGTTCGCCTCCCGGAAACGAGTATCAAGACCGCCATCACGCCCTAAGAAATTCGCGAAGTCATTGCCAATGGCCCGATGCCCAAAATGGCGCAAAATCTCTAAGGTTGCGCCATGCGCGCTCGACATCTCCAGCACGTCTTGCCGCGCGCCCTCCTCCACCATCAGTTCAGGCATGTATTGCAGCAAAAGGTGCCATGAGCGCCGGATATTTTTGAAACGCACAACGTATTTGCGCTGCACTGATTTGCTCAGCTGCGCGATCGCTTCCTCAGAAAGCATGTAGGGGGCCGAAAACGCCTCCGGTGGCGGCGCATCAAAAGCGGCAATCACCTCATCGACCGAGGGCTGCTTCGGTATCTTCTGCTTCAGGAATTCCGCGTAAAAGTCCCCCCGAAGCTGCGATAGCTCCTCCAGATACCCGGCGTAACCTTTTCGGCTTCCGGTTGGGAATTGGGCTTCTCTTTCAATGAGCTCTTTATGGCTCCAGCGCATCTGCACCCTCATGTACTTATTGACTAGAGGTGTATCTGGCGCATTTCATTTCCGCAAAGAAAAAAACCCCGCCGAAGCGGGGGTTTTCAAACCTGTGTCGGGAAGACCTTACCAGTCTTCGCGGGCCACGATGCGGCTCATCACCGGCAGTTTGTTCGCACCAAGGCGCAGAGCCTCACGCGCGATCGGTTCCGGCACGCCGTCGATCTCGAACATGATCCGGCCCGGTTTCACCTTGGCCGCCCAGTAATCGATCGAGCCTTTACCTTTACCCATCCGGACTTCGGTCGGTTTCGACGAAACCGGCACATCCGGGAAGATACGGATCCAGACGCGGCCTTGACGCTTCATGTGACGGGTGATCGCGCGGCGAGCCGCTTCGATCTGACGGGCCGTCACACGCTCCGGCTCGGTGGCCTTGAGCGCAAAGGAACCAAAGTTCAGGTTGAACCCACCCTTGGCTTCGCCTTTGATGCGGCCCTTGTGCTGTTTGCGGAATTTCGTCCGTTTCGGTTGCAGCATCTCAAGTCACTCCTCAGCGAGCGTCGCGGTCGCGACGCGGACCGCGCGGCGCCGGGCCGTCTTGGGCTTCGGCAGCTTTGCGATCACGGGCTTGCGGATCATGTTCCATGATCTCGCCTTTGAAGATCCAGACCTTCACGCCGATGATCCCATAGGGAGTCATGGCTTCGTCCAGCGCGTAGTCGATGTCGGCGCGCAGGGTGTGCAGCGGCACACGGCCTTCACGATACCACTCAGTCCGCGCGATCTCGGCGCCGCCCAGACGGCCAGCGACATTCACACGGATGCCAAGGGCGCCCATACGCATCGCGTTTTGCACGGCGCGCTTCATGGCACGACGGAACGAAACACGGCGCTCGAGCTGCTGGCAGATCGACTCGGCCACAAGCTGGGCGTCCAGCTCGGGTTTGCGAACTTCAACGATGTTGAGGTGCAGTTCCGAGTCGGTGTAGTTCGCCAGTTTCTTGCGCAGGGTTTCAATATCGGCGCCTTTTTTGCCGATGATGACACCCGGACGCGCGGCGTGGATCGTGACGCGGCACTTTTTGTGCGGACGTTCGATGATCACGCGGGCGATGCCAGCTTGTTTGGCTTCTTTGTGGATGAACTCGCGCATGCGGAGGTCTTCCAGAAGCAGGTCGCCATAGTCTTTCGATTCAGCGAACCAGCGGCTGTCCCAGGTGCGGTTGACCTGAAGACGCATCCCGATGGGGTTGACCTTCTGACCCATTACGCGCGCTCCTCGATCTGACGCACCTTGATGGTGATTTCCGAAAACGGCTTCATGATCTTGCCAAACCGGCCACGGGCGCGCGGACGACCGCGTTTCATGACGAGGTTTTTGCCGACCCAAGCTTCCGCGACGATCAGGTTATCGACGTCGAGGCCGTGGTTGTTTTCGGCGTTGGCAATGGCCGATTGCAGGCACTTGCGCACGTCTTCGGCGATCCGTTTTTTCGAGAAGGTGAGGTCCATAAGGGCCTTGTCCACCTTCTTGCCACGGATCAGCGCGGCAACGAGGTTGAGTTTCTGCGGCGAGGTACGAAGCATCTTCGCTTTCGCGAAGGCTTCATTATCCGCCACGCGGCGCGGATTCTGTTCCTTACCCATGGCTTACTTCCTCTTCGCTTTCTTGTCGGCGGCGTGACCGTAGTAGGTCCGGGTCGGCGAGTATTCACCGAACTTTTGGCCGATCATCTCTTCGGTGACGTTCACCGGGATGTGCTTCTGCCCGTTGTAGACGCCGAAGGTGAGGCCGACAAATTGCGGCAGGATGGTGGAACGACGCGACCAAATTTTGATGACGTCGGATTTGCCCGAAGCGCGCGCTTTTTCTGCTTTTTTCAGCAGATAGGCGTCAACGAAAGGGCCTTTCCAGAGAGAACGTGCCATATCTTAGCGACCCTTCTTCTTGGCGTGACGCGACCGCAAGATGTACTTGTCGGTCTGCTTGTTCGAACGGGTGCGCTTGCCCTTGGTGTCCTTGCCCCACGGGGTAACCGGGGTACGGCCACCGGAGGTGCGGCCTTCACCACCACCGTGCGGGTGGTCGATCGGGTTCATCGCAACACCGCGAACGGTCGGACGCACGCCCATGTGGCGCTTACGACCGGCTTTGCCGAGGTTTTGGTTGCTGTGATCGGCGTTCGAAACGGCACCGATGGTCGCCAGGCATTCCTGACGGACAAGACGCAGCTCGCCCGAGGAAAGACGCAGCTGGGCATAGCCACCGTCACGGCCGACGAATTGGGCATAGGTGCCCGCGGCGCGCGCGATCTGACCACCTTTGCCGGGCTTCAGCTCGACGTTGTGGACGATCGTACCGATCGGCATACCCGAGAACGGCATCGCGTTGCCCGGTTTGATGTCTTGTTTCGCACCGGCGATGACGGTGTCACCCACCGCAAGGCGCTGCGGCGCGAGGATGTAGGCCAGTTCGCCGTCGCTGTATTTGATCAGCGCGATGAAGGCGGTGCGGTTCGGGTCATATTCGATCCGCTCGACCGTGGCCGGAACGTCGAACTTACGACGCTTGAAATCGACGATGCGGTAAAGGCGTTTCGCCCCACCACCCTTGTGCCACATCGTGACGCGTCCGGTGTTGTTCCGGCCGCCCGTCTTGGTCAAACCCTCAGTGAGGGCTTTGACGGGACGACCTTTCCAAAGCTCCGAACGGTCGATCAGAACCAGCCCGCGCTGGCCAGGCGTCGTCGGTTTATACGACTTGAGTGCCATGCTCTCTGTCTTCCGTTGCTCTGGACCATAGGTCCGTTACGTAAGGGGCGCCGTAGCTCCCCGAGTGCAAAAATCACTGGCCCCGGACGAATCCGGGGCCGAGCGACTGGCGGGGCATAGCAGGGTTGAGGGAAGGTGGCAAGTGGGAAGGGGCTTCGAGAGAATCTTGATCCGCGGCGAAGCGCAGATGATATTGTGCCACGGATTTCCTCCAGCTTCTCTGGCCTCGATAGGTTTCTAAATGGCTTCTGCTCAATACGTTGAATTGCAGCACCTTACCCGCAGATACGGCGAGGTGACTTTACGGTTTCACCATCAGGTCAAAGAACTCGGCCGAAAGATTGTCAGCGCCTATGCGCTTTTCTTGGGCTCACCGACTTCAGCGCCCGACGCCGTTCCTCCAGAAGGCGATTTCGGCGGCGATGCACCATGGAATGACACCGCGTTTTCCTCATTTGGAGCCTCGCTACTCTCGCTCGACCACGTTCGAATGGGCTTACGCACTAAGATTGATGACCTGTCTGATGACGGCGCGACCCTTGTCCGAACGATCATCGAGTTTCAGCCTTGCGATGAGACCGTTAGAGTGGTCGTCGGAAGCCGTTCAATCTCCTTTGCAGGCAAGAATGAATCCGACTGCATCCAGGAGGTGTGCAAAGCTGTTCTGGAGGATGTCAAAGATACTTTTGCACCAGACCTTGCTGACGCAGATGGGCACCAGAAAATTGGCTACCTGAGGCACGAACGTTAAATTCGCCTCCCGCGCGGCTCACAAGCGGATAGAAATCTGCCACGCCACCGCCCCCCAAAAACAAAAAAGGCCCCCGCTTGCGCGAGGGCCTTTCTTGTCATGTGTCAGGTCTTACAGACCGGTCGAAACGTCGATGGTTTGACCGTCTTCGAGCGTGACATAGGCTTTTTTCACGTCCGAGCGTTGGCCGAGCGAACCGCGGAAGCGTTTCACTTTGCCTTTGGTGATGGTGGTGTTGACCGCCTTCACCTTCACGCCGAAGAGCGCTTCAACAGCCTCTTTGATCGCCGGTTTCGTCGCCGTCTTGGCGACTTGGAACACAACCGCACCAGCTTCCGAGGCCATGGTGGCTTTCTCGGTGATGATGGGCTTCACGATCACGTCGTAATGTTCGGGTTTCGCACTCATTTCAGGCGAGCCTCCAGAGCTTCGACACCCGCTTTGGTGATCACGAGCGTGTCACGCTTGAGGATGTCATAGACGTTGGCGCCCATCGACGGCAGCACATCGATGCCATCAATGTTGCGCGCGGCAAGCGCGAAGTTCTCGTTCACCGAGGCGCCGTCGATCACCAGGACCTTTTTCCAGCCCAGCTCCTTGGCAGCTTTGGCGAGCATCGAGGTTTTCGCTTCGGCCATATCGGCCGCTTCGATCACCACGAGGTTGCCAGCTTTCGCCTTGGCAGACAGCGCATGACGCAGGCCGAGGGCGCGGAACTTCTTGGTCAGGTCATGGGCGTGGCTACGCGGGGTCGGGCCTTTGTAGACACCACCGTGACGGAAGATCGGCGCCTTTTTGGACCCGTGACGCGCGCCACCGGTGCCTTTTTGGCGATAGATCTTCTTGGTCGAGTAGCTGACTTCCGACTTGCCGAGCACCGAGTGGGTACCGGCTTGAGCCTTCGCACGCTGCCAGCGGACCACGCGATGCAGGATGTCGGCGCGCGGCTCAAGGCCGAACAGCGCTTCGTCGAGCTCGATCGCGCCGGCTTTTTCGCCGTCAAGCTTGATCACATCGAGTTTCATGCTTCACCCCCTTCGACCGAGACTTCTTCGGCCGGAGCGGCAGCCGCCGCGGATTTCAGCGCGGCCGGCATCGGCAGATCCGCCGGGGCCGGTTTTTTCACGGCGTCTTTGATCGTGACCCAGCCGCCTTTGGCGCCCGGAACCGACCCTTTGACCATGATCAGACCACGCTCGGCGTCGGTGCGGACCACTTGCAGGTTTTGCGTGGTGACGCGAACGGCACCAAGATGACCCGCCATTTTCTTGCCTTTGAAGACCTTACCCGGGTCTTGGCACTGACCGGTCGAACCGTGCGAACGGTGCGAGATCGACACACCGTGCGAGGCGCGCAGACCACCGAAGTTGTGACGCTTCATGGCACCGGCAAAGCCTTTACCGATCGAGGTGCCGGCGATGTCGACATGCTGACCGGCAAGGTAATGCTCGGCCGAGATCTCGGCGCCAACTTCGATCAGGTTTTCGGGCGAAACGCGGAATTCGGCGAGCTTGCGCTTGGGCGCCACATTCGCTTTCGCGAAGTGACCACGCATCGCACCCGAAACGCGCTTGGCTTTCGCCTCGCCCGCACCGAGTTGCACAGCCGTGTAGCCATCGGTTTCGACGGTGCGCTGCGCGACAACTTGCAGGTTGTCGAGTTGCAGCACGGTCACCGGAACCTGTTTGCCGTCTTCGAGGAACAGCCGGGTCATGCCCAGCTTCTTGGCGATAACACCAGAACGCATGTGCTAACTCCTCAGACTTTGATCTCGACGTCCACGCCAGCCGCGAGGTCGAGCTTCATCAGCGCGTCCACGGTTTGCGGGGTCGGATCGACGATGTCGAGAAGACGCTTGTGCGTGCGGATTTCCCACTGGTCGCGCGACTTTTTGTCGATGTGCGGACCACGGAGAACCGTGAATTTCTCGATTTTGTTGGGCAGCGGGATCGGCCCGCGGACCTGTGCACCCGTACGCTTCGCGGTGTTGACGATTTCCTGGGTGCTGGCGTCCAGCACGCGGTAATCGAACGCCTTGAGCCGGATGCGAATGTTTTGACCAGACATGGTTTTCCCTTTTCGCAGGGCTTTTCAGGTTGAGAGGCTGACAACACCGCATGTGGTGCCAGCATCGAACCGCAATCTTTACAGATTAGGCGCGCCGGATATGCGGCTGGCCTGAGTCTGTCAAGAACAAAAGGCGCGCCTTACGGCGCACCTTTCAATTTCGTGGTTTTTACATCCGGCGAGCAGACCCGCCGGATCTAAAACATCGATTACTCGATGATTTTCGAGACGACGCCGGCGCCGACGGTACGGCCGCCTTCGCGGATAGCGAAGCGCAGTTTTTCTTCCATCGCGATCGGCGCAATCAGTTCGACTTCGAACTTCAGGTTGTCGCCCGGCATCACCATTTCAGTGCCTTCCGG
>NZ_OBMP01000008.1:0-163099 GCF_900217725.1 Rhodobacter sp. JA431
CCGGAAGGCACTGAAATGGTGATGCCGGGCGACAACCTGAAGTTCGAAGTCGAACTGATTGCGCCGATCGCGATGGAAGAAAAACTGCGCTTCGCCATCCGTGAAGGCGGCCGTACCGTCGGCGCCGGCGTCGTCTCGAAAATCATCGAATAATCTTTCCCATCGGGAAAGAAGAAAGGGCCGCCTTCGGGCGGCCCTTTTGCTTTTGCGTACCTTCCACAAGCCGGGCTTGGCAAAACAAAAAGCCCGCCTCATTCCTGAGGCGGGCTTTTGAATTCAGAGCGTAACGGCGCTTAGACGGCGCGTTTGAGGCTTTCTTCCAAGTAGATCTCGCGCAGGCGCTTGGCCACGCGGCCCACTTTGCCATCCGCCACGGCGACGCCATCCACTTCCACCACCGGCATCACAAAGGCCGAGGCAGAGGTGAAGAACGCTTCATCGGCTTCTTGCGCTTCGGCGATGGTGAAGGGACGCTCTTCGATTTCCATCTGCGCTTCCGCCGCATAGGTCAGCAGCGAGGCGCGGGTGATGCCGTGCAAGATATCGGTAGACAGTTGCCGGGTGATGATCTTGTTGCCTTTGACGATATAGACGTTGTTGGACGACCCTTCGGTCACCGCGCCATCTTCCACAAACCACGCATCGTTCTTGCCCGCGGCTTCGGCGGCCATTTTCGCCATCGACGGGTAAAGCAGTTGCACGGTTTTGATATCGCGGCGATGCCAGCGCAAATCGGGCAACGAGATCACTTTGATCCCGACCTCGGCTTTCGGGTCATTGGCGAGGTTCGGCTTGGCTTGGGTGTAAAGCACCACAGTCGGCGGCGTGCCTTCCGGCGGGTAGTGGAAATCCCGGTCGCCCGCATTGCCACGGCTGACTTGAAGATAGACCAGCCCTTCGTCGATATTGTTGCGTGCCACCAATTCGTGGTGGATGGCGAGCCATTCTTCGCGGGTCAGCGCACAGGTCATTTCCAGCTCGCGCATCGAGCGCTCCAGCCGGGTCATGAGGCCTTCAAATTCCAAGATCTTGCCGCCCAGAACCGAGGTCACTTCATAAACCGCGTCGCCCATCACGAACCCACGGTCGAAGATCGAAATCTTCGCCTCTTCCTCCGGCATATACTCGCCATTCAGGTAAACGATCCGGCTCATCGCGCTCTCCTTTTAGCCCCAAAGTTCGGCTTCGGGGGGGTAAACCATGCCGTCCGCATATTTCAGCGGGCTTTCGCGGTCTTGCGCCAGCAAAAGCGGCCCGTCAAGGTCGGTATAGGCCGCGCCTTGCGCCACCAGCGTCGCAGGGGCCATCGCAAGGCTTGAGCCCACCATGCAGCCGACCATCACGCCGTAGCCCTCAGCCAGTGCCTGCTGGCGCAACGCGAACGCTTCGGTCAGGCCGCCGGTCTTGTCTAGCTTGATGTTCACAAGATCGTATTTGCCTTTCAGACCGGGCAAGCTTTTGCGGTCATGGCAGCTTTCATCGGCACAGACCGGCACCGGGCGATTGAGGCCCAAAAGCGCCTCGTCTTCGCTTGCGGGCAGCGGTTGTTCCACCATCGCCACACCAAGGCGCAAAAGATGCGGCGCCAGATCCGAATAGACCTCGGCGCTCCAGCCCTCGTTCGCATCGACGACGATCTTGGCCTTGGGCGCGCCCGCGCGCACCGCTTCCAGGCGCGGCATATCATCGGGCGTGCCGAGTTTGATTTTGAGAATCGGACGATGCGCATTTTTCGCGGCAGAGGCTTGCATCGCGGCCGGTTCGGCAAGCGAAAGCGTGTAGCAGGTGACTTCCGGCCCCGGCGCGGTCAGCCCCGCCAGCTCCCAAACCCGTTTGCCTGCGGCTTTCGCCTCCAGATCCCAAAGCGCGCAATCCACCGCGTTGCGTGCAGCCCCCGGCGGCAGCGCATATTGCAAATCTTCGCGCGAGATATTGGCGGGCAGCCCCTCAATCTGCGCGGTCACGCTTTCAAGGCTTTCGCCATAGCGCGCATAAGGCACGCATTCGCCCCAACCTGCCACAGCACCGCGAAGCACACGCACTGTCAGCACCTTGGCCTCGGTGCGGCTACCGCGGGAAATGGTGAAAACTTCGGCCAGCCGGAATGTATCCGCCGTTACGGAGATCATGCCCTGCCCTTTCTTTTATTCGTCATCGGCGTGCCAAAGCCTTGGCCTTGGCACGCGGTGCAGGGTTTCAGATCGCGGCGAGCGCGTCCACCAGCTTTGCGGCCCCAAAGCGGAACGGGTCGGTGGTGGGCAGGCCCATCTCTGCCTCGACCTTGGCGATATAGGCCCGCGCTTCAGCTTCGGGCATGTTTTGCGTGTTGATCGAGATCCCAACCACTTGGCAGGCCGGGTTGCCCACCTTGGCAATTTGCAGCGCCAGATCGCGCAGCGCATCCAGCACCGGCAGGCTGTAGCCCGGCAGGCCACGCATATGCGCACGGGTAGGTTCATGGCACAGCACCAGCGCATCGGGCTGACCGCCGTGAATGAGCGCCATCGTCACCCCGGAATAGCTAACGTGGAAGAGGCTGCCTTGCCCTTCGATCAGATCCCAGTGATCCGCGTCATTGTCAGGCGTCAGCCATTCGATCGAGCCCGCCATGAAATCGGCCACCACCGCATCAAGCGGCACGCCATCGCCGGTGATCAAGATACCGGTCTGACCGGTGGCGCGAAAATCGGCGTTCATACCGCGCTCGCGCATCTCACGCTCCATGCAAAGCGCGGTATACATTTTGCCGACCGAGCAATCGGTCCCCACGGCCAGAAGCCGCTTGCCGCTGCGCTTCACGCCATTGGCGATCGGGTAATCCACTTCGGGCACGCGCACATCATGCAAAGACCGACCGCAAGCTTCGGCAACGGCCACCAGATCGGGCTCGTCACGCAGAAGGTTGTGCAGGCCAGAAGCCAGGTCAAAACCTTCTTCCAGCGCCGCGACCAATTCCTTTTTCCACGCTTGCGAGATAACCCCACCGCGGTTCGCCACGCCGATCACCAGCGTTTTGCAGCCCGCGGCCTTTGCCTCTTCCAGCGTCATATCGGGCAGGCCCAGATCGGCCTTGCAGCCCTCCATCCGGAACTGGCCTACGGCGAATTCAGGCCGCCAATCTTTGATGCCCTGCGCCACCTTAGCGGCGAGTTGGTCCGGCGCATCGCCAAGGAAAAGCAGATAGGGGGTCTCGATCAGCGACATAGGAGGCTCCGCAGGTTCGGGGAAAGGATTTCGCCGAAAATCGCGAGTTTCTCGGCAAATTTCCTTAGTATCTTGCGGCCATTTGGCGCTTTTAGATCACACTTCTTCCGGCAATTGCCGATTTGCTCGAAGATTCTTGCGCCTTTTCAAGCTGCTGCAAAATTCATCACCGTTTCGGCGCATAGTTTCTGCGACTGCAAAATAACCTTGCATATGGCCGCGCAACATTATACCGAAAACACAACAAATCACGAAACATACTTGCCGAGGGAATTCATGAGCTTCCGCGTCCAGCCCGCCGCCCCTGCCCGTCCCAACCGCTGCCAATTGTTTGGCCCCGGCTCGCGCCCGGCGATCTTTGAGAAAATGGCGGCTTCGGCAGCGGATGTGATCAACCTCGACCTTGAGGATTCGGTCGCCCCCGATGATAAGGCGCAAGCGCGCCGCAATATCATCGAAGCCTCCCACAACGTCGATTGGAACACCAAGTATCTTTCGGTGCGGATCAACGGGCTTGATACGCCCTATTGGTATCGTGACGTTGTGGAGCTTCTTGAAGAAGGTTCTGAGCGGATCGACCAGATCATGATCCCGAAAGTGGGCTGCGCGGCCGATGTTTATGCCGTGGATGCGCTGGTGAGCGCGATTGAAGCCGCCAAGGGCCGCAAGAAACGCATCAGCCTTGAGGTGATCATCGAATCAGCCGCTGGCATTGCTCATGTGGAAGAAATCGCAGCCTCCAGCCCCCGCCTGCAGGCGATGAGCCTTGGCGCGGCGGATTTTGCCGCCTCGATGGGGATGGCGACCACCGGCATCGGTGGCACGCAAGAAAACTATTACATGCTGCGCGAAGGGGCTAAATACTGGTCCGACCCGTGGCATTGGGCGCAGGCCGCGATTGTGGCCGCTTGCCGGACGCATGGCATCTTGCCCGTCGATGGCCCGTTTGGCGATTTCTCGGATGATGAAGGCTTCCGCGCGCAAGCGCTGCGCTCGGCCACTTTGGGCATGGTCGGCAAATGGGCGATCCACCCGAAACAGGTCACTTTGGCCAATGATGTCTTCACGCCGTCGGATGAAGCGGTGGCCGAAGCACGCGAAATTTTGGCCGCGATGGAGAAGGCCAAAGCCGAAGGCGCCGGGGCAACCGTTTACAAGGGCCGTTTGGTCGATATTGCTTCCATTCGGCAGGCAGAAGTTATTGTCAGACAGTCGGAAATGATTAAAGCTTGAGCGTGATGTAAACGATTCGTGACACGAATCGTTTCGAATCCCGGAGCGGCAGGGAGGGGAGGCCCGGCTGCATGAGGGAACAGGAACGCCCCGGTCCGTCGGCCGGGGCGTTTCGGTTGACACCGATTGCCGCAGGCATCCGTCAGAACCCTTCGCTTCCCCCCGCGTCAGTTGCAAATCCCCTTTCGCGCGGTCATATAAGCGCAGACTGCGTCACGGAGGGGCTGATGACCACCTATCTCGAGTTCGAAAAACCGCTCGCCGAAATTGAAGGCAAGGCGGAGGAATTGCGCGCAATGGCGCGGGCGAACCCGGGCATGGATGTCGAAAAGGAAGCCGCTGCGCTGGATAAAAAAGCGGCGCAGATGCTGACGGACCTCTACAAAGACCTCACGCCTTGGCGCAAATGCCAAGTCGCCCGGCACCCGGACCGCCCGCATTGCCGCGATTATATCGACGCGCTCTTCACCGAATACACGCCGCTTGCGGGCGACCGGAACTTTGCCGATGACCATGCGGTGATGGGCGGGCTTGCGCGCTTTGACGACCGCCCGGTGATGGTGATCGGCCATGAGAAGGGCCACGACACCGCGAGCCGCATCACCCACAACTTTGGCATGGCGCGGCCCGAGGGCTACCGCAAAGCGATCCGCTTGATGGATATGGCCGATCGGTTCAATCTGCCCGTCATCACGCTCGTTGACACCCCCGGTGCCTATCCGGGCAAAGGCGCGGAAGAGCGCGGCCAAGCCGAAGCGATTGCACGCTCAACCGAGCAATGCCTCAAGCTCGGCGTGCCGCTGATTTCGGTGATCATTGGCGAAGGCGGTTCTGGTGGCGCGGTGGCTTTTGCCACGGCGAACCGGATCGCGATGCTCGAACATTCGGTCTATTCGGTGATCTCGCCCGAGGGCTGCGCCTCGATCTTGTGGAAAGACGCCGAAAAAATGCGTGAAGCAGCCGAAGCGCTGCGGCTCACCGCGCAAGACCTCAAAAAATTGGGTGTGATTGACCGGATCATTCCGGAACCGAAAGGTGGCGCGCAACGTGACCGTCTGGCCACCATCACCGCAGTTGGCCATGAAATCGGCAAGATGCTGGACGAGCTTTCGGGCAAGAAACGTGCAGGCCTGATTTCGGACCGCCGCAAGAAATTCATCGAAATGGGCTCGAAAGGGTTGGCGGCCTAAACCGCCCTCCCCGACCTCAAGCGACTTTGAATCCCGCCTCGGCCATCAAACGGTCCGAGGCGGTTTCAATTTCAGCCTCGATCTTTTTCATGTAATCGCCGATCTGAAGCCCCGGCTCGATCTCGGGCAGAAACTCCACAATCGCCACACCCGGCTTGCGCAAAATGCCGTGGCGCGGCCAAAACACGCCCACATTGGTCGCCGCAGGCACGCAGGTCAGGCCAAGGTCGGTGTAAAGCGCGCCCGCACCAATTTTATAGGGCTTCTTCGCCCCCGCCGCGACGCGGGTGCCTTGCGCGAAAATCACCAACTGCCCGCCCGCGAAACGCGCATTTTTCGCTTGTGCCAGCATCGCCTTGATCGCCGCGCCGCGCTTGCCCCGATCCACCGGGATGCAGCCAATCAGGTAAGCATACCAGCCGACAAACGGGGTCCAGACCAGCTCCTTTTTCATGATGAACTTGCCACGCGGAATGGCAGCGTAAATCATCAGAATATCCAGAAAGCTCTGGTGTTTGGCGGCAATCAACACATCGCCTTTCGGGATCGGACCACGGACTTCGGTTTTCAGCCCCACGGCCCAGCCCGCCGACCAGCAGACCCATTTGCAATAGCCCCGGCACACATGAATGGCGGCGCGGCGTCCACCGATCAGCGCATAGGGCAGCCCGCCCACCGCAAAGACGGCAAGCATCACATACATCTGCACGATGAAGAAGATGGAGCGGAGGTATTGCACGACGATCATCAGCGAATTCCCTTGAGCATGCGCAAAGCGGCGGCGCGGGTGGCACCGTAGGCCACTACCGCGGCCAGCACCGGAAGCGCAAGCGGCCAAAGCCAGCCGGTGCCGGTAAAGCCCAGCCCGGTCAAAAAGCCGCCAGCGGCATCGGCCGCAGGCAAAAGCGCCACCGCGCCCATGCCAAGCCCCGTGCCCAAAGCCGCGCCAACAAAGCCACGTTGCGTAAAGCGGCGCACGAAGGCGCGGGCAATAAAGGCATCCTGCGCCCCCACCAAGCGGAGGGTGCGAATCACCTGCCCGTTCGCGGCCAAAGCGGCCTGCGCGGCGAGCGTGATCATCCCCGCCATCGCGCCGCCAATCAGCACGAGCGACAACCAACCAAGCCAGCGCAGCTTATCGGCCGCAGCCACCAACGGGCGGCGCCAACGGGTGTGATCATCCAACACGGCGCCCGGGGCTTCTGCCGCAAGCCGCAACCGCAGCCCCTCGACATCAATGCCTTGCGCCGTTTCGACCAATTCCACCAATTGCGGCAGTGGCAAATCCTCGACCGGAAGATCGGGGCCAAACCACGGGTCCAAAAGATCGCGCATCTCGTCATCTTCCAAGGGGCGATAGCTTTTCACCCCCGGCGTCGTGGCCAGCGCATCCAATACGGCGCGCGTCTGCACCTCCATCTGCTCGGGCGGGGCCGAGATGCGGATGGTGGCAGAGCGCGCCAAAGCATCGGCCCAACGGTCCGCCAGACGCCCAGATGCCAAGGAAAGCGCCAGCGCAAAGACAGCCAAAAACGCCATCGCAGCAGCGGTCAGAACCGTCAGATTGGCCGTAAAGCCTGTGGGCGGCACCACCCGATCGGCCGAGGACAATTCACGAGAAAACGGGTTCAACCGCATCACAAATCCGCCCCAGCCAGTTGCAACCGCCGATTGGCAATGCGCAAAACCCGAGCGGAAACCTGCGCCTTCGCCTGCCGGATCAGGTTCAGATCGTGTGTGGCGATCACCACCGTTTTGCCCATTTTGTTCAGCTCAACCAAAAGGTTAAGCAGCCGCAAAGACATTTCCCAATCAAGGTTGCCGGTGGGTTCATCGGCGACGATCACCTCGGGCGACATGATGATGGCACGCGCAAGTGCCGCGCGCTGGCGTTCCCCGCCCGAAAGCTGCGGCGGCAGCGCGTTCATCTGCGCCTTCAGCCCAACCCACGACAGAAGCTCCACCAATTCGCGCCCATCAATCGGCTTGCCTGCAACGGTGAGCGGCAGCGCCACATTTTCCGCAACCGAGAGGTGATCAAGGAACTGACAATCTTGGTGCACGACCCCAATGCGCTGGCGCATCTGGGCAATGTCATCGCGGCTCATGGTGCGCGCATCTTGGCCGTAAAGCCCAAGAAAACCAGACGATGGCAGGAGTTCTGCATAGCAAAGTTTTAGGAAGGTGGTTTTGCCCGCGCCCGAAGGCCCGGTCAGAAAATGGAACGACCCCGGCACGAGTTTGAGCGACATCTCTGCCAGCAACTCGGTTCCGCCATATCCTACAGCGACATCTTGCAGCTCGATCACTGCCGGCCCCTTCTTGTGGCACCTGTTGCCAGATGCGTGCAAATATACGCAAACGCTTGGAGTTTTTCACCGGGCTTGCTACAACATATATATAGAAAAGGCCAGAATGGCCAAGGCAGGACGAGGCTAGGAACGCATGCGGCTCATCTGTCCGAGATGCGGTGCACAATATGAGGTAGATGACTCCGTCATCCCTGAAGCCGGGCGCGATGTGCAGTGCTCTGGTTGTGGTCAGACGTGGTTCCAGCCCAGTGCAAAAATGATTGCTGCCGAAGAGGCTCGACGCGAGGACGCGCAGGGCGCCCCCGAAGGCTGGGACGTGGCTGAAGAACCGGTTCCCCAGCCCGTTATCGAGGCGCCGCCAGAGCCCGCACCAAGCGCAGTTCCAGAACCCGCGCCAAGCCCGGAACCGTCCCCGCCTGAGCCTGTGCCCGAGGAAGCCTCGATCTTTGAGGCTGCCGAAAGCCCCGAAGAAGAGGAAGACGCGGTCGACTGGAGCGAGCCGTTCGACATGGAAGAAGATGTCGAACCTGAGCCCTCCGAATTGCCGCCAGTGACCACACCCGTCATTCCGCGAGCGCCAACGCCCGAAGTTCAGGCAGAGGCTGAGGAAAACATCGGGGAAGATTCGGCAGAGGCAGCGATTGCAGCGCTGATGCAAGCGGAGCAGGCCCCGCAAGAAGAGCCAATCGCAGAGGTGACCGCTGCGCCAGAGCCGCCCCCTGCGCCCGAGGAAGACTATCTCGAACCGGACGCTTCAGAACCGCTCCTCAGCGCCGAGCGCAGCGAGGTTGGGCCTGCGCCACGCGTGGGTGTCGTGCCACGTCGCGCGCTGGACGAGAACCTTCTAGCGATCTTGCGCGAAGAGGCCGAGCGCGAAGCCGCGGCGCGTCAGGCGGAGGGCCAAAGCCTCGAAACGCAAGAAGAAATGAACCTTGCACCACGTGCAGAAAAGCCTGCCGCACAGCCCGCGCGCACGGCCGACGTGATGCCCCGGCGCGTGGCCCCGACGACGCCTGCGCCCAAACCAAAGCCGAAATTTGAGCCGGTGGTCGAAATGCCGAAACCACCGCCGCGACCCACAGCGCCTGCGGCGCGTCAGACGCTCGATTTCAGCGATCTGTCGAGCGCGGACTCTGACGAGGAAGAACGCGCCGCCGATCTGACGGAAGGCCCGGTGCAAGAACCCGGTGCCCGCGCCGCCAAGCGCCTCCCCGATATTGACGAGATCAATTCTACTTTACGCGCCAGCGCGGATCGCACTGGCGACCTCGCCGCCAAAGGCACCCCGCAGATGCGCGCCGAAACCCGCTCCGGTTTCCGAACCGGGTTCTTGTCGGTGGTCATTGTGGTCGCCGCACTGGTTGCGCTTTATATCTTTGCACCGCGTATTGGGGCGGCCGTTCCCGCACTTTTGCCCGTACTCGAAACCTATGTCGCCATGGCCGATACCGCGCGGCTGTTGTTGGACGGGCTCTTGCGGATGCTGATCGTGAAACTGCAAGCTGCTGGGGGCTAAGCCTCCGCCCCTCAATCATTATCTCGCTAACGCCTGCGGCGTGTCTTAACGCGGCCCGAAAGTGTCGAGCAGGCGGCGCAGGTAATCGCGCTCGGCTTCGGGGCGCTGACGTTCCGCAGTGCGACGACGAATTTCATCCAGCAAATCGCGCGCCCGGCGATACACATCTTCGCCCTGCAACAGGTTACTATCCGAGCCAATCCGGCTGCCTTCGCCCACCGCCCGTCCAAGCGGGTCACGCGGCAATTCACGCGTGCCTTGACCGCCCATCGGGTCACCGCCGCGCTGCTCGCCCAGATTGCCTTCCCCGCGCGATCGTTCGCCGCGCTCCTCCGCAAAGGCCTCGCCCAACCGCCGCATACCTTCGCGCAAGGCTTCAATCGCGTCGGCCTGCCCATCCAGCGCGCGGCCCAGTTGGCCATCGCGCAAGGCCTCTTCGGCCTCTTCCATCGCGCGGCCTGCTTCATCCAGCGCTTGCCGCCCCGCCTCCGCCGCGTCGCCGCCAAGGCGCGGCATCAGACCTTTTTGCCGCTCCAACTCACGACGAAGCGCGCGTTGACGCGCCGCCAAATCTTCCCCTGCCTCGTCACCCGGTTGCGCCTCGCCGTTTGGCGACATGTCTTGCCCGCCTTGACCACCCTGCCCCGCCTCAGGCGGGCGCTGCATTTGCCGGAAGGCCTCGTCTGACAGGTCTTGCTGTTCGCGCAGCGTCTCGCCCAAGTCCTTCATCGTCTGCCCACCGGGCATATCGCCTGCCCCACCTTGGCCTTGGGTAACGCGCATGTTCTCCATCATCCGCGCCAGTTGATCGAGAAGTTCTTGCGCCTCGGCCATCCGGCCTTCCTCCATCAGTTTTTGGATCTCATCCATCAACTGTTGGATCTGGTCGCCGGTGATCTGCTGGCTTGGCTGTTGCTGGCCAAATTGCGGCCCTTCGTCTTGCTGGCTACGTTCCGCCAACATTTGCAGGTAGCGATCCGTCGCCTCTTTCAACTCCTGCATCAGCTTGTCGATTTCGTCTTTCGAGGCGCCATTGCGGATCGCCTCGCTCAGCCGTTCTTGGGCCTGCTGCATCGCCGCCAAAGCATCCGCCAAGCCACCATCTTCCAGGAGCTCCGCCATATCCCACAAGAGCTTGGCCACAGCATCGCGCGCCTCTGGCGTGAGCGAGGCCGCTTCGATCTGCTCCACCACGCCTTGCAGAATTTCCACCATTTCCGGTGCCGGGAACAGATCGTCTGAACGGTTGAGCACGGCGCGCAACACTTGGGCAGAGCGCACCGCATTCTCGCGCGACCACAACAAATCGCGGCGCAATTCAATCAGCGCGGCGGCGCGCGGGTCAAAGAACCGCCGCCCCGGCAGTTCAAACGACTGTTCGCCGCTGCTGCCCATCTGGCCGCGCCCATCTTCGACCTCTAGCGTCAGTTTGACGGGCAGGTTCGCCCAAGGATGCTCCGACACATCCTCGATCAGCATTTCAGAGAAATCGGCGCGCGAGCCGCTGATCGGTAGCGGCAGGTCAAACACCAAATCATCGCGTGGCTCGGGGTCTATCGCGAGCCCGTAGCGGCGATCCATCGCGCCCAGATCGAGGCTGATCCGCGCCTGCCCGTGCACGACGCCATAATCGTCAAAGGCATGGAAAGGTTGCGCCATCTTGCCATCGGCCCGGCGCTCGGCAAGCGCGGGCAATTCCACCTCCGGCGCGTTATCCGAGAGAACGATCACCTGAAAGAGCCGCCCCATCGGCCCACCAACATCAATCACCCCCGAACGTTCGGCGATAAAGTCATGGCTTTGCACAGCCGGGTTTTCGTCCCTTTCCGGCGTGGCAGCAGGGCTCGACACGGTCTCCGAAAATGGCACCGATCCGGGCGGACCATAAAAGCGAAACGCGAGTTTCGTGCCCTCGGGCAAATAAAGGTCGTCGCCCTCAAACCCGTTGAGATAAAGCCCGGGGCGGCCTGTGTAGCGTGGCGGCTCGGCCCAGCCTTCCCATGTGGGACCCATCGCAGCAATCGCCGCACCGGGGCCGCCAAGGCGCTGCTGAGGCGAGAAGATGCCCGCCGGATTGCCAAAAACGAGCGCCATCACCAACGCCGTGAGTGCCGAAAGCCGCAAGGCAAAGGGGTCGCGGGGCGAAAGGTCTGGGTCTGGCGTTGGCGCGCGCGCGGCAGCGGCAGCCGCGGCCATGCGGCCCCGGTGCGCCGCCCAAAGCGCACGGCTTGCCGGATCGGCCGCGCCAAGCGCCAAATCATCGGTCAATGCAGCCAGCGGGCGACCGGGCAGCGTGGCATCAAGCCGTGCCACGGCCTCATCCCGGCTTGGCCAACGAAATCCGCGTAACCCCGGCGCACCCAATACAATCAGCACAAAGATCACCACACCCGTGGCAATCGCCAAATCATCGGGTGTCAGATACCGCAGCGCACCAAAAGACAGCGCCGCAAAAGCGAAGGCCAAGAAGGTCAGCACCGGCCAGAAGGCGCGCGCCAACCGCTCCAACACCAAACCGACCCGTGTCCACAAAAGCGGACGGGCCAGCGGGGCGAGCGGGTCGCCCGGAAGGGGCGGCGGCTTCGTCATGCAACCTTTCCGGGCCCTGCGGTTAGATTAGAGCCACACCGGAATGCTATCGCGGGCGAGCATTTCCTCAAAGCTCGGTCTTTGCCGAATGACCGCAAAGTGATCCCCTTCGACCAAAACTTCGGGAATCAGCGGGCGGGAATTGTATTCCGACGCCATCACCGCGCCATAAGCGCCCGCCGAACGGAAGGCGACCAAGTCCCCCTCGCCCATCGGCGTCAGGTTACGGCCTTTGGCAAAGGTATCGCCCGTTTCGCAAACGGGGCCCACAACATCAAAGGCGGCGGGTTCGGTGCCCGGTTCCGCCTCGATCACCGGCACAATGTCATGATGCGCGCCATACATCGAAGGGCGCACCAAATCATTCATCGCGGCATCAAGGATCAGGAAGTTCCGCCCCTCCCCTTCTTTGACATAAATGACCGACGAGACCATCAGCCCCGCATTGCCCGAAATCAGCCGCCCCGGCTCGATCTCGATCTCGCAGCCCAAATCGCCAAGAACGCGTTTGATCATCGCACCATATTCGACGGGCAACGGCGGCGCTTCGTTTGAGCGGGTATAGGGAATGCCCAAGCCACCGCCCAGATCAAGGCGGCGAATGTCATGCCCATCTTCGCGCAAAGCAAGGGTCAGTTCTCGCACTTTGGTGAAGGCGGCTTCAAAAGGCTCCAACTCGGTCAGCTGGCTGCCGATATGCACATCGACGCCCACCACCGCGATGCCCGGCAGTTTTGCCGCTTCGGAATAAACCGCGCGAGCCTTGGCAATCGGAATGCCGAATTTGTTTTCCGATTTGCCGGTGGCGATTTTTTCATGCGTTTTCGCATCAACATCGGGGTTCACGCGCAAAGCGATCGGCGCGACCACGCCCAAAGCGCTTGCCACCTCGGAAATCGCGCGCAGTTCCGGCTCGCTTTCGACGTTGAACTGACGAATGCCGCCCGTCAGCGCAAGCGTGATTTCTTCGCGGGTTTTGCCAACGCCGGAAAAGACGATCCGCTCGCCCGGCACGCCAGCAGCTTTGGCACGGCGATATTCGCCGCCCGAAACCACATCCATCCCCGCGCCCAGATTGCCGAGCAGTTTCAACACCGCGAGGTTGGAGTTCGATTTGATCGCGAAGCACACCAGATGGTCGGTGCACTCAAGCGCGGCATCAAACAGTTGGAAATGCCGCGTCAGCGTGGCGGCGGAATAGACATAGAAAGGCGTGCCCACGGCGGCGGCAATCTCGGGGATTGCCACATCTTCGGCATGCAGCACGCCATCTTTGTATAGAAAATGATCCATCGCGCCCTCGGTTCTGTTTCGCGCTTCCTAGCGCTTCACAGCCTGCAAGGAAAGCGGCGCGGAAGGTGGAGGGCCAGAATCCGACAGATCAAAATCCAGCGGCGATACCAAGCCAACCGATCTTGGTGCCGACATAGCCGCCGCCCGAACTGTTCACGCCGACCCGCACAGGCCCCACCCCGGTAGAGGCCGAGGTGGTCACCTCGCCCGAAGGGTCGGCATAAACATTGGCGCGCGGGCTCGAACAGGCACCGAGCGCCAGCACCATAAGCCCAATCAGCCCCGCGCCCTTCACAGGCTGCCCGTCACGCCAAAGCTGACCTCGCCCGAAACCGGGGAAACGGGGGCTTCGGTCACGGCACTTGGCGGCTGCGGCGGGCCGCCCACACCGCAGGCGGCCAAACTGGCCAAGGCAAGGCTCAGCAAAATCAGACGCATCTTTCCCTCCGGCCTCAGCCCAGAAGTTCCTTCCAGCGGGCCACTTGCGCGCGCACTTGGTCGGGCGCGGTGCCGCCATAAGATTGGCGCGAGGCGACCGAGTTGTGAACCCCAAGCACGTCATAAACGCTATCATTAAGCGCCGGATGCACCGATTGCATGTCTTCGAGCGTCAAATCGGGCAAATCACAGCCTTTGCCTTCGGCCATTGCCACCAGCGTGCCGGTCACGTGGTGGGCATCGCGGAACGGCAGCCCCGCTTCGCGCACCAGCCAATCGGCCAAATCGGTCGCGGTGGAAAAGCCATTTGCGGCGGCGGCTTCCAGCTTATCGGTGTTCACCGTCAGATCGGCGATCATGCCCGTCATCGCGGCAAGCGCCAGCATCAGCGTATCGGCAGCATCAAAGACCTGCTCTTTGTCTTCTTGCATGTCTTTGGAATAGGCGAGCGGCAGGCCCTTCATCACGGTGAACAGCGCCACCGTCGCCCCCATGATGCGCCCGATTTTCGCGCGGATCAGTTCGGCGGCATCAGGGTTGCGCTTTTGCGGCATGATCGACGAGCCCGTCGACCATTTGTCCGACATCGCCACGAAACGGAATTGGGCCGAGGACCAGATCACCAATTCTTCCGCCAAACGGCTCAGGTGCACGGCGCAGATCGCCGAGGCCGAAAGGAATTCGAGCGCGAAATCACGGTCTGACACCGCATCAAGGCTGTTCGCGGTCGGGCGATCAAAGCCCAAAGCCTCTGCCGTCATATGACGGTCAATGGCAAAACCGGTGCCTGCAAGCGCCGCAGAGCCCAAGGGGCATTCGTTCATCCGCTTGCGCGCATCTTCAAAACGCGATCGGTCACGGGCGAACATTTCGACATAAGCCATCATGTGATGGCCCCATGTCACCGGCTGCGCGGTTTGCAGGTGCGTAAAGCCCGGCATCACCCAATCGGCGCCTTGTTCGGCCTGCGCGACCATGACCTTCATCAACGCCGTCAGCGAGGCAATCGCCGCATCAGCCTGATCACGCACCCAAAGCCGGAAATCGGTCGCCACTTGGTCATTGCGCGAGCGCGCCGTGTGTAGCCGCCCAGCTGGTTCGCCGATAATCTCTTTCAGCCGCGCCTCCACATTCATGTGAATATCTTCCAGCGCGGTCGAAAACGGGAAATCGCCGCCCTCGATCTCTGACAAGACCGTGAGCAGGCCTTCCCCGATCGCTTCAGCGTCTTTATTGCTGAGGATGCCCGTCGCCGCCAACATGGCCGCATGGGCCCGGCTGCCGCGAATATCCTGCGCGTAAAGTCGCTTGTCGAACGAGATCGAGGCGTTGATCGCCTCCATGATCGCGTCCGGGCCAGCGGCAAAGCGCCCGCCCCACATGGCGTTGGAGGATTTCGTGTCGTCGGTCATCGTCTGGCCCTTTGTCGGAGGCAACATGCTGCGGTTGATCGTCCTTTATACGGCACTGGCGCTTTGCGCAAATGGCGCGGCTGCCGCAGACTTGGCCAGCCTGCGCGAGGGCGAGATGAAAAAGGTGGTTGTGTTCAGCCAAAGGCTCGCCCCACCCGAGATCCCATTTGTGAATGAATTGGGCGAAAGCCGCACCTTGGCGGATTACCGCGGCAAGGTGGTGCTGTTGAACCTTTGGGCGACATGGTGTGCGCCGTGCCGCAAAGAAATGCCCGATCTCGAGGCTTTGGCAGCCGCCGAGTCGGGCGATGATTTTGAGGTTTTGACGGTGGCGGCCAGTTCGCGCGACACACAGCGCAAAGTGGCGAGCTTTTTTGAGCGCGCCGAGGTCACGCACCTGCCCCGCTTCATCGACGAGACAGAACGGCTCAGCCGCGCGCTTGGCCTGCCCGGCCTGCCAGCGACACTGTTGATCGACCGCGAAGGGCAGATTGTGGCGCAATTGCTGGGGCCGGCCGATTGGTCCAGCCCCGAAGCGAAAGCGATGATCAACGCTTTGCGGAGCGAATAGGGGCGAAGCGACTAAGCTTCGCGCACCGCGCGTTACGGCTCGCTGCGCAAGAACAGGTTCATCGCCGAACCAATTTCTTCCGACAGGCGCATGATCGATTCGAGACGTTTTTTGATGTCATCGTGGAAGATGTCGAGTTGGTCGATCGTCGAGGAAAGCCCCCCGCTGGTTTCACGCATCCGCCCGCACTCAACGCGACCCAAAACCCGAATCGTATCAAGACCCAGCATCTGACGGCGAATCTCGGCACTCGAACGGCTTAGCCCCTCGGCATGGCCCACAGCCTGCTCCATCGCATCGCGCGTGGACCGACGGGTATCCATTTCAAGCTGACGCAGCATCGCGCGCTCTTGATCCCAGTCGATCCCTTCAACCGGATCCGCATCTGCGAAGTTCTCGTTCATCTCGGCAAGAACCCGGTTCGACCCCATCAGGAACAAGGCGCGCGCCGCCTGACGCGAGACCCGATCGCAGAGGTTGTCACGCCCCGCCACGAAGCTACGAAGGCGTTCGGAAATCACCATCGAAGACGCTTTGTAATTTTCCGAAATTGCCGAAACAGGCCCGCCCGAGGGCTCCAACCGCGAGGCAACAATGCGCATGTTGTTCGGAATAGATTGCAATGCTTCGAAGCTGCGCAAGAGTTTCATCTGTTCTTGCGTCACGCGTTCGAGCGATTTGTTCATGTCGATCAGGCGCGTGGTGCGCGGGTCCGCCGGGCGGCCCAGCTTTTTGTCGCGCGCCGCAAGTTCTTGCCCCAAGGCAAAAGCCATGTAGCTGGTATAGCTCGAAAAACCCTCATCCGCCGCGACTTTGCGCAGCAAATCTGCGCTCACTTCCGGATCGAGGTTTTCTGCCCGCTCGCGCGTCGAGATGCGGGTGTAGGTATCGCGGATACGATCAAACAGCGGGGTCGAAGGCTTGAGCCGCACCGAAAGAAACCCGTCTTCAACCGGCATCAGCACCGCAAAGACCCAGTAATGCTCTCCGTCACGGGTGCGGTTCTTCACATAGGCGCCCATCGGGTGGCCCGCGCCCAAGGCGCTCCACAAAATACGAAACACACCGCGCGGCGTATCGGGGTGGCGCACAATTTTGTGCGGCGCGCCCAAAAGCTTCTCCCACGAAAAGCCAGAGACGCGATGAAACACTTGGTTGCCTGCGCGAATGATGCCGCGGCTATCTGTCCGCGAATAGAAGAGTTCATCAAACCCAAAGTGGGTTTCACCTTCTTGCACGCGGGAAAGGTCGGTCTGCTCGGTCATGATCATCCTGAAGGCAAATAGGTCACGCGGGAAACACGGGGTGTGCGCCCTCTGTTTACCCTGACAGCGTTACCGAGCGGTTTACCCGCCCCGGAAATGCGACCTGTTCGCTAAAATCTTCATGATTAACCAAACATGACAAAGCTGGCCGAGCTTAATCTGTTCTTAGCCCAAATTGCCGATCCTGTGTCGGACCTGCAAGGAGTGGATAATGCCTAAGCGCCCAGTTTCGCTGCGAGACCCGATTGCGACCGCCGATAGCAATCCGCTGGCTTTCGCTGTTTCCCAACGGGACCGCGAAACCCTTTCTATGGTTGCCCGCGCGATCGAGCGGCGCGATGTGGTGCTCGCCTTCCAACCCGTGGTGCAGACCTCGCGCCCAGACAAACCGGCCTTCTACGAAGGGCTGATCCGGGTGCTGGATGACACGGGGCGCGTGATTCCCGCCAAGGATTTCATCGAAACCATCGAAACCACCGAACTGGGCCGGAAGATCGACTGTCTCACCTTGGAAATGGGGCTGATGTCGCTGGCCGAAGATCATGAACTGCGGCTTTCGGTGAACATGTCGGCGCGCTCGATCGGCTGGCCGGAATGGACGAAAACCCTGCAGCGTGGTTTGGCCGCCGACGAGACTGTGGCAGAGCGGCTGATTCTAGAAATCACCGAAAGCTCGGCCATGGCGATGCCGGAACTTGTTTCGGTCTTCATGCAAGACATGCAGTTGAAGGGCGTTTCCTTTGCGCTGGATGATTTCGGCGCGGGCTACACCTCGTTTCGCTACCTGCGCGAGTTCTACTTCGACATTCTCAAGATTGATGGCCAATTCATCACCGGCATTGCCCGCAATCGCGACAATCAGGTGCTGACGCAGGCGCTCATGTCGATTGCGCAGCATTTTGAGATGTTCACCGTTGCCGAAGCGGTCGAAAGCGCCGAAGATGCGGCATGGCTCGCCCATGCAGGGATCGATTGCATGCAGGGCTATTACTTCGGCGCGCCAACGATCATGCCGCCGTGGAAAGCCCCGGCGACAAAGCAGGCGCAAGGTTAAGCGCCGGCGGAAGTAGCTTTCGCCGCGCGCAATAAAATTGCGCGATCGAGCAAAAATATTCCCAAATCTGCTTGACCTGACCTTTCCTTCGGGCATGCTGCACAGCGGCAATGGGCGCAGAGCGCCCGTAATCCTGTGAGGAGGGGAATTTTCATGACCAATGTCGTCATCGTGTCGGCGGCGCGTACCGCCGTGGGCAGCTTCAACGGCGCTTTCGCCAATACGCCGGCGCATGATCTGGGCGCTGCGGTGATCGAAGCGGTGGTCGCACGCGCCGGAATCGACAAAGCCGAGGTGTCGGAAACGATTCTGGGCCAAGTGCTTTCGGCCGGTCAGGGGCAAAACCCGGCACGCCAAGCGCATATCAAAGCGGGCCTGCCGATCGAATCGGCCGCTTGGGGCATCAACCAAGTCTGTGGCTCGGGCCTGCGCACCGTCGCGCTTGGCGCGCAGCACATCATGCTCGGCGACGCCAATATCGTGATCGCGGGCGGGCAAGAGAACATGTCGCTTAGCCCCCATGTCGCGCATCTGCGCGCGGGCACGAAAATGGGCGACATGAAGATGATCGATTCGATGATCAAAGACGGCTTGTGGGATGCGTTTAACGGCTACCACATGGGCCAAACCGCCGAGAACGTGGCCGCCCAATGGGAAATCACCCGTGAGATGCAGGACGAATTCGCACTGGCCTCGCAAAACAAAGCGGAAGCCGCTCAAAAAGCTGGCAAATTTGTCGATGAAATCGCACCCTTCACGGTGAAAACCCGCAAAGGCGATATCGTCGTCGATGCCGATGAATACATCCGCCACGGCGCCACCATCGAATCGATGCAAAAACTCCGCCCCGCCTTCATCAAAGAAGGCACCGTCACCGCGGGCAATGCCTCGGGCATCAACGATGGCGCCGCGATGGTGCTTTTGATGACCGAAGAAGAAGCCGCCAAACGCGGCCTGACCCCGATGGCGCGGATTGCCTCTTACGCCACCGCCGGGCTTGACCCGTCGATCATGGGCTGTGGCCCGATCCCGTCGTCGCGCAAGGCGCTGGAAAAAGCCGGTTGGAACGCCGCTGATCTTGACCTGATCGAAGCGAACGAAGCCTTTGCCGCGCAGGCCTGCGCCGTCAACAAAGACATGGGCTGGGATACGTCGAAGGTGAACGTCAACGGCGGCGCCATCGCCATCGGTCACCCGATCGGCGCTTCGGGCTGCCGGATCCTGAACACGCTTGTCTTTGAGATGAAACGTTCGGGTGCTAAAAAGGGCTTGGCCACTTTGTGCATCGGCGGCGGCATGGGCGTTGCCATGTGTCTTGAAGGGCTCTGATTTCGCCCCTGCGACATCTTTTTTTCTGCAAATGCGAAAAACAGGCGCGCAACATTGTTGCGCGCTTTGTTTATTTTCGGTAACAGCATTTCAACGGGAGATTTTGATTAGGAGGAATCATGTCCAGGGTTGCACTTGTCACCGGTGGCACGCGGGGGATTGGCGCTGCGATTTCGATGGCGCTGAAAGAGGCGGGCTACACCGTCGTGGCCAACTACGCTGGCAATGACGAGGCCGCGCGCGAGTTTTCGCATGTCACCGGCATCAAGACCTACAAATGGTCGGTGGCCGATTACACCGCTTGCGAAGATGGCATCCGCCAGATCGAAGAAGAGGTCGGCCCGATTGACGTGCTTGTGAACAATGCGGGCATCACCCGCGATGCGCCGTTCCACAAAATGAGCCGCGAGCAATGGGACCAAGTGATCGGCACCAACCTGAGCGGCATTTTCAACATGACCCACCCGCTGTGGCCGGGCATGCGCGAGCGTAAATTTGGCCGGATCATCAACATCTCGTCGATCAACGGGCAAAAAGGTCAGTTCGGTCAGGTGAACTATTCGGCGGCGAAAGCGGGCGACATCGGCTTCACCAAAGCGCTGGCGCAAGAAGGTGCGCGCTCAGGCATCACCGTGAACGCGATCTGCCCGGGCTATATCGCCACGGAAATGGTGATGGCTGTGCCGGAAAAGGTCCGCGAATCGATCATCTCGACGATCCCGGTGGGCCGTCTGGGTGAGCCGGATGAAATCGCGCGTACCGTGGTCTTCTTGGCCTCGGATCAAGCGGGCTTCATCACCGGCGCGACGATGACGGTGAACGGCGGCCAATATCTGACCTGATCGGAATTGCCCTTGGCAAATCATGCAGAGGTCCGCATTTTGCGGGCCTCTTTGCATGTGAGGGCAGATGTCGCGCAATCAGGCCAGTTTGATCGGCTTTTCCGCTGTGGCGCTTTGGGCGCTTTTGGCGCTGTTCACCGTGGGTTCGGCCCCGGTGCCTCCATTGCAGCTCAATGCGATCTGCTTTGCTCTTGGCGGGGCAATTGGCGTGGTCTGGGTCGGTGCAACTGATGGCTTTGGCGTGCTGCGGCGTATTTCGTGGAAGGTCTATGCTTTCGGCACGGTCGGGCTCTTTGGCTATCACTTCCTCTATTTCTCGGCGCTGCGCCTTGCGCCCCCGGCTGAGGCGAGCCTGATTGCCTATCTTTGGCCGCTCTTGATCGTGGTCTTTTCTGGCCTGTTGCCCGGGGAACGGTTGCGCGCCTTGCATGTGATCGGCGCGGTTGTCTCGTTCGCCGGTGCGGCACTGATTGTGGCGCGGGGCGGCATCTCTGCCTCAAGCGCGGCACTGCCGGGTTACGGCATCGCGCTGCTTTGCGCGCTGACATGGTCGAGCTATTCGCTGATTTCGCGTCGTTTGGGCGCGGTGCCCACAGCGGCGGTCGCCGTTTACTGTTTGGCCACGGCGGTGCTGTCAGGCTTTGCCCATCTGGCCTTTGAAACCACCGTTTGGCCGGAAACCACACTTGGCTGGGGGTCTGTTATCGCGCTCGGCCTCGGCCCGGTTGGGCTTGCCTTCTACACATGGGATATTGGCGTGAAGCGCGGCGATATTCAGATGCTGGGCACCACCTCTTATGCGGCCCCGCTTCTGTCCACCCTGATCATGATCGCGGCAAAAAAAGCGGCGGCAAGCCCGGTATTGGTGCTTGCCGCCGCGATGATTGCCGCTGGCGCTTTTCTGGCTGCTTTGGGAAGCCGTAAGCGCTAGAGCCCGTTCAGATCGGTGGTCACACCGCTGTGGCTTCAAGCCGGGCGATCTCCTCCTTGAGACGCAATTTCTGCTTCTTCATCTCGGAAATCTGCAGATCGTCGAAACTAGGCGTTCGCAACGCCACTTCGACCTCCTCCGACAGAGCCTCATGTTTCTTGCGAAGTTCAGCGATATGTGAACCCACGGACATGGCGATCTCCTCTTTTGTCTCGGTAAGAGAATTGCACCACGATTCTGACGAATTGTCACGTCCTTGTCGTGATCACAGGCAATATTGTGCGATCAAGGTGTCGAATTTATTGCTGCGGGCTCAAGGCACCAGCGGCAGGGGCGCCCCATGGCGCAAAACAGCCTGCGCGGCTTCGGTCAAATCTTCCACATCTGCGCCATGTGCCGCTTTTGCATGCAGCACGAAGGGCGCCAATAAGCGCAGCGGCCCCTTGCCAAGCTTTCGCGCAGAAACCACGACTCGCCCCGCCGGGCGGCCCGCGCGTGGAGCAATCGGCAAAACCGAGATCGACCCGCCACCTTGCGACAGCGCGGCCAGCATATCCGCCAGCCGGTCGGCGTTCTGAATCAGCGTCAGCCAACCGCCCGGATGCAGCCGTTTGTAGCCCGCGCGCACCCAATCGGCCAAAGGCGTGGCCTCGCGCTGCGCGCGCTCGCGCCCCGCATCGGCGGCCGCGGTGCCTGATTGCGGCGCGAAATAGGGTGGGTTCGCAATAACGTGATCAAAGCTCATGCCCCGCAAGGGGCCCGGCATATGCGCCAAATCGCCCTCAAACACCTCCAACGCGATCCCGTTTGCCGTCGCATTGCGCCGCGCCAGATCGGCGTATTCCGGTTGCAACTCCAACCCGACTTGGCGCAACCCCGTAATGCGCTGCCCAAGGCACAGGCTCGCCACCCCCGCCCCACAGCCCAATTCGAGCACGCTTTGCCCCGGCGCAGCGCCACAAGCCGCCGCCAAAAGCACCGGGTCCATCGCCGCGCGGTAGCCGTTGCGTGGTTGCGCCACCAACAACCGCCCATCAAGGAAACGGTCCTGCGTGCACTCCTCAGCCGCGAACATCATTCATCCAGCAGATCATTGTCGCGCAAAACGGCTTGCGCCATAAACAAATCTGCATCCGCCACCATCAACCTGCGCGGCAAAATGCCGAGGCTGCCATCAAGAATGCTCATGTGGACGTCCAGTTCAAAGACCGTTATATCCTCGCCCTCAAGAAGGGCCGTCGCCATGGCGATTTTCACTGGATCTGTGGTGCGCAGAAGCTCTTTCATGCAGTCGACTTAAGGGCACCACGCGCCCCTTGTCGAGCCGTAGTATTGGGAAGGAAGACCGATGAGCCTCGACAGCAAGGCCACCAAGCCGCATGATCGCCTTGCGCAGGCGCTTTCAGAGGACATGGCGGCGGTGAATGCCCTCATTCGTGAACGGATGAGCTCGGAACACGCCCCGCGCATTCCCGAAGTGACCGCCCACCTGATCGAGGCAGGCGGCAAACGTCTGCGCCCGATGCTGACTTTGGCCGCCGCGCGGGTGATGGGCTATGAGGGCCCCTACCATGTGCATCTGGCCGCGACGGTCGAATTCATCCACACGGCAACGCTTCTGCATGACGATGTGGTTGATGAAAGCGGCCAACGCCGGGGCCGCCCGACCGCGAACCTGCTGTGGGATAACAAATCCTCGGTTCTGGTCGGCGACTATCTCTTTGCCCGCTCATTCCAGTTGATGACCGAAACCGGCAAAATGCGGGTTTTGGAAATTCTTGCCAATGCCTCGGCGGTGATCGCCGAGGGGGAAGTGCTGCAACTGACCGCCGCGCAAAACTTGGCCACCACCGAAGATATCTATCTGCGCGTCATTCGCGGCAAAACGGCAGCCCTTTTCTCTGCCGCGACCGAAGTTGGCGGCGTGATCGCCGAAGCCGGTGCCGAAGAGGTGAAAGCGCTTTATGATTATGGTGATGCGCTTGGGATCGCCTTCCAGATGGTCGATGATCTTCTCGATTACGGTGGTTCGGCGGCGGAAACTGGCAAAAACGTCGGGGACGATTTCCGCGAGCGTAAGCTGACCATGCCGGTGATCAAAGCCATCGCGCAAGCGACCGAAGAGGAACATGCCTTCTGGAAGCGCGTCATCGAAAAGGGCGACCAGCGCGAGGGTGATCTCGACCACGCGATGGAGCTGATGCGCAAATACGGCACGCTTGAAGCGACCCGGAAAGACGCGATCGGCTGGACCGATACCGCCCGCGCCGCGCTTGCCAAACTGCCCGCGCACCCGCTGCGCGACATGCTGGACGACCTCGCCGATTACGTCGTCGCGCGGGTCCGTTAAGGGGCCTCTGGTTTTAACAGCACAAAGGTGGGGGTGCGCAGCTCCTCCACCAATGTCCAGCCACCTTCATTGATGGCGGAAAGCATCTGTGCCCGAGTGACCTTGTTGCTCGGGCAGAGCGGCACCAGCAAATGGTCTGCATGGCTTAACCCGGGTGCCCCACCATAATACCAAGGTGCCGCCCCTTTGACGGGAGCTATGGGGCCATAGAGCCAGAGCGCGGTGAACAGATCGGCAGAAAGAATCGACTGCCCTGCATACCCCGCCGCTACAAGCTCCGACACTTCTTGCTCAAAAAGCGCGTTGAAGGATGCCATCTCGCAATCTGGCAAAATCTCTCCGTTCAGCACCGCGTCCTTTTGCGGCTTTTCACCCTCAACCGCCCCTTTGCCGAGTTCGGCAAAACGTTCAAAGGGCTGCCCCGCTCCATCCATCCGCACCGTCTGCTTCGCAGCATAGAGCCGCGGGCTGAGGATCTGCACATCGTCGTCGTGGGGGCGCGCAGAAAGTAGAGGCACCCGCCCCTCGGCTTCGGAAAATACATGCCGAACCGGGCTAATCACCAGATTGATCGCCGAACCCGCACCCAAAATTAGCGCGCCCGCGCCTGCCACCAAAACCGCATCGCGCAGCCGCCAGCCAAGACCGTTGGTCATCATTCCGTCCGGCCGCAAGGCCAGCGCGACAAGGCCAAGGAACACCAGCCATTGCGGATCATTGCCAAAGTTTTGGTAGGTGACATAGGCGAAGGCTGGGGTCAAAAGCAGCAATAGCAGCCCCGCCGACATCTCTCCCGCCTGCCGCAAAAAGATCACTGTCGCGAGCAACAGGAGTGTTCCGGCAATATGCGCCGGCGCCCCCAAAATTTCGCCGAAACTATCGCCCGGTGCCGAGCGGATTTCTGACCCCGCGACAAGGATCAGATCCTTCGCATAGGCGAGCCAAAACGGAACCCCAAGGATCAGAGTCAATACGACGACCACGGCCAGCCCCGCCAGCACTGCCACCCCGAGCGCCTTGAAATCACGCCGCACCAAAAGCGCAACGACAATCACCGGCGCAAAGGCCAAGAAGTAGGTCACTTTGATCAGCGCCATACCGGACAGCATCAACCCGATCAGCCCCCCATCAAGCCAGGGGCGGCGACGGACATCCAAGGGTTCGAGCATCGCCAAGGGCAGCGCAATGTAAGCCAGCGCCCAAGCCCAACGGTTATAATGCATCGAAAGCGAAGTACCGGTGCGCGCCTCGCCATGCACCAGCGCAAGGCAAAGCCCCAAAACATAGGCCACGAAAAGCCATGCCAGCGCACCGGGAAACCGCGACTGACCTGCCCGCAAGGCGGGGTAGAAGAGCAGCGCGGCCACCAGCGCCTGTCCTGCCATGAAAGCATGACCAAAGCCCAAGCCTGCCTTCACGAAAATCGCAATCGGCCAAAGCCCGCCAATGCCGAGAGGGGTCAAAAAATCCAGATGCGGCAACTGCCCATGTTCGCCCATACGCAGCACCAAATCGGCCAGATGCAGCGCGTCGCCCTCATGCTGGGCCAACCGCAACGCCCCGGCCCAAAACGGCGCCAGCGCCTGCACGAGACCATAGATCAGCGCCACAATCGCCAACGGCCAAAATGCCGTCGCCTGCCCCCTGCCCGTCATCTTTGCCTCTCCGCATCTTTTCCCATTTTTGGCCACAATAGCGGGCCAGTGTAACACTGTGAATCCCGTTGAGGTGCGAAGAGCAATCCCGATGAACATGATCGCCCAAAATGTGCTGGCCCCGCCAACACCCCGCTCGCTTGCCGAGACGGGGCTGTCGACCGTGCTGATGCGCGACATTCTGCTAAAAACCATGTTCCGAACGAATATGGATTCTGTCTCGGGGCTTTCAAAGCTGATCGCGCTACCGCTGACGCTGACCCAAGAACTGATCGACATGGGCCGCAGCCAACGGCTGATCGAGGCGATGGGTACGCTGCACGCCAATTCCGGCGGGGAGATGGGCTATCAACTCACCGATGGCGGCAAAGCGCGCGCCCTCGATGCGCTCAGCCAGTCTGAATATTACGGCGCGATGCCGATCCCGCTGGATGATTACGCCGCGCAAATGAAGCGCCAATCTATCCGCAACATCCAGCTGACCCGCCCGCAGTTGACGGGCGCGATGGGGCATCTGGTTCTGCCGCCGGACCTCATCAACCAATTGGGGCCCGCGGTGTCTTCGGGCCGCTCGATCCTGATGTATGGCCCACCGGGCAACGGGAAATCCTCGATCTCGAACGGGATTCGCGACGCGATTGGCGACCGGATTTATATTCCCCGTGCGGTGGAATATGCGGGCCAAGTGATCACGGTTTTCGACCCGATCGTGCACACCGCCGCGCCCGATACGCAAGATGATCCAAACAGCCTGCGTAAAACCGGCAATAAGTTTGACCAGCGCTATGTCTATTGCGACCGCCCGACGGTGATCACCGGGGGGGAGTTGTCGCTGGACATGCTTGACCTCACCTACAACCCCACCGCACGCACCTATACCGCGCCGTTGCAGATGAAATCGTCGGGCGGGGTGTTCATCGTGGACGACCTTGGCCGCCAAGCCGAACCGCCGCAAAAGCTCGTCAACCGCTGGATCGTGCCGCTAGAAGAAAGCCGCGATATTTTGGCCCTGCAATCGGGCGAAAAGTTCGAGGTGCCATTCGACACGCTGGTGATTTTCTCCACCAACTTCCACCCGAACCAAATCTTCGACAAAGCGGCACTGCGGCGGATCTTCTTCAAGATCAAGATCGACGGGCCGAGCCAATCGGACTACCTGAAGATCTTCTCGATCATGGCGAAAAAGCGCGGCATGCCGCTCAATGAAAAGGCGCTCGTACATTTGCTGAAGGTGAAATATCCCACCATCGACAATGTCTATGCGAACTATCAACCGATCTTCCTGATCGACCAGATGATCGCGATTTGTGAGTTTGAGGGCATTCCCTATCAGATGACGCCCGAACTGATTGATCGCGCTTGGGCGAACATGTTCGTGCGCGAGGAAGAAATTCAGCACTAAGCGGGCTCACGCCTCCGAGGTCGCGTCCAAATCGCACTCGGGTAGGCCAAGCTCCAGCACCACGGGCATCTGGCTGCGGGACACCGGGACTTGCGTGCCGTCTCGCAACACCAATGTGCATTTACCGCGCTCTCTCCGCACCGCCGTCATGGCTTTGCGGGCGACCCAATGCGAGCGGTGCACCTGCAGCCCTTCTATGCCCTCAGTCTCTGCAATCGCATCCGCAAGACGCAAAAGAAGGCTGGTCTTTCCCGCCTCGGTCACCACATCCACGTAATGGTCGTTGACCTCCAGCCGCAAAAGCGGGGCCCGCAACTCTGGCTCCAGCCGCTCGAAAATCCGCGCTTTGATGGGGCGTGGCTTTGCGACCAACACGGGCGCGGGCGGCGGCGTGGGTTTCGTCTCTATTGATGAAATCACCGGGGTCGGATGGGAGGACAGAATGTGCCGAAAGGTTGAAATCACCAAAGAGACCACGAAGGCGTATCCAAAAAGGGCAAACAGGTTGGGGATCATTTGCGTCGTCTCGGACAAAGCCACCGCCAACCATTTGTAGCCAGGAGCCAGCAAACAGGCGGCAAAAAACGCGATCAGGGGCGCTTCGGGCCAAAAGCTGCGAAAACCCATATATTCGCGCACCAAGACCCGTAAAGCCGCGCCACATAAGATCGACAGACCGATGACCACCGGCCAGAACAAGAAGAGATTGAGCAAGCCCAAATGGCCAGACCCAAAAGGCGCGCCGATCACACCGATGATCGAAAGCATCGCCCAGACGACGGGCACGATGGGCAGAAACACCGCCCGCTTATAGGCCTTTAGAAACTTGATCATGGAAAAACGCTTCGGGAAGCCTCCGCGCCGCTAGAAAAATGCCTCTATAAACTAAACGCTTACGTCCGACAAAACAATGCGGCGGAGAGGCTGCCAAAACGGCAGCCTCCTATGACAAAGGTTTACGCCGTCAGACCTTCGGGCTCGGGAAGGCCATGTGCGCGGCAGCAAGCCGTCAGCGTATTTGCCAGGAGGCAAGCAATCGTCATAGGCCCAACGCCGCCCGGAACCGGGGTGATGGCGCCCGCCACTTCGGCCGCAGAGCCATATTCTACGTCGCCTACGAGCTTTTTCTTGCCGTCACGCTCAATGCGGTTGATGCCCACATCAATCACCGTCGCGCCCGGTTTCACCCAATCGCCGGGGATCATTTCGGGCCGCCCAACCGCCGCCACCAGAATATCTGCGCCCCGGCAAACTGCGGCTAAGTCCTTGGTGCGGCTGTGCGCAATGGTCACAGTGCAGCTATCAGCCAAAAGCAGTTGCGCCATCGGTTTCCCGACGATGTTCGAGCGCCCCACGACAACAGCGTTCAGCCCCGAAAGGCTGCCATGATGGTCGCGCAGCATCATCAAGCAGCCAAGCGGTGTGCAGGGCACCATCGACTTTTGCCCGGTGCCCAAAAGCCCGACATTCGAGATATGGAACCCGTCCACATCCTTCGCTGGGTTGATCGAATTGATCACCAAATCGCTATCCAAATGCCCCGGCAGCGGCAGTTGCACCAAAATCCCATGCACCGCCGGATCGGCATTGAGCTTGGCAATCAGCGCCAGCAGGTCTTCTTCTGAGGTGTCCGCAGGCAGCTTGTGCTCATAGGAGTTCATGCCGACCTCAACGGTCTGCTTGCCCTTGTTGCGCACATAAACTTCGCTTGCCGGATCTTCGCCCACCAGCACCACAGCAAGGCCCGGCGTCAACCCGTTGACCTCTTTCAGCCGCGTCACATGCGTGGCCACTTGCGCGCGCACATTGGCCGCAAAGGCCTTGCCGTCGATCACTTTCGCCGTCATCGCTTTCTCCCTCAGACTGCGGCCGCAAAGGCGGCTTGGTAATGTTCCATCTGCAAGCGCGTGGCCCGGACCGCATTCTTCATCAGAATCGAGACCGTCACCGGGCCCACGCCGCCCGGCACCGGGGTGATCCAGCCCGCCACCTCGGCACAGCTGTCAAAATCGGCGTCGCCTACGGTGCGCCCGTCCACCCGATTGATGCCAATATCAATCAGCGCCGCGCCGGGTTTGAGCATATCGCCATGCACCAGCCCGGGCTTGCCCACCGCCACAAAAACCGCATCCGCCGCGCGCGAATGCACCGCAACTTGGCGCGTCATATGATGGCACACCGTGACCGTCGCCCCGAGCCCCATCATCAAAAACGCAATCGGCTTGCCGACAATCTCGGAATGCCCAATCACGCAGACATTGAGCCCTTCCATTTGCAAAGGCAGAGATTTCAAAATCTCCACCGCCGCCACCGCCGTGCAGGGGCCGAGCTCAAGGTCGTTATAGACGATATTGCCGATCGAGGCCGGGTGCATCCCTTCCACATCTTTAAGGGGATGCACCGCCTTTTGCAGCGCCTTGACCGGGATATGCGCGGGCAAGGGGCGCTGGATGATGATGCCATTGATCCGTGGATCGGCATTCAATCCCGCCAGCACACCATGCAATTGTTCTAGGCTGATCGAGGCCGGATAGTTGCGCGCCTCAAAGCCCACGCCCGCCGCTTCGGCGCGCTTTTGCTGGTTGCGCACATAAAGTTCGGCAGCCGCCACATCACCAACGGAAATGGACACAAGCCGGGGCGCCCATCCGGCGGCGCTGAGCGCCTGTGCCTCGGCGCGCGTTTGCGCAAGCGTCTGTTCTGCGAAAGACTTCCCGTCGATGATCGTGGCGTTCAATCCGCCTCTCCCTTGCCTAATACGGCTTCTTCGCGGGCAATGGACCATTCGACCATCATCCGCCAGATCGCCTCGACCAATGCGGGGTCTAACCCGCGCGCCTCGGCCGCTGCTTTCGCATTGGCCACCACTTCCTCCACCCGCGCGGTGATCCGCGCAGGCATGCCCTCGCCGGGCTTGAGTTGGGCAGCACGGTCGATAAACCGCGCACGATCGGCAAGAAGGGCCACGAGACGGAGGTCGAGCGCGTCAATTTCGGCACGCAGTTCGGCCATCGAAGGAATTTCGGAGGGCTCTCTCATCGGCAATATTTCCGCTGTTGTACCCTGCCCCTATCGCACCTTGACCGCTTCTTCTCAACCCCGGCTCGATTATCCCCTGTCTTGCAGCCACCCCAAACGGCTGATCTGCCCTGAACAGACCTGCCGAACTGACCGCAGATTAGCGAAGGCGCGCGGGGCGGGTGGCGTGATTGCGACCCTTTGGCGCTGACTCACGCACTCTCGGGTCGCACCAGAACAAAGAACATCCGCATCAGCGGCATCACCACCGAACCATCGGAAGCGCAGGGGTACGCGTCGGCCAAGGCCGCATCATAGGCACGTTCGAAGGCTGTGACCTCTAGCTCGGTCAACTCCTGCAAGAACGGCTGCATCGCCGTGTTTTGGGTGAAGCGGCGCACCGGATGGGCGACCGGTTCGGCAGGCAAGCAGCAATAATAAGAGCTTCGCCACAGGTTCAGTTGCCCTAAGGGGGACAGCATCTTCCAATAATGCTCAGGCGTTAGGATTGTTGCGGTAAGGGTTTCGGGCGCGAAGCGGGTCGGAAACATCCGCGCCGCCAATTCGCGCAACAGCACATGCGAGGACGCATGGCACTGCATCGGCATTTGCACCGCCAAACTGCCCCCCGGCGCGAGCATATTGAAAAGCCGCGGCAAAAGCACCGCGTGATCTGGCACATGATGCAAAGCGGTGCTCGAAAAAATAAGAGCCGGAGGTTTCCCCGGCTCCCATTCAGAAAGATCCACCAAGTCGCAGCGCTTATAAACGCCTGTCGCGGTGGCCTTTTTCAAAAGCGGCTTGGCGCTTTCAATCCCCACCAGCTTACGGGTTTTGAACCTTTCAGAAAGCGCGACGCCCGCCTCTCCGGCCCCGCAGCCAAAATCGACCACAGCGCCTTCGGGCAAGGGCCCAACCTGCGCGAGCAAATCGCATGCTGCGCGCAGGTTCAATTCAGCAAACCTGTCGCAAGGCTTTTGCCCTCGCATGTCTGCCTTCTTGCTGGCCATTTTTACACGTTTGGCTCGGGCGTGGGTTTGGAGGCTGGCTTGGTGCGCGGCATTGCCGTCACCGTGGGCAGGCTGCCCGTGGGCGTGGCATCGTCGTCATCGGCATCCAGCGCCTCGCCCGCCATCACTTTGCGAATTTCGTCACCGGTCAGGGTTTCGTATTCCAAGAGACCTTGGGCCAAACGCTCCCATTCCTCGCGGTTTTCTTCAATGATCCGCCGCGCATCTTGGTAGCCTTGCTCAATCAGGCCGCGCACCTCGTCTTCGATCAATTCTTTCGTCTTGGTCGAAACCGAGAAGCCGCCGGTGTTGCCCTGATAGCCTTCGTGGGCTTCGGAATAGTCGATATTGCCGACTTTGTCCGACATGCCCCAGCGCATCACCATCGCCCGCGCAATCGCCGAAGCTTGCTGAATATCGCCCGCCGGGCCGTTCGAGACATGCTCTTCGCCCCATTTCAGAATCTCGGCCGCTTTGCCCGCCATGGTCATGGCGATCTTCTGCTTGGCTTCGTCCTTATGGTAGTTGAGCTTGTCCATCTCCGGCAGGCTCACCACCATGCCGAGCGCCTGACCGCGCGGGATGATCGTTGCCTTGTAGACCGGGTCGCATTTGGGCAGCTTGAGGCCAACCACCGCGTGACCAGCTTCGTGATAGGCGGTCATTTCCTTTTGTTCGGGCGTCAGCACCATCGAGCGGCGCTCGACCCCCATCATCACCTTGTCTTTGGCGTTTTCAAAATCTTCCATCGTCACAAAACGACGGCCCACCCGCGCCGCCATCAGCGCCGCTTCGTTGACAAGGTTGGCAAGGTCCGCGCCCGAGAAGCCCGGCGTGCCGCGCGCGATCACGCGCAGATCGACATCGGGGCCAGCGGGTACTTTGCGCGCATGCACCGACAGAATTTTTTCACGGCCTTTGATATCGGGGTTCGGCACGTGGATCTGACGGTCGAAACGACCGGGGCGCAAAAGCGCCGGGTCCAGCACGTCTTTGCGGTTCGTGGCCGCAATGATGATGATGCCTTCGTTGGCCTCAAACCCGTCCATCTCAACCAGCAACTGGTTCAGCGTCTGTTCACGCTCGTCATTGCCACCGCCGATGCCAACCCCACGGGCGCGGCCCACAGCGTCGATCTCGTCGATGAACAGAATGCAGGGCGCGTTTTTCTTGGCTTGGTCGAACATGTCACGCACGCGGCTGGCGCCCACGCCGACGAACATTTCCACAAAGTCAGACCCCGAGATGGTGAAGAAGGGCACGCCCGCCTCGCCCGCGATGGCGCGCGCAAGCAGCGTTTTACCCGTGCCGGGCGGGCCAACCAGCAGCGCGCCTTTCGGGATTTTGCCGCCCAGACGGCTGAACTTCTGCGGGTTACGCAGGAATTCGACGATTTCCTCAAGCTCTTCCTTGGCCTCGTCGATGCCCGCGACATCGTCAAATGTCACACGGCCATGCTTTTCTGTCAAAAGCTTCGCCTTGGACTTGCCAAAGCCCATCGCACCGCCTTTGCCGCCGCCTTGCATGCGGTTCATGAAGAAGATCCAAAGCCCGATCATCACCAAGAAGGGCAGCCAGACGCCCAAGATCGACATCAGACCCGATTGCTCTTGCTTCACCACATCGACCGACACGCCTTTGGCGATCAGATGCTCCGCAATTTCGTCGGATTCCGGCTTCACCGTGGCGAAGTTTTCCCCGTCTGAATCCTGATAGCGCACGTCTTCGCCATCGAGCTGAACCGACTTCACCTCGCCCTTATCGACGGCGGCGATGAACTCGGAATAGGACACTTGCTTGGAATTGAGCGGCCCTTGGCCGTTACCGAGCAGGTTAAACAGCACGAGGATGAGCACGAAAAGCAGGGCCCAGAAAGCGAGGTTACGCGCGTTGCCCAAGAGAGACCTCCAAAGAAAGACAGGGCACCGCCCGGGGGGCGATGCCGTTCCATGAGAAAATAGGGATTGCGCGCGCAGGTTCAACGCCTGATTAGCGCATTCGCGAAACTGCCGCGGACAATATGGGCAGAATATCCGTTTGCGCGCCCCGCCAAGGGGGCGGAGACCAGCGTTTCACCGCGCCAAACGGCTGGGGAGGCCAAAAGTGTTGGCCGAGGCAAACCGCTGTCGCGCCAAGTTTTGATCTGCTTCAGACCCTCTGCGCCCAAAGCGGCAATCTCAAGCCCGTCTTCCAAGGGCCCGTCAAACCTCCATCGGTCCCAGTCTTGGCCAACCGGCACACGCAGACCAGCTACCGCCTTCGCCTCGCGGGTAAAGCGGATCGTGTCATCGCTCACAGTGATACGGCATCCATGTAGCGTGCAATCGCGCCGGGTCCGCCAACTCATCAAGAAATCGAGCACCTTGGCCGCGCGCGGCGGATAGTCTGCGCCCGAAATCCACATCAGAGCGGCATTCACCAAGCGGCGGCTGGTCTCGGCATCGAAGAGGTTACGAAACGCCCAAGCATCGACCAGCACATCGCCCGCCGCTTCTTGCACATGTTCCTCGGCCAAGCGGCGCAGCGAAAAGCCAACCGCCTGCTCGGCCATCGCCAAATGGCCTACAACCGCGTTGAGTTTGGCGACCGAAATGCCAAGCGGGCGCAGCTCCCGAAGCGCTTGGCGCGCCTTCACCCGGTCATAGCGGTCGTTTTGATTGCTCGGGTCTTCGACCCAGCCGATGCCTTGCCGTTCCAAATAGCGGCGCAGATCGGCCCGGCTTTGCAGCAAAAACGGGCGCAACCAGAGCATCCCCTCGGCCTCAAAGCTTTCGCGCATTCCCGAAAGCCCCTCAAGCCCCGCTTCCCGCGAAAGCCGCATCAAAAAGGTTTCGGCCTGATCATCGGCCGTATGCCCCAGCGCCACCGCGCCAAGCCCACGCCGCCGCGCCCAAGCGCCGATCAGCCGCAAGCGCGCCCGGCGCGCAGCATCCATCAGGTTCCCTTGCGCCTGCGTGCCTTCCCATTTGAGCGTGGTGTGGGGAATGCCTTGCGCGGCGCAAAATTGGGCCACGAATTCGGCTTCTGCCGCGGCTTCGGGGCGCAAACCGTGGTTCACAGTGACCGCCTCGACATCGTGCAGTTGCGCCAAAAGCCACAGCGTTGCCATAGAATCAGAACCGCCAGAAACAGCGACACCGACCTTAGGCATTTGTAGATGTGGCCTCAGCGCCAGGGCCGCATCGGCCGCCCAAAGCAAAACGCCATCTTCCGGAGAGACGTTTCCCGCCTCAAGCGCGGCCCGCATAGCGGTCGGGTCGCGCCGTCCGATTGGCGGTGTCACGGGCACCCAAGCGCAGCCTTCGCCGCACCCACTTGCGCCGCCGCCCCCGAACTGGGGAACCGCGCGGGCACTTCAACCAGCGTGGCACAGGCTTCGCTCTGCTGCCCCAAAGCGCCAAGCGCCTTGCCAAGTTCAAGCAGGTTATCCGCCGCGCGCGGGCCTTCGGGCGCCGCTGAAAATGCATCAAGCCAAGCGCGGGCGGCATTGGGCACATCGCCCGCCTTGTTCAACGCGTCGCCGCGCAGATAAGCCGCATCATCCGTCAGGGGGCCACCCGGATAGGTTTCGGCAAAGGTCTTAAAGAGGTCCGCAGCGGCACGAAAGTCACCTTGATCGAGCACCGCCTTGGCCCGATCAAAGTCTGCTTGTTCGTTCATTGCCAAAGCGCCAGAGCCAGACCCCACAGCACTGGGTGCGGGCGCGGTGATCGCCGCAGGCGCGGCCCCGCCCAAAGGCTGGGCCTGTCCAACGGCGCTGATATCGCAGCCCGGCTCCATCTCACAAATCCGGAATTCCAGATCACCAACCCGGTTCGTGCCGTCTTTCACCACCTGCTCAACCCGGTTGGAGAGCGCCTCGGTGCGGGCGGTGAGGCGGGTCAGCTCCGCCTCCATCGCATCCATCCGTTGCAGCGCCGAAGCGCCGCCCGCAGCTTGCAGACCTTGCGCGCCAGAGGCCACAAGCTCGCCGCGCAGGCTTTGGATTTGCGCCGAAAGCTGGCCAAGCTCCGCGCGGATATCGGCCAGCGTTTCGGCCTTGGCGGGCACGGACAGCGCCAGCGCAAGGGCCGCCCCTATCGCCACCCGCTTTGCCGCTTGTCTCATGCCCAATGCCATTGCCTTAGCTCCCCGCGCCGATCGAGATCACAGTAACCGCGCGGCGGTTCTTGTAGTAGCATTCCTCGGTCGAGCAGACCGCGAGCGGACGTTCCTTGCCATAGGAAACCGTGCGCAACCGCGTTGCCGCAACCCCTTGCGATATCAGATATTCTTGCACTGCGCTGGCGCGGCGCGCACCAAGGGCAAGGTTATATTCCCGGGTGCCTTGTTCGTCGGCATGGCCTTCAATGATCGCGGCATAATTCGGGTGCGCATTGAGCCATTGCGCTTGGCCCGCAAGCGTGGTGCGGGCGCCATCGCTGAGCGTCGATTGGTCGACAAGGAAGTTGACCGTGTCGCCCACCGTGGCCGAGAAATAAGCGGGCGAGTTCGGGTCATTCAGCGCGCCTTGCGAGATGCCGCCTTCACCAAAAGCCCCACCGGGGTCGTTGACCCCGCCCATGCCTTGAGGATTGTTACACGCGGCCAGCGCGACCAGCGCAAGGCCCAGCGCCGCTTTAGTCAGAAGTTGCATGTTCTACCGCCTTTTGTTGACGTGCCGTTTGCAGGCACAATATCAGCTTTGTTTCGAGTTGTGAATCAGGGCAAAAGCGGGCCCCAAGTCGGGTCAGAGGCGCCGCCAACGCCCTCGATGGCTTTCAGGTTCCGGCCCGAAATATCCACGGTGTAAAGTTTGGCCCCGCCAGAAGCGCCGGGGCTTTCGCGGGTGAACATGATCACGCGGCCATTGGGCGACCATGTCGGCCCCTCATCCAAGAAAGACGCCGTAAGCAACCGCTCTTCCGAACCATCGGTGCGCATCACCCCAATGAAGAAGCGCCCGCCCGCTTGTTTAGTGAAAGCGATCAAATCCCCACGCGGCGACCAAACCGGGGTTCCATAGCGCCCTTCGCCAAAAGAAATGCGTACCGGTTCGCCCCCGCCCACCGGCATCACGTAGATCTGCTGCGTGCCAGAACGGTCACTTTCAAACACGATGCGCGCGCCATCGGGGCTAAAGGATGGTGCAGTTTCAATCGCGGGCGAGTTCGTCAGCCGCTGCGCGCCGCCGCCATTCACAGACATCTGAAAGAGATCGGTATTGCCGTTCTGCTCTAGCGAATAGACGATCGAATTGCCATCGGGCGAAAACCGCGGCGCAAAGGTCATAGTGCCGGGCACTTCCGGCAAAAGCTGGCCCGAAGCACTGCCCACATCCATCATCTTGATCCGCGGGAAGCCCGTTTCAAAGGTTGTGTAGAGGATACGATCCCCTTGCGGCGAAAAGCGCGGCGCCAATACGATGGTCGAGCTGTCGGTCAGGTAGGTCACATTCGCGCCGTCATAATCCATCACGGCCAAGCGCTTTTGCCGTTGGTCTTTCGGGCCGGATTCAGAAACAAACACCACCCGGCTATCAAAATAGCCGCTTTCGCCGGTGATCCGTGCGTAAATCACATCGGCCACTTTATGCGCGAGCCGCCGCCAGCTTTGGGGGCTTGCCGCAAGTTGCTGGCCATCGCCCAGTTGCGCGCCGGAATAGATGTCAAACAGGCGGAATTTCACCACCACCTTGCCGCCCGACATGCCCACGGCGCCAACAATCAGCGCTTGCGCATTGATCGCTTGCCAATCGGCATAGCTCACCGGCGTGTCAAAAACGCCAAAGCGCTGGATATGCGCGGCTTCGGGAATTTCGCGGAAAAGCCCGGTGCCGGAAAGGTCATCGGCAATCACGCGAGTGATGTCATGGGTCAGCCCACCTGCGCCTTCATCTACGAAGCTCGGCAGCGCATAAGGCAGCGGTTCAATCACGCCCTCGTCAATTTCGATATGCAGCGGGCCTTGCTGCGCTGCCGCCAAGCCTGCCGTCATCATCAGCGCCGCCATTGCGGCCATTATCCAACGCACCATCTTCCCCACCTCGTCGTCGGGCTTTGCCCTTATCTAACCTGTTCTTGCTCAGGCTGTGTATCACAAGCGCCTGACCGCGCCCTTAGCCTTACTTCATCCGCATTTTCGACGGATCAAACACAATCTCGATCTGCTGCCACCAGCCGTATTTCTCAGCCGGAAGCGGGAAGCCATCCGAACCGCAGCGAATGATCGCGCGCCGCGCCGCTTCATAGGCTTGATTGGCCGCCGCTTCCGAGTCGCCTTCATAGCCGACCATACGAATCGAGCCGATGATCGGGCGCGCATTTTGTTCCATATCCACCCGCACCGTGACCGAGGTGCGCAGAGCTTCGGAAGATAGCGCGCCGACGTTCCAGCATTGCTTCACATCCACCACCAGCGCCTCTTTCTCACCCGCCGTGACAGGCGGCCCATTCGCGGCAATCCCAAGCCCGCCGGGGCTATCTTCGGCCCCGCGGTCATCGCCCATAGCCTCGGCCAGCGCATCGGCGACGGCATCAGCGGGCACCGCAGGCGCAGGCCGAGCCGGTTGCGCGGGCCGCGCCGTTTGCACCGGGGCCGGGCGCGGCGCGGGCGGTTTGGCACGCGGGCGCGGCGACGTGCGCGGAGCAGAGGTCGTGGCGCGTTCTTCGGTTTCCGTCGCCTCGGTCACAATCTCGGTCGTCGCCTCGGGCGGCGCAGCTTCTTCGGTTGGCTCTTCTTGCACCGCTTCGGGTTCGGCCTCCGGGTCAGGCCGGGTTTCCGCGACCGCCGTGGGCGAAACCCGTGCATCCGGCTCCGGCGCTTCCGAAGGTGTTGGCGCGACGCGGCTTGCCGGTTTCGGGCGGGGCCGGGGCGAAAACTCCGGTGCTTCGGTATCTTGCGGCTCTTCGACCGGCGGCATCATCGAGGGCGGCACTTCCGTCACCTCGGTCGGCGGCGTGGGGTCTGTGAGGTCCGTCATATCCGGCATCGGCTCGGCCTCGGGGGCCGGCGGCGGCTCGGGCGTGGGCGGCGTTTCGGGCGCAGCCTCCGGGCTTGGCACTTCGGGCGCAGGTTCGGCCACGGCAGGTTCTTCGGGTTGTGCGGGCGCGGCCTCACCGGGCTTCGGCGCTGCGGCTTGCAGCGCGGCAAACTCAGCCTCAGAAATCATTCCGGCAGGTTTAATTTCAACAGGTTCGGTGGGCTTTGGCTTAAACAAAGACGTGCCAATGATCGCCCAGACGATCACCGCGATATGCAGCGCCGCCGAGACCCCCGTGCCGATCCTTTCCGCCCGATCCATGCGCATGATGCGCCTCAGTTCCCCGCCGCAGCGTTGCCCGTCAAACTCGGCCCGCCCGGGTCGGTGACAAGAATGATATCGTTGAAGCCGCCCGCATTGAGCGCCCCCATCACCTGCACGACGCGCGCATAGTCAATGCCACCATCGGCGCGCAGATAGACCTTGGTGCTGTCGCGCTCTGCCGCAATCGCCCGCAGCCGATCCACCAATTCCTCTTCCGGCACATCGCTGTTCATCAACGAAACCGTGCCATCGAGTTGCAGCGACACGGCAAGCGGTTCTTCTTGCTCGGTCGGCACGGCTTTGGCAGCGGTTTTCGGCAGTTCCAGCGGCACACCCACCGTCATCATCGGCGCAGCCACCATAAAGATGATCAGCAGCACCAACATCACATCGACCATCGGCGTAACGTTGATCTCGGCCATCACCGAATGCTTGCCACGCCCGCCCCGGCGACGCCGCCCAGCGCCCCCGTGCTTTTTCATGACACCCGCGCCCATGGCTCAGGCGTCCAACTGGCGCGAAAGAATGGTCGAGAATTCGTCGGCGAAGGCCTCATAGCCCGAGGTGATCTTGTCGGCATCGGACGAAAATTTGTTATAGGCCACCACCGCCGGAATAGCGGCCACGAGGCCGATGGCCGTGGCGACAAGCGCCTCCGAAATCCCCGGCGCAACGACCGCGAGCGAGGTGTTTTGCGAAATCGCGATCTGCTCAAAGGCGACCTTGATCCCCCAAACGGTCCCGAAAAGCCCGATAAACGGCGCGGTGGAGCCAACAGTCGCAAGGAAGGACAGCCCGCCATTCAGCGCCTCGCCCTCTTTCGCAATCGCCACATCCATCGAGCGTTCAATGCGGGCCTGCGCACCGGTGATCAGCTCGCCATCATGGCGGTGGCTGCGGCGCCATTCCAACATGCCCGCGGCAAAGATGCGCTGGCTCGCCCCTTCGGGCGCGGGGCCGATTTGGTCAAAGAGTTCATCCAAAGGCTCGCCCGACCAAAAGGCGCGGTCAAAAGCCTCGGCCTCGGCGCGCGCGGCACGGAAGGAGATGTATTTGCGGATCATGATCGACCACGACCAGAAGCTGGCAAAGGTCAGAACGATCATCACAAGTTTAACGGTCAGCGAGGCGCGCAGAAAAAGCGCAAGCAAAGAGAAATCCATCTCTTGCGCCATCGCAAGGGTTTGCTGGTCCATGGGTCACTGCTCTCATACGGGCCACGTTGTCGGGCCTCATTAGCAGTGATTCTACCGGATATTGAGGGCAGACGCTATAACAACTCCGTCATTTTGCGCCGCGAAGCCTCAGTTTCGGGGGCTTAATGCAGTGGCGGAGCGATTTTCCGCCGCACATCGGCAGGAAGCCGCGCAGCCGCGCCCGCCTCGGTGAGGCAAACAAGCGTAACGGTGGCGGCAAAAAGCTTCTCGCCCGCGCGCCAAACGGCTTGCTCCACGACGATCCGCGCCCCGGTTTCAGCCACCAACTCGGTGCTGACGGTCAGATCATCATCGAATTTTGCGGGCTTGAGGTAATCTGCCTCCACCCGGCGCACCGCAAACACCAGCCCATGGTCGCGCTTCATCGCCACTTGATCAACGCCCAGCGCGCGGACCCATTCGCTGCGCCCCCGCTCGATGAACTTCAGATAATTCGCGTAATAGACAATGCCCGCAAGATCGGTGTCTTCGTAATAGACCCGGATTGGAAAGCTATGCGTCATACCTGTGCCCCTCCGGCAGCGACACGCGCGGCCAACCGCAAGGCGTGACTGGCATCATTCGCCACGGCAGGCATTACCGGGTCATAGGCCGCGCGGATCACGGCGGCCACATCGGGGCGCACCACGGCCACGCCTTGCGCTTGGGCCAGCGGCGCATGGCCTGCAAAGGCCTTGTCGCCCCATGTCAGGATCATCTGCACCGCCAAATTCAGCGCAATCGTATCTGCGGGCACTTCATCCAGCGCTGCATCCATACGGATGAAACAAAAACAGGCGCGGATTGCCCCCTCTTTATCAAAGCGGAAGGTGCGATATTGGTTCGCCCCTGCATCATCGAGCCGCGCGACCACATCTTGCAGCCCGTCGATCATTTGATCGAGATTGGGCACCTCCAGCAACTCTTGCCAATCCCGGAAGAAAAAGATCATCAGGTTCGCGCCGATTTCCATATCGGTCTCGGCCATCCGGGCGCCTGCCATTGCCACCACCGCTTCGGTCGCCCCCTTGACCACCGTTAGCGTCGCGGCATCGACGCCAAAGACAATTGGCACGATCGGGCGGCCCCAGCGTGCGAAACGGTAGCTTCCATCCGCCCCGGTGAACAGCGCCGCAATTTCATCCGGCCCCGGCATTTCCATTGCTTCGCGCATCGCATCCCCCCTTTGCTGCATAGCAGCGTAAGCCATTGCCGAGGCAAGATCAATTCAGGGCAAAGTGAGCTAGACCGCCATCGCCGCCTGCACCGCCCGCTGCCAGCGCGCATATTTGGCGTTGCGCTCGCCCCGCGGCATTTGCGGGGTGAAGCGCGTCTCAAGCGCCCAGCTTTCGGCAAATTGGGCAGGTGGCGGGCAAATGCCAGCCTGAAGCCCTGCCAGATAAGCTGCGCCCAAAGCTGTGGTTTCGGTCACCACGGGGCGATCCACCGGCGCGCCCAAAATATCGGCCAAAAACTGCATCGTCCAATCGCTGGCCACCATGCCCCCATCGACACGTAGCACTCCTTCCGCCGCCGTGCCCCAATCGGCCCGCATCGCCTCCAACAAATCGCGGGTTTGCAGGCCCACGCTTTCAAGCGCCGCACGGGCAAATTCGGCGGGGCCAGAGTTACGGGTGAGCCCAAAAATCGCGCCCCGGCAATCTGGGTTCCAATAGGGCGCGCCCAGCCCGGTGAAGGCGGGCACCATCACCAAGCCCTGCGCCGCCTCTGCCTGTTCGGCCAAAGGCTGGGTTTCGCTCGCTTGGGCAATGATCTTCAGCCCATCGCGCAGCCATTGCACCACCGCGCCAGCAATGAAGATAGAGCCTTCCAGCGCATAGGTCGTTTCGCCATTTAGTCTGTAAGCAATGGTGGTAAGCAACCGATTTTGTGAGGCCACCCGCTCGCCCCCGGTGTTCAACAGCGCAAAGCACCCCGTGCCATAGGTGGATTTGAGCATCCCCGGCGTGAAGCAAGCCTGCCCCACAGTCGCGGCCTGCTGATCGCCCGCAACGCCGAGGATTGGGATTTCTGCACCGAAAAGCGCGGCATCTGTTGCGCCAAACTCATCAGCGCAGTCTTTCACCTCGGGCAAGAGACACATCGGGATATTGAGGAGCGCGCAAATCTCGCTGTCCCACGCATTTGCGCCAATATCGTAGAGCAGCGTGCGCGCGGCATTCGTGGCATCGGTCACATGGCGCTTGCCACCGGTCAGCCGCCAAATCAGGAAGCTGTCGATTGTTCCAAAGGCGAGTTCCCCACGCAAAGCCCGGTCCCGCGCGCCGGGCACATTGTCCAAAAGCCACGCCACTTTGGTGGCGGAGAAATAGGGGTCGAGCAGCAGACCGGTTTTATCGGTGATGCGCGGCTCATGCCCGCTCGCACGCAAATTGGCGCAGGTTTCCGCGGTACGGCGGTCTTGCCAGACGATGGCATTGTGGATGGCTTCGCCCGTGGCGCGATCCCAAACCACCGTGGTTTCGCGCTGATTGGTGATGCCAAGAGCCGCAATATCACGCGCCGCAAGCCCCGCCTTGGCCAACGCGCCCCGCACCGTCGACAGAACGCTTTGCCAGATCACCTCCGGGTCATGCTCCACCCAACCGGGGGCGGGGTAGATCTGCGCGAATTCCTCTTGTGCGACAGCCTGAACGCGCAGGCCCTCGTCAAAGATAATCGCGCGGGTCGAGGTCGTGCCTTGGTCAATCGCCAAAATATGCGTCATCGCCGCCCCTTAAATTTGTTGCTGCATCCATTCATCAAGCGCGGCAATCTCTTCTGCCGTCATCCGAAGCCCCAGTTTCGTGCGCCGCCAAACAACATCTTCTGCCGTTCGCGCCCATTCGCGCGCCATCAGCCAGCGCAGCTCCACCTCAGTCAGGCCCGCACCAAAATCGCGGCCAAGGTCGGGGGCACGGTTTGCCTCGCCCAGCACCTCAAACACTTCGGTGCCGTAAGCATGGGCCATCCGCAACGCCCGCGCCTCGCCCAAGAAACGATAGCGGACCCGGATCCGTTCGGTCAGCGCGCGGGCCCCATAGCCAAAATCGCCCCCGGGCAGCGGAGCCCCCGCCGTCCAAGCGGACTGAGCTTTCGGGAAGTAGGTGACAAGCTTATCCACCGCCGCTTGCGCCAAATGCCGATAGGTGGTGATTTTGCCGCCATAGATAGTGAGGAGCGGCGCGCCTTCGGCCTCCAGCTGCAGCACATAATCGCGCGTGGCAGCGGTGGCCGAAGCCGTGCCATCATCATAAAGCGGGCGCACCCCAGCAAAAGACCACACCACATCCTCAGCCGAGATCGGCGTTTCGAGGTAGTGATTGGCGAAGTTGATCAGATACTCCCGCTCGGCTTCCGTGCAATACGCCGTTTCCGGCGGGGTCGTCTGCGCGGCCTCCGTGGTGCCGATCAGGGTGAAATCCTGCTCAAACGGCAAAAGGAAGATGATCCGCCCATCTGGCCCTTGCAAAAACAGCGCGCGATCATGGGCGAACAGCTTTTTGGTGACGATATGCGCGCCCCGCACCAAACGCACATGCGCCGCGCCTTGGTGGGCAAGCGGGCCGTGCGTGACCGCATCCACCCAAGGGCCAGCGGCATTCACCAGCGCTTTGGCATGATGGACCGCTTGGCCCTTGGGCCCCTCGGTCGTGACCTCCCAATGATCGCCTTGCCGTTTGGCTGCCACCACTTTGGTGCGGGTCAGCACCTGCGCCCCACGCGCTGCCGCATCGCGGGCATTGAGAACCACCAACCGGGCATCATCGACCCAAGCATCGGAATATTCCCAGCCTTTGTGAAACTGCGGTTTCAGTCCCCAGCTTTCATGCTTGCGGCTCGCCTTGCCCTTGAGCAGATCCAACCGCTCGGTACGGGGCAGATCATGTTTGCCGCCCATATGGTCATAAAGAAATAGCCCCAGCCGGATCAGCCATGCTGGGCGCCGGCCCCGCCACCACGGCGCAACCCGACCCAACCATTTGCTGACAGGCGAGCCCTTTTCAAACCGCATCGCCGGGTCATAAGGCAGCACAAAGCGCATCGGCCAAGCGATATGCGGCATCGCTTTCAAAAGCAGTTCCCGTTCGGCCAATGCCTCCCGCACCAGTTTGAAATCCAGATATTCCAGATAGCGCAGCCCGCCATGAAACAGCTTGGAGGAGGCCGAAGACGTGCCCTGCGCCAAATCGCCTTGCTCGGCCAGTGTAACGCTCAGCCCCCGCCCCGCCGCGTCGCGGGCAATACCGCATCCGTTCACCCCGCCGCCGATCACAAAAAGATCGGTCATTTCCGGCTCACCCATGCCCCTGCTCCTTCTTTGGCTTGGATCATCGTCTTTTTGCCCACAATGGCAAGGCACTGTGGCCCCCTTCGCGCTTGCCCGCCCTGTAGCGCACGCCTATAACGCGCCCATGACCGGGCTTTGCTTCATACATCGAATTACCGGCCCGGCGCTCTGACGCGTCAGGGTTGCCGGGAGTATGCAAGACCAAGCCCCGGGCGCACAAAGCGCCCCCTCCAGCCTGAATGGATATGAGATGAGCGCCGACACGCCCGAAAATACCGTCGATTACCGCGACACCGTCTTTCTGCCCGAAACCGAATTTCCGATGCGCGCGAACCTGCCTTCGCGCGAGCCGGACTGGCTCGACCGTTGGGCGAAGATCGGCATCTACGACCGCCTGCGCGAAAAAGCGGGCCGTCCCTCTTTCGTGCTGCACGATGGCCCTCCCTATGCCAACGGCCATTTGCACATCGGCCACGCGTTGAACAAAATCCTCAAAGACTTCATCGTGCGCTCGCAGCAGATGATGGGCAAAGACAGCCGCTATGTGCCCGGCTGGGATTGCCACGGCCTGCCGATCGAGTGGAAAATCGAAGAACAATACCGCGCCAAAGGGCTGAACAAAGACGACGTGGATACCGTCGCCTTCCGCCAAGAGTGCCGCCGCTTTGCCGAAGGCTGGATCGACATCCAGCGCGAGGAATTCAAACGCCTTGGCATCACCGGCAAATGGGAAAAGCCCTATCTGACGATGGATTACCACTCGGAGGCGGTGATTGCGGAAGAGTTCATGAAACTGCTCATGAACGGCTCGCTCTATCAAGGCTCCAAACCCGTGATGTGGTCACCGGTGGAAAAGACCGCTCTGGCCGAGGCGGAAGTGGAATACCACGACCACACCAGCCACACGATCTGGGTGCGGTTCAAACCGCGCAACGGGCTGGATGGCGCAAAAGTGGTGATCTGGACCACCACGCCTTGGACGATCCCGCAAAACCGCGCCGTCGCCTATGGCCCGGGCATCGCTTATGGCCTTTACGAGGTCACGGGTCGCCCCGAAAACAGCACCGCGGTGATCGGCGAATACCTTGTGCTGGCGGATGCTTTGGCCGCCCAAGTGATGGCCGCGGCGAAGCTGGATGAAGCCATGTATCGCCGGTTGCGCGATGTGCCGGTTTCGGAATTTGAAGGCGTGCAACTGGCCCACCCCTATGCTGGCATCGAAGGCGGCAACGGCGAATGGGATTTCGACGTGCCGATGCTGCCGGGCGATCATGTGACCGATGATGCGGGCACGGGCTTTGTGCATACCGCGCCGAGCCACGGTGATGACGACTATCAGCTTGGCCTGAAATTCGGCCTGCCGATGACCTACAACGTCGAACCCGATGGGGCCTACCGCGCCGATCTGCCGGTCTTTGGCGGGCAAACGATCATCCAGCCCGATGGCAAAGAAGGCCCGGCCAACGTTTCCAACATCAAGGCGCTGCACGGCCAAGGCGCGCTTTTGGCCAAGGGCAAGCTCAAACACTCCTACCCGCATTCGTGGCGTTCCAAAGCGCCGCTGATCTTCCGCAACACGCCGCAATGGTTTGCCGCCATCGACGTGAAGCTGGAAGACGGGATGGATACCTATGGCGACACGATCCGCCAACGCGCGCTCAAATCCATCGACGAACTGGTCCAATGGACCCCGGTCACCGGGCGCAACCGACTTTATTCGATGATCGAATCGCGCCCCGACTGGGTGCTGAGCCGCCAACGCGCTTGGGGTGTGCCGCTCACCTGCTTCACCAAAGTCGGCGCGAAACCGACCGATGCAGACTTCCTGCTGCGCAATGCCGAGGTGAATGCCCGCATCTCTGCCGCCTTTGAGGCCGAAGGCGCGGACGTTTGGTATACTGAAGGCTTCAAGGAAAAGATGCTCGACGGCATCGTTGATCCGGCAGACTACACCCAAGTTTTTGACGTGCTCGACGTGTGGTTCGATTCTGGTTCGACCCACGCCTTTGTGTTGCGCGACCGCGAAGATGGCACCGCCGACGGCATTGCGGACCTTTACTTGGAAGGCACCGACCAACACCGCGGCTGGTTCCATTCCTCGATGCTGCAAGCCTGCGCGACCAAGGGCCGTGCGCCCTACCGGGGCGTGCTGACCCACGGTTTCACGCTGGATGAAAAGGGCATGAAAATGTCCAAATCGCTCGGCAACACCGTCGCGCCCGCCGATGTGATCGGCCAATATGGTGCCGACATCTTGCGGCTTTGGGTGGCGCAATCGGATTACACGGTCGATCTGCGGATCGGCAAAGAGATCCTAAAAGGCACCGCCGACAGCTACCGCCGCCTGCGTAACACGCTGCGCTTCATGCTGGGCGCGCTTGCGGGTTACAGCGAGGCGGAAGCTGTCGCCCCGGAAGAAATGCCGGAGTTGGAGCGTTGGGTGCTGCACCGCTTGGCGGAATTGGATGAAGCCGTGCGCAAAGGCTACACGGCCTACGACTTCCAAGGCGTGTTCCAAACGCTTTTCACCTTCTGCACGGTGGAGCTTTCGGCCTTCTATTTCGACATCCGCAAAGACGCGCTTTATTGCGACGGGGCCGACAGCCTGCGCCGCCGCGCGGCGCGCACGGTGCTGGATCTGCTGTTCCATCGCCTGACGAAATGGCTCGCGCCGATGCTGCCTTTCACGATGGAAGATGTCTGGCTGAGCCGCTTCCCCGGAGAGACGAACTCGGTCCATCTGGAAGACTTCGCCGAAACGCCCGCAGCATGGCTCGCGCCGGAACTGGCCACGAAATGGGACGGCATCCGCCGCGCCCGGCGTGCCGTGACCGCCGCATTGGAAGTGCAGCGCACCGCCAAGGTGATTGGCGCCAGCCTTGAAGCCGCGCCGGTGGTGCATGTGGAAGATGCCACGCTGGAAGCGGCGCTGAAATCGGTCGATTTCGCCGATATCTGCATCACCTCGGATCTGTCGCTCACCACCGATGCGGCCCCGTCCGAAGCCTTCCGCCTGCCCGAAGTGCCGGGCATTGCGGTGGTCTTTGAAACGGCTGAGGGCGAGAAATGCGAACGCTGCTGGAAGATCCTGCCCGATGTCGGCAGCCACGCGCATCCGCATACCTGCAAGCGCTGCAATGATGTACTGGGCTAAGTTGCCTACAAGTCCATAAGAAAGGGCGCCTTCGGGCGCCCTTTTTTTTGCCTATCGCGATCAGCTTAAGCTGTTTTCCGCTCTGGGATGATCTGCTGCAAAATCCCCACCACCAGCAGATAAACCGAGGTGATGGCCAGCCCCCAATGCGCCCAGTTGCCCTCGTCAAAATCGACCCAAGCGGCGCGGGCGGCAAAGATCGTCCACAAAAGCGCTACCGTCAGCGACAGCGGCCGCCAACGCACCGTGCGCACCGGATGGATGAATTTGAGCGGCAAGAACATCGCTAGGGTCAGTGCCAGCACAACGCCCAACGTCACCCAATAGCCGGGGCTGAGCGCAAAGAGCACCAGCACCACCATGTTCCAGCACCCCGGAAAGCCCGAAAAGGAACAATCCTTCATCTTCATCCGCGTATCGGCGAAATAGACGACGCTGGCATAGGTTATGACGATGATCGCCAACCACCCCGTCCAGCCCGGCAACAGGCCAGATTTGAAAAGCGCATAGGCCGGAATGAAGACATAGGTCAGGTAGTCGATGATCAGATCCATCAACACCCCGTCATAGGTGGGGCAGTTGGTCTTTACATCGTAGCGACGCGCCAAGGGGCCATCGATGCCGTCAACGACGAGCGCGACCACCAGCCACAAAAACATCAGCGACCATTTCTCTTCCACGGCAGCGAGCATCGCGAGCATGGAGAGCACAGCGCCGGTGGCGGTGAACAAATGGACCGAAAGAGCTTTAAGACGTATATCCATGGGCTTCTCCTGCCGTAAACCTGCCAAGGATGCAACCCGAGCGGCCCGCAAAGCCTATGCGTGCTTTTGCCCCTAGCGCATTTCCCCCAAGAGTGCCTGCAAACGCAGCGCCCCGACTGCATCCGAACCAACTTCTGAAGCGGGTTGAGCCGCCCCATGGAAAGCGGCGAAGAGCGATTCCGCCATAGACGGGGCGCTCACGGGGGCAGATTGCGCGGCCGTCGTGGGCGCCTCTTCAACCGCCGCGACAGCCTCGCCCCCCTCCGACGCGGAAAAGGCCCGAAACAGCGCCTCCATCTCCGCCCCACTCGGTGCCGTGACAAGGTTTTCAAAGGCCTCGGCGCGTGCCGCATTGGCAGGCGCAGGCGCCGAAACCTGCGGCGTGGTGGACAGATTTGGGGGGATAAGACCCGAAAGATGGGGGAGGTCCATCGGGGGCTCCTTCAGCGGGGTGTTCTGCGCGCAACTTGCACGGCACGCGTGAACAGCCGCTTACCGAAAGGCCCCATCACACAGGTGATCTCGTTCGGATTTTAATGGTAAAGGCGGCCGGGCCGAGGCAATGCCCCGGCCCGGTCTTGGCTCAGGAAATGTCTTTAAGAAGCGACATGAACTGGTTCGCCAGATCCCGATCAACGGTGACGCTGCCAGTCTCTTCCTGCGAGGACAAAGCCGCAAAGAGCGACTCATAAAGCGATTGCGCCGTGCTTTCGGTGCTGCTGCTCGTTCCCTCAGCGCTTTCCCCCGGCGGTGGCCCCGGAGGCGGTTCGGGCGGCATGCCCCCCCGTTCGCCACTGGCCCCGGCCCCGCCGGACCGCGACGCGGCTTCTGCCGTGTCAACTTCGGTCTGGCTCAACAAGCCATCGCCATCGGTGTCGATGCTGGTGAATTGCTCTGAGAGCAGATCAGCGACCGGGCTTGCGGCGATTTCTTCAGCCGACAAAAGCCCATCACCATCGGTATCATCATTCTCGGCCAAAGCTTCAAAGAGCGAGGTGATATCAGACGTGCTCTCTTCTCCCGGAGGCGGGCCAGAGGGCGGCGGACCACCGGGGCCGCCCGGTCCCCCCGGGCCACCGGGGCCGCCCGGTCCCCCCGGGCCACCGGGACCGCCGCGGTCACTCGACTCGCTGGTGCTTCCCGAGAGGCTTGCGGCTTCTGCCGTATCGACCTCGGTCTGGCTCAGCAGGCCATCCCCGTCGGTATCAATGCTCGAGAATTGGTCCGACAGCAAATCCGCCACCGGGCTTGCGGAGATTTCTTCGGCCGACAAGAGCCCGTCTCCATCCGCATCATCATTCGCGGCCAGCGCCTCAAACAAAGACTGCGCATCGACGCCCCCGGAGGAGGAAGCGGGCTGTGGCGGAGGGGGCGGCGGCGGGCGCGACCCCTCTGTTTTTTGCGCCGAAGCGGAGCCGCTTGCGGCGCTGGTCGTCGCACTTTGCTGAAGCGCAGCAAGCGCGGAACTGCCCGAATAGGCGGACAACGAAGTAAGCGAAGAAACGTTCATCACATGATCCTTTCTGGATGACGACGTGCCTGAAGCCTCGTCTCATGTGATGAACGGTTCCTTGCCCGAGGCCTCCAGCCCCCGTAAACCTAGGTTTGTAAAGCGCTGGATTTTATCGGGTTATGGCTCAAGCCCGCGGATGAGCAGCCTCATAGACCTCCATCAGGCGCGCCGCATCGACAGCCGTGTAGACCTGAGTGGTCGCAAGGCTCGCGTGGCCCAAAAGCTCTTGAATCGCGCGCAAATCGCCGCCTGCCGACAACAAATGCGTGGCAAAGCTGTGGCGCAGCGCGTGCGGCGTGGCGGAAGCAGGCAGGCCCAGCGCGGCGCGGGCGCGTTCCATCGACTTCGCCACAATGCGCGCGCTTAAGGGACCACCGCGCAAACCGCGAAACACCTCTTCCCACGGCGCGGGGACAAAGGGGCACAGCCGCAGATATTCATTCATCGCGTCGCGCGCAGCGGGCAGCACGGGCACAAGGCGCTCTTTGTCACCCTTGCCGCGAATCCGCAGAACGTCGGGCAGCGGCACATCTTCGCCTTTCAGGCTCAGCGCCTCAGAAATCCGCAGCCCACAGCCGTAAAGCAAAGTCATCACTGCCGCATCGCGCGCAGCGACCCACGGCTCGGCGGCTTGCAATTCCACCTGCTCGATCACCGCTTGGGCGGCATCTTCGGCCAAGGGGCGCGGCAGCTTGCGTTGATATTTCGGGGCGCGGGTGGCAAGCACGTGGGTCGTATCAAAGCCCTCGCGTTCCCCAAGCCAGCGCATGAAGCTTTTCACCGCCGAAAGCGCACGGGCCAGCGAGCGGCCCGAAAGCCCCCGGTTCCGCTCATAGGCCATCCAAGCGCGCATGTCCGAAGGCGTCAGCGCACCAAGCCGTTCCATGCCGAGGCTTTCGCCATAATGCAGATGCAAGAAGCCCAAAAAGCCACTCACATCGTTGCGATAGGCGGTCAGCGTATGCGGTGAAGCGCCCTTGAGCGCGCGCATGTGATCAAGCCAGCGGCCCAAGGCCATGCCAGCGGCGGGAGAAAAACCAAAAGCCATGGGACCAGCGCCTTATGCGAGCCAGCGCCGCATCGCGCGCTCGAACACGCCCGCAAAGAAGGCCAGAAGATCGGTACCTTGCGAGGGTTTGAACTGATGCGGGTCTTCGGCGCCCATCACCAGCATGCCGGGCAAGCGGCCTTCGCCAAGATCAAGGCGCATCAGCGCTTCGGAACGGACCCAAGTCGAGGCTTCGCCATAGATCGTTTCCGATTGCGGCATGGTCTGACGCAGCACCACCGGGCGCACCTGCCCGCTTTTGCCCGCGCGCATATATTCATGCACAAAGCCCGGTTCAGCGACGCAAAGCACATCGCCCAAACGGCGCAGCGCGGCATCTTCGCCATCTTGCGTGGTCTCAAGCACCAGCTTGACGCTATCGACGCGCAAAATATCGGCGACTTCGGTGCCGAGGTTTTTCAGGAAGCTTTCAAACTCGGTCGGGTCGAGCATCCGCAGCACGGCGCGGTGGATTTGGTTCGTCCCGGCAAGATTTTCATAGGCGGCGGCAATCACCGAGCGGTGGGTATCTTCCAGCCGATCAAGCCGGCGTTCCAGCCGCTCCATCGCCACGCCACGCAAATCGACGATATTGGCGCCCATCGCGCGCTCGTTCGCCGAGATCAGGGCGCGCATCAGGTCGTGATCTTCCAAGATCACATCGGGGTCGTTGATGATCTTTGTCCGGAGTTCGGATGCAAATGCGGTGTCGCTCATGCTCGCCTCTTGGTCAGCGGGTTACCGGAGAAATTGACACAGATTCTAGTTAATTGCAGGTTAAATTTCTCTCAAAAGTGGTAAAGGCCCGCTGAATCCAGCGGGCCTTGTGCAAAATGCAACGGTTCTCAGACGATTTTCTGGCCGGTTTTCGCCCAGTCTTTCATGAACTGATCCAAGCCCTTGTCCGTCAGCGGGTGGTTCGCCATCGCTTTGATCACGGCCGGCGGGGCGGTGATCACGTCCGCGCCGATGCGCGCCACATCGGTGATGTGGTTGACCGAACGGATCGAGGCGGCAAGGATTTCCGTCTCGAAATTGTAGTTGTCGTAGATGGTGCGGATGTCTTCAATCAGCTGCACGCCATCAAGGTTGATGTCGTCAAGCCGCCCGATGAAGGGGCTGATGAAGGTCGCGCCAGCCTTCGCGGCCAAGATCGCTTGCGCCGCCGAGAAACACAGAGTGACGTTGACCATATGGCCCTCGGATGCGAAAGCCTTGCACGCGGTCAGACCGTCCCAGGTCAGCGGCACTTTGATGGCGATGTTGGAGGCGATCTTGGCGAGTTTCATCCCCTCGGCGATCATGTCCTTCGCCTCGGTGGCCACAACCTCGGCCGAAACCGGGCCAGAGACCATGTCGCAGATTTCCTTCGTCACTTCGAGAATATCACGGCCCGATTTCAAGATCAGCGACGGGTTGGTGGTGACACCATCGACCATGCCAAGGTCATTGAGTTCCTTGATTGCCGGAACATCTGCGGTATCGACGAAGAATTTCATTAGGGGCCTCCTGCACTCTCTCCTGCGCGGATTTAGCGCAAACGGCGCCCAAAGGCGAGAGAGGATCGTCACACCATACCGCGTGAAAAGGGGCGCGCATGGCTGAGATTGGCTATTTTGCGCAAGGCGCGCGGGTTTCGGTGCTGACAACCGAACCCATTGGAAAACCGCTTGATTATTTGGCACCCGAGGGCGGCTGCTTTCCCGGCGCTTTTGTCGAGGTGCCGCTGGGGCCGCGCCGCGTGGTGGGTGTGGTCTGGGGGCCGGGGGATGGCCGCTTTGAGGCCGCCAAGCTGCGCCCGGTGGCACGCGTGCTCGAAGTGCCGCCGATGCGGGAAGAATTGCAGCACTTCCTGATCCGCATGGCGGATTACACGATGACCTCTTTGCCCGGTGTGTTGCGGCTCGCCACCCGCACACCGGGGCTGTTTGAGGCCCCCGGCGCGCGCAAAGTCTACCGGCTGGGCAATGCAACCCCCGACCGGTTGACCGAGGCACGCGAAAAGGTGCTCGCCGTGCTGCGCGATCATGGCGGGGCGGGGTTTTATCAAACTGAGCTTGCCCAACTTGCCGGCGTGACGCCGCAAGTGGTCAAGGGTTTGGTCGCGCAAGGTGCGGTAGTGGAGGCCGAACAGCCGCGCGATCTGCCCTACCCCAAGCTTGACCCGCATCTGCCGGGCAAGGCGCTTTCCGATGACCAAGCCGCCGCCGCCTCGGCCCTGCGGTCTGGTATAGGCCAATTTGGCGTCACGCTTTTGAAGGGCGTGACAGGCTCGGGCAAGACAGAGGTTTATCTCGAAGCGGTGGCCGAATGTTTGGCCAAGGGGCAACAGGCTTTGGTGCTTTTGCCCGAAATCGCGCTGACTTCGGAATTTCTGTCGCGGGTGGAGGCGCGCTTTGGCGCGAAGCCCGGCGAATGGCATTCGGGCGCAACGCAGGCAGAGCGGCGCAGGCTTTGGCATATGGTGGCGCAAGGCGGCGCGCAGATGGTGGTGGGCGCACGCTCTGCATTATTTCTGCCCTATCAAAACCTTGGGCTGATCGTCGTCGATGAGGAGCATGACACCTCTTACAAGCAGGAGGAGGGTGCGCTTTATAATGCGCGCGATATGGCGGTGTTGCGGGCGTCTTTGGCGGGCAGCCAAGTGGTCTTGGCCTCGGCCACCCCAAGCCTTGAAAGCTGGGCCAATGCAGATGCGGGCAAATACCGCCGCGTTGATCTGCAAAGCCGATTTGGGGCCTCGGACCTGCCCGAGATGCGCACCATCGACATGCGCGAAGAACGCATTGAGCCGGTGCATTGGATCTCGCCCAGCCTCGTCGGCGCGGTGCTTGGCGCGCTTTCGCGTGGTGAACAAGCGATGCTGTTCCTCAATCGGCGCGGCTATGCGCCCGTTACCATTTGCCGGGCCTGCGGGCACCAAATCGGCTGTGACCATTGCGATGCCCGCATGGTCGAACACCGCTTCCAAAAGCGGCTTGTCTGCCACCAATGCGGCGAAACGAAACCCATCCCCACAGCTTGCCCGTCTTGCGGGGTGGAGGGCAAATTGGCCCCTGTCGGCCCCGGCGTCGAGCGGCTTGCCGAAGAGGTGAAAGAACGCTTTCCGACCGCGCGGCTTGCGGTTCTGTCTTCTGACCTCTTTGGCTCAGCGCGCGCGCTAAAAGAAGCTGTCGAGAATATCGCGGCGGGCGAGGCCGATATCATCATCGGCACGCAGATCGTGGCAAAGGGGCATAACTTCCCCCTGCTTACACTGGTCGGTGTGATTGATGCCGATCTTGGCCTGCAAGGCTCGGACCTGCGCGCGGCAGAGCGCACCTTCCAACTGATGCGCCAAGTCGCGGGCCGCGCGGGCCGGGCAGAAAAGCCGGGCACGGCGCTGCTGCAAACCTTCCAGCCAGAGCACCCGGTGATCCGCGCCATTTTGGGCGGCGACGAAGAGGCGTTTTGGCGCGCCGAAGCGGCGGGCCGCAGGGCGGTGGGCGTGCCGCCCTATGGGCGCATGGCCGGGATCATTCTTTCTGGCCCGGAGATTGAGCCGCTTTTTGAATTGGGCAATGCGCTCGCGCGCAATGACGCTGCGCTGCGCCGGATCGGCGCACAGGTCTTTGGCCCAGCCCCCGCCCCCATCGCGCGGGTGCGGGGCCGCCACCGCGTGCGGCTCTTGATCAAGGCGGAAAAGACCGCCCCCCTGCAGCAAGCGATCCGCGCTTGGTTGCGTGGCATAAAGATGCCCAATGGGGTGAAGCTTGCGATCGACATTGACCCGCAAAGCTTCCTTTAGGTTGACCCGTCGCCGCATTCGCGCCATTGCAGCCAAAACCTTCGGAGCCAGACATGACCACCTTCACCGCCTTCGCCGTTTTGCCCGAGCGCGCGCCTGCCGAGGATCTGGCAGAGCATCTCGAAAGCCTTGATCCCGGCCCCTATGGCGTGGGTGTGTTCGAAATTGAGGATGGCTCCGGCAATTTTGAGGTGGGTGCCTATTTCTTGGAACGCCCGAATGAGGTGGTGCTGGAGCTTTTGGCGGCCGCCTATGGCAGCACCGGCTTTACCGTTTCCGAACTGCCCGAAACCGATTGGGTCGCCCATGTGCGCCGTGAATTGGCCCCGGTCGTGGCCGGGCGCTTTTTTGTGCATGGCAGCCACGATGCCGACAAAGTTCCCGCAACCTCCATCCCGCTTTTGATTGATGCGGCGATGGCCTTTGGCACCGGCCACCATGGCACCACGCTTGGCTGCCTGAGCGCGCTAGATCGGCTGGAGCGTGACGGGCTGCGCGCCAAGAACGTGGCCGATATTGGCTGCGGCACAGCCGTTTTGGGCATGGCGGCTGCGAAACTTTGGCCCGAAACCGTTCTGGCCTCTGACATTGACCCGGTCGCGGTGGAAACCGCACGCGCCAACGTTGTGAGCAATGGTCTTGAAGGCCGGGTGGTCTGCCTAGAGGCCGCAGGCTTTGCCCACCCCGAGCTGCAAGACGCTGCGCCCTTCGATCTGATCTTCGCCAATATCCTCAAGGCACCGCTGATTTCGCTCGCCCCCGATATGGGCCGCTTTTGCGCCGAATCGGGGCATGTGATCTTGTCGGGCATCTTGCATGAACAGGCCGATGAAGTGATCGCCGCCTACGAAGCGCAGAGCTTTACCCTCGTTTCGCGCGACGAATTTGGCGACTGGACGACATTGGTTCTCAAGCGGAACTAATCGCCAACAGGATCGCTCGCCAAAAGCCTAAACACGGCCCATAATCATTAAGAGGTTGTTAGTCATATTGTTCGGCTAACGCGCACCTTGTGGATTGTGGAGCATGGTCATGAGTGACGCTGGAAGAAACACCTTCGAGCGCCGTCTGGCGCGTATAGATACTATTCATGCCGAAGGCGGCGCCTTCGAGGCAGAGGGCACCTTGGGGCGGCAATGGTATGACAGCCATCGCCGCAAGCAGCGCAAAGCCTTACCGTTTCGCGCTATTGCGATGCTGTTCATCGGCGCGTTGTTGTTCAAAGGCGCGCTTTTGGCAGAGATCGGCCCTGAGCGGTATAACGGCCGCGTCAGCGCTTTGGCGAATGGTTCTACAGTGGAACAGGTGGGGGCTTGGGCCCTGCAAGCAGATGCACCAACGCAGTGGATCGCCGGGCAATTGCGCGCAGCTCTTTACTAAGCGCATCGCGCCCCCAGGACCCGCAACATGCAAAAGGCCGCGCATTTGCGCGGCCTTTGTTTTGGCTCAGCGCCCGATCCGATCAAGGTCGAACCGGGTCAGCCCGATATCACTCAGTTCGCGATCCGTGAACCGCGCAAGGGTGCGGCGGGTGACACGCGCATCGCGCCACAGCGTCACCGCTTCGACAACCCGGGTAAAAAGACCCGCCCGATCGGCCCGGGCGGAAAGGCGATAGCTGTCGATAACGGACATGTCGCGTTCCCTTCACAAACTGCGAAAACATTGGGCAAAGCGCCCGTTTCTTCGCGTCTAGACTTGGGTTTTTGGAAAGGCAAGAGCCTCCATATCAGCGCCGACATGCAAATTTTGCATGGCTTTTCATGTGGTTAATGCGCAATTTGCATAGCACTACAAAATGCGCGATCTCTTCGTCATTTTGACTTCCCGTTCCGCGCGCGGAATGTCGCTTTTGGATCATTTGCACAGGCGGATCGGCACTGGCGGCAAGGTGTCGCGGGGGGAATTGCGCTTTGCGATGTTCTTCTTTTGTGCTAGCCGTGGATAAAATGCCACACATAAGGGCGAGCAGATGCGGGTGATGGGAATTGATCCGGGGTTACGCAACCTCGGCTGGGGCGTGATTGAGATGGATGGCCCCCGGCTGCGCCACATCGCCAATGGCACGATTCACTCTGCAGGCGATGATCTCGCAAAACGCTTGGTGGCGCTTTATGATGGGCTGTCCAACGTGATTGCGACCCACACCCCAGAGGCCGCTGCGGTGGAGCAAACCTTCGTCAACAAAGATGCCGTCGCCACGCTGAAACTCGGTCAAGCACGCGGGATTGCGCTTTTGGTGCCCGCGCAGGCGGGGCTTACAGTGGGCGAATACGCACCCAATGCGGTCAAGAAAACCGTGGTCGGCGTGGGCCATGCCGAAAAGGGGCAGGTGCAGCATATGGTACGCCATCAACTGCCCGGCGTGGTGTTTGACAGCCCCGATGCGGCGGATGCTTTGGCGATTGCCATTTGCCACGCGCATCACCTGCAATCGGCGCAGCGCACCCATGCCGCGCTTTTGGGGCGCGGGGCGCTGGAAATTACCGCAGGCCAAGCGCGGGTGCGGAGGGCACGGTCATGATCGGGCGGATTGCGGGCGTCATCTTGCATCGTGGCATGGATGAGGTGCTGATTGACGTGCGCGGGGTGGGGTACATCGTGCATGTCTCCTCGCGCACCGCCTCTACCCTGCCCCCGGTCGGCGAGGCATGCGCGCTTTATACCGAGCTTGTGGTGCGCGAAGACCTGTTGCAGCTGTTTGGCTTCCCGACGCTGATCGAGAAAGAATGGCACAAGCTGCTTATCTCGGTGCAAGGGATCGGCGCAAAAGCGGCGCTCGCCATTTTGGGCACGCTTGGGCCCGATGGCGTATCGCGCGCGCTGGCTTTGGGCGATTGGAACGCGATCAAGGCCGCGCCGGGGGTAGGCCCCAAACTCGCCCAACGGGTGGTGATGGAGCTTAAAGACAAGGCCCCCACCGTGATGGCGATGGGCGGCGCGCTGACGGTGGACACCGCGCCCTCAGACGAGGTGATTGAGGCAAAACCGAAAACGCCCAAACGCGCCCCGGCGCCTGCGGCCACGCCCAAGAGCAACTTCACCGCAGAGGCGCTTTCGGCGCTGACCAACCTTGGCTATTCGCCTTCAGATGCCGCGGCGGCTGTGGCGAAAGCCTCAGAACAGCCCGAAGCGACCGATACCGCGAAGCTGATCCGCACCGCGCTGCGCCTCCTTGCGCCCAAAGACTAGCCTTTTCCTCTTGGCCCCATACCGAGGCGCGCGGGGCAGCACCCCGCTTGCCTCCTCCGCCTCCTCGCGCGACAGTAAAGCATGACAGACCCAGATCCGACCCTCCGCCCCGACCGTCTGCCCGAAGATGCAGACCGCGCCCTGCGCCCACAGGTGCTGGAGGAGTTCATTGGCCAAGCCGAGGCACGGGCGAACCTGCGTGTATTCATTGAAAGCGCAAAGATGCGCGGCCAAGCGATGGATCACACACTGTTTCACGGCCCGCCCGGCTTGGGCAAAACCACGCTCGCGCAGATCATGGCGCGCGAATTGGGCGTGAACTTCAAAATGACCTCCGGCCCGGTGCTCGCTAAAGCGGGCGATCTGGCGGCGATCTTGACCAACCTTGAATCGCGCGATGTGCTGTTCATCGACGAAATTCACCGGATGAACCCGGCGGTGGAAGAAGTGCTCTACCCCGCAATGGAGGATTTCGAGCTGGATCTGGTGATCGGCGAAGGCCCCGCCGCGCGCACGGTGCGCATTGAGTTGCAGCCCTTCACGCTCGTTGGCGCGACCACGCGCCTTGGCCTGCTGACCACGCCCTTGCGTGACCGGTTTGGCATTCCGACCCGGCTGCAGTTTTACACCGAAGATGAGTTAGATTTGATCGTAAGTCGTGGCGCGCGGATGCTCGGCATTCCCGCCGATGCCGATGGCACGCGCGAAATTGCCAAGCGCGCGCGCGGCACCCCGCGCATTGCCGGGCGGCTGTTGCGCCGTGTGGTGGATTTTGCGCTGGTAGAGGGCGACGGGCGGCTGACGCGCGACTTGGCCGATGGCGCGCTCACCCGGCTTGGGGTCGATCACCTTGGCCTTGATGGGGCCGACCGGCGCTATATGCGACTGATGGCAGACCATTACGGTGGGGGCCCGGTCGGGGTGGAAACGCTGTCTGCTGCGCTGTCTGAAAGCCGCGATGCGATCGAAGAGGTGATCGAGCCTTACCTTTTGCAACAGGGGCTCGTGCAGCGCACCCCGCGCGGGCGGATGCTTGCGCAACGCGCATGGCGTCATTTAGGGCTTGCCGCCCCACAAGCGCCCGCATCCGTGCAAGCTTCGGTCCAGAATGATCTCTTTGAGGGGGAGTGACTGGACGGCCCGCTGCTTCGGCGTATCATTTAACGCATGAACACCCTGCCGCCCCCCCGCTTTGCCGTGACCGAAGACGAGATTGAGCGTGTTGTCGCGCTCTTTTACAAACGCGTGCGTGCGCATCCGGAGCTTGCGCCGATCTTTGCCGCGCATGTGGAAGACTGGCCGCATCATGAAGCCAAGATCGCGCGGTTTTGGAAAGGCTCGATCCTGCATGCCAAAGGCTATGAGGGCAGCCCGATGATCGCGCATCGCCGCGCGGGCGATGTGGAAGGCGGGCACTTTCCGCTTTGGCTCGCCACCTTTGATGCGGTGCTGCAAGAAACCCTCACCCCCGAGGCTGCAACGGCGTGGTCTGCCCTTGCGCATCGAATTGGCAAGGGCCTGCGGATGGGGGTGGAAGACGTCGGACAAGCGCCCAACGCCGTTCCAAAGCTGCGCTAAATCATTCGTCTTTCGACTTGGAAAACACGCCCGAAAGCGCGCGGCCCGTCAAGCTGCGCACCTTGGGCCGGGGCAGCGCGGCGAAGGGCATCGGGCGACACACTTCCATAGCCGCAATGCCAACGCGCGCCGTGAGCGCACCATTGACCACCCCCTCGCCAAAGCGGCGGGAGAGTTTGGCGGCGACATGCCCACCGGCGACCGTATCAATCAGGTCATCGCCTGCCGCGACAGCGCCCGTGGCAACCAGATGCGTCATCACCGTGCGCGCTAGCCGAATGGCGCCGAGCGCGCCCGCGCGGCCGCCATAAATCTCCGCCACACGGCGGATCATGCGAATATTCGCAATCAGCGCGGTCGCCACATCAGCGAGCGCGAGCGGCACAATCGCGGTGATCGTGCCGACGGTGCGCGCAGCAGCCTCCACCTCCAGCCGGGCGGCGGCATCCAAGGGGCCCATCAACTCGGTTTCCGCCATCAAAATCAACGTGCCCGTATCAAGCTGTTCCGGCCCGCGCTCTTTGAGCTTGGATAGCGCCCATTGCAGGTCTTCGCGCCCGGCATAAAGCTTTTGCAGCCGCTTCACGACACTGCGCGCGCCCTCTAAGCGGTCATTTTGCACCGCCTCGGCCACCTCATGCTGGATCTTGTCAAGCCGTCCCAGCCGCGCAAAGGCCGCGACCTCGCGCATCGTGACCAAAAAGGCCGCAAACAGAAAGACCCCCAACAGCACCGTTGCCACCCAACCCAAAATCGGGTTCGCGGCAAACAGGCCATCGACAAATTGCCAAGCGGCAATGGTGATCAAAAAGCCCAAAAGCGCGGTGGTCGCCTGCCAGAAAAAGCGGGTAATTTTTGACCGAGGTCGCGCCGCCAAGCGCGCCGCAATTTGCATCGCGCGGCCCTGCGGCATCTCTTGTGCTGCAGGCACATCCACCACCGGTGGCGCCTCCGCCGGCGAGGCGGGCGGGGCGTCGAGTTCAATCATAATGGGGCGCTTCATAGCTTATCCCCAAGCAAGAAGTCGGCAGCACGATCCAGCCGGATATGCGGCGGCCCTTCACCGGGGCGCAGCACCACCGGCGCGGGGGCAAAGTTCATCAGGCCAAAATCGGCATCCAGCCAGCTTTCCGCCCCTTCGCGCGCCGGGGCCAAAAGCTGTGCCGGATCAGCGGGCAGATCGCCCGGATAAAGCGCAACCGAGCGGCCATCGGCCAAGCGGCCCCGCACGGCGGGCAGTTCCTCCCCCTCATGCGGGATCATATCTTCGGAGGTGGTGCGCAGGCTCGCCAAAGACATGGCCGTGGTTTGCGCGCCCGCAAAATCGGCCCGGTCTTTGGCTTCACGCAGCAAAGCCTCGGTGATTGCGGTCAGTTTGGCATGTTGGGCGTGGTGCAAATGGTCGGCCTTGGTCGCGGCAAAGAGGATTTTCTCGACCCGTTTCACCCCCATCAGCGTAAGCAAGAAGCCCGGCACACCGGGGCGGAAAGCGCCAAGGATGTTGGCCATCGACTGACGCAAATCTTCCAAAGCCGCGGGCCCGGCATGGATTGCGCCGAGCACATCAACCAGCACCACCTGCCGGTCGATCCGGGCGAAATGGTCTTGGAAGAAGGGTTTGATCACCTCGCGCTTATAGGCATCAAAGCGGCGGGCAAATTCGCGGCCAATCGAATCGCGCGGATATTTAGCGGGCGGCACCGGGGCAAAGGTCAGCACAGGTGAACCCGCCATTTCACCGGGCAGCAAGAACCGCCCCGGCGAACAATCCGAAAAGCCCGCCTCGCGCGACGCATGCAGATGCGCGGTGAACGCCTCGGCAATCACACGGGCATTGGGTTCGGTGAAGGGGGCATAAAGATCGGCCTCATCCAGCGCGGCGAGAAATTCATCCGCCCCCGGGCGGCCCGGCAAACGATCCAGCACCCCAGTGGACCATTCGTCGAAGCTTTGCTCAATCAGGCCAAGGTCCAAAAGCCATTCACCCGGATAATCGACAATATCCAGATGCACGGTGCGCAGGCCCCGCAAGCCCCCCAGCAACCCGCCAGAGGCGACGCGAAAGCTCAGCCGCAACTCTGACACCGCACGCGTACCCTCGGGCCAATGCGGGGTGGGGCCTGTCAGATCGGCCAGATGATCCTCGTAATCAAAGCGCGGCACGGTATCGTCGGGCTGCGGCTTCAGGTAGGCGGCGCGAATACGGTCTGCGCCGGTCATCGCTGGCATCCGCCCCCGGTCGAGCAGGTTCGCCACCAAAGAGGTGATGAAAACAGTTTTGCCCGCCCGTGAAAGGCCGGTCACGCCCAGCCGGATCACCGGCTCGAACAGGGCTTCGGAAACCGAAGAGCCAATCCCTTCGATACTGCGGCCGATGTCATCGGCAATCTCTGTGATACCCACTGCGCTGCCTTTCCTGTTTTGTCACAAGATAGGAGCGGTGCGACACATTTCACAGGTGCGAAAGCGGCGCAGGCGGCAAACAGGGGCTTCACCATTGCGTTGCGGGGCCGTGCGCGCTATCGCGCCTTCTATGCCCAGATATGCGCTTAAGATCGAATATGATGGTGGCCCCTTTGCCGGTTGGCAAAGGCAGGCAGATCAACCCTCGGTGCAAGGGGCGATTGAGGCGGCACTGGCCCGGCTTGAACCCGGCGTGCATACCATTGCGGCTGCGGGCCGCACCGATGCCGGGGTCCATGCCACGGGCCAAGTGGCCCATGCCGATCTGACCAAGAATTGGGAGCCGTTTCGGCTCTGTGAGGCGCTGAATTATCACCTCAAGCCGCACCCGGTCGCGATTGTCGCCTGTGCGCGCGTCGATGAGGATTTCCACGCCCGTTTTTCTGCAAACGAAAGGCGTTATCTGTTCCGCCTTGTGTCGCGCCGTGCGCCGATGGTGCTGGAACGTGGCACAGTTTGGCAGGTGCAAAATGTGCTTAATGGCGATGCGATGCGCGAGGCTGCCGCGTATCTGATTGGCCATCATGATTTCACCACCTTCCGCGCCACGATGTGCCAAGCGAAATCGCCCGTCAAAACGCTGGATGAGATCACGCTCGAAGAGGTGGGAATCCCGCATGGGACCGAGTTTCGGTTCACCTTGCGCGCGCGCAGCTTTTTGCACAATCAGGTGCGGTCTATCGTCGGCACGCTTGAGCGAGTGGGCGCAGGCAGTTGGGCGCCAGAAGATGTTGCCAAAGCGCTTGCGGCAAAGGATCGCAGCGCTTGTGGCCCGGTATCCCCACCGCATGGGCTTTACCTCACGGGCGTGGGCTATCCACAAGATCCGTTTTGCTGATCACTCGGCCGGGATATTGCGTGCCAGCGCGCGCCGCGCTTCGACCACCTGACATTGCAGTGCTTCTTCGGGCAGGCTTTGCGGAGCATATTCCGGCACCGCCCACGCGACAGTCGCAATCACATCCACCTCGGAACCACGGTCGATAGCACTACGCAAATCACGCAGCGCGGCGGCGGTTTCAAGTTCCGACAGATGATGCTCACGCACCCAGATGATCTTGGGATGCGCGGTCGCGCGCGCCCCTTTGCAAAGCATCAGCTCTTCATGCAGCTTTTCCCCCGGACGCAAACCGGTGGTGACAATTTCAATATCCCCATCCGGGTTGGCCGCGTCACGCACCGTATACCCCGATGCCTTGATCATCTTGCGCGCCAGATCCCCGATTCGCACCGGCTTACCCATATCGAGCATGAACACCTCGCCACCCTCGGCGAGCGAGCCAGCCAGAAGCACCAGTTTCGATGCTTCCTGAATGGTCATGAAATAGCGGGTCACGCGTTCATCCGTGAGCGTCACCGGGCCACCACGGGCGATTTGCTCCCGAAACAGCGGCACAACAGAGCCGGAAGAGCCAAGCACATTGCCAAAGCGCACAATCGAGAAAACGGTTTTGCTGGGGCGCGCAGCAAGATCCTGCACTACCAATTCCGCAAAGCGCTTGGAGGCCCCCATCAAATTGCCGGGCCGCACCGCTTTGTCGGAAGACACCAGAACAAATCGCATCACCCCCGCGTCACGCGCGGCGCGGGCCAAAACCGCCGTGCCCAGCGTGTTATTGGAAAGACCAACGCGGGCATTCATCTCCACCAGCGGTACATGTTTGTACGCGGCAGCGTGCAAAACCACATCAATCGCCTGCGTCTCAAGCACCTGTTTTACATGGACCGCATCAGTGATGGACCCGAGCACGGGCACCACCTCCACCCCGAGCGGCTCCGCCAAAACGCGCATCTCAGCCTCGGCCTTGTAAAGTGCCAGTTCAGACAGTTCGAACAGCACCAACATCGCCGGGCGGCAGGCAATCACTTGGCGGCACAGCTCAAGCCCAATCGAACCACCAGCGCCTGAAATCAGCACGTTACGCCCGAAATAGGCGGCAAAGCCTTCGGGAAGCTCTTCGGTCAACGGATCGCGGCTCAGGAGCGAGGCATTGCCCACAGGCTTCAGCAAATCGCTCAATTCCGCGCCCCCATGAAGCTGGGCAAAAGCGGGCAAGCTTTGCACCTGCACCCCAAGCTTTTCGAGCCGCTGAGTCATGAATGTCTGCTTGTCGGGAGAGAGCGAGGGCATCGCCAAAATCACCCGGTCGATTTTGTGGCTTGCCACCGCTTTGGGCAATTGCGCGCCAGAGACAACGGGGAGGCTGTTGAGCGTCATACCGCCCAGCGCGGCGTTATCGTCAATGAAAGCACAGACCACGAAATCGGCGCTTTTGCGAAGTTCCTGCGCCAAGGCCATGCCGGTGCGCCCAGCGCCATAAATCGCCACACGCGTAAACTTCGGCGAACGCAGATAAATTTGCGTCAGCACGCCCGTCAGCACGATCCGGCTGAAATAGACGGAAACGAAGCAAATCAAGGCAAAGACAACAGGCAGCCCCGGCGGCAGAGCAAACTGCCCCAGTTGCGCCTGCACCATGGCCACACCCATCAAAATCGCGGCCAAAGCCGCCGTGCGGGCAACCGCGCCCCCTTCGTATTCACGCAGGCGGATTTTGCTTAGACCGAGGCACATCGACAGCACGCCACCGGCAAGCATCGGCAAGGGCAGTTGCACGAGGCTGTCTTGCAGCAAGACCAGCGGCATCAGCCGCGAATCATGCAACAGCAGCATCGCAGCGAGGTAAGAGCCCATGACCAACCAAAGGTCCAACGCCAGCAAGATTAGGGACTTCTGGCCACGGCTCAAAGACATGATGGATTTGACGACCAACGCGGTCCAACTCCTCAGAGGATCATCGCAGCCAAGACTAGGCGAACGACCCTAAGATTCCCTTTCCAGCATTAAGCTAATTTGTCCTATCGGACGCTTAGCGAAACACGTGCCGGATCGTGCGCCCAATCAGCATCAGATCAAATGCGACCGAGGCATGTCGCGCATAGATGCCATCAAGCCGGGCTTTGGCCGGGATGCAGCGGCTACAATAGACCCGGTCGGTATCTTCGGCGCTTTCACAACGCGACAGCAGCCATTCCTCGTGCCGATGGTAATGGATCGAGGCAAGACCGGTCACGCCGGGGCGATTGCGCAGCACATCCGCGTAGATATCGGGAAACCGCTCGACATATTCCCGCAACGGCGGGCGCGGACCGACAAAGCTAATATCGCCCTTCAGAATATTCCAAATTTGCGGCAATTCATCGAGCCGGAAGCGCCGAAGCACCCGCCCTGCGGGGGTGATCCGGCAGGCCTTATTGCCCCCCGAAACACCCGCATCTTCGGCCACCACCGTCATGGTGCGGAACTTCCACAACCGAAAAGGTGTTTGCGCGCCGCGCATCCGCTCGGCCGCGTAAAAGATCGGGCGGCCCTGTGTCAGCAAAAGGACGACGGCTATCACGAGGCAAAGCGAACCCAGCAACGGCAGCAAAAGCAACGCGAAGGCGATATCGAACAGGCGTTTTCGCAAAGTCATGCGCCAAGATCCTCCAGACCCCGAAGGTCATTGATAATGGCATCCGCCGTGGTGGGGTGATCCGGCACGAGGCCCAGCGCCTGCGCACGCTCGAGTGCCAGTTCCACGCGTTCAATTGCCCCGTCCGGGGCGGCGCGGGGCGTCCATTCCAAGCCTGCTGCCTCGGCCAAAGCCTCCATCCCCACCGGCCCAACCAGCGCAAGGTTTAGGCAGGGCGGCACGGGCTGCCCCGCCGCCACAAGCCGTACAAGGTGCCCAAGCGCACCTGCCAAAGCTTGTGGACCGATATAGCTGCGCAGGGGGCCATGCCCCGCCGGAAAGATATCAATCTGCCGCGGCTCCAAAGTGGGCGCCGCCCCCAAAAGAGCATCCGCCCCGGCGACATTTCCAATGCGCAGAACCGTGACGCCAGACGCACCGAGAAGCGCGCGCTCCATGGCCGCTTTCGCCGCGCCATAGGGGGCGATCGGCATCATTTGGCTTTCTTCCGCGCAAGGTTCGGCCCCTGCGCGGCCATAGACAGCGGCGGAAGATGCCACCAGAATCGGCTTGCCTTTGGCTGCGGCCACCGCCGCCAGCGCCAAATCTGTGTTGCGGGCCAGTTGCGCCGCATCGCCGCGCACAACGCCTGCAAGGTTCAGCACCACATCGGCCTGCGCGATAGCCGACAGATAGGCCTCCGGTTCGGACAGCGGGTCAAAGATCAGGTCGCTTTCCGCAACGGCCCTTCCCGCGCGTGCCTGCCACAGCAGCTGCGGCGCCTCATTCGCGCCCCCAGCCCAAGCGTGGCGCAACAAACGCCCCAAACGGCCAGACCCGCCCACAATTAGTAGGCGCGGCAATGCGGAAGATGCGGAAAGGTTCGGTGACGACATGCGGCGGAGAATCCGCGCAAATGCTGAAATCTAGGTTAAGCAAATCCTTCCAGAAGCCACTGCGCCCCTTTTGGCACCGATACAATCGGCGCTCTGGACCTTTGCCCCATGCGGTGCTTAGCATCCGCCGACGCAAAGGAGAGGCAGATGGCATTCGGCACCAATATTCGCACCTATTTCGAAGGCACTTGGCACGAGGGCGACGTGGCCGTTATGCGCGCCGCTGACCACGGGATTTGGCAGGGCTCTTCGGTTTTTGACGGCGCGCGGCTATTTGACGGGTTGGTGCCCGACCTTGATCTGCATTGCGCGCGGGTGAACCGCTCCGCCGAGGCGCTGATGATCACGCCAACCGTCGACGCTGCGGAAATGGTCGAAATCGCGCGCGAGGGGCTGCGCAAATACGCCCCCGATGCGGCGGTTTACGTGCGCCCGATGTATTGGGCGGTGGATGGCTCTGAATTGGGCGTGGCGCCGCAAAGCAATTCGACCCGCTTTGCGCTCTGCCTTGAAGAAGTTGCGATGCCTGCGGCCGATAAATCGACCACAGTCACCACAACGCAGTTCCGCCGCCCCGTTTTGGCCAATAACGTCTGTAACGCGAAGGCAGGCTGCCTTTACCCGAACAACGCGCGGATGCTTGTCGAGGCGCAGCGCAAGGGCTTTGGCAATGCGCTCGCCTGTGATGCGATGGGCAATCTGGCGGAAAGTGCCACGGCCAACGTGTTCTTGGTCCGCGATGGTGTCGCCTTCACGCCGATTGCCAATGGCACCTTCTTGGCGGGCATCACGCGGGCGCGCCACATTGCCAATATGCGCGCCGCCGGGATGGAAGTGCATGAAGCGGTGCTAACGCTGGATGACGTGCGCAAAGCCGATGAGGTGTTCTTGTCGGGTAACTTTGCCAAAGTCACCCCGGTCACCGCCTTTGACGATGTGCAATATGGCGACAACCCGGTGACGAAACGCATCCGCGAACTTTATTGGGATTGGGCGGTGTCTCAGCCGCTCTAGGCGCGCCAACGGAGCCATTGCCAAAACGCAGCGGGGAGGTGAACATGGCGGGACACTCGGAGGAGCGAATGCGCAAGTTTCTCGTCGTACTCGACCAAACCCGCGAATGCCTAAATGCGATGCGCTATGCCGCCATGCGCGCATCGCACACCCATGGCGGGGTGATCATTCTTTCGGTGATCCCGCCAGAAGAGTTCCAGCACTGGATCGGCGTGGCCGATATCATGCGGGCCGAAGCGCGCGAAGCGATTGAGGCGCATTTCGAGGTTTTCGCAAAATGGATGCGCGACAAGCAGGGCGTGAACCCGCAGCTTGTGATCCGTGAAGGCGATCCGGTGACCGAGATTTTGGCACAGGTGCAAGAAGACCCGGAAATTGGCGTCTTGGTGCTAGGGGCTGGCACCGAAAAAGCAGGCCCCGGCCCACTGGTGACGCAGATGAGCCGCAATTCTGGTAGCCTACCGATTCCGGTGACGATTGTGCCGGGCGATATGTCCAAAGAACGGCTCGAATCCATCACCTAAGCCCGGCTTCGGGCGCATATCCCCATTTATGGAGAGAGTTCCCCTGTCCTTATCGGACGGGAAAGGCGTGTTTTTCCCTGCGCAAATTTCGCACAAAACGTGGATTGTGTTACGCGATTAAGTCCATTTAAGCGCATTAAGTTCGGCGCTACATCAAGGTCATCAAACACGCCGCTGCGGGCGACCAGACAGGACAAAGACCATGACCGAACTTCTTAACTCCCTCGGCTTCGGCTCCACCCAAGCCATTGACATTGCTTCTCTTCTACTGCGCGTTTCGCTGGGCGGGCTGTTCCTCGCCCACGCGTGGCTGAAAGTGTTCGTCTTCACGCCCAAAGGCGCGGCGGGTTTCTTCCAATCGCTCGGCCTGCCCGGCTTTTTCGCCTATCTGACAATCGCCGCTGAAGTGTTGGGCGGTGTCGCGCTGATCATCGGGCTGTGGACGAGCTTGGCCGCGCTGCTCCTGATCCCGGTCATCGCCGGTGCGGGTTGGTTTGCGCACCGGCAAAACGGCTTTTGGTTCAACAACACGAACGGCGGTTGGGAATACCCCGCGTTTTGGAGCCTCGCGCTTCTGGTTCAAGCCCTTCTGGGCGGTGGCGCCCTCGCGGTGAGCGGGCTGTAAACAGCCCGCCCCTACAATACAATTCGACCCACGGCCCCCTGCAGCTTTACCGGCTGCGCGGGGCCGAAATTTTGCGATTGTCGATGGCCGCGTGACCCGCACTTGCCAAACGGAGAACCCGGCGCGGCAAAGCTTCGCCCGCCTTTTCCAACTCGATCGCCAGAGTCACAACGCGGCGCCCCCAGATCGCGGTCCACCGTTGCGCAGAGATCGGCTCGGAACGCTTTGCAATCAACTCCAAATCCGCCGCCAAGCGCGCCTCTGTGCGCCCGATCAGTGCCGGACCGGGGCGCGGCAAGGCCACATAGCAGACCACAATTGCCAGCGTCCCCACCGTCATCGCGATGGCCGATTGAATCACATCCGGCGTCAGCGCGGGTGCCGCGCCCGCCTGACTGGCGAGCATGAAACACATATTATAATCAAGCGCATAGATCGCTGTACGCGGATAAGCACGGGCAATCGCGCCAACGGCGATGAACGGCAAGATCGTGATAACAAGATCAAGCCAGCCGGTCAGATGCGGCTGCAAACCAATCCGATAAGCCGCGCCCGTCACCGCGCCGATCACGACACCCACCGCCATTTTCGGCGCAATCAGCTTGGGTTGCGGCAAAGACCCCATCACCAGCGCAAAAATCGCCATCGAAAAGGCGGTCAGCTCCATCGCAAAGCCCCCCACCAAGATCTGCATCGCAGAGCCCGCAAAACTCGCCAGCGCCGCAACAACAGCCCCGCGAAGCGCCAGAGTCGGGTTTGCTGGCGGCGCAAGGCGCGGCAGATCACGCCCCGAAGGCGCCGTTGATTGAAGTTCATCGATGGCCGCCCCAAGAGCCGCCAGTGACCGCGACAAGCGCGGCAAGGGGCCGGTTTCGGGCAAAGGGCCAGTGCCGGGTTCATCGGACAAGAGGCGCTGCGCCGCTTCACGGGTGGGGAAGTTGCGCGCGGCTTCCGTTGCGGCTTCCAAAAGGGCCAGCCCCGCCGCCAAAATCGCATCCAGCGCCGCCATGCGCCGATACCCTTCGCGCGAGCCTGCCGCAACAAGGCGCGCTTTCGTCTCAAGCTCGGCCCCCAAATGAATCACCTCGGCCACGACCTCATCCTTGCGGGTCGTGGGCACGCGGGTATCAAGCAGCAAGCGCGCGACTTCGGGAAACCGCTGCGCGAGCGCAGCCCCCTCGGCCCGAAAGCCGGCACTATCGGCCTTGGGCGTGAACAGCCCCACGATGAGCGCCACACTCACCCCGCCAATGAAGGTGCAGGCGAGCCGGTCCATCGCCAGATCAAAACCACCCGACGGGTCAAGAAGCGCCGGGATCACCACAACACCAATGGTAAGCGCCGTCATCATTGGTAGATAGTTGCGCACGCCTTGCCAAAGGTGGGTCAGAGCCCCGCCCAGCGCCAAAAGCGCCGCCATCACCACTGCCGTCACCCAAGGCGTGGGCGAAAGGGTCAGCAACACCAAGCCAATGCCGCCGCCAATCAGCGTGCCCAAAAGCCGCCAAAGCGCGCGTTCAAACACCACGCCGCGCCACGGCTGCGCCACCACCCAAACGGGCATCGACGCCCAAAAGGCGTGTTCAATTCCAAGGGCCGTGGCCACGGCAAAGGCCGTCCAGGCTGCGAGACCAAGACGCAAGGCTTGGCCGAGTTGGGTTCGTGTCATTTGTTCTTGCCTTAATTGACCCGGCAACCCGGTGCCGGGGGTTCGTCCATAGCTGGCTCAGGTCTTATTGCCCTGCGCCTCGATGTTCTTGTCGATGCGCTCCAAAAGCCGCAGCGCGCTGGCAACCTCGGTCTCCGGAACGCCTGCGAAAATGGTGTTGCGCAACGCATCAAGCTGGCCTGCGAGCGCGTGCAGGAATGCATGCCCCGCGACGGTGACGGAAACGAGCTTGGCACGCCGATCCACCGGATCTTCGGCGCGTTCGACAAACCCACGCGCCACAAGCGTATCAAGCACCCGCACCAGCGTCGGCCCTTCGATATCCAGATGCTCAGCGAGTTCCTTTTGCCGATAGGGGCGCGCCTCACGGGCCAAAAAACGCAGCGGCAAGGTCGAGGCCGTGCTAAGCCCATGCGCCGCAAAAACCGTGTCCATCACGCGCCGATACCGCCGCGAGACGGTGATGAGCTGATGCCCAAGGTCTTCACGCTTGCTCATTTTTGGCATTGCGACTCTCCGATTTCGATAGGTTTGCTAGCTAATTCGCACTGTGCATCTTGGCAAGTCAGTGCCTCGACAGCTTTCATAGCACACCGCAAAAGCACCGCTGATGTGGCAATAAAGCCATTGTATTTTGGTTCCACCCCATTGTGTGCAATTGCGCACAACAAGAGGCTAAAAGGACCAAATGGAATTTATTAGCCAAGCTACCTAATTTCGCTTCAACGGTTCGCCGCACGAAACGGTGCCGCAGTTGCACGAAAGGGGTTCAACATGTCCAACGAAAGCTTTGACTACATTATTGTCGGCGCCGGTTCAGCCGGTTGCGTGATCGCCTACAACATCCTGAGCCGTGGCCGCGGTAGCGTCTTGCTGCTCGAAGCGGGCGGCAGCGATTTCAACCTCTTCATTCGTGCGCCCGGCGGCATGTCCCGCGTGATCCCGACGAAATCTTGGCCCTATATGGCCGAGCCGGAAGCCCCCACCAAGAACCGCCCGATGGATGTGCTGCAAGGCCGGGTGCTGGGCGGCGGTTCGTCGATCAATGGCATGGTCTATGTGCGCGGCCACAAAGAAGATTACGACGCTTGGGAGCGGGATTTTGGCGCCACCGGCTGGAACGGCGACGAAATGCTGCGCTATTTCAAAAAAGCCGAAAACAACGAAGCCATGGCGAACGATTACCATGGCAATGCCGGCCCGCTGCATGTCAGCGAAAACCGCTATCGCCACCCGCTGAGCGAAGCTTTTGTCCGCGCGGGTCAACAAGCGGGCTACCCCTACATCGTCGATCACAACGGCGCGCAATCGGAAGGCGTTGGGTTTTACCAAACCACCACGCATAAAGGCATGCGCGCCTCGACCGCGCAAACCTATCTGCGCCGCATCCGCAAAGATAAAAACCTGAAGCTGCAACTCAACGCGATGGTGCAGCGGGTCGAGATTGAAGACGGGCGCGCCACCGGTGTCACCTACAAGGTGCATGGCAAAACCGTCACCGCCAACGCCCGCAATGAGGTGATTGTGACGGCGGGCGCGATTGGCTCGGCCAAAGTTCTGCAACTTTCCGGCCTTGGCCCGGCAGAGGTGCTGCGCCGTGCGGGCGTTCCGCAAAAAGCCGAGCTTCCGGTGGGCCGCAACTTCCATGACCACCTGCATATGTCGGTCAATGCCGCGATCAAGGACCCGATCTCGCTTTATGGCCAAGACAAAGGGCTCAAAGCGCTGCGCCACGGGATTGAGTGGACCTTCCTGCGCTCGGGCGTGCTGACCTCGCCCATTTTGGAAGCCTTTGCCTTTATTGACAGCACCGGTGCGGGGCGGCCCGATGTGCAGTTCCACTTCCTCCCCGTGCTCGACACTTGGGATGACCCGGACCTGAACCAAAAAGGCCGCGACCATGGCATCACGATCAAAACGGGGCACCTGCAGCCGAAATCGCGTGGCGAGGTCGAAATTCGCTCCGCCGACCCTGAAGATCTGCCGCGGATCCGTGCCGCCTATCTGGAAGACCCGCGCGACGTGGAAGGACAGATCCGGGCCACGCAATTAGCGCTGAAGTTCTTTGAACAGCCCGCGCTGAAAGACCAAGTGACCGAATTGTTCAACCCGGCGGTATCGTCGGCTGACTTTGAAGGGCTTGAGGCTTGGGTACGGCGCACAACGCGGACGGTTTACCACCCGGTGGGCACCTGCCGCATTGGCCAAGACCCGGCCACCTCTGTCGTGGACCCCGAACTGCGGGTGCATGGCATCAAAGGGCTGCGCGTCGCGGATAGTTCCACCTTCCCACATATCCCCTCGGGCAACACCAACGCCCCCACCATCGCGCTTGCCGAAAAGGCCAGCGACCTGATTTGCGGCCTGCCCAATACGGCAGCCATCGCCGCTGAATAAGACCGGAGACTAAGACTATGGCACAACAAGACATCCTTCCCGAAGTGCGCGCCTTTTTGGCGCGCCAGCAGGGGCATTTCATCAACGGCAAAGCGGTTGAAGGCAAAGGCGCGCGGATTGAGATTAAGAACCCCGCGAATGGCGAGGTGATTGGCTCCGTGGCGCAAGCCACGCCGGAAGAGGTGGAAGAAGCGATCGCCACCGCCGATGCCGCCTTCCGCGGATCCTGGGCAGAGACGGCCCCTGCCGAGCGCGAGCGGATTCTTTATCGCTTCGCTGATCTGATTGAAGAACATGGCGAGGAAATCGCCCAGTTGGAAACGCTGCAATCGGGTAAACTGCTTGCGCTTTCACGGATGATCGAAGTCGGTTGGGCGGCGCAATTCCTGCGCTACTATGCGGGCTGGGCGACGAAAATCTCGGGTGAGACGATCCAACCCTCGGTCCCGGCGGCTGGCAAAGAGCGTTACACCGCAATGACCCTGCGCCAACCCTTGGGCGTGGTCTTTGGCATCATCCCGTGGAACTTCCCCGTGATGATCCCGGTCTGGAAGTTCGGCGCGGCGCTTGCCACCGGCAACACGGCCCTGCTCAAATCCGCCTCCCCCACGCCGTTTTCGCTGCTGCGTGTGGCAGAGCTTGGCAAGGAAGCGGGCCTACCCGATGGCGTTTTGAACGTGATCAACGGCCCCGGTCGTTTGGGCGACATCATCATCCCCGACAAACGGATTGCGAAAGTCTCGCTCACGGGTTCGGTCAACACCGGCAATATCGTGGCGCTGGAATCGATGAAGGCGAACCTCAAACACGTCACGCTGGAACTGGGCGGCAAGAACGCCGCGGGCTTCCTGCCGGATATGAAGGTTGAAGAAATCGTCGATGGTATGATCGAGGCGGGCTTCATGCACACCGGGCAAATCTGTGCCTCGGCGGAGCGTTTCTTGGTGCATCGCAGCCAGATTGATGCCGTGGCCGAGGCAATCCGTGCGCGGCTTGAAACCATGCAGCCGGGCGACCCGTTGGACCTTGAGGCAGGCATCGGCCCCGTTGCCACCGAAGCGCAGTTCCAAAAATGTCTCGACGCCTTTGAAACGGCACGGGCCGAAGGCGATGAAATCGTCACCGGGGGCACCGCCTTCGACCGCCCCGGTTTCTACGTGAAACCGACGATCATCCGCCCGAAAACGCTGCAAAGCACCTCGTGGCGCGAAGAGGTCTTTGGCCCGGTGGGCACGCTGGTCGCCTATGACGATGAAGAGGAACTCGTGCGCGAGATGAACGACACGCCCTATGGGCTGACCGCCTCGGTCTGGACCCATGATCTGGCGACCGCGCTGCGGCTGGTGCCGCAAGTCGAAGCGGGCACGGTTTGGGTGAACATGCACACGATTGTGGACCCTTCAGTTCCCTTTGGTGGCGCCAAAGGTTCGGGCATTGGCCGCGAATACGGCTCTGCCTTCATCGAGAACTACACCGAACTGAAATCGGTCATGATCCGGTATTGATCCGGCTCCCCCCCAAGGCTGGGTCGAACGGGCGGCGGTGGTGCAAACCACCGCCGTCTTTTTATCTGCACGAGGCCTCCCATGCGGAAACCACTCCCTTGCACACCCACTGAAAAAGGCGCCCGAACCACTCGGGCGCCTTGATGTTTGGTCGATTGGGTCGCGCCGAAACGCAACCCGATGTCATGGCCTTAGGCGGTTGTCGCTTTCGCTTTACGGCGCCCGAAGAGCGCATCCACCAGCCGGAAGAAGAGCGGCACGAAGAAGATCGCGAGCCCCGTCCCCGACAAAGTCCCGAAGAAGGTGGTGTAGCCAATCGCCTCGCGCGCCCCGGCACCCGCACCGGTCGACAAGATCAGCGGCACGACCCCCAAGCTGAAGGCGAGCGAGGTCATCAAGATCGGACGGAACCGCAGTTTCGCGGCCTCGACCGCCGCTTGCAGCCCGGTTTCGCCAAGGCTCCGCATCCGTTCACGGGCAAATTCCACGATCATGATCCCGTTCTTACCCGTCAGGCCCACCACGGTGAGCAGACCCACTTGGAAGTAGACACCATTCGCCTGCCCGCCAAGCCACGCACCAATCAGGCCCCCGATGATCCCCACCGGCATTGCCACGATCACCGCAATCGGGATCACCCAGCTTTCATAAAGCGCGGCCAAGCACAGGAACACAGTGGCCAGCGACAGCGCGTAAAGCAGCATCGCACCATTGCCCGCTTCTTTCTCCTCAAGCGAGAGCCCCGACCATTGCAGCGAGAACCCGGGCGGCAGTTGCGCGGCCAAACGCTCCATTTCCTCAAGCGCAGCACCAGAGGAAACCCCCGCCGCAGGCGAACCTTGGATCTCCATCGCGGGAAGCGCATCGTAGCGCACGATTTGCTGCGGGCCGAAGACCCATTTCTCATCGGCAAAAGTCGAAAGCGAAACGAAATCCCCATTCGCATTCGGCACACGCCAAAGCGCGAAATCGGCAGGGGTCGAGCGTGCCCAGGGTTCCCCCTGCACATAGACCCGTTTCACCCGGCCCTCGTTCAAGAAGTCGTTCACATAGGAAGACGACCAGACCGTATTGAGGAAATCGCCCACATCCGCCGCGGTCAGGCCAACGGCACCGGCTTTCGCCCAGTCGATATCGAGCCGGAACTGGGCCGCATCTTCCACCCCGTTGGGGCGCACGCCTTGCAACAGATCGCTTTGCGATGCCATGCCCAAAAGCTGGTTGCGCGCGGCGAGCAGTTCTTCATGCGTTTGCCCGGTGCGGGCCTGCAAGAAGGCGGTGAACCCGTTCGAGTTGCCCAGTTCCAAAACCGGCGGCGGCACGATCGGGATCACGATCGCTTCTTTGATGCCACCCATCAGCGGCCCAAAGGCACGGCCAGCGATTGCCTCCGCCCCGTTTTGCGGGCCGACACGCTCAGACCAGTCTTTGAGCTTGATGAACATCATCGCCATGTTTTGGCCTTGCCCCGCGAAGGAGAAGCCAACGACCGAGAAGACGGATTCGACGTTTTCCGCCTCTGCGTTTTGGTAATAGGCCTCGACCTGACGCACGACTTTTTTGGTTTCCGCCGCCGTCGTCCCCGAAGGCGTTTGCACCAGCGTCATCAGCACGCCTTGGTCTTCATCGGGCAGGAACGAGGTTGGCGTGCGTTCGTAAAGCGCAATCATCCCCGCCACCAGCGCGGCATAGACGATGAGCCCTTTGACCGGGTTCGACACGACCCATTTCACGATCCCGCCGTACCCCCCAGTGATGCGGGTGAAGCGGCGCTCAAACCGGTCGCCAAACCAATTTGCAAAGCCGCCCTTGGCCTCAGAATGGGGCTTCAGCAGTGTCGCACACAGCGCAGGCGTGAAAACAAGCGCCACAATGACCGAAAGCGCCATGGCAGAGACGATGGTGACCGAGAACTGCTTATAAATCTCCCCGGTCGAACCGCCAAAGAACGCCATTGGCACGAACACGGCAGAAAGCACCATGGCAATACCGACAAGCGCGCCCGAGATTTCGCCCATAGACTTACGCGTCGCCTCACGCGGGGAAAGGTGTTCTTCCCCCATGATCCGCTCGACGTTTTCCACCACAACGATGGCGTCATCGACCAAGAGCCCGATGGCAAGCACCATGGCCAGCATGGTGAGCGTGTTGATCGAGAAGCCAAAGGCCGCCATCACGCCAAAGGTCCCCAAAAGCACCACCGGCACCGCCAAGGTCGGGATCAGCGTCGCCCGCACATTGTGCAAGAAGAGCAGCATCACCAAAACCACCAACACGATGGCCTCAAAGAGGGTTTTCACCACCTCTTCAATCGAAAGCGTCACGAAAGGCGTGGTGTCATAGGGGATGACGTAATCCATGCCCGAAGGCAAAAATGGCGCCAATTCCGCCATCCGCGCTTTCACCAGCTTGGCCGTATCAAGCGCGTTCGCGCCAGAAGCCAACTGGATCGCCATACCGGCCGAGGGCGCACCATTGTGGAACGCCTCAATCTCATACATCTCGGCGCCCAGTTCCACCCGCGCCACATCGCGCAGCAAAACAAGCCCGCCATCGGTATCGGCCCGCAGCACGATCCGCTCGAAATCCGCCGGGGTTTGCAGCAGCGATTGTGCGGTGATGGTGGCGTTAAGCAATTGCCCCTCGGGCGCAGGAAGCGCCCCAAAAGAGCCCGCCGAGATTTGCGCGTTTTGCCCCTGAACAGCGGCAATCACCGTTGCAGGCGCCATGTCATAGGCTTTGAGCTTGCGCGGATCGAGCCAGATACGCATCGCATGTTCAGAGCCAAAGACCCGCACCGAGCCCACGCCTTTAAGCCGCGAGAAGCTCTCGACCATCGACGAGGTCATATAGTCGGCCAGCTCCACGCCAGAGCGCGAATGGTCCGGTGAAATCAGCGAGACAACCATCAAGAAGCCGGTGGTGGATTTTGCCACCGTCACCCCTTGGCGCGTCACCGATTGCGGCAGGCTGGCCTCCGCTTGGGCCAGTTTGTTTTGCACCTGCACCTGCGCAATGTCTGGGTCAGTGCCCAATTCAAAGGTCAGCGTGATCGTGGCGCGACCGGTTGAGGTGGTGTCCGAGCGGATGTAGCGCAGCCCATCAAGGCCGGTCATCTGCTTTTCGATCACCTGCACCACGGTGTCGGTGACAGTTTCCGCCGAAGCGCCGGGATAGGTGGCCGAGATCACAACCGCCGGGGAGGCGATGGAAGGATATTGCGACACAGGCAGCCGCAAGATCGACAAAGCACCGATGCCCATGATGACAAGGGCAATAACCCAAGCGAAAATGGGCCGATCAATAAAGAACCGAGACATCAATGCGCCTCCGCTTCCGGAGCGGCCCCTTCAGGCGCGCCCTGCGGGGCACCACCCGGCGCACCTGCGGGCACTACTTGCACCGGAGCGCCAACACCGGTTTTTTGGAAGCCCGAGGTGATCACTTGCGCGCCGCTCTCAAGCCCGCCGGTGATGATCCATTCATTGCCCGAAGGTGCGGCCACTTCGACACTGTGCTGGGCAACGTGACCATCCTCTACCGTCCAAACATAAGCATCGCCCGAACGGTCGCGCATCACCGCGTTTTGCGGCAGCTTAAACGCGCCTTTGGCCTGCGCTTGCGGCAGGTCCACCTCCACATACATGCCGGGCAGCAGCACATGATCCGGGTTCGGGAAGGTCATGCGAAGGGTCACCATACCCGTGGTCGGCTCCACCCGCGGCTCTGCCGCCTCAAGACGCCCCTTTTGCGGGAAGATCGACCCATCGGCCAAGATCAGAGTGGCCTCACCCGTGGCACGCATCTCCCGACCTTCGGGGGTCGATGTCATGCGCAGAATGTCGGTCGCTGATTGCGTCACATCGACATAAACCGGGTCCAGCGCACGGATCGTGGTGAGCGCGGTCGATTGCTGGGCCGCAACCAGCGCACCGGTGGTGGCTTGCGTCAGACCGATCACACCCGAAATCGGCGCGCGGATCGTCGTGCGATCCAGCTCGATATTCGCACTCATCAATTGCGCCTGCGCCGCTTGCAACGCGGCATCGGCCGATTGGCGGCTGGCCACGGCGCTATCGCGGTTTTGTTCAGACCCGGCACGGTTGGTGAAAAGTTCAACCGCGCGCTTTTCTTCCAGAACCGCCAAGTCGCGGGCCGCTTCGGCCTGCGCAACGGCGGCTTCGGCGGCTGCTACGGCGGCGCGATAGCTGTCATCTTCGATTTTATAGAGCGGTTGGCCACGGGTGACTGAGGCGCCCTCATCAAACAGACGGTCGCGCAGAATGCCCGACACCTGCGGCCGCACCTCTGCCTCGGTCGAGGCTTTGATACGCCCCGGCAAGCGGGCATCAAGGGTCAAATCTTGGGCCTCGGCGGTGATCACCGTGACGGGCGCAGGGCCACGGCCCTGTTGTTGCGCCAAAAGGGCGTTGGGCAAAAGCGCAAGCGCAAACCCAAGGGGAAGGATCAAGGAGGATCTGTGGAAGGACATGGGGAACCTGAAACGCTGTGGGAGGGTCGGTTGAGGAAGAGGGTCAGTTCGGCGCGCCTGCGGCGGCGACACTGAGGGTGATATAATGGGCGGCGCGCTGCGCCTGTGCTTGGGCAAGGCCCTGCTGTGCAGAGAGATAGGTCCGCTCGGCATCAAGGACAGTCATGAAATCGCCTTGCCCCAGAGAATAGTTGGTGCGCGACAATTCCAGCGTCTCTGAACTGGTATCGACCAGATGGCGCTGCGCGGCGATATTGCGGCCATCGCGGGTATAGGCGGCCAGCGCCGTTTCGACCTCATCAATGGCGTTGAGCACGGCGGCTTCCCACGCGAGTTTCGCTTCAAGCGCCCGCGCCTCAGCCCCGCGCAAATTGGCGCGGTTGGCACCGCCGGTGAAGATCGGCAGATCAAGCGCGGGGCCCAGCGTCCACGGCGTGATTGAGGTGGTATCATGCACGCGGGTCGGCGTGATTGCCCCCGTCAATGTAACCGACGGGAAGAAGGCCGCTTTCGCCACGCCAATATCATAGACCGAGGCGGCATAGAGCCGCTCGGCCATCTGCACATCAGGGCGCACGCGCAACACATCGGCGGGCACGCCGACAGAGGCGCGATAACGCGGCACCGGTTGCGGCGCGCCACGTTGGAGCGACGGCCGCAAGCTTGAAACAGTTTGCGCGGTCAGGCTCGCCAATTGCACCAAGGCTTGGTCGAAGCCGGTTTCAAAGGCGGGCAATTGCGCCTCCCCTTCAGCCACCAATTGCTCGGCTTGCAAAAGTTCCAAACGGCCCGCGGCGCCGCTGTCCACCTGCGCACGAGTCAATTCAAGGCTGCGCTTGCGGCTTTCAATCGAGCGGCGCGTCAGGGCAATGGAAGCTTGCTGGAACCGAAGTTCCGCGTAAGCCTGCGCAATCGCCTGCTGCATGGTAAGGCGCGCGACATCGGCGCTGAGATAAGCCGCATCCAGCCGCGCCGCTGCGGCTTTGCGGTTGGCGCGGTTCGCTCCAAACAGATCGAGCATCCAACTGCTGCCTAGCCCAACCGTGCTTGTGTTGGACATGCCCGCACCTTGCGGGTTGCCGTGCGTGGCACTCGCAGAGCCCGCCAGTTGTGGCAGGTCCGACGCCCGTGCCAAACCCGCATTAGCGCGGGCTTCGTCAATTGCGGCGACCGCTTGCAGCACATCCAGGTTGCGCGCCGCCCCCGCTGCAATCAGCGCATCAAGTTGGCTATCGCGGAACGCGCGCCACCAGCCCTCGGCCCGGTCGGCCCGCGCGGGCGCATTGGCATCAAACCGCCCCGGTGCAACGGCCAAAGGTGCATCATATTGCACCTGCGCACAGCCCGCGAGCGCCGCACTGGCGCCCGCCAGAAACACCCGCCGCGACACGACCGCACCGCGCTTTTCCCATACCACCCGCTGCATGCCGATTCCTTTGCCTGCTATTTTAGCCCCCTTTACATACATACGCGTTTGTTTGTAAAGGGGGCTCACGCCAGCAAGGCCATCGTCAGACTTGACCCATGCTAAAACTGACGAAACAACAGGCAAATTAGGCGCCGGAGGTGATGTGAGACGCAGCAAAGCAGACGCGGAACAAACGCGCTTGGGGATTCTCGACGCTGCCGAACGGTTGTTTTGTGCGCGTGGCATCGCCCAAACGACGCTTGAGCAAGTGGCCCGCGAAGCCGGCGCCACACGCGGGGCGATCTATTGGCATTTCAAAGATAAAACCGATGTGCTCAAAGCGATTTATGAGCGTTACAAACCCCCGCAACTGCTGCGCCTAGAAACGGCTGCAAACGAACCGACCTCGGGTGACCCGCTCGATATTATCGAAGCGACGGGCTTTGAATTTCTGCAAATGATCGAGACCAACGAGCGCCAGCAAAGGCTGCATCTGATCTTGCAATCCGGCACACCGGGGGACGACACAGCCCCATGGCGTGAAACGATCAACGGAAATATCTACGAGATGCTGCGCACCTTGATGCAACGCGCCAGCGACGCAGGCCAGCTTTCCCCAGATATCAGCGCCGAAGAAGCCGCCATTTCGCAAATGGTGATGGTCAATGGCTTGATCGGTGAATGGCAACGCTCGGGCCGGGCATTTTCCCTCACACAAGTCGGCAACAAATTGCTGCGCCACCTGACATCCTCACTGCGCGCAAACTGAGGGGTAAGGTGGTGTGAGGCTGCGCGTATTTGCCAATCCGCTTCAGGAGGTCGGTGTTTTCCCTGAGGAATACGTTGAGCCTCTGATTGCTGCGCTTTAATTCACTCTCTCTTCGTCCTGTTGCCCCCCTGTCGCAAAGAACATTTCTCTGCCGACGAATTCGATAAGCTTTACGCACTCTGTCGCCTCCGCGGTCTCGGTTTCGTCCAAGCGAGGTGCTCGCCATATGCCCGGCGAGCCGCACGTTCAACCGGGGGATTGACCCGCGAGGAGGGGACGAGCGCTGGCCGCGGCTCGCGGGCGGTTTCAGGGCATGGGTGGTTCGTGATCGGACAGACATTCTGCGTGCTCGCGCAGCACCTCGAGAATGCGGCAATTTGCGATCCGGTCGGCCCTGCATTCGCCGATCATCCGCTGCAACTCCGCCCTCAGCGCCTCGAGCCGGGCGATGCGCGCCTCGACCTCGCGCAGCTGCTTGCGGGCGACCGCATCCACCTGAGCGCAAGACCGCTCGGGGCTGTCGGAGAGTGCCAGCAGGTCGCGGATCGCCTGCAACGGAAAGCCGAGTTGCCGAGCGTGGCGGATGAAGGCGAGCCGGTCAAGCTCGGGCGCGCCATAGCGGCGCTGACCGCCGTCGCTGCGCCCGGGCTCGGGCATCAGGCCGATCTGTTCGTAATAGCGGATCGTTTGCACCTTGGTGCCGGTGCGCTTTGCGAGGGTTCCGATCGACAGCATGGGCCTGTCTCCTGCGATGCTGGGCCGCGGTGCCTTGCGCCCCGGCGCGGGGACGAAAAACCCGCGACACGGGTTGAACCTACAGTTGCTGTAGGTCGTATATCTGATTGCGATCGAAGACTCACCACGGAGAACGGGCATGACGACGGCGGGCGCGGGGCAACGCGAATGGCACGTGACGGGGATGGATTGCGGCTCTTGCGCGGCCAAGGTGCGCGGCGCGGTGGAGCGGCTGCCCGGCGTCTCGGAGGTGGATGTGGCGCCGATGGCCGAGCGGCTGCGGCTCAGGCTCGACGAGGCCCTGACCGCGCCCGATAGCATCGAGAAAGCGGTGCGCGCGGTCGGTTTCGGCATCGCCCCCAAGGGCTCGCCGCCCGAGCGGCGAAAGGGGGCCTTCGTGCTGCCCGAGGGCGCGTTTGCGGCTGCGGCTGTGCCCCCCGAACCCGCGCCCGAGCCCGAACCGCAAGCCCCCGCCGCACCGGCCAAACCGGCGCCGCGCAGGTGGTGGCACAGCGCCAAGGGCCGTCTTGTCCTTGGCACCGGCGCCCTGCTGGCCCTGGCCTTGGCGGCGCGCCTCGTTCTGCCCGCCGAGATCGCGCCCTGGGCCTTCGGGCTTGCAACCCTTGTCGGCATCGCCCCGGTGGCGCGGCGCGCTCTCATGCTGGCCCGCGCGCGCATGCCCTTCACCATCGAGATGCTGATGACCATCGCCACCTCCGGCGCGCTCCTGATCGGCGCACCAGAGGAAGCCGCGGTGGTGGTGTTCCTGTTCGCTTTGGGCGAGTTGCTCGAGGGCGTCTCGGCGGACAAGGCGCGCGACAGCATCCGCGCGCTCGCAAGCCTCGTGCCGAAGACCGCGCGGCTCGAGACGGGCGGGCAGATCCGCGAGGTTGCCGCCGAAACATTGCAGATCGGCCAGATTGTGCAGGTCCGCCCCGGCGATCATCTGCCCTGCGACGGCGTGGTGATCGAGGGCATCTCGGGGGTCGATGAAAGCCCGGTGACCGGCGAGAGCCTCCCCAGCCTGAAAGAGCCCGGCGCGGCGGTGTTCGCCGGTTCGATCAACGGCGAGGCGCTGTTGCGCCTGCGCGTCACCAAGGCGGCGGCCGACAACACCATCGCCCGCATCATCCGCCTTGTGACCGAGGCCGAGAGCGCCCGCGCCCCCACCGAGCGGTTCATCGACCGGTTCAGCCGGCTCTATATGCCCGCCGTGGTCGGGGTCGCGGCGCTGGTCGCGCTGGTCCCGCCGCTGGCGTTCGGCCAGGGCTGGAGCGACTGGGTCTACCGCGCGCTTGCGCTCTTGCTGATCGGCTGCCCCTGCGCGCTGGTGATTTCGGTGCCCGCCGCGATCAGCGCGGCGCTGTCGCTGGGCGCGCGCCACGGGCTGTTGCTCAAGGGCGGCAAGGTGATCGAGGCGGCGGCGCGCGTCACCCATGTCGCCTTCGACAAGACCGGTACGCTGACAGAGGGCGCACCGCGGGTGACCGATCTGGTCGCGCTTGGCGGTGACGAGGCTCAGTTGCTGGCGCTTGCCGCCGGGGTCGAGAGCGGCGCGAGCCATCCGCTGGCAAAGGCGATCTGCGCCGAGGCGGAGCGGCGCGGCATCGCCGCCGCCCCCGCCACCGGGGCCCGCGCCCTGCCCGGCAAAGGCGCCGAGGCCGTGATCGAGGGCACCCTCGTCTGCCTTGGCTCGGCGCGTCTTGCCGCGGAGCGCGGCGCGCTGACCGAGGCGCTGGCGACCCGGGTGGCGAGGCTCGAGGCCGAGGGCAAGACGGTGGTGATCTTGCTGCGGGCGGGCGCGGCGCAGGGTCTTGTGGCGCTGCGCGATGAGCCGCGCGCCGATGCGGCGCTGGGGCTGGCGCAGTTGCACGCGCTGGGCCTCTCCACCTTGATGCTGACCGGCGACAATGCCCGCACCGCGCAAGCCATCGCGGCGGAGCTTGGCGCAGAACTTGGCCTCGCGCATCGCGCGCAGCTTCTGCCCGAGGACAAGCTCACGGCGATCCGCGCGCTTGCGACGGCCGGGCGGGTGATGATGATCGGCGACGGGATCAACGATGCCCCCGCGCTGGCGGCGGCGGATGTCGGCGTGGCGATGGGGTCGGGCACCGATGTCGCGCTCGAGACCGCCGATGCGGCGCTGTTGCGCAACCGCGTCGGCGATGTGGCGGGCTTGGTACGCCTTGCCCGGGCCACGATGACGAATATCCGGCAAAACATCGCCATCGCGCTTGGTCTCAAGGCGGTGTTTCTGCTCACCACGGTGTTCGGCATCACCGGGCTTTGGGTCGCGGTTCTGGCTGACACCGGCGCCACCGTGCTGGTGACAATGAACGCGCTGCGGCTTTTGCTGTTCCGCCCGGGCGCACCGACGCAACGCCCCTGAACGGACCGCGGCGGCCTCATCGCCGCGGTCCGGGCGGGCAAGGGTCAGGCGGCAAGGGCGAGACGCGCGCGGCGCGACCGGGTTTGTCGGAGCATCGCGGCGCCTGTCACCCGCGCACGGCGAATTCGGTCACCATGCCCGAGGCCAGATGCCCCATGTGGTGACAATGCAGCATCTAGGGCGCGGCCTCGCCGCATCAAGCGCAAAACCTTCACCAGAGCTGTCATTCACGCGTTGGGCAACGAAGGTCCGGGTTTCAACGGTCCCGTCGCAGCAGGTCAAGATCGCGCGCCCGAAACCACTACGGGATCCGGCCGAGGCGCTCGCGCGGGGGGGGGGGGGCAAGGCCGCGCGTCAGCGCCCGCAATTCGCGCCGGGTCAGGCCGGGCAGGGCTTGCGGGCCAAACACCGCCTCGACCGGCACCCGACCGTGTAGCGCGGGGCAGTTCGGGGCAGGCGCGGCCGATCTCGGCGCAGGTCTCGGGGCCAAGCGAGGCGGCGACGATCGGCCCGGGCCAGAGGCTCTCCACCACCGCACCCTCGGCCACAAGCAGTTTGCCTTGCCGTGCCAAAGTCCGCCACGACAACAGATGGTTGCCCGCCGAGATCCGCAGCAGCTGGCCGCATCTGAATGCCAAAGCGGAGGCCGCCGAATGAGCCGCAATCCGATCACCGCAAAGATCAGCGAAACCGCCACCGCCCAGGTACAGCGCGAACTGGCCTTTGCCAAGCTGCACTCGCCCTTTGACCTGCTGCTCAAAGTGCGCGCGGCCATCTTGCAGCGTTGCGCCGAGCAACACGGGCGAACCCTCGCCGTGCTCGAGAAAGCACTGGAAGGCGGTGCGGCATGAGCGGGAAGTGGCGCTGCCGGTTATTTTGGGGCAATCCCTACACATCCCCGCCCCATAATATGCCGCGCATAGCCCTGTCTGTGCTGTGCGATCTACCTTATCCGATCCCGGATGAGATCGTGCGGATGTCGGCCCCGGGAACCAAATACGCGCCGGGCACTGGCTGGACCATCGGCTGGGAGTGTATCGAGCAGCGCCCAGTTCGCCGATGGAGCACCGAGGCCAAGGGGCGGGTCAGACACCAAAACCTACGCCGCCGGATCGAGAAACGGTTTCCGCTCTTTGCGGAAATGTTCATCGCGGACGAGCTGGCGCGCCGTCCCCAGTATTTCAGAGGTGAAGCATGACCCTCGCCATTGGCATTGCCCTTATCACGATTGGCGCCCTCGGGCTCGCCTTCATCTTCCACTTCGCCGAAGCCGCCAAAGAAGAGGAAACCAACGGCCTCGGCCTCGCCATCGCCGCCACGATCCTGCCGATCCTCTACGCCTCAAGCGCGATCATATGCGTTGGCGTGGCGCTGGCGTTCAACCTGATCTGAGGGTGGCGCGCTATGGCTAACAAACAGATCCCCTTTTCTGCGCCAATGGTGCGGGCGCTGCTTGAGGGGCACAAGACGCAGACGCGGCGCCTTCTTAGGCCACAGCCATCGAAACCATGGGGCTCGGCTTGCATGGACGGGCCACGCTGGTGGACCTGCGACAGCCTCACCCTCGAGGTGATCGAAGAATGGCGGCTGCCTTGGTCGAAGGGCGACCGCCTCTATGTGCGCGAGGCGTGGCGGACAATGGACGGCTTAGATCCTCTCAGCGGCAAACAGATTGCCGAGAAATGCGCCGAGGCTGGCTATCGTCGGGCGTGGGCGCCGATCCAGTATGAAGCTGACGGCGGTCGCGACAACTGGATTAGGGAGCCGCATGGCTGGGGCACAGAGCCGGGCCGCTATCGTCACGCTCGGTTCATGCCCCGCTGGGCCTCACGCCTCACCCTGATCGTGACCGATGTGCGGGTGCAACAGCTGCAGGAGATCAGCGAGGCGGATGCTATGGCAGAGGGCGGCACTTCTGAAAACGGTGAAGTCCCTTTCGGAGAGGGTTACGCCGATGCGTATTGGTTCAATCACGGGCAAAATCACGGAAACAGCTTCGACACGCCGCGCGAAAGTTTCCGCGACCTCTGGAACAGCTTGCACGGCCGCGACGCATGGGGTGCCAACCCGTTGGTGGTGGCAATCAGCTTTGACGTGATCCGGGCGAATATCGACAGCGTGGGCTCTCGCAATGGGTAAACACGATCCCCACTTTACCCCCCGACTGATGCCAGCCCCGGAGGTCGCGCACTATTTGGGCGTGTCCGAATCCATGCTGCGGCAGCTCGATCTGCCCCGGCGCATGCTGGGCGCGAAACGCCTTTACGATCGCTTTGATCTTGACGCCTATGCTTCCTCCTTGCCCATTGAAGGCGAGAGCGAGGGGGAATCGGCATGCGATCACCTGTTTGGGGTGTCCAGTTGAAGGGGATCAGGCGCCAGCGTCGTGGTGACCGCGTGGTGAAATATCATCGCGCCACGGGCATCCGCTTGCCGGATTTGCCCGAAACGCACCCGGATTTTGTGGCCGCATGGGCAACAGCCGAGGCGAGCCTGAAAGACCCAATCGCCATTGCGCGCCGAAAAGGCCAGCCGCGCCGTTGCCGAGCTGTCAAAGCTCTATCAATCCATCTTGCGCCGCGACTTTGATGCGATTGAAACCGCTTACGGTACCGCCCCCCTCAAAGGGCTCAAGCCGCGCCATATCGAGGCGGACCTCGACAAGCTCAACGCCGATGCCGCCAACAAGCGCCTAAAAGCATGGCGGCGCGTGCTTGGCGGGCCAAGCGCCGGGGCGAGATCGAAGTCGACCCATCACTTGGCGTCAAGCGCTCCAAGCCGAAAACAGATGGCTATCCAGCGTGGACCCATGCCGAGGTCGCAGCCTTTCGCGCGCACTGGCCCATCGGAACAGTGGCCCGCGCCTGCTTTGAACTCGTTTGCTGGACCGGCGCGCGCACCAAAGACGCGGTAACCCTTGGCCCGCGCAATATCGACCACGATGGCGTGCTGACATATCGGCAGACAAAAACCGGCAACCCGGCACTTGTGCCATGGTCCAGCCCGCTGCCACCCTATGCGATTGGCTGGGCCGATGAGCGCGAAACCGTCAAGGCCGCACTCTCTTGCCTCGCCGGGGGCTTTACCTTTCTTGAAGCGCAAGGCCGAGTGCGATCGGTCAAAGGGCTGGGCAATGTGATCCGCGATGCCGCAGCGGCTGCCGGCATCGAGAAGTCAGCGCACGGCCTGCGCAAATACCGGCTCACCGCCATCGCGGAATCGGGCTGGCAGGCGTATGCGATCATGGCGTGGGGCGGCCACCAGACGCTTGCAGAGGCCGAGCATTAAACGCGCTCAGCGGACCGATAACGCCTTGTGATGGGGCAGGGACAAACGGGGAACGTTGTGTCACCCGCACGCCTTGATACAAAAACGGCGAAAAACTGAGCATTTTCAATGCCATTTTGCCGCTCTGGTAGGCCCGGAGGGACTCGAACCCCCAACCAAGGCGTTATGAGCGCCCTGCTCTAACCATTGAGCTACAGGCCCCCAGAGTGCGCAAAGGCTTACGGATGGCAGCCGCCTCGGTCAAGACGACATGCACGCCAAAATCCGTCAAAACGCCTCAGCCCGCGATCAGGCTTTGCTGGGCGGTTGCGGGCGGCGGGTGGGGGGCTCGGTTTGCGGCGCACCCGACCAGACGACCGGATATTCCAGCCAGCGCTGCACAAAGTTCCACGAATGCGAAAACCCGTCATGCGGCAAGGTGCAGGCGGAGCAATCCTTGCGCTTCACGCCATTGGCGCTGTCGAGCACCTTATAGGGGCCGGGGCATTCATAGGCGATGAGCGGGCAGTAGCAAAACAGGCAGTTGAACTCGCGCTGCACGCCCTCGTGGCACGGCAAAAAGGGGCAATTGGTATTGGTGAAGCCTTTGAACCCTTCGTTCGTCGTGCTGTCTTTGGGTTGCATGATTTGGCCCTCTCTCCCGCTTGGCGGCTTTATGAAGGGCGCGGCCTGCGCAGGTCAAGCTTTGCGCTACGGGCTGCGCGCAATTGCGCGTGGTGGGGCGCGCCAAGGCTGTTAGGATGGCGCCGAAACGGAAGGACCCTGCCATGACATCTTTGCGCTATCGCACCCTGCTTTTGGGCGGAACCGGCACGATTGGCCGCGCCACAGCACAGGCTTTGCTTGAAGCCGGGCACGGGGTTACGGCGCTGGTGCGGCCGGGGACTGACCCTGCGCTTTTACCCGGCTGCACGCTGGTCGAAGGCGATGTGACCGCGCCGGATACGGTGGAAAACCTGCTCAAAGCCCAGCCCCATGCCGCGATTGTGTCCTGCCTTGCGAGCCGTAGCGGCGCGCCCGAAGATGCTTGGGAGATTGACCACCGCGCGCATTCTTTGGCGTTGGAGGCGGCGTTGGAGACGCGGGTGCAGCGCTTCGTGCTGTTGTCGGCCATTTGTGTGCAAAAACCGCATCTCGCGTTTCAAAAAGCCAAGATCGCCTTTGAATCGCAGCTGCGCGCCTCGCCGCTCATCTGGTCAATCGTGCGGCCCACGGCGTTTTTCAAATCGCTTTCCGGCCAAGTGCCGCGGGTGCAAGGGGGCAAGCCGTTTTTGGTGTTTGGCGATGGCACCCGCACCGCCTGTAAGCCGATTTCGGATGCCGATCTGGGGCGGTTCATCGCCTCTTGCCTGACCGATGCGGATAAAGAGCGTAAGATCCTGCCGATTGGTGGCCCCGGCCCGGCGATCACCCCGCTGGATCAAGCGGCAATGCTCGAACGGCTCACCGGCGCGCCCGTCAAAATCAAGCATGTGCCGTTCGCGTTGATGGATGTCATCGTCGGTGTGCTGGGGGCGCTCGGTAAAGTTGCCCCCAAGTTCAAAGCCAAAGCAGAATTGGCCAAAATCGGGCGCTATTATGCGACTGAGAGCATGTTGTTGTGGAACCCGCAAACCGGGCGCTACGACCCCGAGGCCACACCCGAATATGGCACCGACCGGTTGGAGGACCATTACGCCGCGATGTTGCGCGGCGAGGTGGGCGATGATCGCGGCGCGCATGCAATCTTTTGACTTCACGCATTGGTGCGCGGAAGTGACGTGACAGCTTGCCGCACCGTGCTACCTTCGCAAAACCGCCCCTCCATTGGGGCGGTACGCAGCGGAGGACCCTATGCAACGACGCCAATTCCTGATGACGTCCTGCCTTGCCGCCCTGTTCGGGGGCGTGCGTTTGGCGCAGGCCGAGGAAAGCTTTCCCGTCAGCTATAGTGATGCGGAATGGCAAGAGCGGTTGAGCCCGGATCAATATGCGATTTTGCGCAAGCATGGGACGGAATACCCCTTCACCAGCCCGCTCTTGAAAGAGCATCGCAAGGGAGTTTTTGCCTGTGCGGGCTGCGAACAGGAGCTGTTTTCTTCGGACACGAAATATGAAAGCGGCACTGGCTGGCCAAGCTTTTGGCAACCGATTGCCGCCGGGGCTGTGGGCGAAACGGTGGACCGCAGCATGGGGATGGTCCGGACCGAGGTGCATTGCGCGCGCTGTGGCGGGCATTTGGGTCATGTGTTCAACGATGGCCCTCGGCCTACGGGATTGCGCTATTGCATGAACGGGGTGGCGATGACCTTTCAACCCGCTGAGGCCTAAGTCATGACGCTGGCCTTGCTCGCTTATCTTGGGGGCGTTCTAACCATTCTGAGCCCCTGCATTTTGCCGGTTTTGCCGTTTGTCTTTGCCCGCGCCGGGCTTTCCTTCTGGCGCGGCCCTGCGCCGATGCTGGCGGGGATGGCCTTGGCTTTCGCGGCGGTGGCAACGCTCGCCGCCGTGGGCGGTGGTTGGGCCGTGGCGGCAAACCAATGGGGCCGTTGGATTGCACTTGCACTCTTGGCCGCCTTTGGGCTGATGCTGCTTCTTCCGGGGCTGTCGGATCGGCTCTCGCGCCCCGTGGTTGCGCTTGGCAACCGTCTTTCCACGCAGGCAGAGGCGCAACCCTCGATTGGTGGCTCTGTGCTTTTGGGCATTGCGACCGGGCTTTTGTGGGCGCCTTGCGCGGGGCCAATTTTGGGGCTGATCCTTACAGGGGCGGCGCTGAATGGTGCTAGCCTTGGCACCACCGCGCTGCTTTTGGCCTATGCGCTGGGTGCGGCGACCGCGCTGGGGGTGGCGGCTTTTGCAGGCGGGCGGCTCTTTGCGACTTTGAAGCGCAGCCTTGGCTTTGGCGAAGGGCTGCGCCGGGTGCTGGGCGTCGCCGTTTTGGCAGGCGTGGCAGCGATTGCGCTTGGCCTTGATACGGGCATTTTGACGAAACTCTCCACCGCCTCCACCAATCGGCTGGAAGCGGGCTTGATCGAGAAACTTGGACCGCAGGAAACCGCCTCTGTCGTGATGCCGGAAGCGGGCGGCGCAATGATGATGCAGGGCGGTCCGGCGATGATGGCAGGCGGGGCGGCGATGACTGGCCCTGCGATGACGGGGCCCGGTATGACGGGCAACCCAGCATTGATGATGGCCGCCGATCCGGCCATGGTCGGCACGGGCGCAGCCGCTTTGCCGATTGAAGGGCAAATGCCTCCGCTTGAGGGCGCGGTGCAATGGCTGAACTCCGAGCCGCTCACGGCAGAAGACTTGCGCGGCAAGGTCGTGCTGATCGACTTCTGGACCTATTCCTGCATCAACTGCCTGCGCGCGATCCCCTATGTCAAAGCCTGGGCCGAGACTTATGGCCCGCAGGGGCTCGTGGTGATTGGCGTTCATGCGCCGGAATTCGCCTTTGAGAAAGACCCGCGCAATGTCACCCGCGCAGCCAATGACCTTGGCATCACCTACCCTGTCGCGCTTGACAATGACTATGCAATTTGGCGCGCCTTCCAAAACCGCTTTTGGCCCGCGCATTACTTTGTAGATGCCGAGGGGCGCATTCGTCACCACCACTTTGGTGAGGGTGGCTATGAAGAATCAGAGCAGGTGATCCAGCAGCTTCTGGCCGAAGCGGGTCTAAGCAAAGTTGCCCCGCCACCAACCGAGGTGACCGGGAGCGGGGTATCCGCCGCAGCAAATATGGCTGAGGTTCTCTCGCCCGAGACCTATTTGGGCCATGCCCGCGCCGCCAATAACTTCAATGCTGAAGGCTTGGTGGCTGAGGAGGCGCATGACTACGTTGCGGCCACCGACCTTCGGCTGAATGAATGGAGCTTTGATGGTCGTTGGACCGTGGGGGAAGAGGCCGCGCGGTTGGCGGGCCCAGAGGGTGCGATCAACTTCCGCTTCCATGCGCGAGATGTGCATTTGGTGCTTTCGCCCGGCGTTGCGGCAAAGCCCGTGCCCTTCACCGTCACCATTGACGGCCAGCCCCCCGGTGCAGACGCGGGGCTAGATGTCGATGCCGAAGGGCGCGGCACTGTCACCACAGACCGGCTTTATCAGCTTTACCGCGCCAAAGGGGCGGTGGGCGAGCACCTGTTCGAAATCCGCTTTGACCACCCCGGTGTCGAAGCTTTTGCCTTCACCTTCGGATAAAGGAGTGCGTGATGAAACGCCCGATCCTCGCCCTTGCTTTGATCCTGTCGCTTGGCCAGCCGGTGCTGGCAAAAGAGGGGGTAGCAATCCCCGCCCCCACCGCCAGTATTGCTGAAGCCGGGCCGCAAACCGCTGTTTTCGCAGGTGGATGCTTTTGGGGTGTGCAGGGCGTTTTTCAACACACCAAGGGGGTGATTTCCGCCACCTCAGGCTATGCGGGTGGAGCGGCGGGCACCGCCAATTACAAACAGGTCAGCCGGGGCACCACCGCCCATGCCGAGGCGGTGCAGGTGGTCTATGACCCCGCGCAGGTCAGCTATGGCGATTTGTTGCAAATCTTCTTTTCCGTTGCCCATGACCCAACGCAGTTGAACCGCCAAGGGCCGGATTGGGGCACGCAATATCGCTCTGCCCTGTTCCCGATGACCGAGGAACAAGAACAACTGGCAAAAGACTATATCGGCCAGCTCAATCGCGCCCGCGTTTATGACGCGGCGATTGTGACCAAGCTCGAAGGTGCGCAGCCGTTTTACCCAGCCGAGGGCTATCATCAAAACTTCCTCGCCCGAAACCCGATGCACCCTTACATCGTGCAAGAAGACCTACCCAAGATTGAGGCACTCAAACGTCTGTTCCCGCAAGAGTTTCAGGCCACGCCAGTGCTTTTGTATCTGACCAACTAAGCGGGGTCGAATTGCGTGGCGGGTTTGACTATGGTCAACCTCGTTCCTGTCGGTTCATGCGAGTAAGGGCCGAAAGACAGACCGAGAGGACCGATGGAACCCGCCGCCAAGACCGATGCTGCCCAATGCCCCTTCGCACACCGCCGCCCGGTCAAGCCGCCGCCACGCCCCGAAAAAGTGGGTGTGCGCGATTTCTTCCGGTTGGTGCGGCAAGACATTCTGGCGGTGCAACCAAAGCGGCTGTTTCATGCGTGGATGGCAGAGTTCCGCTCGCCCTTCTTCACCTCTTATCTGTGCAATGATCCCGACCTTGTGGATTTGGTGCTGACCCGGCGGCCCAATGATTTTCCCAAATCTTTGCGGTTGTTTGAGGGACTGACACCGCTTTTGGGGCATTCGATCTTCATCACCAATGGGCCGGAATGGGAACGCCAGCGCCGGATCATTGACCCCGCTTTTGATGGGGGCCGCACCAAAGAGGTGCTGCCCGCAATGTGGGATGCGGCGGTGTCTTGCGTGGAGCGGCTGCGCCCGCTGGCCGATGGTCGCCCGGTCGATGTGGAAGGCCAAGCGAGCCATGTGGCTTTGGACGTGATCTTCCGCACCATGTTCTCGATCCCGGTGGAACATGCCACCGCGAATGCGGTCTTTGATGCCTTCCGCGCGCACCAAGCCTCGCGCCCGATGGTGAACACGGGCACCCTGTTCAGCCTGCCGCGCTGGTTGCCGAAACTGCGCTTTGGCGCGACCAACCGCACCGCCAAGCAAATCCGGGGTTTCATTTCGAGCCTTGTGGATACGCGGGCCGCAGAGATTGCCGCAGGCACCGCACCCGATGATTTGGCGACGCGGATCATGACAACGCCCGACCCGGAAGATGGCAAATGCTTCACGCCGGGCGAGATGGTCGATCAGGTCGGGATCTTCTTGCTCGCAGGGCATGAAACGGGGGCCGCGGCGCTCGCTTGGTCGCTTTACCTGATGGCGCTTTATCCCGAATGGCAGGAGCAACTTGCCGCCGAGGCGCAAGAGGTGATCGACCCTGAAAAAATCTATGCCTCTTCCGTCTCGCGCCTGAAGCTAAGCCGCGCGGTATTCCGGGAATCGATGCGGCTTTACCCGCCGGTGCCGATGTATCTGCGCGAAACCGTGCAAGAAGAAGAATTCCGGGGCCGCAAGGTTGAGAAAGGCTCGCTCGTCGTGGTCAGCCCGTGGCACCTGCACCGCCATGAACGGATTTGGAAGAACCCGGATGATTTCGACCCGACGCGGTGGGACACGCCCGAGGGGCGCGAAAGCTCGCGGCTCTCTTACATCCCGTTCTCGGCGGGGCCGCGGGTCTGCCCCGGCGCGGGCTTTGCAATGGCGGAAGGGCCGCTGCTGCTGGGCATGATATTGCGCAACTACAAGGTGCATATGATCGAGGGGCGCGAGCCGATGCCGGTCGCGCAGCTGACCGTGCGGGGCCGCGATGGGATATGGCTGGGCCTCACCCCGCGGGAAGCCCCCGAGGTTGCCGCAAAGACAAACGAAAAAGCCCCGATGGCTGAGCCGGTTTAACCCGGCTCAGATCGCCTCATCGAAGAAGAGGAAATCGTCACCCGACCCGGAACTGGCGGGCGGGCTGTCGAAATCATCGAACAAGGTCACCTCATCATCGCTGGTGCCCGTTGGCGTGCCGATGATCGTTTCCGGATCGACCCCGATCGTGCCGAGCCAAGTATCAAGCACATTGCGTTCGATTTCGATCGACAGAATATCACGCAGATGCGCGATCAGCGCGACCTCGTCTTTGGTCAGGATAAACTTGCGGGTGCGCGGCTCACGCGAAATAGCCATCGCCACCTCATCCACCAATTGGCGCAATTCTTTTTGATGGTCTTCCATCGCCTTCACGCCCGCAGCAATGCCGCCCGATAGCTGCGATTGGTTTGCATTGATCGCATCTCGCGCATCCGCCAAGGCGGAGCGCAGCTTTTCAAGCCCCTGCGTGACTTCCAATTCCAGCCCGCCACGGATTTTCTGCGTTTCTTGTGCTTGCTGATCCAGCATCTCGGCCACGGTGCTTGCCGATTTGCGCATCGCATCCAGATCACGATGCATATGCACAACGCAGGTGCTGCTTTGCTCGACAAGATCACGCAATTGATGCGCGATCACTTTGAGCGGCAAGCCATCCTGCCCAAGGCTTGAACAGGCGATCACCGCATTGATGCCAATCAGGTTCATCCGTGCTTCAAGCGCGCCGATTTCCTGCACCAAGCCTTGCACCCGCTCGACGCCAGCGCTGAGCCGCAGAGCATCATCGCCAAGGTCTTGTTGCAGGGCCGAAACATCGGCCAGAACGGTCTCGATTTGGGTGAAAGATCGCAAAAGCTCCACCACCCCGGTTCGCCCGGGGCTGAACAGATCATCGACTTCCGCCAAGAAGGTGGTGGTCTGGTTGGTGGCGAGCCGAAGCTGACGTTCCAGCAAGGAAACCTGCGGCGCGTGGCGCTCGGTCGCGTCAAACATCTGCCGTTGCACCAGCGCCAAAAGCGCCGCTTGCAAGCCAAGCCCCGGCGCGCGGTCACAGACCGCCTCAAACATTTCTTCGATATGCTCAAGCCGCTGCCGCATCGCATCGCCCGATTGCAGCGCAAAAACGGATTTGGACACGGCATCGCGGATCGTCAGCGCTCCGCGCGATAGCTTACCGCCCTGTGTGGTCAATGCGCCGATATGGTCTTCCAACTGACCAAGCCCGGTAAAGATGTCACCCAAAACCACGGCGGCACGTTCGTCCAATTGCCGGCCCAAATCGGCGGAACGCCCGCGCGCCACCTCGACCGCCTCATCCAGATGCGCCAGGGCATCGTTGATTTCCACCAACTTGCCAAAGGCTTGTTGCACCAATTCGGCGGCATCGCGGGTAAAGACTGTCATCGAGTCTTTCACATCGACCATCGGCGCCACGGTCACGCGCGCATTTAACGCGACAATGTTCATGGTGCGGATCGTGCGCGACAATTGCGCCACGGCCGAATGCATGGTGCGCGCTGTTTCCAGCGTGTTCGAAAGCGGCGTGCGCGCCTCCTGTACGCTTGCCAAAAGCGCATGCAGCATCGTTTCAAAACGGCGGATCGTGGCGGCCAGCCCCTGCACTTCGCCCGCAGAGGCAAGCTCAGAAATAGCACCGATGGGCCGTTCCACGGTTTCAAAACGGTCACAGACCGACATGAGTGCGCTGCCAGTGGTCAAGAAATGCGCCTCGGTGCGTTCGCGCACCTCACGCACCTTTTCACGCCCGGTTTCGGCGGTCCGGCAGAGGGAGGATTTGGCTGAGGTCATGCGGCTCCATCCCGGTGTTTCGGGCGCGTGGCCCCCGTGAAACTGGTGATTTGGGCGGGAATAGCCCCCAGCGGCAATTGCCGCTCGGCTCCGCCCATTTCAAAGGCTTCACGCGGCATGCCGTAGACGACGCAGGTTGCCTCATCTTGGGCAATCGTGCGGGCACCGTTTTGATACATCTCCAGCATCCCCGCAGCGCCATCCGAGCCCATGCCAGTGAGGATGATCCCAAGCGCATTGGCCCCCGCTTGCTGCGCGGTGGAACGGAACAGCACGTCGACCGAAGGGCGGTGGCGGGTGACATAAGGCCCATCCAGAAGGCTCACCTGATAGCCGCGCCCGACGCGCCGCAACACCATATGGCGGTTGCCCGGTGCGATCAGCGCCAGCCCGGGGGCGACGGTATCGCCCGTTTCGGCCTCCTTCACGGTGATTTGGCACAGCCCATCAAGGCGGCGCGCAAAGGCCCCGGTAAAGGCTTCGGGCATATGCTGCACAATCACGATACCCGGCGCATCCGCTGGCAAGGCGGTCAGCACCTCGCGCAGAGCCTCGGTGCCACCGGTAGAGGCACCAATCGCGATGAGCGGGGCGGTTTGCGGCACAGCCACCGGTTCGCGATAGGGCAAGATCACATCGGCGGTGAATTTCTCTCCGGGGCTTAGCGCATCGGGGCGCATCTTGCGGCCCTTGCGTGCGGCCACAGCGGCGCGCAAGGCATCGCCCAGACGGATCGCCGCTTCGCGCCGCGCCTCGGGGCTGTCAAAGCGCGGCTTTGCCAGAACCTCGGCGGCACCGCTTTCAAGCGCCTTGATCATCGCCTGCGAGCCGCTTTCGGTATGGCTCGAGCAGACCACGACGGGCAGCGGACGCTGCGACATGATTTTGCGCAGGAAGGTCAGCCCATCCATTTTCGGCAATTCAAGATCCAGCAGCATCACGTCAGGCAGCGTGTCGCGCATCATTTTCGCGGCTTCATAAGGGTCGGCGGCGGCGCCCATCAGGCTCAGCCCCGGATCTTCGCGCACGATCGAGGCGAAGGCCGAACGGATCGCGGCGGAATCATCAACAATCAGAACATTTAACGGCGCTGCGCTCATGGGTCAGATCCTGTTGTAAACGGCGGGTGCAATCTGTTTAAGCGCGGGATGACGCACGACCATCGATTCCGAATGGCCAACGAACAGGCTGCCGGTTGGGGCAAGATGGTGGACAAGCCGATCAATCAACGCGGCCTGATCTTCCGGCGTGAAATAGATCAGGACGTTGCGCAGAAAGATCACATCGACATCGCTGTCGATCGGAAAGCTCTCATCCATCAGGTTGAGCCGGGTAAAGTTCACACGGGCCCGCAACTCGGGCACCACCCGAAAGGCTTTCGCATAGTCGCCCGTGCCTTGCAGGAAATAGCGATTACGCTCGGCCGGTGTAAGCGGGCGAAGCTGGTCTTCGGGATAGATCGCGAGGCGCGCGGTCTCAAGCACCCGGTTGTTGATATCCGTGCCAAGGATCACCCAATCAAAGGGTGACACCCGCGCCTGTTCGGCGAGCACCATCGCCAGCGTATAAGCCTCAGCCCCGGTGGACGCTGCGGCACTCCACGCTTTGAAGCGGTTGCGCCCGGTTTCGCGGAAACGCGGAATGCAAACCTCTTGCAAGATATCGAAATGCTCGGATTCACGAAAGAAATCCGTCTTGTTGGTCGTCACCGCATCAAAAATGTGGTGACGTTCCGAGTCGAAGGATTTCGTTTCATAAAGCCACTTCAGGTAGCCGTCGAAATCCTTCAGACCAAGCGCAACGATGCGTTTGTGAAACCGCCCGGAGATCATAACCCGTTTTGCCGACGACAGGTTCACACCGATCTCGTCACGAATAAAATCGGTGAACTGCGTGAACAGGTCAGGGCCTTGGTTTCGGGCGGTGTTGGGCATCATGCAGCCTTTGCGCCTTGGGCCTGATCTAGGGTTTCGGCATCGAACATGCCGTCCAGATCAAGCATAGCCACCAGTTTTCCATCCCGTCGGCCCAGCCCGGCCACGAAGCGGCTGACACCGTCGGCCATGCCGGTTTCGGGCAGCGGGTCTTGCTTCGGGCCATCAAGTTCGGTCACTTCGAGCACGCGTTCGGTCTTGAGCGCGATCCCAAGAGGGCCCCGCGGCGTATCGAGCCGCAAGACCACCAGCCGGGTGGCCGCATCATCGGGCTTGGGCGCAAGGCCCAAGAGCCGCCGCAGGTCAACCACGGCCACCCCGGTGCCGCGCACATCGATCACACCCAGAAGATGGGTGGGCCAATGCGGCACCTTGAGGAAAGGCGCCAGATCGAGGATCTCTTGGACCCGCGCAACCGGCAGGGCAAAGAGATCACTGTCAATCTGTAGCGTGAGGACCTGAGGACCAATCATGCCACGCGGCCCCGCTTCGCACCACCAGAGCTGAGGAAGCTGGCGTCGAGGTCGTCTTCCGAACTATCAAGCTGGAAGTCGAAGCCACCGCCGTTCGATTGCGCAGCCGGTTTCGGCGCAGACCGGACCGGGGCCGGGGCTTTGCGCGCGGGCGCGGCTTTGCTGGGGGTGCGGCGCGAGCCGGTTTCGCTGTCGCTCAGGCGGAAGAAGCCAATCGCCGCTTGCAGTTGGTCGGCCTGACCCGAAAGCTCTTCGGCAGTGGACGACATTTGCTCGGCGGCCGAGGTGTTTTGCTGAGTCACCTGATCCAGCTGCTGGATCGCGGTATTGACCTGCGAGGCACCGGCGGCTTGTTCGCTTGAGGCACGCGAGATGTTCTCGACCAGTTTCGAGGTGCGCTCGATATCGGGCACGAGGCCGGCCAGCATATCGCCCGCTTCTTGCGCCGCACGCACGGTGTTGCTCGACAGCGAGGAAATTTCGCCAGCCGCCGCTTGCGAGCGTTCGGCAAGCTTACGCACTTCCGAGGCAACAACCGCGAAACCACGGCCATGTTCGCCAGCACGGGCCGCCTCGACCGCAGCGTTCAGCGCCAGAAGGTCGGTTTGACGGGCGATTTCCTGCACCACCATGATCTTTTCGGCGATGGTTTGCATCGCATCGACGGCACGGGTCACCGCGCTGCCCGACAGACGCGCATCTTCAGCAGATTTCCGCGCCATCGCCTCGGTTTCACCCGCGTTTTGGGCGTTTTGCTTGATCGAGGCGGCCATCTCTTCCATCGAAGAAGAGGCTTCTTCGGTCGCGGTCGCTTGTTCCGTGGCGCCGTGGTTGAGTTCTTGCGCCGTCGAGGAAAGCTGCTCGGCCCCGGTGGCCACATCGCGCGAGGCGGTCGAGACATCGTTCACGATAACACGCAGACGCTCCACCATATCATTGAGCGCGATCGAGAGATCACCGATCTCGTCACGCGAGGTCACGTCCATGGTGTGGCGCAGATCGCCTTTGGCCACATCTTCGGCCAGACCGACGGCTGCACCAAGCGCTTTGCGCAGACGCGCGCCGAACATCAGTACCAGCGTCAACGCGAGCAAGATTGCCCCCAAGGCGACGCCGCCAATCAAAAGCGCGATCATGTCCGAACGGGCGAGGCCAACTTCGGTGAGCACATCTGCTTCATGCTGTTGAAAAGCTTCTAGCTTCTCCACCAATTCGGTGAAGGGTGCAACGGCTTCGAGATAGGCGCCAACAGCCTCATTCTGACCTTCGCTGTTGCGAGCACGGGCAACGGCCTCAAGCCGGGAGAATGCGGCCTCTGCCGTCACTTTCGCGGCGACGGCTTCTTCAAGCATCACTTCTTCATCGGCGGAATGCTCGGTCGAGAGATAGGATTCCCATTCCTGCGCGCTCGTTTGGCGCATCGTCGCCAGTTCTTCTTGCGCTTCGGTCCAGCTGATCTTGCCATCGGCAGCTCGGCGCAACACACGGGGCGCCTCGACGACATAGGCGGCATCGACTTGGCGCAGGTGCATCAACGGCATAACGCTGTTGTCATGCACCGAATGCAGGGCTTTCGCCCCTTGGGTGTCCCCCCAGATCCCGATCGCGGCAATCCCCACCATAGCGGAGATGGTCACCATCTGGAGCAGGAACATTTTCGCGGCAACGCTTTGCAAGCGCCCGCGCGAGGTCTTGGTTTTGGCAGTCATCTATGGATGTCCTTCCTAGGTTCAGCGCTGCGGGCGCAGTGCGATTTGAAGATCGCCGGCAGGTCCGGCAAAATAACGAATTCCCCGTCGCGCTGGCCGATGCCGCGCACGATTTCTGTTGGCCAACGACTGCCTACGGGCGGCGCGGCATCGACGCTTTCAAGATCAAGAGCCGAGACATCGAGCACCTTGTCGGCCAAAATGGCGACGGTGGTAGCCCCGCCTTCCAGTTCGACATCCAGCACCACCATTCGGGTGTCATGCGTCGTTTCTTCGGCCTCCATGCCAAAGATCGCGCGCAGATCGGCGAGCGGCACCACGGCGCCGCGCACATTGATCAAGCCAGACACGAAAGACCCGGCATTTGGCACGCGCGTGACGGGCACGGGCTCAAGGATTTCATGCAGGTTCGAGGCGGCCACAGCGAGCATCTCTTTGCCCAAGCGCATCGTTACCACGTCGATCTGATTGCCGTTCATGCTGCACTCTCCCGGCGAATATGCTCTTCGGCCTCGCGCCCAAGCGCCACGATCTGGCCCACATCCAGCACCAACGCGACGCGGCCATCGCCCAAGATCGTCGCACCAGAGAAGCCGCGCAGATGTGCGTGCAATTGGCTGAGTTGCTTGATCACGGTTTGCGTGTTGGAGACGATCCGGTCGACCACGAGGCCGATCCGGTGCCCACCGGCCTGAACGATCACCACTTTCGGGTGCAGGCTCAGCGGTGCATCGACATGGAAGAGTTCGCGCAGCCGCAAGAACGGCACCAGCGCGCCGCGGATATTCAGGAACGCGGCAGAGCCGTTTTCTTGCGCTTGGGCCAGCGGCAGTTCCACGCATTCTTCCACCGCCGCAAGCGGGATCGTGTAATGCTCGCCGCCCACTTCGATCAGCAACCCGTCGATAATGGCGAGCGTAAGCGGCAGGCGCAGGGTCACGGTGGTGCCGTGGCCCGGTTCGGAATCGAGCTCAATCTGGCCGCGCAATTGTTCAATCGTGCGGCGCACCACATCCATGCCGACGCCCCGCCCCGAAACCTCGGTCACAGCAGCGGCGGTGGAGAAGCCCGGCTCAAAGATCAGGTTGTACAGATCGCGCTCCGACAGTTGCGCATCGGGGCTGATCAGACCGTTGGCCTCGGCGCGGGCGCGGATTTTGCCCGGATCAAGGCCACGGCCATCATCGGTTAGCGTGATCAGCACCTCGGCGCCCGCATAGGCCGCCGAAAGCCGCACCGTACCGCCCTCGGGCTTGCCGGCAGCGCGGCGTGCCTCTGCACTTTCCAGACCGTGATCGGCCGAGTTGCGCAGCAGGTGCACAAGCGGATCGGCGATCAGGTCAATCATCGTTTTGTCGAGTTCGGTTTCTTCGCCCGACACTTCAAAATGAATGGGCTTTTCAAGCATCGCCGAAAGGTCGCGCACCAAACGGCGGAACCGCCCGGTGATCGAGCCAATCGGCACCATTCGCATCGACATGGTCGCGCTGCGCAGGCCCGCAGCGAGGCGCTCGATATCTTCAGCAACGGCCAAAAGCGCGGGGTCGCGGCTTTGCGCGGCCAAGGCTTGCAAGCGCGCCTCGACAATGACCAATTCGCCAACGCGATCCATCAACTCATCAAGCCGTTCCGTCGCCACGCGCATCGTTTCGCCAGCAGCGGGGGCAGCCTTTGCAGGAGCGCCAGCGGCCGGAGTGCTTGGCCCCGTCTCGGGGGTTGCCGTGCCTTTCGCCTCAACCGGGGCCGAGGGCGCGGCGGGGGCGGCATGGCCACCCTCCAAGGTCAGTTCCAGATCATCGCCATGGAACATGAACACATCTTCGATCGCCTCGCGCAGCACGGGCGTTTCAAAAGCAACGCGCCAGCCAACAAGGAAATCGAGCGGGTCCAGCGTTTCGAGCGGGGCGATCCGGTCTGTGATCGCCTGCACCTGCGCGGGCGCGAGTTCACGCAACTCATCCAGCAGCATGCTCGGGTCATGGCCCAGCTTCACCACATCTGGCGGCAGGCGGAAGCGCAGAGCCTCGGCCACCGGCGCGGCATTTTCTGGCGCAGCCTCGGCCTGCGCTGCGGGGGCAGCGCCCTCCCCGCCCGGCATCGCGCGGGCCAGAGTTTCGAGCACGGCTTGCGCGGCAGCAGATTCCGAATCGGGATCGGAGATCATCGGCAAAACCCGGTCACAAGCCGCAAGGGCGGCCGCCACAATCGCCGGGCTCAGCGCCACATCGCCTTGCCGAACACGGTCAAAAGCGGTTTCAAACTCATGCAAAAAGGCGCTCATCGCCGTGTAGCCGAACATCGCCCCGGAGCCTTTGAGCGTATGCAGGCTGCGGAACGCGGCATTCACCATCTCGGAATCATCCGGGGATGTTTCGAGCGCAAGCAGGTCGCGCTCAAGCGCGGCCACCAGTTCGGTGGCTTCCTGCAGAAAGATCTGACCAGCCTCGTCGATCATGCGCGCACGACCTTGCGAACAACATCAAGCAGCTTTTCTTGATCGAAGGGTTTGGTCAGCCAGCCGGTCGCGCCTGCGGCACGGGCTGCGGCCTTCAGGTCATCGCGCGATTCGGTAGAAAGGAAGACCACCGGCACGCCAACCGCACCCGGCGTGGCGCGGAATTTCTTGATGAAGCCAAGCCCGTCAAGGCGCGGCATATTTTGGTCGGTGAAGACGGCATCGACCTTGGTCGCCGCAAGCTTCTGCAGCGCATCTTCGCCATCCACCGCTTCCATCACGGAAAACCCTGCGCTGCGCAGGGTCATCATCATCATTTGCCGGACCGAGGGGCTGTCATCGATGGTCATAATGGTTTTTGTCATGGGTCTTCCTCAGGCTGCGGTCAGGCCGGACCAAGTTCCGTTTTCAAGACGCGGGCGGGTATCGACGGCCTCCAGAAAGCCAAACCCCTCCAGCGCGCGGGCCAGCGCGCCCCCTTCAGGGCAAGAGATTTCGAGCCGCTTTCCGAGGCTGCGTGCGGAAAGATGCGCCGAGAAAAGCAATTGAACCAATGCCAAGGAGGCATCGTTCAAGGCCCCGGTTTCGATCCGGGGGGCACTGGTCTCGGCCAGCAAACGCTGCAATTCACCGTGCAGCACGGGAAGGTCGGCAAGGGAGTAGTCGGATGAAAGGTCCATCGGGTGCGCATCTCCGAAGTTGTGCGCATCACGCTACGTTGATCGGCTTACCGAAACGCTAAATTGGAGCCTGAAATATAGAATTGTCGGAAGGGGGTTAACGAAGCCTTGCCCCTCAGCTGAGCAGATCAGCGCAGGCGCTGAACCAGAAGCCGGACCTCTTCGCGCTCGGCCTCGGTTTCGCCTTGATAGTCCTCAAGCACGCCCTGCATCCAAACCTCACGACCCGAGAAGCGGTAAACCCCATCTTCCTCAAGCCTTTTTACCAGCCGCGACATCGTCTCGCGCTGCACACCGATCAAATCGGCAAGGTCAGACCGGGTCATCGGCAGTTGCATATGCATCTCTTCGCCCTCGGGGGCACCATGCCGTGCCATCAGCCAAGCGAGAAGCTTCGAAAGACGTTCTTTGTTTGAGGTGGTTGCTGCCGCAATGATTCGCGCATGCGAGCGGTCAATCTCTGCCACTGCGCGCACCATGAGCCGCTCAAGAATCGCAGGATGGTGACGGATCAGGCGTTCGGCGCTCATGCGTGCGACGGTGCAAACCCGCGAGGGCATCAATGCGCGCGCCTCGGTTTGGTGTTCGCCTTGGCCAAGGAAAGACCGAAACCCGATGATCTCGCCGGGATAGGCCAGCCGCATCAGTGTCGAAGACCCATCGGCATTGTGGCTGCGCAGTGCAAACAGACCTTTGGAGACGCAAAACACGCCTCGGTTCGGCGCGCCCTGTTCAAAGAGCACCTCACCTTGGGCGATTTCGCGGCGCGAGAACCCACCTGTCAGTTGCGACACCGACCCAAGCCCCACGGGATGCCAGAGGCTCTTTTCGTAAAAAATGCACCGTCCGCAAGGATGATGGGGCGGATCGAACACGTCAGCCATGGGCGCAGGCCTTTCGAAAACCTCTTAAATCTTCATACCGCTATCGGCAGGTGCGTGCGAGTGCGGCACATGGTATCACCTCCTAAAGAGGCATTTAAGATGTGAGCGCTGTCACTGACAGAGGCGAAAAGCGCCTCGATATCGGCGCGATACTGGCCAAACGGAGCATGAAATGACCGATGAAACCGCCAATGCTCCGGAAATGACCCTGCCCCCGAAGCCGCCCGCACGGCAGGGAAAGGTGTCGCTTTGGCAGTATTTGAAGCTGTTTCAGCGGGACATTCTTTCGGCCCAGCCCGCGCATCTTTACCGCGCTTGGATGGCGGAAATGCGCACGCCGTTCTTCCGCTCGTTCCTGTGCAACGAGCCTGACTTGGTGCACCGCGTCTTGCGCGGCTCGGCGCATGATTTCCCCAAATCGGAACGTATCCGCATGGGGCTGAAGCCGCTCTTGCGTGACAGTGTTTTCATCACCAATGGCGCGATGTGGGAACACCAGCGCCGCATCATTGACCCCGCGTTCGAGGGTGGGCGACTGCGCGAGGTCTTCCCTGCAATGTGGCACAGCGGGGTTGCGGCGGTGGAGCGCCTACGGGGCCTGACCGACGGCGCACCACATGACATTGAAGCCGAAACCAGCCATGTGGCGATGGATGTGATCTTCCGCACCATGTTCTCGATGCCGATCGAACATGAGATTGCCCAAGCCGCGTTTGAGGGGTTCCGGGCGCACCAAGCGGCGCATCCTGTGGCGAACCTTGCGGCGATTTTGCCGTTCCCGAAATGGTTCCCCTCGGTCCATTCCAAGAAAACAGTGGAAACGGCAAAGGCGATCCGGGCGTTGATTGGACAATTGGCGGAAATGCGCGCGGTAGAGATTGCGGCGGGCACCGCGCCCGATGATCTGGCGACGAAAATCATGACCACGCCAGACCCGCAAACCGGGAAGGTGTTCGATACTGGCGAGATGGTCGATCAGGTGGCGATCTTCTTCTTGGCCGGGCATGAAACCTCCGCCGCTGCGCTAGCGTGGTCGCTTTACCTGCTTGCCACGCATCCTGAATGGCAAGAAAAGCTCGCCGCCGAGGCGACAGAGGTTTTGGGCGATGACACGCCCTATTTCTCGATCCTGAGCAAACTCAAACTCTCCCGTGCGGTGTTCCGCGAGGCAATGCGCCTTTACCCGCCGGTGCCGATGTTCGTGCGCGAAGCCGCCTGCCCGATGCATTTCAGGGGGCGCAAGGTAAAGAAGGGCGCGCAAATCATTGTCAGCCCGTGGCACCTTCACCGCCACGAGCGTATTTGGGACAATCCCGATGCCTTTGATCCGGGTCGTTGGGAGACCGAGAACGGCAAAACCGGCCTGCGCGATGCGTATGTGCCGTTCTCCGAAGGGCCGCGCGTGTGCCCCGGTGCGGCCTTTGCCATGGCGGAGGGGCCGCTTTTGCTTTCTATGTTCTTGCGTGCCTTCCGGTTTGAGCCGGTTGCGGGCGAAGTGCCGATGCCTGTTGCGCATCTCACCGTGCGCTCGGATCACGGGATCAAGTTGAAGCTAACGCCGCGGGCGTAAGGCTCAGACCGTAATCGTCAGCACCCGGTCAGCCATTGCCGCATCGGGCGCGCGGTGGCTGACAAAGATGATCCCGGCTTCGGGCAGAAGCTGGCGCAGCCCCAAAAGCGTGCCATGCGCGGTGGCGGCGTCCAACCCCTCGGTCGGCTCATCCAGCATCAGCACCTGTGGGCGGCGTAGCGCGGCGCGCGCAAGCGCCAGCCGTTTGGCTTGCCCGCCCGAAAGCCCCGAGCCTTGCGGACCAAGAAGGGTTTGAAGCCCTTCGCGGGCATGCAGCACACCGGCCAAATGCACCGCTTCCAGCGCCTGCCACATCCGCTCATCATCCTGCGCGCGTTCTTCCGGCAGCGCGAGAGCAAGGTTTTCCGCAATCGTGCCGCCGATCAGCGCGGAGCGCTGCGGCACGAGCGTGAGCCGTTCCCGCAGCCGCGCTTCGGACCAATCGCCGAGCGGCGCGCCGGAAAGAAGGATCTCGCCCGAACTGGGGGCAATCAGGCCAGAGAGCGTGGCGAGCAACGTGGATTTCCCCGCGCCCGACGGCCCTGTGACCAAAAGCGTTTCACCTGCGGCCAGCGTGAAAGAGAGCGGGCCAAAACTGGCACGTTCTGCACCGGGGCGGCGATGCACCAACGCTTTGGCTTCCAGCACCGGGGCGCCGCTGCGCGGTGCGGGCGCGGTTTGGGTTGTCGCGCGCGCGGGCGTATCGACCAGTGCCAAGACCCGGCCAGCCGCGCCTTGCATCCGGCCCCATTCAGCCAAGCCACGGCGCAGGGTGGTGAGCGTTTCGGCCAGCGCCAGCGCGACAAAGAAGCCAATCGCGCTTTCCGCAGGCGAGATGATCCCGGCTTCCGCCGCGCGTCCGCCCAAGAAGATTGCGGCCGTTGCGGCAAGCCCGGCGGTGAGCGCAAGCGCCGCGCCGGACCACAGGTCAATATCGTCCAGACGTTGGCGGGCAGCTTCTTCGGCGCGCACAGCCTCCAAAGCGGCATCGGTTTGCCGCTCCAGCGCACCGGCCACGGCCAAATCGGCCCGGTTACGCATCAGGTCCAGACTTTGGGCGCGGATCTGTTGCAGACTCGCCTCGGCTGCGGTGGCAGGCGCATGGGCGCGCAGGGCTGCCAAGGTCAGGATCGAAATGCCACCCAGCGAATAGATCGCCATCACCGCAATGGCTGTCGCAGGGGTCACAAGGAACCAAAGCGCCACAAAGGCCACGGCTTGGGTCGCACAAGCGGCAAAGAACGGAAGCACAAGGCGCAGCATCAGCCCGTCTAGCGCATCAATATCGGCGGTGAGGCGGTTCAGCGCCTCGGCCCCGCGCAGCCGCGCTTGCACCTCATGCGGCAGCCGCGTGATCCCGGAATGCACCGCGCCGCGCAGGCGGGCCAAGGCGCGCAAGGTGGCGTCGTGGCTCAGCATCCGCTCGCCATAGCGCGCCGCCGCACGCCCAAGCGCAAGGAAGCGCACCCCTGCCGAGGGGCGGAAAAAGTCAAAGGCAATGCCGATCCCGCCAATGCCCGCCGCTGCCGCGGCGGTCACGAACCAGCCCGAGAGACCCAAAAGCGCCGCGCCCATGATCAGCACGAGGATCGACAAGATCAGCCCACGCAAAAACGCTTGGCGTTCGTTTTCAGAGATCAGCCGGGCGACCAGAAGAAGCGATTTCATTGCAGCCCCCCCGCTTCAAGCGTGATGACCCGATCACAAGCGGCCAGAACGGCGGGGTCATGGCTGGAAATCAAAAGCGCCGCGCCTTTGGCTTTGAGCCCCATCAGACCCGCCATCACCGCTTGGGCGGTGTCGGCGTCCAAATCGGCCGTGGGTTCATCGGCCAAGATCATCGCCGCTTGCGCATGGTGGGCGCGCGCCAGCATCAGCCGTCGCGCCTCCCCCCCCGAGACACCGCCACCAATGTCGCCCAAGGGCGTCGCGAGGCCTTCGGGCAAGGCGGCAATAATGTCTTCCGCCTGCGCGGCTTTCAGCGCCGCATTTAAATCGCCCTCGCGCCCCAAAGTGATGGCCTCGGCCAGCGGCGCGGCGATGAATTGTGGCGCTTGCGGCAGCCAGCCCATCGCGGCGCGAATGTCATCGGCATTGGCGTCGTTCAATTCTGTCTCGCCCCACAAGATGGTGCCCTCATCGGGCCGGATCAGCCCGGCAAGCGCCGCCAAAAGCGTGGTTTTGCCTGCGCCCGAGGGGCCAGAAAGTGCGACGGCCTCACCCGGCGCAATGGCGCCATCGGCAAAGCGAATGGGCGCGGCATTGGGGGCAGGCCGCAAGGCGAGCCCGGCCCAACGCAGCGTGGCTGGCGGCAGGGGCTTTTCGGGCGTGCCATAGCCCAAAAGCGTGCCTTCGCGGGCGAGCGTTTCTTTCGCCGCAGCCAGATCTGTTGCGACGGCAAGCGCCGAAGCGCGGTCATGCCACGCGGCAGACAAATCACGCATCGGCTGAAACACGGTGGGTGCGATCATCAAGAGGAAGATCCCGGCCTCAGGGCTGAGCGGCGCACCCCATGACCCCCAAGGGATTTCACCCAATAGGTTGAAGCCCACGTAGATGGCGACCAACGCCACGCCGAGCGCGGAGAAAAGCTCCAGCACAGTGGAGGAAAGGAAGGCGACGGCCAGCACTTTCATGGTGCGGGCGCGCAGCCGCTCAAACACATTGGCCAAGTCATTGCCGGCCCGCGTTTCTGCTCCGATCAAGCGTAGGTCGGTGACAGCGGCAATCCGGTCCACCAAAGCGCCATTGAGCGTGCCCATCTGCGCCATTTGCTTTTCCGAAGCTTCCTGTGCAGCAATGCCGACCAGCGCCATGAAAATGGGAATGAGCGGCAGTGCGATCAGGAAAATCAGCACCGCAATCCAGCTAAAGGGCAGGGTCATCAAAATCAGCGCCAAAGGCACGATGCGCGAGCGCATCTCGGCGGGCGTGTAGCGCGCGGCGAACGGGCCCAGCAGGGCAAGCTTTTCGCCTGCAAGCGAGGCAAGTTCGGCAGGAGTGAGGCCAGAGGCGCGGGCATCAAGCCGCGCGGCGGCCGAAATCAGTGCTTGCCGCTCGGTCGAGACAAGCCGTGTTGCGCCCCGACTGGCCAGCGCTTGTGCCGCAGCATCGAGCGCGGCGCGCAGCCCCATGAGTGCCATGAAACCAAGCGCTGCCTCCCAGATCGGCAGCAACACCGGGGGGGCGAGAAGCCCGCCAATCGCCAAGGCGACGAGCGCGGATTGGGCGGCCCAAAGCAATTCAGAAACAGCGGCCAGAAGCCCGGCAAGGCGCAAACGACCCGCGACCGGGGCGATGAGTCTGGCCAGTTCGGCCTTCGCGGTAGAGGTGGATTTATCGCGTTTCTTCATTAGGAGTGGTGATCAATCAAAGTGGCACGGGCGTATTGGCAGCTTCCCGGCGCGTCCTGCCTAGCACTCTCGTCGAGATTTCACCAGTCGCTCGGTTGACGAGGGCGATCACAAAGGGCAATGCGGCGCCATGACACATGGAATCGACATCCAAAGCATCAGCCTGACCCGCGAAGGGGCAGAGGTTTTTCGCGATTTCAGCTTGCAGTTGCGCGAGCGGCGCATCGGTATTGTGGGGCGCAATGGGGCGGGGAAATCATCGCTGATCCGCCTGATTTCAGGATTGGTTGCGCCGCAATCGGGCACAGTGACGGTTGAAGGCGTAGATGTCTTTAAAGACCGCGCCGGGGCGCTCGACACGGTGGGACTGCTGTTTCAAAACCCCGATCACCAGATCATCTTTCCTGCTGTGATCGAAGAGATTGCCTTTGGTCTGGAGCAACAAGGCCTCAGCCGGGCCGAGGCACGGGCCCGCGCCCGCAGTGTTTTGGCCCATCATGGCCGCGCCGATTGGGAAGACCGTCTGAGCCACGCGCTTTCACAAGGGCAACGGCAGCTTCTGTGCCTGATGGCGGTTTTGGCGATGGAGCCGCGCTGGATTTTGTTCGACGAGCCCTTTGCCAGCCTTGATATGCCGACGGGGCTCGCGATTGAGGCGCGGATCAAAGCACTCAAGCAAAACGTCGTCATTGTCACCCATGACCCGTCGCGGGTCGAAGGGTTTGACCGGATCTTGTGGCTTGAGGCGGGCAAGATAGCTGCAGATGGCTCCCCCGATGAGGTGCTGCCTCGCTACCGCGCGGCGATGGAAGAATTGGCGCGGAGCATGGCATGCTAAGCTTGGCCCTGCCCAAGCGCAGCTGGGCGCATAAACTGCCCGCAAGCGTCAAATTTGGCGTGTTGGCCGTGCTGATGGTGGGGCTCATGCAATTTGGCACGCTGACGGGGCAGCTTATTGGCCTTGCCCTCGCGGCGGGGCTGACGTTGTCCTTGGGGCTCGCCGCCGGCAAAATCGCGCTGCAGGCTTTGCGCCCTGTGCTGTGGATCGTTGCGGTGATCGTGATTTGGCACTTTTGGCAACGCGAGTTTAGCCAAGGCGCCGTTTTCGGCATCCGGGTTGTGGCGATGGTAGGCCTTGCCAATTTTGTCACGCTGACAACGCCGCTGCCGGAAATTATTGCCCTTGTCGAACGGCTCGCGCAGCCGATCCGGCACTTTGGCCTATCGCCGCGCTTGCCTGCGCTGGCCGTTGGGTTGGTGCTGCGCTTCATACCTGAACTACGTGCCCGTTATGCGGCGATGACCGATGCATGGCGTGCCCGGTCCCCGCGCCGCCCGCGCACAAAACTCGTCGCCCCGCTCGCATTCTCGCTGCTTGACGATGCGGATCATTTGGCCGAAGCCCTGCGCGCGCGGGGCGGGATTGCCCCTTTGCCGACAAGGAGAGACCGGCATGGAACGTAATCTGACCCTTATCACCGTCTTTGCCGCGCTGATCGTGGTTCTGGGCCTTGTCCCGGCCATTCCGCTTGGCTTTGGCGTCCCGATCACGCTGCAATCGCTGGGCGTCATGCTCGCGGGCGCGGTGCTGGGTAGCTGGCGCGGTGCGCTGGCGGTGCTTTTGGTGCAAGGCCTTGTGGCGCTTGGCCTGCCTGTGCTGGCGGGTGGCCGTGGCGGTCTTGGCATTTTTGTTGGCCCGACCGCAGGCTTCTTGATTGGCTGGCTGCCCGCAGCCTTTGTGACGGGCTTTATCGTGGAGCGCATCCGCGCGCTGCCAGTTGCGCTTGCGGCTGGGATCGGCTCGGTTCTTGGCGGGATCGGCGTGCTCTATGCGCTCGGCATCGTCGGCTTTTGGCTTTTCAAAAATGCCGGAATGGGGCCGGAAGACACTCCGATGAGCCTTTGGACCGCGACGCTGATCATGGCGCCCTTTATCCCCGGCGACCTTGTGAAAGCGGTTTTGGCCGGGATGATCGCGCGTACCATCGCCCGCTATCGCCCCTCGGCGCTGATTGCCCGCGCCTAAGGCTGCAGCTGCGGCAATCTGACGATATCTGCCCCGAAATCGCGCAAATCACTGATTTGTGGCTGAGTTTCGGGGCATTTTCCTCTGCGGCATAAAGCGGTGTCACGAAAGTTTCGTCACGCTGCAACGGAACCGTCTTCCCCGGGGTTCATGGCCTAGATGTGCCATCACCCCGGGGGGCCTACATGTTCGATACATCACGTCAACTGCCGCGCAGACGCTTCCGCACACTCTTTTTGTCCGACCTCCATCTGGGAGCGCGCGGGTGCCGCGCAGACGATATTCTTGAGTTTCTGAAAACTGTAGAAGCCGATACAATTTACTTGGTCGGCGATATTCTTGATATCTGGCACCCCGGCAAAGTGCATTGGGGCGCCAAACAGGATGCGATCTGGGAAGATTTGACCCGCCGCCACACCGAGGGCGCCCGTGTGGTCTATTTGCCGGGCAACCATGATGCGGCTTTGCGACCGGGCGGCGGTGGGCGGCTAGATCGTTTTGAATGCGCTGATAGCCTGACCCATATCGCCGCTGATGGTGCCCGCTACCTTGTGTTGCATGGTGACCAATGCGATGCGCGGATCTTCCGCTTCCACCTAATGACCCGGATCGGCTCGCGTGCCGATGCCGCCTTACGTGCTGTCGATGCATGGTTGCGCCATCTGCGCCCGTCGATGGAGCGGGGCGTTTTTGAACTGCTAATCTCGGGTGTGAACCAGTTGATGATGGTCGGCAACGGGTTTGAGCAGCGTTTGGCCGCGCTCGCAAAAGCGGGCAACCACGATGGCGTGGTGTGCGGCCACTTCCACAAGGCGGCACTGCGCGAAAGCGAAGGCATCACTTACGCCAATTGCGGCGATTGGGTCGATAGCCGCACCGCGCTGGTGGAGACCTTTGATGGCTCTTTGCAACTGATTGAATGGCAGGCCGCCCCCGAAGCCGTGCCCACATCCGGCCCGATGGCCGAAGGGATTACCCAATGATTTTTGCCTACCTCGCCCTTGGCTTTGCTGTTTTGGCCTTGGGGCTGCATCTCGCTTCGGCTGTCTTGACGATGCTACGTTACCGCAAGCCCTCGCCGCGCAATGTGCCGGCTGATGCGCCGCTCATCACCTTATTGCGCCCGGTTTGCGGGCTGGACAATCATGATGAGGAAACGCTCGGCTCAACCTTTCATCTAAGCTATCCGAACTTGGAGATCATCTTCTGCGCGGCGCGGGAAGAAGACCCGGCGGTGGCGCTTTTGCAAAAGCTGATCGCGCAGCACCCGCAGGTGAATGCACGCGTGATGGTGGGCGAAGACCGGATCACCGCGAACCCGAAGCTCAACAACCTTGAAAAGGGGTGGCAGGCGGCACGGGGTGACTTTGTCGCGATGACAGATTCTAACCTGCTTTTGCCGACCGATTACATCGAACAGCTTTTGGCCGCCTTCCGCCCCGACACCGGGCTGGTGACCTCTCCCCCGATTGGCGTGCGCGGCGAGGGCATGGCGGCGGCGCTGGAATGTGCCTTCCTCAATGGGTTCCAAGGGCGTTGGCAACTGGCGGCGGATAGCGTGGGACTTGGCTATGCGCAGGGGAAAACGCTGATGTGGCGCCGCGACGTGCTGGAACGCGCGGGCGGGTTGGTGAGCCTTGGGCGCGATTTGGCGGAAGATGTCGCCTCCACCAAGCGCGTGCGCGATCAAGGGTTGAAGGTGCGCCTGACCCGGCAAGCTTTCACCCAACCGATTGGGCCGCGTAGTTTTGGTGCAGTTTGGGCGCGGCAATTGCGTTGGGCCCGGGTGCGGCGCGATGGGTTTGTCGGGCTCTTTGCGGCTGAAATTCTGCTTGGACCGTTTGTGCCTTTGGCGGCGCTGGTGCCTCTGTTTGGCTGGGCGACCCTTCCCACCGCGCTGCCGTTCCTTGGCCTTTGGTATGGGGCGGAACTGGCGATGATGCGCTTTGCCGGTTGGCCCTCCAAACGCGAGGACATCACCGCAATGGTCCTTCGCGATCTGCTTTTGGCACCGCTTTGGCTGCAAACTTGGCGCAGTCGCGGGTTTGAATGGCGCGGCAGCGCGATGGCGCCGGGCGTCGTATCGGAGGTGAAGGTATGAAAGGTCTAAGCTGCATCATTCCCGCCTATAACGAGGCGCCCCGGATTGAGGCCGTGCTGAACTCGGTGATCGACCATCCGCTGATCGACGAGGTGATCGTGGTCGACGATGGTTCGCGCGATGGCACGGCAGAGATCGCCGCCCGCGTGCCCGGTATTCGGCTAATCCGCTTGCCGCAAAACCGGGGCAAAAGCTGGGCCGTGGCCGAAGGAGTGGCCGCAGCAGAGCATGAGTTGATCTTGCTTCTTGATAGTGACCTTCTTGGGCTTGCACCGGAATCGCTTGCTTCGCTGATTTTTCCGGTGCGGGACGGTCGCGCCGATGTGACGATTTCCCTTCGCGGCAACGCGCCGCTTTTGTGGCGGTTGATCGGGCTCGATTACATCTCGGGGGAACGTGTGCTGCCCAAAGCACTGATCGGCGCACCCGAGGCGCTGCGGGCATTGCCGCGTTTTGGGCTGGAAATGCACTTGAACCGGCGCATGATTGCGGCGCGCGCGCGGATCATGGTGGTGGAATGGCCCAAGGTCGCCAGCCCTTGGAAAGGCTCGAAGCGCGGCGCTTGGGAAGGTATCAAGGCCGATGCCAAGATGCTCGCCGATATGTTCCGCACGGTGCCGCTGCACAGCGCGATGGCGCAGATCTGGGCGATGATCGGGCTGCGCGCCCCGACGCTTTACTGATCGCGGGCGGGCGCATCCGGTAGCCCGCCGAACTCGACCAGAAACTTCGCCGAAAGCGGCAGGCTTGCCGCGCCCAAAGCACGGGCGAGCGGCCCTGCCGTGCCCGCCAAAATCTTCGGCGGGGTCATGCCAGAGAGGTCGATCTTTTCAAGCTCTTCCTCAATCGCGGCAATCAAACGGGAACGCAGCGCTTCCGGTAGCCAGCCGTCAATCACCATCGCCTGCAGATCACACAAGCCCCCCGCAGAGGCTGCCACATGCGCCAGCGCCTTGGCGGCTTGGGCAATCCACGGGCCGACGATCTCTTCTTCCAATTCCCATTCAGGGGCAGATTCCCACAAGAACGCCCCGTCGCGACCACGCTCGACCAGCGCTTGCTCCAACGCACAAAGCGAGGCGAGTTCGACCAATTGCCGGGAACCGCCCGCACCATCTGGCACCGGCATCGATGCCAAGGCACCAGCATTGCCGCTGTGCCCCGCGAACATCGAGCCGCCAAGGACCAACCCGCCGCCCACGAAAAAGCCCAAGAAGGCATAAACAAAATCGCGCGGCAGTTTGTCTTTGCCAAAGATCAGTTCGGCATTGCAGGCCGCGGAAGCGTCATTTTCCAAAAGCACCGGCCAAGGCAGGTTTGCGCCCAGTTCCGCTCCAATATCGCGGTGACGCCAATCATCCATCGCCCCTGCGGGCAGGCCAAGCCGCTCGGCCCAATCCCAAAGCTGAAACGGCAGCCCAATCCCCAAACCTTGAATGCGGCTTTTCAGCGATGCGGGAAGCGGTTCTGTCAGTTCCGCAATCGACTCGCGCGCAAACAGCAACACACCGTCCGGGCTTGGGTAGTCGTGGCGCATCACAGTGGAGGCACGCACCTCTCCCAAAAAGTCGATGAGCACCATTTCTGTGCGCCGCCGCCCCACTTTGAGCCCCAAAAACAAAGCCCCATCGGGGGCAAGAGACATCGGCACCGTGGGTTGGCCCACCTTACCTCGCACCGGGGATTCGCGTTTCAGAAAACCGCCCGCTTCCAAGGCGCGCATGATCACGGAAACCGTCTGCGCCGAAAGCCCGGTGAGCCGTGCAATTTCAGATTTTGCGAGCGCGCCATGACGGCGAATCAAAGACAAAACAAGGCGTTCATTGCGGGCACGCATCGCCGAGTGATCGGTGCCGATCTTGTTGGCGGGAGCCACGCTCTCGCGCCCCGTTTCTTCTTTTGCCGAACCTTGCAAAATGGCCTCCTCCGCGCGACGCGGACAGAATGCTCCTGCGGCGTGATGCGGTCAAGAAATAAATAAATAACGCTGATTTATGCGCGATTCTACTAAATGCATGCCATAAAAGCAAAAACCCGCGCCTACAAGGCGCGGGTTAGAGCCAAAGACCAGGCGATTACGCCTTGGGGCCAGCCTCCAGCGCATCTTCAAAGGTACGCAGCCCCGTCGTGGGCGCTTGCACCAAAACCGCCATATTGCCGGGTTTGTGCTTGTTGCGCAGCATCTTGGTATGCGCTTGCGGGATCTCCGCCCACGGGAACACTTCGGACATGCAGGGGTCGATCCGGCGTTCCAGCATCATCCGGTTCGCCGCCGCCGCTTGCTTGAGGTGCGCGAAGTGCGAACCTTGCAGGCGCTTTTGGTGCATCCACATGTAGCGCACGTCAAAGGTGCAGTTAAAGCCCGAGGTGCCGGCGCAAATCACCACCATGCCGCCCTTTTTCACCACAAGGGTGGAAACGGGGAAGGTCGCTTCGCCGGGGTGCTCAAACACCATATCGACGTTGACGCCTTTGCCGGTGATCTCCCAGATCGCCTTGCCGAATTTGCGCGCCTCGCCGAGCCATTCTTTATATTCGGGGCTGTTCACCGTGGGCAGTTGCCCCCAGCATTTAAAGTCTTTCCGGTTGATCACGCCTTTGGCGCCAAGGCCCATAACGAAATCACGCTTGTCTTCATCCGAGATGACGCCAATAGCATTGGCACCCGCCGCGTTGATCAACTGAATGGCGAAGCTGCCAAGACCGCCCGAGGCCCCCCAAACGAGCACATTTTGCCCCGGTTGCAGGTCATGCGGCGCGTGGCCAAACAGCATCCGGTAGGCGGTGGCGAGCGTCAGGGTGTAGCAGGCGCTTTCTTCCCAAGTCAGGTGCTGCGGACGGCGCAGAAGTTGCTGCGCCTGCACACGGGTGAATTGCGAGAACGAGCCGTCATGCGTCTCATAGCCCCAAATCCGCTGGCTCGGCGAGAACATCGGGTCGCCGCCGTTGCACTCTTCATCGTCGCCATCGTCTTGGTTGCAGTGGATCACGACCTCGTCGCCCACTTTCCAGTTCTTCACCTTGTCGCCGACCTTCCAGACGATCCCAGACGCATCCGAACCAGCGATATGATAGGGCTGTTTGTGGCCATCGAACGGGCTCACCGGCACGCCAAGACCGGCCCAAATCCCGTTGTAGTTCACGCCTGCGGCCATCACCAGAACCAGCACTTCGTGGCTGTCGATCTCCCAAGTGGGGACGACCTCAACTTGGAAGCTTTGCTCCGGCTCGCCGTGGCGGTCACGACGGATCGCCCATGCGTACATGTTCTTCGGAACATACCCGAGCGGCGGCATCTCGCCGATCTCGTAGAGGTCTTTCTCGGGGGCTTCGTAAGGCGCAATGCCGGTATTCTGATCGAGGGCCATCAGCGTCTCCTGGGTTTCGCCGCGCCGCAGAATCGAGGCGCTGTCCGGAAGGAGTTAACTGCGCATGCGCAACAATGCAATGCCTGACGTTATGTTTTTGTAATTTTATGACCGCGCGACCGCAGCATTTCCGAGACAGGCGGCCACTTCGGGCGAAGTTGGCCGCCTATTTGAGCTATCGATAGGTGAAAGTGCCAATTTCGCAGACGTTTACACCTTCCTTGATCAGCTCATCGCCATCCTCGAAAACGGCCTTAAAGTCGAACTTACAATAGCCCGATGCATCATCGAAATTGATGACCACAGAGTCACCCGAGGGCAGGACGTCCCGGCCAAGGATATCTTCTTCCCAACTATCTGACCCGGTATTCGAGCCATAAAACCGGACCATCGTGTAGCCCGTGACGTTGACAATCTTTACGCGCCGATCCAGCGCCGCAGCCGGTACCGCGATAGAAGCAAGCATGCCCGCAAGAGCGGCCATCGTCACAAATCGTCTGGACACCATGTTTTCCCCCTCTGGGATAGACCCATGCTGACTCGGCGTAATTGCCGATGCGCTAGCGTTACACAGCCACGTGATCAGTCAATTGATTGCAGCCAATAACTTTAAAGAATTTCGCTGTTTCAAACTTTGCCGCGCCGCAGCGAATTGACAGCGACACATTGTTACGCGTATCAGCTTCATTGAATAACAATCTTGCGAACAAAGAATCGCCCGCGCCGGAGGCCGCCATGACCGACACGACGACACCCGCACCGCCCGCCAAGGACAAGCCTTGGCTGTTTCGCACCTATGCTGGGCATTCCACAGCAGAAAAATCGAATGCGCTTTATCGGATGAACCTTGCCAAGGGGCAGACGGGGCTTTCGGTTGCGTTCGATCTGCCGACGCAGACGGGCTATGACAGCGATCACGTGCTGAGCCGGGGCGAAGTGGGCAAGGTCGGTGTGCCAGTGTGCCATTTGGGCGATATGCGCGCGCTCTTTGACCAAATCCCGCTTGAGCAGATGAACACCTCGATGACGATCAACGCCACCGCGCCGTGGCTGTTGTCGCTTTATATCGCGGTGGCCGAAGAGCAAGGGGCCGATGTCTCCAAGCTGCAAGGCACTGTGCAAAATGATCTGGTGAAAGAGTACCTTTCGCGCGGCACCTATATTTGCCCGCCCAAGCCCAGCCTTGCGATGATCACCGATGTCGCGGCCTATACCCGCGAAAATCTGCCCAAATGGAACCCGATGAACGTCTGTTCCTACCATTTGCAAGAAGCAGGTGCGACGCCGGAACAGGAACTGGCCTTCGCGCTTGCCACGGGCATTGCGGTGCTCGATGATCTTAAGACCAAAGTCCCGGCGGAAGGCTTCCCGGCGATGGTCGGACGGATTTCCTTCTTTGTGAATGCGGGCATCCGGTTCGTGACCGAGATGTGCAAGATGCGCGCCTTCACGGAGCTGTGGGATGAGATTTGCCGCGAGCGTTACAGGATTGAAGAAGAGAAATACCGCCGCTTCCGCTATGGCGTGCAGGTGAACAGCCTTGGGCTGACCGAGCAGCAGCCGGAAAACAACGTCTACCGGATCTTGATCGAGATGCTGGCGGTGACACTTTCCAAGAACGCCCGCGCGCGTGCGGTGCAATTGCCCGCATGGAACGAGGCTTTGGGCCTGCCGCGCCCGTGGGATCAGCAATGGTCGCTGCGGATGCAGCAGATCATGGCCTATGAGACAGATTTGCTTGAATATGGCGATCTGTTCGATGGCAACCCGGCGGTGACTGCGAAGGTCGAAGAGCTGAAAGCCGGGGCGCGGCAAGAGCTTGAAACGCTCGACGCGATGGGCGGGGCGATTGCCGCCATCGAATATATGAAAGGCCGCTTGGTCGAAAGTAACGCCGCGCGCCTTGGCCGGATTGAGGCGAATGAAACCGTGGTTGTGGGCGTGAACCGCTGGACCGAGGGCGAGCCCTCGCCGCTTACGGCGGGCGATGGTGGCATCATGGTCGTCGCCCCGGCGGTAGAAGCCGACCAAATCTCCCGGTTGGAAGCATGGCGCGCGGCCCGAGATACAGCCGCTGTCGAGGCAGCCCTTGCGCAACTGCGCGCGGATGCGGCGGCGGGCAAAAACGTCATGCCCGCCTCAATTGCCGCCGCGAAAGCGGGTGTAACCACGGGCGAATGGGCGGGCGTCATGCGCGCAGTCCATGGCGAATACCGTGGGCCGACGGGCGTCTCGCGCAGCCCCTCGAACCGCACGGAAGGGCTGGAAGATATTCGCGCCGCCGTCGATGCCGTTTCCACGCAACTGGGCCGGCGGCTCAAGTTCTTGGTCGGCAAGCCGGGGCTTGATGGGCACTCCAACGGGGCCGAGCAAATTGCCTTCCGCGCGCGCGATTGCGGGATGGACATTTCCTATGAAGGCATCCGCCTGACACCCGAACAAATCGTGGCGCAAGCGCTGGACGAAGGCGCGCATGTGGTCGGCCTGTCGATCTTGTCGGGCTCTCACCTGCCGCTGATTGAGGAGTTGATGGATCGGATGCGTGCCGCTGGCCTGACCCATGTTCCGGTGGTTGTGGGCGGCATCATCCCCGATGAGGATGCGGTGAAACTTAAAGCCTTCGGCGTCGCGCGGATCTACACGCCCAAGGATTTTGAGCTGAACCGGATCATGATGGATATCGTCGCACTCGCCACCCCCAGCGAAGCGGCAGCCTAAAAACCAAATCCCTTTGAGATCGAAAGGCCGCGCCCGGGCGAACCGGACGCGGCCTTTTTCGTCGGCAAAACCTACATCCCCAAAAGGCCGGGTAGCGTCAGCGTGATCGCCGGCACATAGGTGATCAGAACGAGGAAGATCAGCATCGTCAGCAGCCACGGCCACGCTGGTTTTCCTTGTGGCGCAAGCAGATGCCACTCGCGCGCGGGCAAAACTTGCAACCGATGCGCTGTGGGTAGAACAGACACTCAGCTTTCAAATGTCGGTCGACGAAGATCAGCTAGTCCGGCTGGCCTTGGATGCGGCAGGCGGCACGGCGCAAAACCTCCTGAATGCGCGGGCGCGACTTCATATCACCTCGAACCCAGAAACTTTGGGTATTCGCTGGTATGGCGTTGATGGGCGGCTTGTGGCCGCGCAGCCCGAAAGCCCTGATCACGGTGAGGGGGCGCTAGCCGCGCAACTTTTGGCCTCTGGCGCGGTTACGGCGCGTCCGGTTTATAGCTCTGTGCGCAATGGGGTCGTGTCGCTTGCGCAGCGCATCTCGGCCAATGGCGGGGTGGTGGTCGCCTCCGTCTCTTTGCCGATGATGCTGGAGCGCCATATCCCTTGGTGGATTGCCGAACAATATGGCGTCCGGGTGACGGATGCCTCTGGCACTTTGGCGGAGCGCGCGCGCCGCCCTGTGGCTGAGGGCGCGCCGTATCATGGGATCAGTTTCGATCCGCCGCTTGCAGGCACCACGCTGGAGATCATGGCTTATGATGCGCCACCAGTGATTGGCCCCTCGGCGCTGATTGCCGCGATTGGGGCGCTTTCCGTCTTTGCCATTTTAGCGCTGGCTGCCCTCCATCGCAGCGCCACCCGCCGTCGCAGTGCGGAAGAACGGCTGCATGCCGAAATGGCCTTTCGTCGGGCAATGGAAGAAAGCCTGACGGTCGGCATGCGTGCCAAGGATTTGCAGGGCCGCATTCTTTATGTGAACGCCGCTTTTTGCAAATTGGTGGGCTACACGGCCGAGGAGTTGGTGGGCCGCGCCTCTCCGATGCCCTATTGGGCCTTTGACACAATGGAAGAAACGCTCGCCCGGCAGCGGCAGTTGACCGAAGGGCCGGCCGTGCCGCAAGCCTTTGAAACGCGTTTTCGGCGTGCCGACGGGGTTGAGATAGAGGTGCAGGTCTATGAAGCCCCGCTGATTGACGCGGGAGGTAAACATCGCGGGTGGATGGGCTCGATCATCGACATTACCGAGGCAAAGGGCGCCGCGCGGCGCGCCCGCGCCCAAGATGAAAGCCTGGCCCGCACCGGGCGCTTGGTAACGTTGGGCGAGATGGCCTCGACCCTGGCGCATGAGTTGAACCAGCCGCTTGCGGCCATTGCCTCTTATGCGGCGGGAGGGCTGAACCTTTTTGAACAGCCCGAGCCCGATATGGGGATGCTGCGCCAAGCGTTTGAAAAGATGGCGACCCAAGCGCGCCGCGCGGGGGAGATTATTCGCAGGGTGCAAGATTTTGTGCGCAAGCGCGCGCCGCAACTTGGCCCGCTTGATTTACCCGAGGTGGTGGCCGATGCCATCGCGATGATGGCGCCTTTGGCGCGCGAAAACCGGGTGAAGCTATCAAGCGTGATTGCGGGGCAGATCCCGCCCGTCAGCGCGGATCGGATCTTGATCGAACAGGTGTTGGTGAACCTAATCCGCAACGGCATTGAGGCAATGGCGGAGGGGCCACGCACCGGCCCAGAACTTGAGGTGCGGCTCACCCATGGCGAGGGCATGGTGTTCTTGGAGGTGGTGGACGCTGGGCCGGGGATTTCTGATACTGTGGCCGCCAGCCTGTTTGACCCCTTCACCTCCACCAAATCGGAAGGCATGGGGATGGGGCTGAACATCTGCCGGTCGATTGTGGAATTGCACCACGGGCGGCTCGTCTATCACCCCCGCCCCGAAGGCGGCACAAGCTTCACCTTCACCTTGCCGGTGCACAGCGAAGGAGGCCCCGCATGAGCGACACCGTCCATATCGTCGATGACGAGGAAGGTCTGCGCGACAGCCTGAGCTTTCTTTTCGCCTCGCGCGGGATTGCGGCGCAGGGCTGGCCCTCAGGGGAGGCGGTGCTGGCGGCATGGCCCTTGCCCGATTGTGGCTGCCTCATTCTTGATGTGCGGATGGAGGGGATCTCTGGTCCGCAACTGCTTGATGCGCTGCAAGCGCTGCCCGGCCAGCCGCTCATTCCGCCGGTGATCTTTTTAACCGGCCATGCTGATGTGCCGCTGGCGGTCGAGGCGCTGAAATCGGGTGCTTTTGACTTTGTCGAAAAGCCGTTCAACGACAACCACATCGTCGATATCGCGCTGTCTGCGATGGCAGCCCATGCCGGGCGCTTAGCTGAAGCGCAGGCCCGCGAAGCCGTCGAGGCGCGGCGGGCGAGCCTTTCCGCGCGGGAGGCAGAGGTGATGGAATTGATGCTGGAAGGGCTGATGAACAAGCAAATCGCCGACAGCCTTGGCATTGCCATGCGCACCGTTGAAGTGCACCGCTCGCGCGTGCTCGCCAAGATGGGTGCCCGCAACATTGCTGACCTTGCCCGAATGATTTCTTAATTTCGGAAAGTTGCAAAGCGGCTGTTAACGCTCATTTCTTCCCCGCTGAAAGCCAGCTCAGCTCTGCCGCAGTCGTCAGTTTCGGCACATAATCGGCGCTGATCCAGCCTTTAAATTTGTCTTTCGCCACCTGCTTGAAAAGCGCCTTAAGGTCCAGCCCATCGCTGCCGGGCATTGCCCGGTCTGGGGCCGCGGCAAGGCGGATCAGTTTTACCTGCGGCGCAAAGCGCTCCCAAAGCGCCATCGGCTCGGTTCCCAAGGCCACCGCTTCGCAAGTGTCGAGCACAAGGCCAAGATTGGGCTGCGCGACGGCGTCAAGCACCTCGGCCAGCTGATCATAACCCGTCAGAAAGTCGCCGCTCGCATAGGGGGCCATCGCGAACACGCGTTTGGGCGCGGCATCGCAGGCCCAGCGCAGGTTTTCGACCAAGGTTGCGAAATCCCCTTTCGGCCCCGCGCGCAACTCGACCGCGGCCGGTTTTAGCACATCGGCGTAGCGCGCCATGCGTTTGAAGTCGCGCTGAAACCGCTCCTGCCCTCCGGGAGCGGCGGCAAAGCCGGGCGGCACGCCGGTGTAGTTTGGCGGCGGTGCCTGCATAGAGGCAAAAACGAGCCCGTTCATCACCAGACGGTCGCGCAAATCCTGCACTGGCCCATCATAGGGGGCGGACAAGCTTATGCCACTAAACCCCGCCGCCTGCGCCGCGCCAAAGCGCGCGGGTTCGGGCAATTCCAAAAACAGCGTGGACAAATCCGCCGCCAAGCGCAGCCGCATTTACAAATCCGCCATCCGGGTGATCGGGAAGAACACACCGCCCGAGGTGAGGCCGAGCCAATCTTCGCCCTCATGCGGCACGGGCTGGGCGATATCCACCAGCCGATAGAAGGTTTTGCGGTCAATCCGCGCCTCAAGCCCGCGGCGCACATGCACATAGGGGCGCGGCTCGCCATCGCTTGCAAATCGGACCCGGATCGGGTTTTCCGGCCCCGCGGTGACCGTATCGCCCACATTGGTGGTAAAGGTCAGATCGCTGCCCTCGGCCACGCAATCCACCGCGATAAAGGGCGCATCCTCGACCCGGATACCCACCTTTTCCACTGGGGTGACAAGGAAATACCTGCCATCTTCCAGCTTCAAGATCGAAGCGAAAAGCTTCACCAAAGCCTCGCGCCCCATCGGCGTGCCTTGGTAAAACCACGTCCCATCTGTGCGGATTTCCATATCCAGATCACCGCAAAAGGGCGGGTTCCACAAATGCACGGGCGGCGGACCTTTTTTGCTAGCGGCACGGGCGGCTGCGGCCAGCCCATCGGCATTTGGTGCGGGCTTCACGGTGTTTTGTGTCTCAGATCTATCCGTCATCGGCTCTTTGCGGTTGGGGAAAGGGCAGTTACATGTTTTCCTGATCCTATCGCGCAATCGGAGCCCTGTCATGAGTGAGACCGAAACCCTCGTCGCCGACATTGACCACCTCGGCACGAAGCTGGCCATGGCCCGTGCCTCGGTCAACCGCCGTTTTATCGGGCAGGAACGGGTGGTGGAGCTGACGCTCGCCGCGATGCTGTCGGGCGGGCATGCGCTGCTGGTGGGCCTGCCGGGGCTGGGCAAAACCATGCTTGTGGATACGTTGGCCACCGTTATGGGCCTTGCGCCAAGCCGCATCCAATTCACGCCCGACCTGATGCCCGCCGATATTTTGGGCTCTGAAGTGCTTGAAACCGCCGCCGATGGCAGCCGGGCCTTTCGCTTTTTGGAAGGGCCGATCTTTTGCCAGCTTTTGATGGCGGATGAGATCAACCGTGCCAGCCCCCGCACGCAATCAGCCCTTTTGCAGGCGATGCAGGAACGCGAGGTGACGGTGGCCGGGGTGCATCGCCCACTGGGCCCGCCCTTCCACGTGCTCGCCACGCAAAACCCGATTGAACAAGAAGGCACCTATCCGCTGCCCGAGGCGCAGCTGGACCGGTTCTTGGTGCAGGTGGATGTCGAATATCCGACCCGCGCCACCGAGCGTGATATTTTGCTCGCCACCACAGGGGTGGAAAGCGCCGAAGCGGTGCAAGTCTTCACTGCCGAGGAGTTGATCGCCGCACAGGCTTTGGTGCGGCGGATGCCGGTGGGCGATACCGTCGTGGAAGCGATCCTTGATCTGGTGCGCGCTTGCCGCCCCGGGGAGCCAGAGGCCCGCACCATCGCCCGCGATGCCTTGGCTTGGGGGCCGGGGCCGCGCGCGGCACAGGCTCTGATGCTCACCGTGCGGGCGCGCGCGCTCCTGAATGGCCGTTTGGCTCCTTCGGTTGCCGATGTGGCGGCGCTGGCGCGGCCCGTGCTCAGCCACCGCATGGCGCTGACCTTTGCCGCCCGCGCGCGCGGCGAAACGCTGTCTGCCATCATCGCACGGATCGTCACCGAAGTGCTGGGCGATGCCGCCGAGGATGCTGCGTGAGCGACCCGGTGCAGGACGCGGCGGCGCGCGATCTGCGCCGTGCCGCCGAGACAGAGGCAGCCGCCCTGCCCGCCTTGCTGATTGCGGCAGAGCATTTGGCCAATACGGTGCAGATGGGCGGGCATGGCCGCCGCCGCGCGGGCGCGGGCGAGGAATTCTGGCAATATCGCCCCGCCCATTCGGGCGACGCCGCGCGGTTTGTGGATTGGCGTCGCTCGGCCCGGTCAGACACGCAATTCATCCGCGAGCGCGAAATGCAAAACGCGCAATCGCTGCATCTTTGGGTCGATCCGGCCAATTCGATGCGCTTCACCGGTGCAGCCACGGGCCGCGCTGCCCGGCCCGAAAAACGCGACCGGGCGCAGGTGTTGGCACTGGCACTCGGCATCTCGGCCTTGCGGGCTGGCGAACGCGTGGGGCTTGCGAGCCCCCTCGCCCCGCCGCGCCCCGGCAAGGCGCATTTGCTGACCTTGGCGCAAGCACTCACCGCACAGTCGAGTGAGGCGGATTACGGCACGCCTGATCTAAGTGCCGTCGCGCCGCAGTCTGAGGTGGTGCTGATTTCCGATTTTCTAGGTGATCCTTCCGCGGTTGAAGCGGCACTCACCGGTGTGGCCGAGCATGGGGTAAAAGGCGCGCTCTTGCAGGTTTTGGACCCGGCAGAGGAAGATTTCCCCTTTGACGGGCGCACGATCTTTACCTCTATGGTCGGCGCAGTGCGGTTTGAAACCCGCGAGGCGGCGGGGCTGCGCGCGCGCTACCGAGAACGCTTGGCCGAACGGCGCGACAGGTTGGAAACGCTTGCCGCCCGCGCGGGCTGGGCCTTTTCCACCCATCACACCGGCGCACCTGCGCAATCGGCGCTTTTGTGGCTGCATGGCGCGCTTGGGGGGGCTTGGCGATGATGGCGCTTGGCCCCTTAGGCTTCACCACCCCTTGGTTGCTTTTGGGCTTGGCCGCGCTGCCCGCGCTGTGGTGGCTGTTGCGCGCGGTGCCACCTGCGCCAATCAAGCGCCGCTTTCCCGGCGTGGTGCTGCTTTTGGGCCTGCCCGATGAAGAGACGCAGGCAGAGCGCACGCCGTGGTGGCTTTTGGCCTTGCGGATGCTTGCCTTAGCGGCGGCAATCATTGGCTTTGCGGGGCCAGTGCTCAACCCCGAGCCGGTGCAATCCGCCCGCGGCCCGCTTTTGATCTTAGTCGATGGCAGTTGGGCCTCTGCCCGCGATTGGCCGCGCCGGGTGGAGCGGATGACGCGCGCTTTGGATGAGGCGGCCGCTGCCGGGCGTCCGGTGGCTTTGGTGAACCTTTCCGACCCGCCGCCCGCGCCGCCCCCCTTTGCTGAGGCAGCGGATCTGCGCCGCAGCTTGGCCGGGGTGAAGCCGCAGCCTTGGGAACCCGCGATTGAAACCGCGCCGGAAAGCTTTTTGCCGGAGGGGGACTTTGACACGCTGTGGCTTTCTGACGGGCTGAACCGCATGGGCCGGGGGGCTTTGTTGCGCGCGGTTACGCAGCGCGGCATGGTCAAGGTCTGGCAACCCGGCACGCCGGTTTTGGCACTGGGCGCGGCGGCGGTGGAGGGCACGCAATTGCGCGTGCCGCTTTTGGCCAGCACGCCAATCACCCAACCGCTGGAAGTGGTGGCCTATGGCACCGACCCATCGGGGGCAGAGCGCGAGCTGGCGCGGGTTGACGTGGGTGTTCAGGCCGATGGCACAGGCGATGCGCTCTTTGATTTGCCGCCAGAATTGCGCAACCGCATCAGCCGGTTTGAGATTGCGGGCCAACGCAGCGCCGGGGCGGTGAGCCTCACCGACGATGCGCAAAAGCGCCGCAAGGTCGCGCTGATTTCCGGCTCTACCGCACGCGAGGGGCTCGAACTGCTCGCCCCCACCCATTACCTGCGCCAAGCCTTGGCCCCGAGCGCGGATCTGATCGAGGCGACGCTGTCAGACGCGCTTTTGACGAAACCCGATGTGATCATTTTCGCCGATATTGGCGATGTGGCCGAAGCGGATCGTGTCGCCGAGTGGTTGGAAGAGGGGGGGCTCTTGATCCGCTTTGCCGGGCCGCGCCTCGCAGCCTCGGATATCGCCAATAACCCGCTCTTGCCTGTCTCTCTGCGCCAGGGCGGGCGCTCCATCGGCGGCACCATGAGTTGGGGTGAGCCGCGCCGAATTGCCCCTTTTGCCGAGGGCTCCCCCTTTTCGGGGTTGGTTGTCCCCGAAGAGGTCACGGTGCGCGAACAGGTAATGGCAGAGCCCGGCCCCGACCTTGGCGCGCATACGATTGCCGCGCTCGCCGATGGCACGCCGCTGGTGACGCGTTCGGCCTTTGGGCAGGGCGAGATTGTTTTGTTCCACGTCACGGCCAATGCCGAATGGTCGAACCTCCCGCTTTCGGGCCTTTTTCCGCAAATGCTGGAGCGGCTTTCGGTGTTGGCGCGTCCGGTCGCCCCATCGGCAGAAGATTTGGCCGGGCAGATCTTTACGCCGCTCAAACGGCTTGATGGGTTTGGGGCGCTCTCCACCACCGAGGCGGCGGCGGGCGTGAAGGGCGAAGATTTGGCCGAGGGGCCACCCGGCCCTGACCTGCCGCCGGGGCTTTATGGGGCCGAGGGGCGGGTTTTGGCGCTAAACGCTTTGCCGCCGGGGCGCCAGCTTGCGCCCGCCACTTGGCCCGCAAATGTGGCGCTAGAGGCCGAGGGCACCGCACGCCAAACCGCGCTGCAAGCACCGCTTCTTCTGGCCGCGCTGCTCGCTTTGCTTCTTGATGTGATCGCCACGCTCTCCCTGTCTGGGCGGTTGCGCGGCGCGCGGGTGGCGGTGCTGGTTGCGCTGGCGCTTGGCTTTGCGCCGATAGACACCCACGCGCAGGAAGCGATGGACGAGGCCCGCGCGATTGCTGCCGCTGATAATGTTGTGCTGGCCTATATGCCCTCGGGCGATGCGCAGATGGATGACATCTCAAACGCTGGGCTGCGGGGCTTGAGCCAAATTCTGACCCGGCGCACTACGGTGGAACCCTCCGCCCCGATGGCGGTGGATTTGGAAAGTGATGATCTGGCGCTTTTCACGCTGATTTATTGGCCGATCAGCGCCACCTCGCCCAGCCCGTCGCCTGCGGGTTATGCCAAGCTGAACCGGTTCCTGCGCGGCGGCGGGATGATTTTGTTTGATACCCGCGACGCCGATCTTTCGGGCTTTGGCACGGCGACCGAAGCGGGGCAACGGTTGCAGGCTTTGGCCGCGCCGCTCGATATTCCGCCGCTTGCACCCTTGCCCTCCGATCATGTGCTGACGCGGGCGTTTTATCTGCTGCAAACCATGCCGGGGCGTTACGATGGGCCGATCTGGGTGGAGGCCGCACCGCTTGATGCCGAACAAGCCGAGGGCATGCCATTTCGAAACCTCAATGACGGGGTGACGCCTGTGGTGATTGGCGGAAATGACTGGGCGGCGGCTTGGGCCGTTGGCGAAACCGGGCAGCCGACCTTCCCGGTGGGGCGTGGCTCAGCGGGCGAGCGGCAGCGCGAGATAGCCTATCGTTTCGGGGTGAATTTGGTGATGCATGTGCTGACCGGCAATTACAAATCCGATCAGGTGCATGTGCCTGCGCTGCTAGAAAGGCTGGGGCAATGATGGGCGGCACACTCACCTTTGCGCCGCTGTTGCCTTGGCCCGTTTTGGCGGCGGTCGCCACGTGTTCAGCATTCCTACTGCTTTTTGCGCTGTGGCGGGGCTTGAATGGCTGGGCCTTGCGTGGGTTGGCGGTCTTGGCGCTTTTGGGCGCACTGGCACAACCCTCGATCCAGAGCGAGGAAAAGACGCCACTGTCCGATATTGTGCTTTTGGTCGATGATCGGTCAGCCTCACAAACGCTGCCGGGGCGTGAAGATCAAACCGATGCAGCCCTGCGCCGGATCGCGGCGGAAATTGCCGCGCTCCCCAATACTGAACTGCGCCGCGCCACCGTGCCCGATGATCTGGGCAATGCAGGCACGCTATTGGGCGCGACGCTGACGGAAGCGCTCGCCGCAGAGCCGCGCGGGCGCGTGGCGGGGGTGGTCGTGGTCTCGGATGGGCGGCTGCATGACCCCGAAGCGCTCCCCGATGTGCCTGCACCGCTGCATTTGCTGCGCACCGGGCGCGCGCGGGATTGGGACCGGCGGTTGGTCATTCAAACTGCGCCCGCCTTTGGCATCATTGGTGAGGAAACCACAATCCGGTTGCGGATCGAAGATAGTGGCGCGGTGCCTGCCTCGGTCGGGCAAATGGCAATGCTGACCATTGCCATCGATGGCGGGCAGTCGCGGCAATATACGGTTGAGGTGGGCCAAGATTTGGAATTGCCCTTGGTGTTGGAGCACGGCGGGCAGAATGTGGTGCAATTCACCTTGGCCGAAACGCCGGGCGAATTGACCACGCGCAACAATGCCGCCGTGGTGCAAATAAACGGGGTGCGGGACAGGTTGCGGGTGCTTTTGGTCTCGGGCCAGCCCCATGCGGGCGAGCGCACATGGCGCAACCTGCTGAAATCCGATGCCGGGGTGGATTTGGTGCATTTTACCATTTTGCGCCCGACCGAAAAACATGATGGCACGCCTGTCTCCGAACTTTCGCTGATCGCCTTCCCGACGCAGGAACTGTTTTTGGAAAAGATCGACCAGTTCGATCTGATCATCTTTGACCGCTATGCCGCGCGGGGCATTTTGCCAGCCGCCTATTTCGAAAATATCCGCGCTTATGTAGAGCGTGGCGGCGCGGTTCTGGTCTCTGCCGGGCCGGAATTTGCGACGGTGGAAAGCCTGTGGCAAACGCCGCTCGGCACGATTTTGCCCGCGCGGCCCACGGGGCGGGTGTTCTCCGAAGGGTTCTTGCCGCGCCCAACCGAAATTGGCCTGCGCCATCCGGTGACGGCAGGGCTTGAGGGGGCGCCGCCGGTTGAAGGCGACCAAGACGCCCCGCATTGGGGCCGCTGGCTGCGCCAGATCGCGCTGGCCCAACCCACCGGCGAGGTGGTGATGAAGGGGCTCAACGACATGCCGCTCTTGGTGCTGTCGCGCGCGGGCGAGGGGCGCGTGGCGCTTTTGGGCTCAGATCACGCATGGCTCTGGGATCGCGGTTTTGAAGGCGGGGGACCGCAACTCGAACTTCTGCGCAGGATTGCCCATTGGGCGATGAAGGAACCCGATCTGGAGGAAGAGGCGCTACAGGCCGAGGTGGAGCCGGGCACGCTGTCGCTTTCGATCACGCGCCGCACGATGCAAGACAGCATTGGCCCGCTGACGATTACGGGGCCGGATGGGGAAAGTGAAACCCTGACCTTGCCAGAGGTGGAGCCGGGCCGCTTTGCGATGCTTTGGGAGGCCCCAAGCGCCGGGCTTTATCGGTTGACCCAAGATGACCTTGAGCGCGTTGTGGCGCTTGGCCCCGCCAGCCCGAAGGAATTTGAAAACCCGGTGGCTTTGGGTGAAGACTTGGCGGCGGTTCTGGCCGCCACGGGCGGTGCAGAAAAGGCGGTGGAGGATGGCATTCCGGCCTTGCGGCGGGTGAATGCGGGGCGGCCTGCCTTTGGCCGCGACTGGATCGGCATCACCCCGCGCGAGGTGTATGACGTGACCGATATTCGCCGCGATGCCTTGTTGCCCGGTTGGGCGTGGCTCTTGCTTGCCGCGGGCTTCAGCGTCGCCGCATGGCTACTAGAAGGCCGCCGTAAACGTTTAGCCGCTTAACGCAGGCCGATCTCAGACAGCATGGTTTGCAATTCGCGAGGCAGGGGCTCTTCGCGCGCGGTGCTGGTGCGCAAATCTCGCGGCGCGTCCGTGCCCGGAAAATAGCGCCAGCCTTGGAACGGGCGGCGCGGCGCGGCCTCCGTGCGGATCACGTTTTTATCAAGCACAAAGGCGCAGCGCGTGACGCCATCGGCCCCGGTCACGGGTTGCAGATCCAAAATCTGCTGACGCGCCAGAATCACCCCTTTGATCACCCAGTAAAGCGAGCCCCCCGCCAGAACCTCGTCGGCGCGTTTGGGCCACATCCGCGTGACATGCACCGCAGAACCGGCGCCAAAATGCGCCTTTTGCCAGTTGATCAGGTCTTCAACGCTTTCTGCCCCAACACAGAGTTTGAGGATATGCAGCGCTCCGGTATGGTTTTCGGGCATTTCGTCTTTCCCCTTCGGACGATCCACAATATAGGGGCCCCTCGCCAAGGGCAACGCGTTGACCCACTTGGCCCCAAACTCTATCTTATCCGTTCCCCCAGCCGCCCCGAGGATGCCCCGATGAGCCGTTTTTCTGCCCCTATCGCTGAACAGATCTGGGACATGAAATATCGTTTGAAAGAGGCAGATGGCGCCCCCATCGATGCCTCTGTCGAAGATAGCTGGCGGCGTGTGGCGCGCGATTTGGCCTCGGTCGAGACCGATCCTTCCGCTTGGGAGCCGCGCTTCTACGCCGCGCTCGAAGATTTCAAATTCCTGCCTGCGGGGCGGATTTTGGCCGGCGCGGGCACCGGGCGCTCGGTCACGCTTTTCAACTGCTTCGTCATGGGCACGGTTCCCGACTCGATGGGCGGCATTTTTGACATGCTCAAAGAAGCCGCGCTGACGATGCAGCAAGGTGGCGGCATCGGCTATGACTTCTCTACCATCCGTCCGCGCGGGGCGGCGGTGCAGGGTGTTGCGGCGGATGCCTCTGGCCCGCTTTCGTTCATGGATGTCTGGGATGCGATGTGCCGCACCATCATGTCGGCGGGTTCGCGCCGTGGCGCGATGATGGCGACAATGCGCTGCGACCACCCCGATATTGAGAACTTCATCACCGCCAAGCAAGATTCGGCCCGGCTGCGGATGTTCAACCTCTCGGTGCTGATCACCGATGCCTTCATGGAAGCGGTCAAAGCCGATGGCCCTTGGGAACTGACCTTCGGCGGCAAGGTCTATCACACCATTCAGGCGCGCGATCTGTGGAACAAGATCATGCGCGCCACCTATGATTTCGCGGAACCCGGGGTGATTTTCATCGACCGGATCAACGCGATGAACAACCTCAACTATCTTGAGCAGATCTGCGCCACCAACCCCTGTGGCGAACAACCCCTGCCGCCCTACGGCGCCTGCCTTCTGGGCTCAATCAACCTTGCGCGGCTGGTGTCTGCGCCGTTCACCGAAGCCGCGGCTTTGGATGAAACCGCCCTTGATGAATTGGTCCGCACCGCAGTGCGGATGATGGACAATGTGGTGGATGCCTCGCGCTTCCCGCTGCCGCAACAAGCCGAAGAAGCGCGCAACAAGCGCCGCATTGGGCTTGGCGTGACAGGCCTTGCCGATGCGCTGTTGATGCTTGGCCTGCGTTACGGCTCCGATGAAGCTGCCGCGCAAACCGAGGCTTGGATGAAGCTGATCGCCCGCGCCTCTTACCTTGCCTCCGTCGATATGGCGAAAGAGAAGGGGGCCTTCCCGCTCTTTGACGCCGAGAAATACCTCGCCTCCGGCAATATGATGCAGATGGATGACGATGTGCGCGACGCCATCGCCACGCACGGTATTCGCAACGCGCTTTTGACCTCAATCGCGCCCACCGGCACGATCTCGCTTTACGCGGGCAATGTCTCGAGCGGGATTGAGCCAGTCTTCGCCTATGCCTACACCCGCAAGGTGCTGCAAAAAGACGGTTCGCGCACCGAAGAGGAAGTGGTCGATTACGCCGTGCAAATGTGGCGCGACCTGAAGGGCGATGCGCCGCTGCCCGATCACTTCGTCAACGCGCAGACGCTCGCGCCGATGGACCATGTGAAGATGCAGGCCGCCGCGCAGAAATGGATCGATTCGAGCATTTCGAAAACGATCAACTGCCCGGAAGACATTTCCTTTGATGCTTTCAAAGACGTTTATATGGCGGCCTTTGAAAGCGGCTGCAAAGGCTGCACCACCTACCGCCCGAATGATGTGACTGGCTCCGTTCTCACAGTTTCGGAAAACTCGGAAAAAGCGCCAGAGGCCGACAAAGGCGCCGAGGTGGTTTACCTGACCGAACCGCTGGGCCGGCCCGCCGCGCTGGAAGGCGCGACGTACAAGCTGAAATGGCCCGGCTCGGAGCATGCGATCTACATCACCGTGAACGACATTGTGCAAGGCGATCACCGTCGCCCGTTTGAGGTGTTTATCAACTCCAAAAACATGGAGCATTTCGCTTGGACCGTCGCGCTGACGCGGATGATCTCGGCGGTGTTCCGGCGTGGCGGTGATGTGAGCTTTGTCGTGGAAGAGCTGAAAGCCGTGTTTGACCCGCGCGGCGGGGCGTGGATGCAGGGGCAGTATATCCCCTCGATTTTGGCGGCCATTGGCGGCGTGATTGAGCGCCACCTCATCTCGACCGGCTTCATTGCCGGCGAGGGAATGGGGCTTAAAAGCGATCCGCGTGCTGAGATGATGACCATCGGCGAAGCCCCCCGCGGCCCCGCCTGCCCCTCTTGTGGGTCCTATGCGATGCGCAAAGTCGAAGGCTGCATGACCTGCGCCGATTGCGGCCATTCGAAGTGTGGGTGACGGTGGTCGGTCGGAAGAAGTTGTAGGACCCACTAAATCTTGGCCATTTCCGGGGTAATTTGTCCATTCTGGCACAGGATTAATGACCATCGGCTGCGCTGCAGTCGGTGGTTTCTTTTTATATCAATGACTTGCGTATTTGGTTGTTTTGCAGCGTTCGATGCATCGTCGTTGCGCCCCGCCTTGATGGGCGCCGTTGACGGCTAGCCGCGCTTTCGGCATCCCTCAGGGCCAATCCGGCCGGGTTCTTTCCAACTTCCCCCTCATGCAGAGCCTCTGCGCGAGGGCATGGCGCGCTGCGCCTGAAAGGACCTCCATGACGAAGATCAAGTTCATCAATGCTCGCTTCGCCGATCCCAACGAGGACGAACTCGCCATCAAGCGTCGCTTCGAATGGCACCTGCGCACGCTCCGTGCGCTTCGGAACGGCGTGTCTCCGAAGTTGCCGGGAGACTTTGAAGATGAGTTGCGCTGGAACGAAGACCTCTTCGCCATACCGCTCTCAGAAAATGACCGCAGCAAGGTGATGCGTCGCGCGCGCAGGGTAATACGCGCGCGCGCCAAGGTCTCCGGGCTTAGCCATCTCAGCTCGGATGACCAGCGCAGGCTTGAGGTGCTCCGCGACGGCGCGGATCTCGTCAGGATCGGGAGCGAACACCGCGCGGATGAGATCGCCGCCGCGATCCACGCTGAGATGCCCTGGATGGCGGCGGCAACCGACTTCCTCTGGAAAGCGATGCGCCGCTCGGTGCGGGTGGGAGAGCCCGGGTTCCGTCTGCCGCCCGTGCTGCTCGACGGGCCGCCTGGGATTGGGAAAAGCGTGTGGTCGCGCGAATTGGGCCACCATCTAGGCGTCCCGCGCTGCGGGATCGAAGGGACCGCCGAGCAGGCCTCCTTCGTGGTCAACGGCTCCCAACGGGGCTGGGGCACGGCCTTCCCGGGACGGCCTTTGCAAACGATCTTGCAGAGCCTCTGCGCGAATCCGATCGTGGTGATCGACGAGATCGAGAAGGCTGGGGCGCCGACCTCGACCAAGGGGCAGAGCTACGGCTTAACCGAGGGGCTTCTGCCGCTGCTGGAGCGGTCTTCCGCTGCCGCCTGGAAATGCCCCTACTATCAGGTTGGCTTCGACATGTCCTGGATCAGTTGGATACTGACCTCGAACAGCTTTAGGCCGCTTCCGGCTCCGTTCCTGAGCCGACTAGAGATCTTGCATCTTACCGCTCCCACCAAGAGTGACCTCATTTCCTTCGCGGAACGAGAGGGTGCGCGGCGTGGCCTATGCGACGTTTCCGTGGGCGTGATCTGCGAAGTGCTCGACCAAGTTGCTGGTGCGCATAAGCTCAACCTGCGCCACGTGTCGCGCATGCTGGCTAGGGCAGAGGCGATGGCAAGCAGCCCGCAGCCGCATTGAGTGGTGGATGCGAGCGCTCGCCCTCGAAGGGTCCGGGTTGCCGCGACATTTGGGCCGGGTGAGACAAATGGGAGGTGTCAGTCCGAAGCGGTGCCAGCCCGCGAGTCGTGATGACCTGCCCCCCTTTAGGAGCCGTGTGCTTTTTTCGCTCAACTCGACACGAAGGGCGGACAGCAGACCTTCGCTGCGTCGTGGACGAGCGTCTGCAGAACGCACGAGGCGGGATTTGCAAACTTGAGCGCAAACCTCCTCGTTGCTCTTGGCGCTTCGCTATTCGCGACTGTGATTGCTGGCACATTCGATAACTCTTATCGACTGCTTTACGAGGCGTTGACGGCTACTCTATCGCGGTGCGATGCTCATCTAGCTGCGGTGCAAAAAATCATTCGTTACATAGAGGCACTCTTGGGTACCATTCAGAAAGAAGTGCAAGATGGCCATCTTGCTCGCCATCCGGAAGAATTGCTTTGGCTGAGGAGCTTTCAGAGCGCGTTTGACATCACATGGGCAAGTGGCCGGAAAGCATATGGGTCAGATTATTCCGTGTATTTTATAAAGCCGACGGATGCCACTAAAGAAACCTTCGGTTTTGACCAAGAAATTATGCTGGTATACTCTAAGTACGACAAGCTCGAGGCCAGAACCCTTCAATCGATGGAACAGTTCATCAACGACGATCCGGCGCGGGGTCGAGTTGATCGGCTTTTTGCTGCGCTGGTTTCGGAGGCAACCGATCCGGGCGAATGGTTGGATAAGTATACTTCAACAAATGAAGCCCGAACGATCGCAGTTTTTTCAGCCAGCGAGCTCAGGGCCGCTGCAGGTAACGCATGGTATGTTCGCAATGTGATAGCATCCCAAGTATTTACAAGAGACCTGTTCGATTTCCGCTTACCTCTTGAGCGCGATACATATTTCTTTGGAAGGACGGCCCTACTTCACAAGTTCAAAGACGGCGTGGAAAGAGGAGAGAACAGAGGTCTTTTCGGCCTAAGGAAAACGGGAAAAACCTCTTTTCTTTACAAACTGCGACGAGAACTATCTGAAGATGGCAACACTATCTCTCTTTTTTATGACTGCAAAAGCCCTTCAGTGAGGCAGAGGACATGGCGCGAACTTCTGGCAAAGATAATAATAGATCTGTCAAAAGAATCCGACATATCCACTGAGCTTCCCAAAGATATTCGTTTCTTGTCCGAAGCTCTCAGTGAATTGATTGTGAGGATACCTCACCACAAGAAAGTCTTAATTATTTTTGACGAGGTGGAATACATTTCTTACTTTTCAAAAACTGATAAACATTGGAGAGATGATTATCTGCCGTTTTGGCAAAGCATTTGGGCGGCGCAGAGTGAAACTCGGAAGCTTTCAGCGATACTTGCGGGGGTAAGCCCGCAACTCGTAGAAGTGGACAAGATACAAAAGATCCAAAATCCTCTATTCGGAATAGTGCCGTATGATTATCTTACCGGGCTAAGTCAAGATGAAGTAAGGAGGATGCTTCTGACGCTTGGGCGTCGAATGGGCATCAATTTTCATCCGCAGGTTGCCGACAATTTCATGTCAGAGTATGGTGGACATCCGCTGCTTTGCCGTTTAGCAGCTAGCTTCACCTACCAACAGTTTATTCTTGAGGGGAAAAAGCTCCCAATAAAGGTAAGCACAGCTGAAATGGAAAGGCTGAAGTCCATCCGGGATGAGGGATTAGTTTTTTATTGTGGGCATGTTATTTCCGAGCTACGCGACTTTTACCCAGATGAGTATCAGGTATTTGAGCTTTTGGCATGTGGAGAAGTCGCAAATTACTTGGACTTTACGGCGCTTCCAGAATACAAGACTCACTTGGAGTCCTATGGACTGGTAGCAACGATAGATCACTCGCCGAATGTAGCGATACCGGTTGTTGGCACACATGTGGCGCTAGAGGTTGCCAGACGTGAAGGGCGAAAAACAATTCAAAAACTCATTCCGGCACCAGATCGTCTAAACTGGATCAAGAAGCGAACCCAAGATATAAATGCTGCGTTTTCCGATTTGCAGCGTACGGGGAAATCGGTCGGGGCTCCTCTTCTTTTTGGTCCGAACAATTATCCGGAGAGCCACAAGTTTATGAATGTCACAGTAGTAAAGGACTTGGATGCGCTGCAGACATTCTTAAACATTTGCAATCGTTGCTTTGTCGAATCCATCGAGATTTACGGAAAGTCAATTGGAATGGATGGTTACTTTTGGACGGAGATTAAGAGTGCCTACCCTAGACTGCATCATTCACTTCACCGCATCAAAGTATATCGACATAATGAATTTCACCTAGAACTGAATGATTCCGTCGATGCTGCTTATCGGCAATTTCTTCGTCAGGACTTGGAAAATCGAGAACCCGCAAATGTATCAGAATTAGCTTTCACACTCCAGCAAGCAGTTCTAGATTCGCTTTGGAACAACCTGCAAGTCGAGTTAAGTCGATACGGACGCTGAAGTTGCTCCTCTAATTACGCTACCAGCTCGACCGACAGCTCAGGGCTATGGACCGGACATCTGCCGCGCCGGTCATGAAAGACCGGTGTGGGCCGAGCACGTAGGGTCTGACCTTGCGGCTCTACCTCGTCGCACGCCGCAGCGCCGCATGACCAGTTTGAGCCCATTCACGACATTCATTTCGCAAAACCTTTTGCGAATGCAGCGCCGCCTCCCACTTTCCCCTCTTCCCAGAGTGTCGCGGCAGCAGGTGTGCCCTCGCAAGAAGGAACAATCGCGCGCACAGCGCTGCAGGTGGCGCTCAACGTAGTCGCTCGTCTTTCACGATCCGACCGTCCTCGAGCGTCACGATCCGGTCGGCCAGTTCCAGGACCCGGTTGTCGTGTGTCACCATGACAGTGGTGGTTCCCCGGCGCTGTCCGAGCTCCTTCAGCATGCGCACGATCGGGATTGCTGTCTCCTTGTCGAGCGCCGCAGTCGGCTCATCGGCGAAAATGACGTCGGGGTTCGAGACCAGCGCGCGTGCGATCGCAACACGCTGCTTCTGGCCGCCCGACAGGTTGCCAGGCAGATAGTCGATCCGGTCCGCCAGGCCGACAAGGCCAAGCATGTGCTCTACCGCTGCTGCCTGACGGGCAGGATTACCCCGGCCGTGGACCTGCAAGCTGGTCAATACGTTTTGCCTCGCCGTCAGGCTCTCATGGAGATTGTGGGCCTGGAAAATGAAGCCGAGGCGGCGACGCATGGCCTCCAGCACCGACATTCCCGCCCCATGCAGCTCGGTCCCGAGCAGACGAACCGAGCCGTCCTGCACATCACGCAGGCAGCCCATCAGGGTCAGAAGGGTTGTCTTCCCGGAACCCGAAGGCCCAACAAGAATGGTGAGACTCCCTTGGTCGATGGTCAGGTTGACGTCGAAGATCGCCTGCTTTCGCGCTTCGCCTTCTCCGAACCAATGGTTCAGGGCCGTCACTTCGATTGGATACATCAGAATAGCTCCGCTGGGTCCGCCGTCCGCAGGCGCCGCGCCGCGAGCGAGCCGGAGGCTGCGCAGGCGATGATCGTGCCGATGAAAACCATGATGCCCCGTGCGGCCGTCATAGCGATCGGCAGGCCGGTGAGAGCGGCAACACCTTGATAGAGCCCAAGGGCGACAAGAAGCCCCGGGAGGAACCCGAGTGCGCCCAGAATGAACGACTCCTCGAGCACGATGCTCAGGAAGAACCGGTGCGGGTATCCCATCGCCTTGAATGTGGCATATTCCGCGAGGTGGTCCGCCACGTCGGTCGAAAGGACCTGATACACGATCACCAGGCCGATCACGACGGCCATGGCCACGCTGAACCCGAAGATCACGCCCGTTGGACGCTGCGTGGTCTGATAGGTCAGATCATCGGCCTTGGCCGCCGCGAGCGACCTCACCTGGACAGGTTCGGACGCCAGCCGCTCGGTCAGGCGGGCGACGACCTCCGCCGGATCGGCGCCTGGCGCCACATCGACGAGAATATGCGAGGGTGTCCCGGAAATCCGGTTTGGGAACAGCCTCAGGAAGGTCTGATCCGACACTGCCAAGGACCCGTCGGCGTTGAAGCTGCCCCCTAACGCGAAATTTCCCGTGGCGGTCACCGTCCGGCCATTGGCTTCGAACTGGAGCGGCGTGTCCGGTGAAACTTGCGCCAGCGCCTCAGCATCTGCGCCGCGCGTGCCCCGGTCAATGAGCGCGGTATCGGGCACCGACAGCGTGGGCAGTGCATCGCGGATGAGCGGCCCGGCGAAACGTTGCGCCTCCACGGGCATCCCATAGACGGTCATCTCGGCGATTGAGCCGTCCTGACGTGTCCATTCCACATTGCCGAGGTAGAGCGGTGCCGCTGCCGCGACCTGCGGATCGGACAGCGCCTGATAGAGCACCCGTCTGGCCAGCGGCGATCCGTCGGTCAAGGTGTTTGCATCCGAGGCCGAGATGAAGATGTCGCCCTGAAACGGCGCGTAGGCCACCGCGATGGTGCCATTGAGGGCCCCAAGGATCCCGAGCTGCACCAACACAAGGACATTGGCGAACGCCACCCCAGCCAAGGCCGCAGCCATACGCCCCCGGTTATGCGTCAGCTGCAGCCAGCCGATCGGCAGTCGCCTCAGCAGGAGGGTCAGAAGATGGGTCACTGCTTGGTCCCCGACTCGATCCGACCCGTGACTTCGAGACCGCTCAGGGCCGCCGCGCGCGCCGAAGAGGCTGCATCGAGTGCGACCGTCACGCGGACGATGCGGGCATCGGTGTTCGCGGCCGGATCGGCGGAGAGCACCGTCTGCCGCTCGACTTCATAGCCGATCCTGATGACCGAACCGGTGAGGGGCTCCGCCAGTGCCGCGCTGTTCAGCGTGACAGGCTGGCCGGGCGACACGCGGCGGATGTCGGTCTGGTAGACCTCGAGCTCGGCTTCCATTCGGTCCGTGGCGCCAAGCGACACGATGCCGTCAGCATCGGGCTGCTCACCGACCCGAACGTGCAGCGCGATGATCCGGCCGTCCTTGGGCGCAACCACCTGACCGCGAGCAAGGTTGGCTTCTGCCTGGATCAGCTCCACCCGCGCAACATCGAGCTGGCGAGCCGCCAGAGCCACGTCCGGCTGATCCTCACCCCCCTGTTGCCGAGCCAAAAGTGCCTCTGCGCGCGCAAGTTCACTTGCAGCTTGCAGAGCCAGGGCGGTCGCTCGCTCAAGAGCCGCGCGCGACGTAGCGCCACGTTCGGAGAGGCTCTTTTCGCGGTCCGCCTCGTCGGCAGCAAGCTTCGCGGCGAAGGCGGCACGATCCCGGTTCGCCTGCGCCTCTGCGAGCGCTGTCGCCACCGAGGCACGTGCCTGTGTCAGGGCGGCTTGCCGCGCGGCCACATTCGCCTCTGCCGCGGTCACGGCCATGCGGTATTGTGAAAGGCTGTCCAGCTCGGCAATCACCTCGCCTTCGCTCACCACCTGGCCGACGCTGACCATGATACGCTCGATGCGGGCATCTCCCGCCCCGTAGGGCACGGACACGCGCACGATATCGCCTTCGGGGATCAATCTGCCCAGGGCGGTGATGGACGGCGGAAGAGGTTTAGGCGGCGCGACCGGGGTTGGCGCGGGGACCGCGATCGGCGTGCCGCTGCCCGCGCCCGGCTCCAACCCGGTGAGTGCGAAGAAGCTGCGCAGGAGGGGCGGCTGGAAGTACATTCCCGCAACGGCCCCGCTGAACAGGAACAGGACGAGCAGCGGCACCCGCCACAGCTTGAACCTGCGATAGATGCCCTGTCGCGCCGACTTGGCACGGGTCTCCTTCTTGGGAGCCGCCTTGCCGTCATCCGTGAGCGGAAGTTTTGCGTCATCCAGCATTTTGCCGATCTTCCAAATTTGAATATGATACGCGAAGTTCCGTGCCGAATCGCTCAGAAGATGTTCCCGGCTGGGCGAATGCGGCGTCAGGCTGCGCCCGATCTAAAGGCATGCTGATCACTCCCCGACGTCGGCGCGTTCACGGGGGAAGAGCCGAACGTCTCCCTCCCGCATGATAACAAAGCGCTCGGCATGGGCCGGGTCTTCGGCGAGCGCCCTCGCGAGGTCCTCGACCGGTTCCTGGAATTCCTCGGACGCCAGCTGGAACGTGCCGAAGTGCATGCCGATGCTGTAGCCGGCCCGCAGGTCGCGGTGGGCCATGAGCGCTTCTACAGGATTCATGTGCAGCGGCTTCATGAACCAGCGTGGCTCGTAGGCGCCCATGCCCAGCAGTGCGACCTCCGGTGCTCCCAGCGTCTCCCGGATTTCGGTAAACTGCGATGAATATCCCGAATCTCCGCCGAAGAAGAGACTGCGGGAGCCACGCGTGATGTAATAGCTCCCCCAGAGACTGCGATCCCTGTCCCGCAGCCCGCGCCCGGACGAATGCTGCGCCGGGGTCAGCACGATGCGCACGCCCGATGCGGCAACGACATCCTGCCACCAGTCCAGCTCCGTCACCGCCATGATGCCCGCCTCATGAAGCAAGGTGCGGTTCCCCAAGGGCACGTAAAATTGCGGCGAGAAGCGTGCGTTCAGCTTCCGGAGCGTCGGCAGGTCGAGGTGATCGTAGTGATTGTGGCTGATCAACACGACGTCCACTTCGGGAAGCGCATCGAAATCGATCCCCGGCGCGCGCACCCGCTTGGGCCCGAACCAGGACACCGGACTGACACGGTCGGACCAGACTGGGTCAGTCAGGATGGTTAGGCCCGGCAACTGGATCAGGAAAGTCGCATGATTGACGAAGGTCACGGCCATGCCGTTCACGCCGAGATCGTGGTCGAGCCGCGGGGTGGCGGTGTTGGCTACTTTGTCCGGCCACGACGGTCGACCCTCGGAGATCATGCCAAATACATCCCGAAGGCCGGGTCTCACCTGGTCTTCCAGCGTCGGGTTGATGAACCGTTCGCCATCGAAGTGATCTGAGAGCTGGAACACCGTTTCTTCTCCGTCATTACCTGTTTGCTGCCCTTCAGCTTCCTGCTCGCACCCGGCGACCATCAGCGTCATGAGCATTGTGCCCACGAGGCGCCGGTAGGAGCGGCCTGCAAGGAAAGTCATCTTGAGATCGGACTGATGAGCAGCGGAGTCTTCCCGATGAACTCGGGGGACTTCGCCTGTGCCAGGATGAACTCTGCCACATCAGCACGGGAGATCTTGTTGCCCGTCACCCCACGCAGGTCGGTCACGGCACGGATCTTGCCCGTGCGCGGACCGTTGGTCAGGAAGCCAGGCCGCACGATGATCCAGCGCGCCACCCTGTTGCGGATGATGGCCTCCTGCCGGTCCTTGTCGGCATACATCCGGCGCAGAACCAAGGGCATGAAGACCTTGTCGTAAAGAAACCCCCCGTGACCTTTGCTGTCACCGGTGCCGATCCCAGTGACCGTGATCAGAAGCTGGTCGGGTTGCAGAGCCGCAGCGAGCTTCTCGGCGGCGTTCGAGAAGAGCCGTACCTCTCCCGTCACGTTCCGCGTCCCGAGCGTGTCGCAGACGACATCCTGGCCCTCGACGACATTTGCGACGGCGGTCGCATCCTCGGCGGAGCCTTTGACGATGCGAAGACGAGGGCTCTTCTCGGCCATGGACGCGGGATCACGAACGAGCGCCGTCACTTCGTGACCGTAGGCAAGCGCTGCCCGAACGAGTTCAAGCCCAATACCACGGGTGGCGCCAATAACTGCTACTTTCATGGGAGTTTCGTCCTGAAGTCGGGGTTGTAATGGGGAGGTCAGGCACCGGCCATGTGAAGTTCACTCCACGCCGAGACTGCCGAGGAGAAGTGCAACGTTCTGCTTATGCAGCTGGCGAGCATCCGGCGCCCCCACCCCGGGGAAGACGGTTCCCCAGAGCGACAGCATCATAGCGGGCGCCATCACCAGCCGCGGATCAAACTCTGCGGCCTCAGATTTCAACTCGCCGCGCGCAACGCCGCGCAAAAGCAGCCGCCTCACCGCGTCGAAACCCCGACGCAAGACCGTGGCTTCGTAGCGCTCGACGAGTTCCGGAAACCGGTGACCTTCAGAGAGTAGCACCTTCAGGAAGATGAACGAGCCGCCTTCGACCATTTCCCGGCGCACCTTCTCAAAGAAGGTCAGGAGCGCTTCTTCCGTCGTGCCCTCGAAGAGGTCCGCTGACTGGTTGGCCTGGTCCACACTCCGGACGATCCTCGCCTCGACCGCGGCCTCGAAAAGCGCCTCTTTCGAGGAAAAATAGCGGTAGATCGTGCCCTTTGCGACGCCAGCTCCAATCGCGACATCTTCAAGTCGCGTGGCTGCAAAACCTCGCACCTTCCATAGCTCTATCGCTGCCGCGATGATCTCGTCAGGGCGCGCCTCCTTGCGACGCTCACGCTTTTTCGGGCCCTTCTTAGTGGTGTCGTCCATACCAGCTCTGCCTGTGGAAATTAATGACTCGCAGGTCATTACTTTCTTTACTGACTTTCTAGTCACTAATCAAGGCCTCATGGCGCCCTCCACATGGATCAAAATCAGCAACTGGAAATTGAGCGCTTGGCGCGCGGCGGACCGCGCCGTCTTGAATCTGCGCCAGTGATATGCAATTAGTGACTCAATAGTCATTAATTCATCGGGCCCGCATTCTGATCAGCAGGACGAGGCGGGAGCAAATAGAGAGATCATGGCACGTCATCTGATCACGTCGGCGATCCCCTACATCAATGGGATTAAGCACCTCGGCAATCTCGTGGGCAGCCAGCTTCCGGCCGACCTCTTCGCGCGCTACCAGCGGGCGCGCGGCAACGAGGTGCTGTTCCTCTGCGCGACCGACGAGCACGGCACCCCCGCCGAGCTCGCCGCCGCCAAGGCAGGCAAGCCGGTGGCCGAATATTGCGCCGAGATGCATGAGACGCAGTCGAAGATCGCCGACGGCTTCCGCCTCAGCTTCGATCACTTCGGCCGCTCCTCGAGCCCTCAGAACCACAGGCTCACCCAGCATTTCGCCGGGGTGCTGGCTGAGCGTGGCCTCATCCGCGAGGTGTCGGAGACGCAGATGTACTCGCCCACCGACGGGCGGTACCTGCCGGACCGCTACATCGAGGGAACCTGCCCGAACTGCGGCTTCGAGGATGCGCGCGGCGACCAGTGCGACAACTGCACCAAGCAGCTCGACCCGGTCGATCTCATCAACCCGCACTCGGTGATCTCGGGCGCCACCGACCTCGAGATGCGCGAGACCAAGCACCTCTACCTCTGCCAGAGTCTGATCAAGGACGAAATCGAGGCATGGATCGACAGTAAGACCGACTGGCCGGTGCTGACCACGTCGATCGCCAGGAAATGGCTGCACGACGGTGACGGCCTGCAGGACCGCGGCATCACCCGCGACCTCGACTGGGGCATCCCCGTGAAGAAGGGCGAGGAAGAGTGGCCCGGCATGGAGGGCAAGGTCTTCTACGTCTGGTTCGACGCGCCTATCGAGTACATCGCCTGCGCGCAGGAATGGGTCGATGCTGGCAAGGGCGACGACTGGGAGCGCTGGTGGCGCACCGACAAGGGTGCCGACGACGTGACCTACACCCAGTTCATGGGCAAGGACAACGTGCCCTTCCACACGCTGACCTTCCCTGCCACGATCCTCGGGTCAGGCGAGCCGTGGAAGCGGGTCGACTACATCAAATCGTTCAACTACCTCAACTATGACGGAGGCCAGTTCTCGACATCGCGCGGGCGCGGCGTCTTCATGGATCAGGCGCTGGAGATTCTCCCGGCGGACTACTGGCGCTGGTGGCTGCTGAGCCACGCGCCGGAAAGCTCGGACGCCGAATTCACCTGGGAGAACTTCCAGTCCTCGGTGAACAAGGACCTCGCCGACGTGCTGGGCAACTTCGCCTCGCGCGTCACCAAGTTCTGCCGCTCGAAGTTCGGCGAAGTGGTGCCTGAGGGCGGCGCCATGGGCGCGCTCGAGGCCAAGCTGATTGCCGATCTGGCGGAGAAAATCCGCGAGTACGAGGCGCAGATGGAGGCGCATGAGGTCCGCAAGGCCGCGGGTGCCCTGCGCGCCGCATGGGTTCTCGGCAACGAGTACCTGCAGGAGGCCGCGCCGTGGTCAACCTTAAAGGCCGACCCCGAAGCCGCGGCGATGCAGATCCGCCTCGCGCTGAACATGATCCGTCTCTACGCGGTGATCTCCGCGCCCTTCATCCCCGACGCCTCGGCGCAGCTGCTGGCGGCGCTAAAGACCCAGGATGACGGCTGGCCGGGCGATCTGGGTGCGGCGCTGAGCGTCCTGCCCGTAGGCCACGCCTTCGAGGTGCCTGAGGTGACCTTCCGCAAGATCACCGACGCCGAGCGAGAAGAGTGGCAGGAGCGGTTCGCCGGTGAGCGCTAAGGCTTAGGCACCCTTCGTGAGTGACCTATTTCGCCCGTGCAGCGAAAGTCGGGAAAGTCCGCATCAGCGACATTCGTCTCCGGATTTTTCTGCGACGGGGCACGAATGGCCGGTTCGGTGAAAATCATTGCAGCGTAGACCGGCCCGATGAATGTCCGGAGAGGGCCGACCATGTCTGCGAGGCCAAGACCAACGTGAGGGGCGGGGAGCGGCCTGTGAGGTTGCGGCATCGCATTCGCGGCAAATCGGCGATAGCGGTCATTCACGCCTTGCTCAGAAAGCAACGCAAAGCGTATAAAGGGGCAATTGTAACGTCATGGGATCGGGTTGCTCTGATCGGTAAGCTGGGCCCCGAGCTGCCTTTCGACCGTCCGGCCATTCCCACCGGAGCAGCCGTTTGAACGCTCCGTGTTGGAGAACCGATCAGCACATTTCTTGATCATGCCCAGGCAGCTTCCAAGAATGAAATACAGGGCCCTATTCCCGCCCTCTCGAAGAAATTCGCGCGCAGGACTTCTCTTCCGACCGTCAGAATTGGGCACTTGGGGGCTCGGTTGAAAACACGATGCCCCGACGGCACTCGTTCCGACCGATGCGCAGATTATTCGAAGCGGTCGCGTCAGAGCCCGCCCGCTTCCGCCAGCAAGCTTCGAACCCAACGCGCGGCAAGAACACTGGCGTGAAGACCCAGCGGCAGTGCCCAAAGCAGTGCCGCGGTTGGAGAAAGCGCCGCAAAGCCAAGTGATTGCCCCATGAGGCCGAGCATGAACAGGTTGATCCCCACTGCCGCCGTGACGAACGGATAGAGCAGCAGCCCAAGGCGCGAGAGACGCGGCAACCGATCTGAAAGCTCTGTCGCCTCGGGGCGGGCGCCGCCGGATGTGGGGGATGATGCCGTCATGCAGGCCTCCATTGCCTTTCCCGTTTTCGTGATGCCCCGCAGCGCAGTCTCGATCCTTGACTTTCATCAAGGGGTCCGGGGCGCTTTGCAGCAAGCTGGGGCATGATCGCGAAAGGACCTGTCATGACTGCCCTCAAACGCCTTTTCTCGGAAGGCTTCCGTGTGTTTTTTCTGCTTGCCGGGCTTTGGACCACGGTCGCGATGCTCGTTTGGGGGCTTTGGTTGGCCGTGCATGGCTTGGGCGGAATGATGGATCTGCCCGCCGATCTGCCCCCACAGTGGTGGCACGGCCATGAGATGATCTTTGGTTTCGGCACCGCCGCCGCAGCGGGCTTCCTGCTGACGGCGGTACCGAACTGGACCGGCGCGCCTGCGGCCGGGCCGCGGTTCCTGATCACAGCGGCGGCGCTGTGGTTGGCAGGGCGGCTTGGCCTGTGGCTATGGGGGACCCTGCCTGCGCCGCTGGCCGCCATGCTGGCCTTGTCGTTCCTGCCGTTCCTTGCCGGACGGATCTGGCTGATGCTGCGGCGCGCGCCGAAACCGGCCAATCTGATGGTTCTGACATTGATAGGCCTGATCTGGAGCGCCGATCTGCGGGTCATGCTTGATGCGCTGGGCTGGGCAGGGGGCGATGCCATTGCCGGGCTGCATGGCGCGCTGGCGACGCTGATTGCGCTGATCGTCATCGTCGGCGGGCGCATCACCCCGGCCTTCACCCGCAATGCTCTTGCGCGCCGGGCGATGATGGCGGGCGCCGCCCCCGATCTGGGCAAGGCCGGCCTGTCCGTCAGCCTGGCCGTCGCCGACAAGATCGCCATCGGCGCGGCGATCGCTTCCGCTCTGGCGATCACCCTTGGCCTGCCCGCTGCGGTGATCGGCGGGACCGAGTTGACCCTGGGCGCCGCGCAGTTGATCCGGATCTCGCGCTGGCAGGGCTGGGCGGTACGGGGGGAACCTATTCTGGCCGTGCTGCATGGTGCCATGGCGCTTGTGGGCGTCGGCGCGCTCTTGCAAGGCTTGGCCGCGTTCGGCATCGGATCTCAGATCGGCGCGATGCATTTTTCCGCCGTCGGCGGCATCGGCACGATGGTGATGGCGGTGATGAGCCGTGCCACGCTTGGCCATACCGGCCGATCACTCGTCGCACCTTTCCCCGTCGCGCTCGCCTATGTGCTGCTGCCGGTGGCCGCGCTGATCCGCTGGGCCGCCGCCGTCGGGCCGCTGGCGCTTTATTACCCCGGCACGATCCTCGCCGCGACGCTCTGGGCATTGGCCTTTGTGCTGTTCCTGATTGCGCTTGCCCCCGCCCTTCTGGGGCCGCGCGCGAATTCTTGAGTGATTGACTTTCGTTAAGGCGAGTCACCCCTCCGGCTGGCTTGGTGAAGACACCCAAGAAACCTCCGAAGGGACGGCGCAATGCGCGAAACCATGACCAAGAGCATGGCCCGCAACATATTTTATGGCGGATCACTGTTCTTCATCGCGATCTTTCTGGGCCTTTCGGCCCAGAGCCACCGCTACATCACCACCACCTCCACCCATGCCGAAACGCTGACGCCCTCGGTCGTCGCGGGCAAGCGGATCTGGGAACAGAAAGCCTGCATCGACTGCCACACGATCATCGGCGAGGGCGCCTATTTCGCGCCGGAGCTGTCGAACGTGATGACGCGCTGGGGCATCGAGCCGGGCGATCACGCAGGCGCGAAAGATGCGCTGGCGGCCTGGATGGGCGCGATGCCCTCGGGCGTCGAGGGGCGCCGACAAATGCCGCACTTCAACCTGACGGATGAGCAATATCAAAACCTCGCCGATTTCCTGCTTTGGGTCGACACGATCGACACCCAGGGCTGGCCGCCGAATGACGCGGGCTGAGGGGGAAAGACCATGAAATACCAAACCCAGAAAATCGCGCTGGCTTACATGGGCACGGCGCTTGGCCTGTTTGCCATTCAGGTGCTGATGGGCCTGATCATCGGCTGGATCTATGTGCAGCCGAATTTCCTGTCGGAGCTCTTGCCCTTCAACATCGGCCGGATGCTGCACACCAATGCGCTCATTGTCTGGCTGATCCTCGGCTTCTTCGGCGCCGCCTATTTCCTGATCCCAGAGGAAAGCGAACGCGAGATCCACTCGCCCTTCCTTGCCTATCTGCAACTGGCGATCCTTGTGGTGGGCACCTTGGGCGCGGTCGTGACCTACACGTTCAACCTGTTTGAAGGAAACATCCTTCTGGGCAAGGACGGGCGCGAGTTTCTGGAACAGCCGCTTTGGGTCAAGGGCGGCATCGTCGTCGCGGCGCTGATTTTCCTTTTCAACGTCTCGATGACGGTGCTGAAGGGGCGCAAGACCGCGATCACCAATATCCTGCTGCTCGGCCTCTGGGGTCTGGCGCTGTTGTTCCTGTTCGCCTTTTACAACCCCGGCAATCTCGCGCTGGACAAGCAATACTGGTGGTATGTCGTCCATCTCTGGGTCGAAGGCGTGTGGGAACTGATCATGGCCGCGATCCTTGCTTACCTGATGCTCAAACTGACCGGCGTCGACCGCGAAGTGGTGGAAAAGTGGCTCTACGTCATCGTGGCCCTGTCGCTGTTCTCGGGCATTCTGGGCACCGGGCACCATTACTACTGGATCGGCACGCCGGGCTATTGGCAGTGGATCGGCTCGATCTTCTCCTCGCTCGAGGTGATCCCGTTCTTTGCGATGATGGCTTTCGCCTTCGTCATGGTCTGGAAGGGCCGCCGCGATCACCCGAACAAGGCGGCACTGCTGTGGTCGCTGGGCTGCGCCACGCTTGCCTTTTTCGGCGCCGGGGTCTGGGGTTTCCTGCACACGCTGCACGGGGTGAACTTTTACACCCACGGCACGCAGATCACCGCCGCGCATGGCCACCTTGCCTTCTTCGGCGCCTATGTCTCGCTGAATTTGGCGATCATGTCCTATGCCTTCCCGATGCTGCGCGGCCGTGACCCCTATAATCAGGTGCTCAACATGGCCTCGTTCTGGCTGATGTCGGGCGGGATGGTGTTCATGACCTTCACGCTGACCTTTGCGGGCACGGTGCAGACCCATCTGCAACGGGTGATGGGCATGAGCTACATGGAGGTGCAGGATCAGGTCTGGATCTTCTACGTCATGCGCTTCGGCTCTGGCGTGGCGGTGGTGCTGGGCGCTGGGCTTTTCATCTACGCGCTGGCGATGCCGCGCCGTGAAGTTGTCGCCCGTGCCGTGGCCGCGGAGTGATGCCGATGAACGCACATGTCACAGACTTGGAGGGGGCGGCTTCGGCCCCCTTCTACCTCGCCCAAGGCGATGAATGCACGGTCTTTGCCGCCGCCGCGACGGCTGATCTGCCGGTGCTGCTGAAAGGCCCGACCGGCGTCGGCAAGACCCGCTTCGTCGCCCATATGGCGGCGCGGCTGAACCGCCCGCTTTATACCGTCGCCTGTCACGACGACCTGTCCGCCGCCGATCTGATCGGGCGTTATCTTCTGAAAGGCGGGGAAACCGTCTGGGTCGATGGCCCGCTGACCCGTGCCGTGCGCGAAGGGGCGATCTGTTACCTTGACGAGGTGGTCGAGGCCCGCAAGGACGTGACCGTGGTGCTGCACCCGCTGACCGACGATCGCCGCATCCTGCCCATCGACCGAACCGGCGAGGAGTTACAGGCTGCCCCGGGCTTCATGCTGGTGGCGTCTTACAACCCCGGCTATCAGAACGTGCTGAAAACGCTGAAACCTTCGACCCGGCAACGGTTCGTGGCGCTCGATTTCGACTTTCCGGCCCCGGCTCTGGAAACCCGCATCGTGGCACAGGAATCCGGCCTGCCCGAGGATCGCTGCGCCGGTTTGGTCCGTCTTGCGGGCAAGCTGCGCGGGCTCAAGGGGCAGGATCTTGAGGAAGGTGTTTCGACCCGGTTGGTCGTCTATGCGGCCACGCTGATCGTGCAAGGAATGGGGGTCGATCGCGCCATCGAGGTGGCGATGATCGAGCCTTTGTCGGATGATGCGGATGTGAAACGCGGGCTGCGCGACCTTGTGGCTGCAGTGTTCGGGTAACGCCATGACCCGGATCGAGTTTGAACCCTGGGAGCCCGAGGAAAGCATCGGCAAGCTCTGGCACCGCTTCGCCTCGGGGCTGGATGCGCCCGTTTCGCATGACGCGGCGCGGGTCGATCTGGCCGAGGTCGCGGGGCGGCTTGCGGTGTTGTATCGCGGCCTTGGCGGCGCGCCCTCCACCGAGATCCGCCCGGTGGCCGCGGAAACCAGCCGCCACCGGCTGTCCTTTCGCCGCCGTCTGGGGATCGAGGCCGAAGCGATCCCCAGAGCTTCGTTCGATGGCGAGGCATTGAGGCTTCCGGCCTCGCTTGCCCTTTTTCCCGCGCGAGAAGCCAACGCCGCCACTTACCTTTGGCTCGCCGCTTGCGCCGCCCTTGCCCCTGCGCCGCAAACGCCGCCCGAAGACCCGCTGGCCGCCGATCTGGCCCGGATCGCCACGGCCCGCGCCATGGTCGCGGCGACGCTTTCCGAAGCCCCGGGCCTTGCGCCCCTTTACGCCGATCTCTGCGCCGCCACCTTGGCCACGCGACCCCGCCCCGCGCTGCCGCCCGTTGAAGCCGCGGTGGAAGCCCTGATCCGCGCGGAACTGGGCGACACGTCCAACCTGCCCGCTCGCGCCCAGGATCTGCCCGCAACAGCCCCCCGCGGTTACCGCCCGGCCCGCCCGGTCACGCTTTGGCCCGATCTGCGACCCCTGACCCTGTCGGACGGTTCCGGCGTCGAAACCCGCGATGCCGCCCCGGCTGATGAGGCGACAAGCGGAGAGGGAAAAACCCACCGCGCGCGGCGCCACAAATCCGATCAGGTGGAACGCAACGACAGTTTCATCCTGCACAAGTTCGAAGCGATCCTGTCTTGGGCGGAATTTCTCAACCTCAACCGCCGGGTCGAGGATGACGAAAACGACGACGCGAAAAAGGCCGCTGACGATCAAGAGGAACTGGGGCTTGGCCAGATTTCGAAAGCCCCAGCCACGCGGTTGAAGCTGCATCTGGACCTTGCCCCCGAGGATGCCGCGCGCGAACGGCTTTCGGGGCGCCATCTTTACCCGGAATGGGAGGCGCGTTCGGGCCGATATCTGCCCGATCATTGCGTCGTGCTGGCAAGCATGGCCGCGGAAAGCCCGGAACCGCCCGCCTTTCGCACCGACCCGGCAAGCGCGCGCCGCATCCGCGCCGTGCGCGCGCAGTTCGAGGCGCTGCGGCCCGGGCGTGTCTTCACCACCGGGCATCTTGATGGCGACGAGATCGACCTTGAGGCCACCGTCCGCGCCGCCACCGATCTGCGCGCGACGGGCACGGCATCGGCGCGGCTGTGGAAGCAATCGCGGCCGCAAAGGCGCGATCTGGCGGTGTCGATCCTGCTTGACGTGTCCCGTTCCACCGAAAGTGCTGTGGCGGGCCGCGCGGTGATCGATATCGAACGCGAGGCCTTGGCAGCGCTGGCTTGGGGCTTGGACGCGACGGGCGATGATGTGGCGATCAACGCCTTTTCCTCGCTCAAGCGCGACCGGGTTTTCCTGCTCACCTGCAAGGACTTCGGCGAGAAGATGGGGCCTGCGGTCGAAGCGCGCATCGCCGGTCTGCGCCCCGGTTTCTATACCCGTCTGGGCGCCGCGGTCCGCCATGCCTCGGCGGGCCTCGCCCAACAGGGGCGCAAACGGCGATTGCTCTTGATCATCACCGACGGCAAGCCGAACGACCTTGACCATTACGAGGGCCGCCACGGGCTGGAGGACAGCCGCATGGCGGTGCGCGAGGCGCGAATGGCCGGGCAATCGGTCTTTGGCATCACCGTCGAGCGCGAGGCGAAGGCGTCCTTTGCCCGCATCTTTGGCCAAGGCGGCTTTGCGGTGATCCCCCATGCCGATCACCTGACGGCAGCGCTGCCCGAGATCTGGCGCCATCTGGTGGGCGCATGAACGCGGATTCGTCGATCGACGATCTGCCGGGCGATCTGATGATCTGGGTGCTGATCGTCTCGGAACTGCTGGTCTTCGGCGCGGGGATGCTCGCCTTTCTGGCCGTGCGCCTGACCGATCCGGCAGGTTTTGCCGAAGCCCAAAGCCACCTGCACCGCACCGGCGCCGGGGTGAACACGCTTGTGCTCGTCACTTCGGGATGGCTCGCGGCGCTTGGCGTGCAGGCGGCCGAGGCCGGGCGGGTGATCCGGTTGCGGCTATGCCTTGCGGCGGCCTCGGCGTTGGGGGGGATCTTTCTTGTCCTCAAGGCTTCGGAATACAAAGATCTTTTCGCCCAAGGCATCGGCACCGAAACGCATCCGTTCTTTACTTTCCATCTGCTGCTTACGGGCTTTCACGCGGCCCATGTCGCGGCGGGCATACTTGTGCTGGCGCCGGTAGCCACGGCTGCTCGCCCCCGCGCCGTCGAAACCGGGGTCGCGTTCTGGCACATGGTCGATCTGGTCTGGGTGCTGCTGTTCCCGGTGATCTACCTGCTATGAACCTGACCCGCACCTGGATTGCGCTGATCGCGCTGTCAGCCGGATCGACGGCACTGGCGGCCTCGGGCCTGACGGGCCGGGCCTTCGCGCTGGCCGTGCTGGCTCTGGCCTGGGTCAAGGCCGAACTGATCCTGCGCCGCTATCTGCACCTTGCCCGCGTGCCCGCCATCGCACGCGGCTTCAGCCTTGGGCTGGCAATTTTCCTGATGCTTGCGGCAGGTCTTGCGCTGATCCCGGCCTAGCGCGACCAAGACAGGCCGGGGTCTTCCTCGACATAGTCGCGCAGCACCGCGACCTCCTCGATTTCCGCCACCGACTGACGCACCTGAACCCCTTTTTCGCGCAGCCGGGCAAAGGCGCGGCTCAGGCTTTCCGGCTTCATACCGAGACGCCCGGCAATCAGCACCTTGTCATAGGGCAGCACGACGGCACAGGGGCCGTGCTCCTCGGTTGCATGTTCCAGCAGGAATTCCGCCACGCGCTGCGCCCCCGAGCGTGCCTTCAGCTGCTCGATCTGCCCCACCAGCCGGTGCAGATGCGCGAAAGTTGCGGCCAGAAGCGACACCGCCAATCCGGGCTGCCGTTCGATCAGGCGCAGGATTTCCGCCGTCTCGATCCGCACCAGCACGACATCGGTCGCGGCTTCGGCGGAAACCGGATAGCTGCCGCCGGTGAAGGCCACCGCCTCGCCAAAACTGTCGCCGCGGGTAAAGACGCTCACCACCGCCTCCGAGCCGTTCGGCGCGACGCGGTAAAGCTTCACCCAGCCTTCGACCACGACATAGACCGAGTTCGCCTCCTCGCCCTGCAGAAAGATTGTCGCCCCGCGTTCGAACATGCGTTCGCGCGCTGTGGCAAGGATCAGATCCTGCGCCGGTTTCGGCACATTGCCCAGAAGCAGGGATTTTCGGGCGATCCGGTCGGCATCGGGTTTCATCGGCAGCACTCTCCTTGACCGGGTTATCGCATGACCACTTGGCGAGCGGAAGTCAGAGGTGGCGAAAGACGCGGCCCGCCTAACCAAAGTCAAGGCAGCAGATCACCGAAGCGTGATGATGCGGGCAAGCGCAACGAGGTCGCAATGACACCGGGTTTGACCCCATCCCCTTCGACACTGGGCCCGCAGGCGGGGGCGTTCAGCCGTCGCAACCTGCTGCGGGGCCGGATGCGGGCGGAAACTCTGCCGCGCCCGACGGGGGCCGGGGTGACTTTCGTGCGCGACTGCACGCAATGCGGAGACTGTGCCCGCGCCTGCCCGCCGGGGATCATCCTGCGCGATGGCGAAGGCTTTCCGGTTCTGGACCTGCGGATTGGCGGCTGCACGTTTTGCGGCGCCTGCACCACATCCTGCGCCCCCGGGGCGTTGCAGCCGGGGTTTCCCTTCCCCTGGCGCGTCGCGGTGGGCGCGGGGTGCCTGTCAAGCGCGGGCACCGGCTGCCGGATCTGCGAGGACCAGTGTGACGCCGCCGCGATCCGCTTCCGCCCCGCCCCGCCCTTGGCGGGCGTGCGACGCCGACCATCGATCCCGCCGCCTGCACCGGCTGCGGCGCCTGTATCGCGCCCTGCCCAGCAGGGGCGCTTGCCCTTTCCCCCATCCCCACAGCGGAGCCTGCATCATGCACAACATCTGCGGCTGTCTGATCCAGACCGCCCCCGCCCTTGCCCCCGCCGCCTGGGTCGCAATTGCCGCCACCGCGGGCTGCGAGGTCCATGCCGAAGATCGCGGCCGCCTTGTCGTGACAGTCGAGGATACGCCCGAGCGCCGCGCCGCCGACATCATCATGGACCTGCACCAGATCCCCGGCGTGCTCGGCGTGACCCTGCCTGAGCCGTTCCTGTCGCGCTGCCAGATCGTCGAGGTCCACGACATCACCCCGGCGCAGCTGCACGACTTCGCCGTGCGGCGCGGGCTGGAGATGAAGCTGTCGCAGGAGGCGCTGGAGGCCGTCTGCGAGGTTCTTGTGATGGCGCCCCGGATGACGGGGCGCCGAATGAGCCTGCGGGACGTGGTGCGGATGCTGGAGCGTGCGGAGACCCTGGAAGGGCGGCCGCGGCTGCAGTGAACTGTTGATGAAATGAGAAAATCATATGTGCTGCAAGGCTTTAAGTTGTGCCCATGGTCATCCTGAACTGAAAAAAACTGCAGAAAGTGAGATTTTCTTGCATTCAGCTTGCGTGGGTGCTAAATACTGAATCAGCAGCAGACAGCGGGGCTTCCTAACGGACGCTGTTGCATGTGTACCTCTAGTAGGTCGGCACGCCACGGTAAAGCACACCCGCATGAAGACAAAGAGGCCTCCGGGCCTCTTTTTTCATTTTGGTACCTTAACTTGCTTGAAGTGGCAGGTCTTGATCATCTGTTGAGGTCTTGATCATCTGTTGAACGTTAAAGCGTCGCTTGATGTGATTGAAATTGACAAAACGATCATAGGCGCTTTTTACAACGAGTACATCTTCCCATGCCAGTTTCCCATCCCGGTATAGACGCAGGGACGATATCAGTCCTTGTGCGGCGCGCTTGGCCTTTCCATACCCCACCAGCTCATCCAAGGGCACAACGGGCTCATCCACATCCGGAGTAAATGCTTCAGGAGCTTCAGGAGCTTCAGGAGCTTCAGGAGCTTCAGCTTTGGGAGGCTGCGTTTTCTGGATCAAGCTGTCGATCGCATCGGCAAAATCCTTGCCTGCGCATGCGCAGAGCGCTTCGTCCGCGGTCAACCCCCTTGAGGGTTGGATGGAGGACAAGCGTCCCAATTCGTGAGCGAAGAGATCAGGACTGGTTTCTGGGAAGGTCATTGCCAGCAACGGGCCCAGAATGTCGGTGTCGATGTCGCACAGCCGAAGCAGGTTAAATGGCACTGGCAGGGTCTCATCGAGATCATCAAATTCCAAGTCGCACCGGAAAATCATGCACTCGCCTCTCGAGACGATGTTGGCGATCTCCTCGATGTCAAGCGACGTCAGCCCAATTTGAGGGATGGTCCGGAGATGCACTGCCTTGTGGAGCATTTTTCTGGACATCGGGTCGTGCTTCTTCATCACCATGTGGGTTTCGGGGCAAATCGCTTCGATTGCCCGCGCCAGGTAATCCGAACGCAGCGAAGACTGGATGACCGTCACAGCTCGGCGACGGAAGAGGTTGGCCGACGCCCCCTCCAGTGCGCGACACAGCAAAAGAATGCCCAGTACGTCGCCAAGCGTACCCTCGGTGGCGATCCTCGGTTTCAACCGCTTGCTCACGCTCCCACGCCGGCAGGCGCTCGACGGCTGGATTCGCGACTGGCTGCGGGTCGCCGCCAAATCGGGACTTGAATCCGCCGCACGCAACCTTGCTTTTTCGTTGATGATCCTGCGCATGATGAACCAGATCGATGAGGCGGGGTTGTTCTGGGTGGCCAATAGCTTCATCTGGGGCTGGCTGTTGCTGCCCGTGTTGACGCTCGGCACGCTGGTGCGGCAGGATGCCGGAAACCACGGAGGGCAATTGCAAGGCCGTCTTGTCGGCTATCTCTGGCTAGTCGGTGGAATAATTGTCCTTTGGATCCTGACGATTCCAGGCTGGACGTGGTTCGTCGCCACCGCGATGGCTTCGCCTGAGCCTGCGCGGATCGTAGCGCTTGTTCTGCTGATGCTGGGCTTCTACATGGTCTTCGCGCTCAACCATATCCTCGACAGCTTCCTTTATGGCATGGGACGGACCGATCTACTGCTCTATCAGTCGCTGTTCGTCAGTATTTTCTATTACGGAGCGGCCTTCGGCGCCTATCTGACAGGGGTTTTCGAGCCCAACCTGCAAGCCATCGCGCTGCTATTCGGCGGTGGCATCGTTGTCGACAGCGCCCTGACTCTATGGCAGGTTCGGAGGGCTGGGTATTTCCGGCTGGCGGGCTGAAGGCATAAACAGGCCATCCTAATCCCAAGGCGCCAACGTGACATGTCGACCAAACGCCTCTTCGACGGCATGCTTCAAATGCCAGACGTCGTCGCCGTCGTGAGGGGCGGATTCCGGACTTTCTCTGCGAGTGCGAAGCTGCGAGCCGAGTTTTCGAAGAGCGGCCATTCAGGGTAAGGGACATCCTCCGGAGCCGAGTATGCCATATGCACCAGCCAGTCAGCGCTCTCGCGTTTCGGCCAACCGCCCGTCGCGCAGGTGGATGAGGCGGTCGAAACGGTCGAAGATCTTTTCGTCATGGGTAACGGTAACGATGCAGGCGTCCTGTTCGGCAGCCAGCTTGCGCAGCAGGTCCATGACAAGCTGAGCCCGCTTGCTGTCAAGCGCTGCGGTGGGTTCATCGGCCAGGATGATCCGGGGGCGATTGGCAAGAGCGCGGGCAATGGCGATCCGCTGCGCCTCGCCGCCCGACAGGTGCGCGGGTTTTACCGGGGCGCGATGCCCGACCTCGAGATAGTCGAGCAAGGCAAGGGCCCGCTCCCGCGCCTCTTCCCGAGGATGGCCCGCCAGCTCCAGAACAAGCGAGACGTTCTCTTCGGCGGTCAGAAACGGCAGGAGGTTGTGAGCCTGGAAAATGAAGCCGATCTTGTCCAGCCGGAGCCGCCGGAGATCGCGCCGCAGCCATGTGCCATCGAAAACGGGCTCCCCGTTCAGGACCAACCGCCCCGCGGAAGGGGCAAGAATACATCCTATGATGTTCAGAAGCGTGGTCTTGCCCGACCCCGAGGGGCCGAGAAGGGCGATGACCTCACCGGTCTTCACTTGGAGGTCGACAGAGCGCAGGGCATCGACACGTGTCTCTGCCGTTCCGAAGTGTTTCGCGACGCCCTGAATGTCTATGAGAATGTCACCGCTCATGATCAGCTTCCCAGGGCGGTGGCCGGGTCCACCTTCATCGCGGCGCGTACGCCCAGTGCGCTTGCGGCGAGACAGACGATCACGATGATGCCCGCAAGCACCACGACATTGAAGGGCTCCAGCACCACCCGTCGGGGAAAGTCGTCCTTGACCAGCAGGATCAGGCCCACACCGATGCCCCAACCCGCGGCCCCCAGGATCAGGGCTTGCTGCACGATGAGACCGATGATGGTCCGGTCCGGCGCACCGATCAGTTTCAGCGTGGCAATCTGTTTCAGTTTCTCCATGGTCATCGTGTAGATGATGAGCGCGATCACCACGGCGCTGACGGTCAGCAAAATCCCGAGGAAAAGCCCTATCTGCCGCCTTGCCTTGTCCACGACGGACACCAGAAGCACCTTTTCCTGGTCGGCTTGGGTGAGAGCGCCGAGATGTTTCCATTCGCGGATCGTGGCCGTCAGCAGATCGACGTCGGCGTTCGGGGTGGTGCGGACGAGGATCGCGGCGACGGAGGCGGACTTCACGGGCTGGCCGCCCCGGGCCGCCTGGACGCGCATCGCTGCAGGGGCAAGCTCGGTCTGCAGATCGAGGGCATCGGTGAGAGTAACATAGACCGCAGGATCACCGCCGGAGTTCATTGCGCCCTCGACCAGCCCGACCACGGAATACCGCGTACGGCCCAGCCGGATCGTATCGCCGGGAACAAGGCCTGTCTTGCGGTCGGCCACGAGTTCGAAATGGCTGGCGCCGATGCCCCGGCCTGCGACGATCCGGTCCGGCCCGCCGGGGTGCCCCGTCTCGTATCCGATCACGTAAAGGCGCAGGGGTTCTCCAGCATGCGCAGTCTCAACCGTCTGGTAGGCAATGGCGCCGGCCTCTGCGACCCCGGGCATCCGGGCAACCGCATCCCGTGTGTCCGCGGGAATGCTGGATGCTTCGGCAAAGGGCCCTCTCGTGCCGGATTCGACCACCCAGAGATCGGCACGGGGCGCCTTCACGGCCGCCAGCGCATCGGCCACTAGGCCGTTATAGATGCCGATCATGGCCAGCACGACGGTCATCAGGAGGCCCAGGCCGAAACAGGTCAGCACGAAACGGAAGAGACCATGCCGGATATCTTTCAGGGCGAGCGTCATGGGGCCTCCACGATCCGGGCACGGCCACCGGCGACAAGCGTGCTGGCCGGGCGCGCCACGATGCGGACGCCGTTTGGCACCGCGCTGGTGACCTCGACCCGGCCCTTATCGTCGCGGGCACCGAAGGTCATCTCCAAGGTGTCGAAGCGTCCCTCGCGGACGACCCATACCGTGCCGCGATGCCCGTCGAAGCCGGCAATCGCCAGTTCTGGCACCATCAGGGCGCGGTCCCGGGTGCCGGTCAGGATACGAACCTCGGCCTGTTCGCCCAGATACATGGTCTCGGGGCAGTCCGTACAGCTCAGCCAGACCCGCCGTTCTTCGTTAGCGCGGTCGCTTTCGAGGCCGATCCGGGCAACCCTGCCGTGAAACGTGGCCTGGGGCATGGAGCGCAAGCGGATCGTGCCCGGCTGATCTAGGGCGATCTGCCCGGCCCGTTCTTCGTCCACATAGGCCTGGATCCAGACAGAGGCGGGGTCGAACAGGGTGAAGATCGGATCGCCGGCCTTGACCACTTCGCCGGGTTCGGCGTGCCGGGTCGCAATCACCGCGTCGTAGGGGGCGTGCAGGCGATACTGTGCAAGGAGCGTCTCCTCCAGCGCCAGCGCGGCCTCCGTATCCGCGCCCTGCGCCGCAATCACCGCGAGATCGGCCCGGGCGACATCGAGCTCGGCCCGCGCCACGTCTTCATCCCGCTGGGCTTCCTCGGCGCGCTGGATCGACGTGACATCCTTGCGGGCGAGATCCTTCTGGCGGTGATTGGCGGCGCGGCGCTGGTCCAGAACGGCCTGCGCCCGGGCGATCGTGGCTTCGGCCCTGACCCGGCTTGCCCGGTTCGCCGCGACGGCGGCGCTGGCCCGGGCCACGCGGGCCGCCTGTTCCGCATGCTGCAAAGCGGCCAGTTCCCGGCCCTGCTCGACGCGGTCGCCCGCATCGGCAGTCAGGGATACCACGCTCGCGCCGACCTCGAACCCCACCTGGCTGAGCACGCGGGCCTCCACGGTTCCAAGGCCATAGAGCCGCAGCGGCACATCGCGCTCAGGGGACACCACGGTCACCGGGAGCGATCTCGCGTTAAGCGCGAGGATACCGCCCCCGATAAGGATGGCCATTACGAGGCCATAGGCCCACACCTTGCGCATCGTCAGTTCTCCCTCCTGTCGAGAAGCCGGAGTTGAACGGCGAGCAGTCGGCACCCCTCGCCTTCAAGATCGAAATCGCGCGCCCCGAGGACCCAGCGGATGGCCATGCCCTGCACAAGCGAGGTCAGCAGCATCGCCGCATCTCCCGGGACCACGTCCTCGCGAAGCCAGCCCGTCTCCTGGCCCTGGCGGACAGCCTCGGCCAGATGGGTGTGATAGGCAGCCAGGCGATCCTTGAAGGCGGTCCGCAACTCCGCGTTCTCGACGTTCAACTCACGGGAAAAGAGCAGCATGGGCAGAGCAGGGGTGGCCGCGATCTGCCGAAGCTGGGCCGCGACCAGGGCCCGGACACGTCCCTCGGGGGTGGGATTGTCTTCAAGGGCGTCCACCCAGGCTCGGGTCAGAAGTTCGGATACATGCTCGGCAACGGCCTGCCACAGGGCCGCCTTGGTCGGGAAATGGCGAAACAGCGCACCATGGCTGACCCCGACCTCCGCAGCCACGGCTGCGGTCGTGACGCGATCCGGTCCGATCCGATCGGCCAGATCAAGCAGGACATCGATGATCTCCGCCCGGCGCAGGTTGGATGGTTTCCGCATGCCCCACCATAATAAGTATGCACTCACTTACATGTATGTCGCTTGAGTTCCGGGGTCAAGGCCGTTCCCCTTCGCATCTGTTATGGCGTGCATCCCTGTTCGGCGATGGTGTCATGTTCGCCCGATTCCAGCATTCGCTTCCATTGGAAGGCGCGCGTCAGCGCCTTGACCAGCGTGCTGTCGGCGCGTCGCGGCTGCGCGGCGCCATCCCCTGGATGAGCGGGCGTGATCAACGTGACTGCGCGGGTGCAGCGAACGGCAGGTCCGACGGGCCGCACAGCAGCGGAGCGAGGCGTGGGTCAATGGCCGGTATGGGCCGTCGTTGCCTCAGCTATCTGAGCGCATGCCCGAGAGCAGCCCCTCTAAATATAGTATTTGAATGGTTGCGGTCCGCCCTCCCGCGCCGAACCCATCACAAGGATGTCGCCGACCATCTTCGCGAAGCGAACCGTTACCGGTAGCCCGTCGTTGAAGTTACACGAGTTGTAGTTAATCTTTGTCAGTCCCATGATGTCAGCAAGAACCGTCCGCATCTCTGGTTGACGATGCTTTGAGCGCAAGATCGTCACCATAAGCGGGTTGGGTGTTTCAGGCCCGATATACGTATCCAGCTGTGGGACGTAGCCGCTCGTCCAAAGGTAGGCGTTCTTCTCGTCTAAGTTTAGGCCCGTTCCCCTGATCACAGGGTAGTCGCCAGCACGGAAGAGCTTTGCGTCACCACCCGTTGACTTGATCCGAACGCCGACGACATTCGTCCCCTTCGGCGCCGCGCGACAGAAGGCATTCCACTCCTCGTCGTTGAATGACGCCTGCCCATGGATGAAGAGCTCCTTGGGCGGTTCGGAATGCAGCTCCCGATACGCTTCGATCACAGTCCCTAGAAGCTCTTCCGCGGCGTGAGCGTTTAGATGGTACTCGTACTCGCCTGTCTTCCAAGGGCCATTCGCGCCGCGGAACACCACACCATCGCCCTCACTCAGAAACATCTGCGCCGCGCAGCAGACGTGGTTGTCGCGGTTGTTCGGGAGGTTTTTGTAGACCATCCCGATGTAGCATACCCCTTCGCGCACGTTCGACAGCCTCCAGGGCGGTCGGTCCTGAGTCTTGTAGTAAAGCCCCGTCGCGATGTTCCACGCCACCGTCGCCGGGTCTTGGGTGGTTCGCTTGGGATAGCCCGCACAGTTGGTGAACGCTGTCGGCTCGAGGGTCGACTCGCGCAGGATCTGAGATGGCGCGATCGAGAGCAAGGTCGCCTTAATGTGCCTACGGAAGTCGGGAATGTCGTCAAACACGTCCTCGATGCGCGGATCAAACCGTTCGTCCATGAAAAGGAACGACTGGGCTGACCTTGCGCGCTGCTTCTTGGGCGTTTTCCCGGCGACGAGGGTCAAACCGGTCCGCCTCGATTCCGGACGGCATCGCTCGTACACTATCTCGGGCACGACGAATATCCATATGTCGATCGATCCTTCTTCGTTGCGCCTGAATTTGTGGACGCGCTCAGTGTAGATACGGGCGACCGCATCGACGGCCTCGTGCATGTTCTGCACTCTCGTCGCGCGCTCGATGGCGTCGAACTCGACCGTCAGGGCCCTGAGCCGATCTGGATCGAACGTAACGCCGAATGTCTCTTCGAGCCCGGCGAAGTCCGCGAGATGAAGACGCTCCTTCTTCTCCGTCGGCCCGGGAGGCGGCACCGGTATCCCCGAAAGCAGCCGTCGGCTCCAAGAGCGGAAGTGGCTGATCCCATCCGACGTTCCGACAACCCCAATTCGAACCTCTCTAGGCGTCCGTGGGCCGTCATGCGGTCCATAGAGAAACAGGCCATCCTTTGGGTGGTGGCTCCTCTGGTCATGGCGGAAGTCGAGTTCTGGCTCGTCCAAGTGATCTACGATCAAGCTTGCCTCGGGAAACCTCATTTACCGTCTCCTTCGGGCTCGGCATCTTCGCCGTCAGCCGCGGGCCGCCCGAGCGTGCTTTCGTCCTGCTCCTCAGCATCTGGGTCGGCCACGTCAGGAAGAGCTGTACTAACCGGCGACGTGAAGAGAAGGGGCTCAGAGGAAAGAAGCATGTCTTGGCCCGGAGCAAGCGAAACCCGAATGTAGGCTGAGTCGCCCGACATGATCTGAAGGAATGCCAGAAGCCGCCCATGCCATTGCTTGTTGCGCCAACCCTTGCAGACCGATCTGCGAAGGCGGTGCATCTTCTTCGGGTCATCTATGCGTTCGCCCTGCTCCGTATCGTTGTCCTCCGCGAAGAGGACGCGCGCCTTCAGGCGGAAGTGCCAGAAAGGCCAGTTCCGAGGAATCGCTGTTACACCATATGACCAGACATGCTTTCGGGCGATGTTGCGCAGCATCGACGACCTGCGCTCGCCTTGCCGGCCCCAAGGTACCCGTTCACCAATCCCAACTTGAGTCGGGGACACATGGAAACCATCGCCGTTGGAATACGCGTAGGCGACCATTCCGATCTTCCTGCAGTGCCGTTCCCATCCATCGCGCAGCAGGCCCGTGAGCATGTTCGACAAATCACGCCCCGCGACACCGATCTCGGGCATTCCGTTATCCACCGCATCCACAACCGGCACAGATGTCCGCAGGCGCAACTTCGCCACTCCTCCGAAGCTTTCCTCAACATCTGGCGGCGCTGCGAAAGTAATCACGCCTCGCTCATAAGCGACGGCGGGAAACGACAGCCCTTGCACCCGTCTCTTGAGGACGCCGGTTTGGACCGCTCCCTTCGCCTCGTAAAAGTGTAGTTCATCGGGCATTTCCAAGATCTGAATCCAATTCGAGACCAAGGATTCTGGCTCGCGCACCAGCGGAACAGCACCACGCTTTCGGAAGCTGTCCCATTGGGCTGCGACAGCGATGCTCTCACGACGGCACGTCACTTGTTGGCGGCGCAGTGTCTCGAGAAGCTTCGAAAGCCCTTCCGCCCAGCCGCTCGTGAAATCGGCAGGCGTCGCATCGCGGAGACCATCAATCTTGGCCCCCTCCTCGATCCGTAGCGGGATTATCAAGCGAGCGTCACCAAGACTTGCGGCAAGCGTCTTCGCCCTGTCGATTAGATCCATAGCGTCTTCGTTGGCGCGAGTGGCCGCGCCCGACACCGCCAGCACCTTCACAGCGCGGTGCTCCAGCGCCACTCCAATCTCCTTGTGCCATCTGTCTCCAGGCTCGAGGGTCAGGATCTCGGAAAAAACGCGATACCCGTGCGCTTCGAGCTTTGGGCCGAGCCATAAAATGAACTGATCGTGGTCGGGGCGTGCTCCGACGAGGAACAGAGTATCCCTTTGCGCTTCCGCCTCCGACTCCACCTTGCTGCCGCCCCCTGGCTTTGGAAGCAAAGCTTGAAGGACCGAAGGTGGCGGCAAGCGGCCTTCGCGCTCATCCAGCGTTTCATTCAGCATCCGCTTCAGCGTACGCCCGCTCGCGGGGGTCCATAACTTGGGATGAGCTTCTTCGATGTCAGGATGAGCGCGTAGCAGCGCCTCAAGATCCTCGCGCCCGAAGATGTTTCCCGGAGATCGGATGGCGGGGCCGCAAATCTCTACGAGGTCCTGCTTTCGTTGTGGCGTCATCGCTACAGACGTCGACAGGATGTAGCGATCGGGCGCCAACTGATCGATCTTCGCCCGCTCCTTCGACATTTCACGCTTCAAAGCTGAGATAGCAGATTTCTCGTATCTCTTAGCTTGTAGGATCGTTAGGCCTTGCGCCTCCGGCGCGTGACGTCCATCTATCCCACCATCGGCTCCTTCGCCGAATTGCTCGAAGCGGATGCCAAGAGCACGACCGATCAGGTCGGCTGAAAGCGCCTCGAACTCAGAGGGCGATAAGGCAGAGAAGTCGGTATGCATAACTTCTATATATCGACATTCAGCCCGGTTTGCACTCAAGATTTACTACACAGACATGCTAACTTAATATCCCAACAGTGAATCTAGGGTACCTGTTGGATACGATCGCATGACCGGTCCTCAACCATCCGACGGCAAGAACAACCGATATCCATACGTTTTGTCACCGGGCGGAAACAGCCGCTTTTTACTTAGCGGGCTTCGTCACAGCAAACTTTGGCGCAGCCGCAGCGAAAACTCACTTCGTCCCGCGTCGCTGGCACCGACCAGTCGAAATTGCTGCGTGCGGCACGAATGACCGGTCTGGGGAATGCCGCAGGGCGGCACAGCGCCCTGTCAAATGGCGGCAGAGGGGCAGGTTGCAGATTGGCGGCTTTCGGACATGTAAATCGGAAGAGCTGTCCATTCTGGCACAGGATTAATGACCATCGGCTGCGCTGCAGTCGGTGGTTTCTTTTTATATCAATGGCTTGCGTATTTGGCTGTTTTGCAGCGTTCGATGCATCGTCGTTGCGCCCCGCCTTGGTGGGCGCCGTTGACGGCTAGCCCTGCTTTCGGCATCCCTCAGGGCCAATCCGGCCGGGTTCTTTCCAACTTCCCCCTCATGCAGAGCCTCTGCGCGAGGGCCTGGCGCGCTGCGCCTGAAAGGACCTCCATGACGAAGATCAAGTTCATCAATGCCCGCTTCGCCGATCCAAACGAGGACGAACTCGCCATCAAGCGTCGCTTCGAATGGCACCTGCGTACGCTCCGTGCGCTTCGGAACGCCGACCTCGACCAAGGGGCAGAGCTACGGCTTAACCGAGGGGCTTCTGCCGCTGCTGGAGCGGTCTTCCGCTGCGGTCTGGAAATGCCCCTATTATCAGGTTGGCTTCGACATGTCCTGGATCAGTTGGATCCTGACCTCGAACAGCTTTAGGCCGCTTCCGGCTCCGTTCCTGAGCCGGCTAGAGATCTTGCATCTTACCGCTCCCACCAAGAGTGACCTCATTTCCTTCGCGGAACGAGAGGGGGCGCGGCGTGGCCTACAATCGGCTGATCGCTGCAGACCGGATCGGTCCCGGCATCCAACTCGCGCATTGCTGGGCCCATGCGCGCCGCAAACTGATCGAGAGCAGCCGCACCGGACCCGCGCCTATTGCCGAAGAAGGTGTGACCCTCATCCGCGATCTCTACGCCATTGAGGCCGAGATCCGCGGCGGCGATCCCGCAACGCGATTGGCTGCCCGACAAGACCGCTCCGCC
>NZ_OBMP01000007.1:0-199190 GCF_900217725.1 Rhodobacter sp. JA431
GAAGGGGCGCGTGCTTTGCCCCGCGGTGATGACGATATCCTCATCCGTGATTGCCAAAATCGCCGCCCCGGGCAGATCGACCAAGGGCTTCAGCAGGCCGCCCACCTCGGCAAAGCGCATATTGGCCGCGCGCCCGATTTCCTCGAGCACCCCCAGCGGTTCCATATCGACCGTGATCTCGGCCCCAACCCGATAGGCAGGCTCGGTGCCGCCATCTTCGCGCGCCACCGCCGCATCGCAAGCCGCCATCGCCGCCGCCCATTCGGCAAAGGGCAGCCGCCAGGGCGCCAGATTGCGCCCGCCGAAGATCCATTCGGAACCGTAATAAATCCCGCGCGCGATGTTATAGGCGATCACCGCCGCATTGCTGGTGGGCGCATAGGTGGACCGATCCCCCCAGCGATGCGCGCCAGTTCCCCCCGCCGTGCTGTCAAGACGCGGGTCATAAAGCGGCAGCGGCGCAAGCTCCCACAAAAAGGCGGGGTAAGAGCCGCGGCTGTCATCGTCATAGCGCGTCACCACCACGGCATAAGATTTGCCCGTGCCAATGTGATCTTCGGTCCAAGGGTAATCCGGGTCAGATCCAAAGAGATGCACCAGGAACGGATCGGCCGCGCTTTGGGTGCCATCATAAAACCGCACACAAATCCGGTTGCCGGGCGCGTAAAAGCCAAATTCGCTCGTATACCCGTCATCGGCCGCGTTCGTGAGCCATCGGCCCACATAGATAAACTGCGCCGTGTCGGTATCGGGCGCGGGCCCCTCAGGCCCCGGCCCGCCCGCCAATTCTCCCACCGAGCCCGGATCGAGAGCGACCCAGGCCCCGTAAGTGACCGCGCCGGTCGAACTATTGGTGGTCTTGGACCGTTTGCGCACCGGCAGCCAGGCATGGCCGGTTTCCTCATCCCATGCGCCCACCTCATCATCGACCCAAAGCCCGGCCAAATCCTGCGGCAGGCAAGAGACCTCGATCACCTCGGCGATGAAGCGCGTGTCCTTGCCCCAGTTCGCGATATATTTGCGTTTGCCGCCGGTGGCATAATCGCCCAGCACAAAGCCAAGCGGCTTGTCATCGCCAAGCTGCACCTCGAAGGTGACATCGATCTCCTGGCGCGGGGTTTTCATCAGCGCCTTTTGCAGCGCACCCGCCAAGAGATTAAGCCCAAGCCCAACCGTGATCTGCGCCAAAGCCGCCGAGGCCGTAAACGCCCCAAACACATGGACCGCAAGCCAACCGGTCACCACATCCGCGCGTGCAGGACCGGCCCCGAACGCGATCAGCGCCGTGGAGAGAAAGAGGAGTTTCCGCATCTTCAGCCGACCCGATACGCCCGCGTGGCCGCCGCGCGCTCGCGCACGCCAAGCCCCGTTTCCGTCAACACCAGAAGCGTGCCGCCATTCACCACCGCCAGCGCGCCGATCGGGCCTTCCTCAATGAGGGCAATATCGCCCAGCTGCGCCGCGGAGGGATGGATTTCGGGCAGCAGATCGGCCACCGCATCGCCCAAGCAGGCATAACCCGCCCGGCGCAGCGCCAAAGCCGCCCCCGCCGCCGTGCGATAGCCGCCCCAATCGCCGCGCAGATCGACCCCGGTGATCGCCTCAACGACACCCGCAGCAAGCCCGAGCGCACAATCGCGCTGCCCCCAGGCAAAGGGCTCGGCGCGGTGGCGCTCGATCTCGGCCGACATCCGCGCGCGCCACCCGCGTGGCCGGGTCAGGTTTTGTACCATTGAATCGTCCTTGCCCCGATGAGCGCCGCCGCCTCGCAAAACCGATCCCGCGCCGCGCGCCGCTTTTGATGCGCATCCGAAGATTTTGCGGGCGAGCTCATGCCAAGCTGCGTCATGATTTCTGAGCGGATAGAGAGCGCGATCCCGCCCTCACCGCCCGCCGCCGGCGTCGAGATCGGGCCATCATCGACAATCCCCACCCATTGCAATTGCGGCGCCGAGGTAAAAGCCCCGCCCGTCATCGTCGTCGCGTGGATCTCGACATAGGCGAGCCGCAGATCGAGACCCTGCCCCGACCCGCACACAAGATCGCGCACCGGATCGGCAATGGCGCTCAGCGCCACCGAGACCGCATTATCGGTGAGATCGGCCACATAGCGCAGCCCCTCGACGGTGAGACCGCAGCCACCGATATAATCGCGCCGCTGCGCCGCCCCACCCGGATGGGCCACCTCGATCGAGATCTCTTCGGCCCCCGACCAAAGCCCGATCGGCACGGCCGCGCCGGTTTCACGATCGCGCCCGACGATCCAGACAAAATGCACCGGCGCAAGTCCGCCCTCAGGCGCCGCCGCAAGGCTCGCCGCAAAAGACGCATCGAGGAATTGCATCTCAGACCTTTTGCAAAAGCGTCAGGCTCGCGCTGCGCGCAAGCCGCCCGGGCGCCACGGTGAAGGGCGTGTAACTTTCGACCATCATCTTGAGATGCGGCACCGCCATCTCAACCGCGGCCCCCGGGCCCACGCCAAAAGGCACATAGGGATAGACCGCCAGAGGGGCGAGCGTTCCAGAGGCATCGGCCGCGCCCTCTTCGACAAAGCTCGCAAACCAGATCCGATCCGCGCCATGGGCCACAGAAAGACGATCCCCCACCGCCACCGGATAGCCAGGCGGCAGGCCTTGCAAAGCGATCGCGGTGCGATCTGCCGAGACCCCCGCCACCGTGACCGCGCCCCCGGGGACACCCCCAGAGGCCGGATGATAGGAGGGATCGGCCCAAAGAAAGCTTTTCGCCATCCCAGAAAGCGCATGGATCTTGGCATCGACCGCCCGCGCTTCAGGGGCAAGCCGAGTGACGAGCGGCACCGTCGCGGTCCAAAGCGGCGGGGCAAGCTGGCTGGACCACACCTGCCCGCGCGCCGTGCCCGAGGTTTCGTCAAAACGGCGCAGCGTGAGCGCGATCGGCCCCGCGCGCAGTTTTGCGCTCAGATCTTCAAGAGGATAAGGGACACTCAACGCCATCAGGACCGCTTTCTTGGATTGATCGAGATCGCCTGCACCCGGTCCGGCAAGCCTTTGTCATAAGCCGCAATCCCCGAAGCCGCCTCGCGCTGCGCCACTTGCTTGACGTAAAGATTGCCACTCTCATCAAAGCCCACAGTGACATGCATCTGCACATCCCCCCCACCGCCGCCGCCAAGCCCCTGCGCGGCGACCCCAAGCTTGCCATCAGAGCCGCGCACCAAGGGCATGATCGCCTCAGGCCCCGCCTCGCCCATCACCCCAAGGCCCGAGCGCAGCCCAAAGACCGTCGCGCGGTCAATCACCCCGCCGGTGGCGAACTTCTTCACCCCGCCCGCAAAGACCCCGCCCTTGGCATTTGCCGAAAGCCCCGAGCCAATCATCCCCAAAAGCCCGCCGCCCCAAGAGGTCATGCCCAAAAGCCCCATCATCCCCTTGGAGAATTGCACCTTGGCGATCTCCAGAAGGAGGTTCGCAAGCGCTGCCTTCGCCGCATCGGCACCCTCAAGGATCGCGCCAAAGAAGTCCGACATCGCGTCTTCGCCGCGCTTGGCGTTGCTTTGCATCGTCTTTAGTTCGTCATTGGCATCGACATAGGCCGCAACCAACGTGTTGATATGGGCCACCATCTCGGGCGTGACCTCGATGCCGGCCTTTTGCGCGGCGTTCAAGATTTTCTGGCGCTCCGCGATGATCTTCAATGCGCGGCCCAAATCGCGGCCCGCCCCGGTGATCTCTTCAATCGCCGCAATCTGCTGGCGCGCGGCATCGGTGCCGCCGATCAGACTATCGATTGCCGCCTCATAGGCATTCGCCCGCCCCTTGCTGCCGCCCCCTTTGGCTGCCCGCGCCGCCTCGGCCTCTTCCTTGCGCCAGGCAAGAAGCCGCTGGCGATATTCCTCAGTGGCCACCGCCGCGCCCACAAAGGCCCGCCGCTGCGCCTCGATCTGCGCGGTCACCTCGGGCGGGGCCTCGATCGGCAGGCCCGTCTCTTTGTCGATCGGCAGCTTGATGGTGGCATCGAACTGTTCGCGCGCTAGCGCCGCCGCGCCCCCCATCGGATCATCGCGGAAGTCGTAATTGATCTGCGCCTGGCGCAGGCTCGAGATCCCCTGCATCGCAAGGTTCATCGCATTGGTGACCGCGCGGCCAAGTTCATCGGCAAGCCGACGCGCTTCATTCGCCGCAGGCGCAATCGCGCCCGCAATATCCGCAGCCGCCGCGCGCAAAGCCGCGTCTTCGACATTCAAAAGCTGCTCGACAAGTTTTAGGGCCTCTTCATTGGCCCCATCCATATTGCCCAGCACCTCCGAGAGCCGATCGCGCAACGCGGCCGCAGCCGCCGCCTGATCGCGCGGGCCCTCGGCATCGCGCAGCCGCAGCATCGCGGCGATGAGCTGGCCCGCCGCCTCTTCGGTCGCGCCAAACATCTTTTGCACGGCGTTGAGATCGGCTTGATAGTTTTGCGAGCGTGCCATGAACTCATCGAGCGCCAGCGCACGAGCCTGCATCGCCTCGGTCATATTGCCCGACATTTCGGCCTTGGCGAGCGCCTCGATCTCGGCGCGCGCCGCGCGCAGCTGCACCCCGAAGGCTTCCCAGTCTTCCGCCGATTTGCCGGCCAAATCGCCAAGCTGCACCTTGCCGATCATATCGGCGGCCGCGGTTAGTTCGCGCGCGAGGTTCACCCGGGCAAGCTCGCGCTGGATCTCGAGCATCTGCCGCGCTTGGGCGACCTGTTCGGGGCCAAATTGCTCCATCAGATCAAAGCGCGATTGCTGCGCGGCTTTGGTGGCCGATTGCAATTCGTCGAGCGCTTTTGAGAGCTTTTTCATCTGCTCTTCAGCGGCTTTCGCATCCTCGGCCGCGCCCAAAAACGCCGCCCCAATGCCAATAAAGAGCGGCGCCAAAACCCCGGCCGCCACGCCCACCAGACCCAAGCCCCCCAGCAATTGCGGCAGCTGCATCGAGAGCGCGCGCGTCATGCTGGTGCCCCCCGAGACCTGGGTGATGATATCTTGTACCTGGAAGCCGACATTGGCGAGCGCGGCCTTGGTGCTGTTCGACATCGCCAACGCCGCACTGCCAGAGCTTCGAAACGATCCATTCAGATCATTGAGGCTGCCGCGCGAAGCCGTAACGCCCTTTTTGAACTCGCTCACATCAAGGCGCATTTTTGCTGTGAGGTCTTGTAGTTGCGCCACGTTCTTCACTCCAATTCTGCGATCCTAGGCGCCTCTGCCGGCGCCCCCATTTTGCCAAGCGCCTCAGCAAGGCTGATCTGTTCGATCTGCGCGCCCGCCCGCGCCAGGACGCCGCCCAAAGCCTCTTCGGGCAAGCGGGTCTCGGCCCCATGCACCGCCGCAACCCAGCTGCGATAATCCTCTTCGCCAAGAAGCGATCCGGCGCGCATGGCCTCGGCGTGGTGCAAAAGCACCTGCCGGCGGCGCTCTCGCGCCCCGCGCATCCAGCGCCGGTACGCGCGCAAGGTGAGGCGCCAAAACTGCGCCTCCTCAAAGCCTGCGGCGACAAACGCCACCGCCAGGCGCTCGATCGTCAAAGCCTTGCCCGGGCGCGCGGCCGCACCCGGGGCGGTTACTTTCCCCCGCCGCTCTGCTCCTCGCCCTCTTCCTCTTCGCCCGTTTCCGGCTCGGCCAGAAAGCTTGCAAGCGCCGCGCGGAAGGCGAGGCGCCCCGCCTTCACCATCTTGCCGGCCCCGCGCAGATCGATCTGCGGATGCTGATCGCGCAAGGCCGCCCAGAGAAAGGCGCGCTGCTCAACCGCCGTGAGCGGCACCTCACTGCTGCGATCGAGCCGCGCAAAGGCGTTTTCGCCGATCTGATCTTCAAAATCGGCCAAAGCATTGAAGTCGATGACCAAGCGATAGGCCGCGCCTTTGAAGGTGAAGCTGGCCTCGCCCTCCCCGCGCCGGCTCATGCCACGACCTCCGCCATCACCCGGATCGTGAGCTCGCCCTGCATCGGGCCTTTCACCGGCATCGAGCCCACCCATTTCTTGACATAACCCTGCCAGATCCGGGGCGTCGCCGCGCCTTTGGGGGTGATTTCCACCAAGATCAGCTCACCCCGCGCGCGGTAAAGATCGGTGAGCAGCACATCTTCGGCGTCTTCGGGCACATAGTCCTTGGTGAGCGTAAAATCGGCCGCCGGAAAGAGGCCGGGGATGTTTTCTTCGGTATTGCCGGGGCTATCATGGCCCGTCACATCCTCATCGGGCGGGGATTGATCGGGGTGGCTAAAATCCTTCAGCCCGCTCAATTGCGTCCAAGTAGGCGTGGCGCCCCGGCCAATACGCACCTTGGAGCCATGCCCCAGCTTCACGCCAGTGCTTGCCATCTCGTGTTCTCCTTATGGGTGGGGTGTCGCGGCCGGCGTTAAACGTCGGCCCAATAAGTGACGGTGAAGGTCAAAGTGAGCGTGCCGACGCGCTTGCCGCCATCGCCCTCTGCGCGGGTCTCTGTCTGGGCCAAAAGGCAGGAGCGGTTTTCCGCCGCGACGGCTGCAATCACCAAGGGCGCAATCAGATCCCCATGATCATCGAGCACATCCTCGATCTCCGCGCCGCCCAAGAGCTTCAGCACGACCACAAGCGTCGGATCGCATTGATCGAGATCGTGCCCGATCCGGTCTTGGCGCTCGATGGGCGTCGCCACCCCATAGGCGGGCAGGCTCTCGGCATCGACGCTTTGCACCCAGGCCGAGATCTGCGTCGCATCCGCAAGGCCAGGCGCCGCCGCGAGCGCCGCTTTTGCCGCCGCGCGGATCTCTTTGCGCTCTGCCCCGCTCATGAGACGGGCTCCAACTCGTAAAGCACAAAGGCGTCCGAGGCAGGTGAGCCTGTGCCGATTTGCGCGAGCACCTGAAAGACCCGCCCATCGGCGAGCGCGATCTGATCGCCGCGCTTCACGCCCGAGAGCAGATCGCGCGGCACGCGCCAGCTCGGTGCCTCGATCAGCACATCTTGGCCCTGCTCGCCGGTGATCGTGATCGGTTCCTCGCGGAAGATCGATTGCACCACCACCGCTGCGCCGGATTTGGGCTGATAGGTGACGGGAGCGCCAAAGACATCGCCCAGCATTCCCGCCACCCCGTCAAAAATCGAGCTCATCAGCGCGCAGCCCCATCGAGGAGCACCACGCCCGTGGCTGAAGGGTTTTCGGCGGCGGCAAGCGCCACGCCAATAAGCGTGTTGCTCGTCGCGGTCGAGGTCACAGCCCCCGTCGCCGTGTCGTGATAGAGCTTTTGCCCGACCGTCCAGGCCTGCGCCGAGACTTTGGGCAGCGTGAAGACACCGCGGCGCACCAGCACCACCTCTTCCCCGCTCGCCGCATCGCCTTGTGCCACCCCCACAAGCCCGCCGATTTTGACCAGGCTGCCCGAGGTCAGATTGGCCGCGGCCGTCACCGTCACATGCTCGCCCGGTTGAATGTAATTTTGCATCGTCTCTCTCCTAAAGGGTCCAAAACGACGAAGGGCGCCCCAAGGCGCCCTTTCGTCAGATCATCTCAGGTTTCGTCATTGGCCCAGATTACTGGCCCGCGTTTTTGTAAGCCCCGCGGAATTCAACCGCCGCCGCGCCGAAGATGTGGCGCGCATCCATCACCACCGCATCCGGGTTCATCCCCTCGCGGGTTTGCACCGTCGGCGCGTTATAGCCCTCAAGATAGGCGTGCTGGATCGGCGGCAGATCCGACGAGATCAGATACCAAGCCGTGTCCGAGCCCCCAGCCGAGGCGCCGAGGTTGCCCACGACAATCGGGTCCAGCGAGGCTTTGAACGGGTTCACCGAGCCATCGGCCGTGGGCGCGGTCGCCGCTTTGAACTGCAGCGCAACAAGCTCGAGGGCGGGCGGCACGAGCAGCCGGTTCGGTTCGATCTGCAAAAAGTCGTCTTTGTCGATCGAGCCAAAGGCGCGCTGTTCCCACATCGCCTTGCGCCCCGCCGCGATGCTGGTGACATTGATCGCCGCCGCCGCGCCGGCAAGGTTGCCGTGATCGGCATGGAAGAGCGCCTTGCCGTCGGATTTGAGTTTCGCATTGGTGCGGAAGAGCGACCACACCATCGAGGCTTCCATCGTGCGCGCCGCCATCGCAAATTCGCCCGGAATGCGCTGGAATGCCCCCATATCGTCATTCACAATCGCCTCAAAGGTGATGGTGATCGTGCGGCCGCGGCGTTCGACCTTCAGACCTTCGGCCTCATCCTTCAGCGTCGCGGCTTGGTATTCGCCGTTTTCCTGCACTTTCTTCAGCGAGAAGTCCCCGCCAAAGCGCGCCGCATGGATCTCGCGGAAGTCGCTCGCCGAGATCGGCGCGCCGCAGACGCTTTGCCAATTGGCCGCGCGGCGATTGTAAGCGGCCAGAAGCGAGCGGTTCATCACCTCGGTGGTGATATAGGCAAAATCCGAGATGCCATAAGCCCCGCCCATCATCGTCGTCGCCCGCATCCCCGCCCGGATCGCCTCGGCATCGTTATAGCCACGCTGCGGCCCCGCCAGATCCATCGCAAGGCGGCGCATCCGCAGCCCCGCATAGTCCCGCGCCGGCCCCTCGCTTTGCCCCATCAGCGCACCGATCATCCCTTCCATGCGGGTTTCGGTTTCATCACGGGTGATGCTGACGCTCGACCCCGCCCCGCCAGACCGCCCCGCAGGCTCGGCCGCCGCCATCACCGCCATAAAACGCGCGCCCGCCGCCTGCGCCGAGGTGCCATCATCAATCAGCGCATCGACCTCGGCTTGCGTGAGCCGCCCAGAAGCCACAAAAGGCGCGGCCATATCGCGAATGCCGCGCACCCGCGCGCGCTCTTGCGCAATCGCCTCCGCCGGGTTTGCCGCCATCACGGGCGGCGCGCCCGGATCGGCCTGCATCGCAGGCGGGCCCGCCACAGGGGTTGGCGTCGCGGCCGGGTTTGCCGCCGGGGTCTGGGCCGGGGCGGCCGGGGTGTCGTCTTCCATCTTCGTCTCCTTCATATCGGCCGCCTTGGCCAGGGTGCCGCGCGCGGCGGCGATTGCGGAACGGGGCTCAGAGCCCGGTTCCGGTTTTTGCGTCAATCTCATGCGCAGATGCTGACCCGCCGCGGCAAAGGCGGCTTTCGCCCCCGCCAGCGTGGCGATCATGCTTTGAGAGCCAGAGGGTTCTTCCTCAATCACCGCATCGGCAAAGCCCGCGGCCACCGCCTCTTCGGGCCCGTACCAGGTCTCGGTTTTCATAAGCGCGCGGGCCTCATCGGGGGTGATGCCGGCCGCCGCCGCGTAAACCGTGGCCACCACCGAGGCGAGCGCGCCCGTCGCATCGGCCTGCCGGCGCATGTCTTCCTCAGTGCCCCAGCACGAGCCTGAAGGATCATGGATCATCAGCATCGAGCCCGCCGACATCAGCCGCTCCGCCCCCGCCATGAACAAAAACGAGGCCGCAGAAGCCGCGATCCCCTCAACGATGATCCGACACCCGCCCGGATGCCCCGCCAGCATCGTGCGGATCTGCTCGCCCGCATACACATGCCCGCCCATCGAATTGAGCCGGATCGTCACACGGCCTTCGCCGAGTTCATTCAAGGCATCGCGCACCATGCGCGGGGTGAAGAACACGTCTTCATCAAACATGTAGACCGCCCATTCGTCGGAAAGCACATCCCCATTCAGGATGATCTCGCCTTGGACGATCAGATCACGGCCGGTCTTCGGCATTGTCTTTCTCCTCTTTTGTGCTGCCCGTCGCGCCTTGGGGGGATTTCGGCAGGATCGGCGCGAGATTGGCCGCGGCGTCTTTTTCTTGATCCTCCGCGCGCTCGGCGCGGATGCGATCGGGATCACGGCCCAATTCGCGCTGCGTGTTCTGGCGGCTGTTCAGCCCGGCCTCGATCTCCTCAATCATCGCCGGAACCTCTTTCGTCGGATCGATCAAGATGCGCCGCGGCGGCGTCCAATGCAGGCTAAAGGCGAGATGCCCAAGACCGATGAGCCGCAGCCCGTCGCGGAACCAGCGCTCCAGCCCCACCCCCAGCTGGCCAATCATCATGCTGCGCTGCCACATGCGGATCAGCCGATCCATCTCATTGCGGCCCATCCGCCCCGAGGAGAAGTTGACATTCTTCAAATCGCCCGCGAGCGATTCATAGGTCACCCCCAAGCCCACCGCGACCGCCTGCAAGCCGCGCCGCATGAACTCGTCATAGCCATCGACCACGGGCGGGTTCGTAAACTGCGCCTTTGCCCCTTCGGGCAGTTCCACCATTGCGCCTGGCGCCAGTTCCTCAAGCCCGGCCCCGGCCTGCGCCGGGCGCGTCACCCCATCGGGATATTCGATCACCGCCGCCATCAGCGCGGCCATCTTTTGTTTCAGGATCTGGCCTTCTTGGTAATCGCTGAGCTCGCCAAGCGTCATCATCACCGGCGCAAGCCAGGGCACCCCGCGCAGCTGGCCCGGGCGATCAAAGCGGCGCACATGGATGATATCGCTCCAATGCACCCGCGTCGTCGTGGGCGCTTTACGATTGCGCACAGCACCCGGGTGCTCGGAGAGGATGTGATAGGCCTCGATCGCGCCGGTGGGCCCGTATTCAATCCCCTCCTCAACCAGGTTCTGGCCCCAGCTTTGCACCGTCGTATCGAGCAAATCGACCTCGATGAGCTCGACCTGATAGGGCAGCGGAAGCCCGGCATTAAAGCGCGTGTTGCGCATGCGCCGGCGCAGCAGCACCTCGCCATCGCTAAAGACCGCCGACATCACGATCTGCTGCAGCTCGAGCAAATCATATTCCCCAAGCGCATCCATCGCGGGCGTCAAAAGATGCGCGCGCAAAATCTCCTCGATCTGCGCTTTCGCCCCCTCTTCAGCCACGATCGAGGGCATGATCCCCTCGCCCACCACATTCGCCACCACGACATCGCGCCCGCGCATCGCATAAGGCCGGTTGCGGATCATATCGCGGCTCAAATTGCGCAGCCGCGCCCGCGCTCCAAAAGCCGCCGCATCCGCCGCCGTGCCTGGGCTTTTCCAGCCATAGCTGCGCCGCCCGCGCGAGGCCGCGTCATAGTTCATCACCGTCGCCGTGCGCGCCCGCGCCATCACCCGGCGCGCCCCGGCCACCGGGTTGAAGTAGTTCACCACCGCATCGATCGGGTTCATCAAAGCCCCCGCGTGCTGCGCGGATAAGACACCCGCGCCACACCCGCCGCGAGGCCCGCAAGCTCCGCTTCCATGATCCGGATCCGCTTGAGCATGTCATTGCCGCTCGCAAAGCCGATCTCCTCGCCGCTTGCGAGCCGCAGCTTCAGCGCGCCCTTGGCGTAATTCGCCTTGGCTTTGTCGATGTCGGATTGCGTCCAAGCCATCGCCCTATCTCCTCAGATATTTGATCCCGCGCCCGCCAAGGCCCTTCGTCGGTCGATCCGCTTCCAAAGGCGGCGCCTGTTCGGCGGGCGCCGCAGCTTCGGTCGCAGCTGCCACCGCCTCTTCGGGCACCACCGCCACCGCGGCTGCGAACAAATCGCCCTGCGGTTCTTCGGCCGGGCTGCCGCGCTCGAGATCGAGCACATCCCAAGCCGCCTCGGGCATATAGGTCCATGTTTTGAACCGCGCGCCCGCCTCGGCATAAAGCATCGTATCGAGCGCCTCGTTGCGCCGCCCGGCCTCGGCAATGATCCACCGGCTCGTCATCGCGCCCGAGCTCGAACGTTTCAGAACCCGCACCTCAGAGGTCACCTGACGGTAATATTCATCGCCAAGACCCGCCGCGAAGGCGCAATGTCCGCGCTCAGCTGGATCGGTTTTCTCAAGCCAGCCATAAAAATCCGCCTTCAGCTGGCTCACCCCAACAATGAAGCCCTGCTTGCGCTTGCGCCGCGCCATCCGGTCCGAGCGCTTGTCAAACTCCATGCGCTTGAGCGCCGGGGCCACCCCGCTGGTCGCCCCCTTGATCACGATCACCCGCGTGTAAGGATGGCGCAACGCCCAGTCCCAGACATCTTCCGTATAAGCCCCGCCATCGATCGCCAGCACATCAAGCCCGATCCGCAGCCCCGCCGTGGTGCGCCAGCTGGCTTTGAGCAGTTGATCGAGCGCGCGCCGCCCCTCATCGGTGCTGATGTGATGCGGGATCACCTGGTAATCGATCACCCGGCGCCGGTAATTGCGCCCAAAGGCCACGATATGCACCTCGAGCCGGTCGCCCTGACAATCGACGCCCGCCGACAAGATCAGCCCCTCAGCGGGCAAGATGCCGCGCTGCAAGGGCGCCGCCTCCGCCTCGGCGCGCTCCACCCGGTCGCGCAGCTTTTCCCAATCGGGGCCCTTGCTTGCCTGTTCATAGGGCAGACCCAGCACATCGTTGAAGAAGGTCTGCTCGGTCTGGGCGTCAATCACGCCCTCGCCCATCTTCTCTTCGCCGTCGTGGCTCAGCTCCAGCCCGCCGGTCCAGCCCATCACCTGCGCATATTCGACCGCAATCGAGGCCCAATCGCGTTGCGGCACATAGGCCCGCCACAGATGGAACCCCGGATGATCGCCCGCGGGGTTATGCGCCACCCAATCCCCCGCCGCGACCATCGCGAGCTTGTCCTTATGCTCGATCCGGCACCCGCAGGCTTCGCAGACAAAATGCGCCGCGTGCAGCTGCTCCGGGTCGAGCTGCTTTTTGAAGTTCTCCCAAGTGAGTGGCGCGCGGTTTCCGCAATGCGGGCACGGCACATGGTAGTAATTCTGCGTCGAGCGCCCAAAGGCCCGGCTCACCCGGCAGGTGCCGAGGATCTGCGGCGTTGAGACCCGCACGATCTTGGCATCTTCAAAGCTCGACGCCCGGCTCACCGCCAGCATTTCCGGATCGCCCTTCGGCGTCATCTCGAATTTCGAGACATCGTCCATTAGGACCAATTTGCGCGTCGTGCCGGCCAAATCATCGGGCGAGCCCGCGCTCACCACCTTCAGCGTGCCATCGCGGCGCACCGTTTCTTGGTTGTGCAGCGTGTCGGTCTGCTCGCCCCGCCCATCGCCAAAGATCGAGACAAGCGAGGGCGCTTGGCGGCGCAGCGGCATCCATTTGGTGCGCACCCATTCGGTCGCGGCCGAGGTCGTCGGATGCACCACCAAACTGTCGAGCGGGCCATATTCATGCCAGGCCGCCACCGTCGGATTGACGATCGAGACCGTCTTGCCCCATTGCGCCGAGCCCCGGATCGTCACTTCCCGCGCCGGATGCTCGGGCGAGAGCACCTCATGGATCTTGCGCAAAAACGGAAACCGCTCGATCCGGAACGGCCCCGGAAAGGCCGAGCGCTCATCAAACTCGATATTCTCCTCGCACCAGCGCGTGATATCGGGCGGCGGCGGCGGCACCATCGCTTGGGCGATGCCCCGCAGGATCGCCGCTTGCGCCGAGCTTAAAAACCCCATCAGACGCTCGCGTCACGCTCGGCTTCGGTCATCGGCACGCCCTCGGCTTCCGCCGCAAGCGCCTCGGCGCGATCGCCGCGATGCCTGCGCCACTGGGTCAAGAGTAAGCGGCGCACCTCCCGGGCATCGAGGCTGAACGCATCGGCCAAAGCCCGCGCCGCATCGCGCAGCGCCACTTCAAACTGGCCCACCTCGCGCGCGAGAAGCCGCGCCGCCTCCCGCTCCGCCGCCTCCGCCAAAACCCATTTGCCCTCATCGCGTTCATTGTCGCGCCGCTTGCGCCGTGCATCTTGTTCGGCGCTTTCAATCTTCGCGAGCTCATAGCGGTCTGGATCATTTGGCGGCAAAACCCCGTCCCGCACCGGCCCCGCGGCTTTGCGTGGTGCGGGCGCATCAAAGTCGAGCTCGGCCTCAGGTTCTGCGCGCAGCGCTTTCTTCGTCGCCGCGCCATTGCCGAGCATCTGCCCCGGATCGAGACGCTGGCGCAGCGCGATCTTCGCCTTCGTCAGATCAAACCGCCGATCGCGCCCCGCGCCGGTAAAGCAACCATCGAGCTTGCCTTCCGAGACAAGCTGCGACACCCGCGCCCGCGACAGGCCAAGTTCGGCCGCAAGTTGCGCCCCGCTCAAATGCATCGCCACCCCTTCCGTTAAGCCCCCTTTCAGAGGTGTGTTAAGCCGCCCTTGTTAAGGCTTCCCCCGATGTTAAGCGGCACAAAACCATCGGGGTGCGAATTACCCGTGCGGCCCGGGCGCCCAGGAAGGACCCAAAACCCCTACCGGGCGGTCCGAACCGCCTCGGCAAGCCGCCGATCGAGATGCACCGGCAGCCGGTACCGCCAGATCTCCGCCACGCCCTCATAAAAGCCAAGCTGCGGCGTGTAACTCGGCAGCGCATCGAGGATATGCAGCACGCGATTGACCTCGCCATCCGCCTTGCGCCGATAGATGCCCCGGCCCTCCACGAAGTAGCTCGCCCGCGCCTTCGCCCGCTTCCCGGACGCCTTCGTCGTGTTCGCGGTCCTGTCGCGTTGCGCCGAAAGCGCAGAAAGCACTTGGTTGCGCTCACCGCTCGACCAGTTGCCATAGCTGTCCAGCCGCGCCTTCGCCGCCGGCACGACCGCCGCAATGATCCCATCATAGGCCAGATGCGTTTTCAAAAGCCCCTCGACGCCCGTGCTCGGGCGCTGCCCACCGGCCTCTTGCACCTTGAGATAGTGACGCCGCCCCATCGAGGGACGCTCTTTCACCTGTGCCTCAAGGTTTGACTTCTTCGCCCGCCAGACCATGAACGCGTTCTTGGTCCAGCGCGTCGGGCGATCAAACACCACCTCCATGCGGTCTTGCATGTGCTTGAGCGCATCCGCCGCCGTGTCATTGAGCGCCCGCGCCCCCGCAAAGGGCAGCTGTGCGCGCTCCAGATTGGTCAGCTGTCGAAACAGCGCCTGATCGTCGAGGGTGAACGCGTTCTTCGCCACCTGTCCCCCCAAACGCAAAGTGCCCCGGGTTTCCCCGAGGCACAGCTATAGATGATGCTAAGGACTGTGCATCCGGACGACTTAAGCGTCAAGCCCCTTTCTGCACCCTCATGCCATCCGGTCGAGTGCAGCACACAAGGCCTTGTGCAGAGCGCCCCGCGCGATGGGGCTTGCAGCCCACCTACGGGCTTGCAAACATTGAGAGATTGTCATCCCGCGCAGGGTCACCAGCTGCACCAGATCGAGGCAGGTAATCACCCGCCCCTTGGCCGAGGCACGCTTGGGTGCCAGCGCCACCCCTGCCCCAATCGCCCGTTCCATCGCCGCAATCACCCGCCCCTCGTGAATCACCGCATCGAGGTAGTCACCGCTGCCCGATCCCGCACCCGATCCGCCTCCCGATCCGGCCGCCAGCGCCTCAACCGAGGCACAGCGCATCCCCACCGCGCCATGCCGTTCCACCAGATCCGCATAGCGCCGCCCCGCCGCCACCTGCCGCGCGGTAAAAAGCGGGCGATACGCCTCGCCGCGCTTGCGCTTGGCTTGCCGTTCCATCACGTCAAACGCATCCGCCGCCCGCGCCGCATCGCGCCCCCGGTAGCCCACATGCGTGACCTCGAACCCCTCCGCCCCCTTGGGCGTCACCGCAATCGGCGCAAAGCGCACCGTTGCCCCACGTGCGGGCGCTGCGATGATCTCAGGCCCACAGCTTGCCGGCACCGCGGCCGCCGCCTTGCGCCGTGCCACCCGATCTTCATCCGTGGTGAAGGGCTCGGGCAGGCCAAAGATCCGCGCGAGCTGCGTGACCGTCGCCCGCTTTGCCGCCACCGCCCGCGCCACCGCCGCCTCAAATTCCACCCCATTCGTCTCGATCGCCATCACGCCGCCCCTTCATGGCGCGCCAAGGCGGCGATATCGCGGCACTTCGCCTCCGCCATCTTGCGCAACTCCCGCCAGCGCAGCGCCTCAGGCGGTTGCTCCCGCCCCGTCGCCATCCGCTCTTCCAAAATCGTCAGCCGCCGCAGTGCCTCCGCCCCGGCCTCGCGCAGCCCCTTCACCACAAAGGGCGTCGGCCAGCGCCGGTTCTTGCGCAGATCCGCCAACAGTTCCGGCCCCCAGCCCTCGGCAATCGCCCCAAGCCCCAAAGCATGCGAGAAGACCGCCCGCATCAAGGGCGAGGCACTGTCTTCGGGCGGCTGGATCTGTGCCGCCCATTCCAAGATCATATTCGCAATCGGCAGCCGGTCCTTGTCCTTGCCCGCTGGCGCCGCCGCCACCTGCTCTTCGAGCGCCGCCAAGCTTTGCGGGCTCATATAAGCCAGCCGCTCGCACAGATCCTCAACCATCGCCTCATATTGCGCCCGCGTCAGGCTCACAGGCTTTGCCAGCCCGCGCCGCTCAAGCGGCGCGATCAGCAATTCCTTCACACGGCGTGCCCCCGCCAACTGCTCTGCGCTATCCATTTTGCCTCCTTTCTCAGCATCCCACGGCACCGCTTGGCCCGCCCTGCGTCACGTAAGCGTCTGTCTTGTCTTATCTTCTCTTGTCTTCTCTACTCTGTGCAGAACTGTCACAAACTGTCCGTGACAGTCACAAACTGTCACGCGTGACACTCGCGGACAGTCACAGGACAGTCACAGCCTCAAAGCCAGCGCTCCTTCTTGGCATGCAGCAAAGCCGCCGCATAAGAATGCGCCGCCCGCCGCCCGCGCACATTGGCGAGCATCCAGGCATCCATCCGCTCGATCAGCAGATCATCCGACACCACCCCTTCTGTAAGACCCAGATCCATCAGCCCCTGGCGCAGCCGCTCGCGCCGCTTGCGCTCCGCCGCCGCCTCCCGCGAGAGCTCGCGCGCATCGCGCCGCGCCAGCGCATCGCGCACCTGTTCAAGCACCACCGGATGCATCAGCCGCACTTCATCGTCGCACAGGCACAGCTGCCAGCCCCGCAGCGGGCCAAATTCCTGCGTGCGCAGCTCCTGCACGCGCCGGCGATCCACCCGCAGCATCACCGCCAATTCGTCATCATCATTGGGCAATGTGCCAATCGGGCTTTCGGTCTGGCACATGTCAAAAAGCGCCCGCATCATGCCCTGCGCTTCCCAGCTGGCCAGCCGGAAGCTGCGCGAGGAAAGCCAGCGATGGTAATGCCACTTCACAAAAGCATGCGCATCCAGCCGCTCTTCCCGGCCAATCGGATAGTGCTCCAGCTGGACCTCTTTGCCCGCCACCGCCGTCAACCGCATCGCACCACCTCACGATCACCAGAGGGGCCCGTCAGATCCTGCGCGCCGCGCTGAAGAAGATGGCTCACCGTGCTGCGGTCGCGGCGCAAAAACCGCGCGATCCGCGCCACGTCATAGCCTGCCGCGCGCATGCGCCCCGCCACCTCGGCGCGGGCATCGACCAGCGCCGCGTCCCGGCACGTCCCCCAAAGCGCCTCAAGCGTCAGCCCGCGCCGCGTTGCCACCCGCAGCGCAATCGCGCGCATCGAGCCCGCGCCGCGCTCGGCATGGATAAACGTCACAATGGTGATCGGCGCCGGCCGCGCCCCCGTCATCGCAAGATAGCCCCCAAAGGCCTTAACCGCCTCACCCGCCGTGCAATCGCACGCCGACAAAGCCGCCTCCCAAAGCGCCACATCCTCCGCGCTGACAGGGCCACACATCGCCAAAAACGACTGGATCACCGCCCTCAGACCCGGATCTGGGCTCATGTCTTCCCCCCATAGATAAAGACAGGCATGTTGCGGCCTACCGCCTCCGCCACTTCGGCAAAGACGCCCTCGGACTCGTCCCAGCCCGGGATCGCCGGCACCACCACCAGGCGGGCCGCCGCAAACATCGGCCGGCACCACGCCGTCCAAAACACACGATCGAGCGGATTGACCTTCGGACCAGGCGCCCCCGCCTGTGCATGCAGCCCTTCCGCCGCCTGCACGATCGGCGAGACCGCTGTCACGCCAACCCGCGCCAAACGCAGCCCCTCGCGCGCGGCAAGCAGCGACAGCGTCACCGATTTATCGTAATTCCACCGCCCATTGAGCATCACCTTGCGCGTGTAGGGCGTTGCCAGATAGGCAAGCCCCGCCGCGTGCTGCGCCACCACCTCAGGCGTCGCGCGCAGATGCACCAAGGGCGAGAACGGCCCGTTCGGCGTCAAGATCTCGGCCCAATCAAGCGGAGGACGCGGGCAAGCGAGGTGCATGTCTACCCCGCCCTATTCCGCGCCGTCTTCGGCCCGCGCGCGCAGCACCTGCAAAAGCTGCGCTTGCATCTCCGGCGTGACGCGGCGGTTCCCCTTGCGGTCCACCGCATCGGGCGTCATGCCAATGAACCGCGCGCGGCAATCCTTCACCGCATGGCCGCATTGATCGGCGGTAAGCTCCGCCGGCTGACCCAGCGCAATGCCTTCAACGAGCGCGAGATCCTCTTCAGGCGTCCAGCCGCACTTCGGACCAGAGATCGCCGCCAGTTGATCCTCAAGTTCGCGCCACCAAAGCGGGCGCGGAGCGGCCTCGGCCGCGCGCACCGGCGCCACCTGCAACCGCCCGCCAGAGGGTTTGGAAAAATCCCCGGCCCCGCCCGCGTCCGGGGCCGGTTTGGACACCGCAGGCGCGGCATCCGGAGCAGCGTGTGGCACTCCTCCCTTGGGGCCATTTCTCGAGATCGGCGTCCCTTTGACCGACCCCGCGATCGCGGGCCCACTGGTATTTTGCTCTCGCGCGGCAAGCCGCGTCAACTTTTGTTTCGTCCCCCCAACCGGGCGATTGAGCGCGGTCGCGATCTTCTCAATCGTCCAGCCCTCGCGCCGCATCCGCAGCGCCCGCGCCTCTTCTTCTGAGGTCCAAAGCCCCACCTTCCCCCCGACCGGGGTCGCTTCGGGGGCAACCTCGGTCGGGGTCTGCGGCGGGTTCGGGAAGGGTTCCGCCGCAGCGGCCGCCACCGGGGACGTGGCGGCTGGGAGGTCCAGCGGCGCAGGCGGCGGGGCGGCCTGCGCGCCCCCGCCGCCCACTTCGGCCTTGGCCGGGGCCCCTGCCCCCGACTTGGCCGCATCATCCTTCAGCCCAACAAACCGCTCAAACGCGGCTTGATCTTCAATCTCAGAGAGAGGCGTGTCCGGATCGATGAGCTCGAAGTCCGGCACCTCTCCACAAACGCAGGCGAGCGGCGCGGTTGGCATGCGCCATTGCGTGGTGATCACCGCAACCTCGCCCGGCGTCAGGTCAAAGCGGATCACAAGCCCCTCGGCTTGCGTCATCGCCTCGAGCAGTTGCCCCGCCTTAGCCAACTGATCGAGCCGCGTCCGCAAGCCCACCAGGTCCGTCAAAGTCATATCGCTCAGATCCATCACGCTTCCCTCCGCGTTTGCGCCGCCTCAACCACATCAGCGAGCGCGCGCAGCTCGCCCGCCATCCGATCGGTGGCAAAATCATTCATCAGCGTGCCCAGCTCATCGGCGGGCCCGAACCGGCCCCAAATCACCTGCACCGCGCCTTCCGCCTCCAAGACCGAGGCCACGCAATCGCCCACCGGCAAATCGGTGCGCCGTGTCACGGCCAGCGGTGTTGCGCGTTTGCGTCCCTGCGCCATCACCGCGCCCCGCGATCAAGCGCGAGCGGCTCCAACAGCTCGATCAGCCGTGCAGCGATGGGGCGCATCTGCGCGGCCTCGCGATGATCCACATAGCCATCTGCCACAGCCATCGAGATCTGCGTCACCAACTCGCCAAGCGAGGCCACAACGCGCAAATGCTCCGGATCACCCGGGTTGACCTCGTGCGCCGCTTGGTTGCATGCCGCCAGAATATCGCTGGTGAAAGACGGCCCGAGCACAGAGCAGATCGACAGAAACGCATGCAGCGGCGGCGTCACCCCCTGCACGTAGCTTTCCAGTGTGCGCGTCGGGATGCGGGTGGCATCAGAGAGGGCATCAAAAGAGTAGCGCTTGCCCCGGCCGACACGAAGCCGCAGCGCATCCTCAAAGCGCCGCGCCGCATCATCCTTCGCGATCGTCGCAGGCCGATGCCCCGCATCATCTTGCGAAATCACTGCGCCGTTCTTCATCTCAATTTCCCCTCGGTAATGTCATGCTGCGGGACATGTCGATTTACCCGTGCCCACAATTCGCTTTGCCACCGCTGCGTCATCCGCCATGGCGCCCATCATGCAGCCCCCTCGATCCTGAAACCCGGAGTCGGGTCGGCGTTAGCAAGCGGAACCCACGAAGACGCAGGCACAGCTCCGCCGGTCAGCCGCTCAATGCGAACAGCCAATTCCAGCGAGGGGAGCCTCGCACCACTAATGAGGGCACTCATGTGACCGCGCGACACACCGATCGCTTCTGCGAATGCAGATTGAGGCAAACCAGCCTGCTTGAGATGTTCCGAAAGCTTGCACATGCCTTGAGTTTGCATATCGCAAACTTTTATTCAAGCCCGATGTTTGCTCTCGGCAATTAGTCAAAGCCGCGCCGAGGTGGCATCATGCAAACATGAGCACCGCGATGAAAAAGCTTCGGAACGACCGCGAATTGACGCTTGAGCAGCTGGCCGACATCACGGGGCTGTCTAAGGGGTTCTTGTCGCAGGTCGAAACCGGCAAGAGGCACGCCAGCCAGGCGACACTCCAGCTTATCGCCGACGCCCTTGGTTGCTCGATGTCCGCTCTAATTGCGGAGGAGTTGTCGGCTCAGGCTCTTCGGATATTCGAGGGTTTGTCTGAAGACGGCCGAAAGGAAGCTTTGCGTTATCTTCATTATATCTTAGCGCAAGAAGCCTCAACAGCATCAGAACCTTCCCCGCCGCATCAAGGCCGGCAAACCCATTCTTGAACTGTTCTTTCACGGTATCCCCCAAAGCAATGACGGGAACTTTACGAGAACATCCGCACAACGCAAGCCGCCAAATCTTGCGGTTAAGCGATCACTGAACCGCCAAGTTCAGGATGCCGCACCCATATATCGCCCGGAATCGCCGATCTACCAACGTGAGATCAGCGACCCATTACCCACGCTTTCACACCACTGACATCTTACGGAGCGCTCCGATTTCGGAGCCCGCAAAAGCAATACCCGAATAGCACCTGGCGAATCACAGCCCCAAGGTGTGTTTGCTTTGTGCTAACTTTTTTCTTGCCGAATTGTTTGCTGTGTGCAAATCATATTTAGGCGCGAACATGCGCAAACGAAAACCATCACTCACTGGAGGCGAAGATGCGGCGCGATGCTCCCCGATTTCTGCACTTACGCGACGGGCTCACCGCGCCGCATCAACGCCCACTGTCGGTTCCGGCCTTCATCGCACTGACCATCGTAACACTGGTGCTGGCCAACGCCGCCCTGCGCACCGCGCTGGAACTGCGCACGATGCTCGATCCGAAATTCTGCGCACCGGCCAATGCCGCCGCGCCCCTCTTTCCTGAGTGCCACTGAAACCCGGGCACGCTCACTGGCCCGGATGCGGCATCAATACCGCGTCCGGGTCTTTTTCAAAGGTCACCCCAATGCTTGATCAAATGCCGATGAAGGAAACCCAGGCTGACAAAGATGTGCGCGATCGCGTCTACAACGTCGCCGCCGAGGAACTGCGCCAGTTCATCGAACAATACGAACATCTGGACGCCGAGAAGAAAGACATCACCGAGCAGCAGAAAGACGTGATGGCCGAGGCCAAAGCGCGCGGCTACGACACCAAGGTGATGAAGAAGATCATCGCCTTGCGCAAACGCGACAAGAACGACGTCGCCGAAGAAGAGGCGATCATGGACATCTATAAAGCTGCGTTAGGGATGGTGTGATGCTGGACGCAGCCATTGGCATTGCCCTTGTCACGCTTGGCGCCCTCGGGCTCGCCTTCATCTTCCACTTCGCCGAAGCCGCCGAGGAAGAGGAAACCAACGGCCTCGGCATCGACATTGCCGCCACGATCCTGCCGATCCTCTACGCCTCAAGCGCGATCATCTGCGTTGGCGTGGCGCTGGCGTTCAACCTGATCTGAGGGGAGGCCACCCATGGGCAGGCATGATCTGCGAATCCTTTATGCCACAGACCGCACCGCGGCGAAGCTGCTGGACATGAAGCCGGCCGAGTTTCGGGATCTTGTTGAGGTGGGCGCGCTTCCGGCCCCACTTAGAATCGGCACGTTTGAGCGATGGTCGATCGAAGAGATCAATGCCATCGTGCAGGGCACCAAGCCAAAGCCAACCGAGGAATTTGAGCTTTGAAACGCTCCCAGAAACCTTACGTGCAAATCAAGACGGTCGGCGGCAAGACGCGCGCCTATTACCGCATGACTTGGCTTCAAGATGGCAAGCGCCGCGAGAAGTTCATCCCCCTCCCGTCGGACATTGATTCTGCCGAATTTGACCGGGCCTATTGGGCGATCCGTTCGGGCACGAGCCCCGCGTTGAAGAAGCCAGAGAAAGACACCTGGGCGGATCTGATCCGCGCCTATCGCACACATCCAAAGTTCACCCGGCTCGCCACATCAACCAAGCGCGCCTATGACCGCATCCTCAACGAGATCGCCGAGAAGAACGCCGACAAGCCGGTGCGCAGCCTCACCCGCGCCCAGGTGCGCGCGATCCATGCCAAATATGTGGACACCCCGCGCCGTGCGGATTGGATGGTGCAAATCATCAGCCTTCTTCTTAACTTCGCCCGACAGACACTTGATTGGAAAGTGGAAAACGTCGCCGAAGGAATTGAGCTTTACGGCAAGCAGCGCGAATTCGAGCCTTGGCCGGATTGGATGATCAGCAAGCTCGACACCGCGCCTGCGAACGTGCGCGCAGTAGCGGAATTGATCCTTGGAACCGGGCAACGCCCCAACGCCGCCATTAACATGCGTCACGATGATTTTCACGGCGAATGGATGGATGTGCTCGACGAAAAGACCGATACGCGGATCGAGGTCTACAGCCCGCCGAGCCTGCGCGCCTTCCTCGCCAGCCAGCCTAAGCGCGGCGCCCACATCCTCGCCAAGAATCTCACCGAACCGCTCGGCTATTCCGCTGTGGAAAAAGCCTTCCGCGCATGGCGCGCATCGCTGGGCGAGAAGGCGCGGCCTTTCACACTGCACGGGCTGCGCAAGCTGGCCATCATTCGATTGGCAGAGGCGGGCTGCACCGATGCGCAGATCCAATCGATTACGAACCAGACGCCGGAAATGATCGCTTATTACCGCGCACGCGCCAGCAGAAAACGGCTCTCAAAGGCCGCAATTACGCTCGTGGAACGGAACAAGTCCGAAACATGAACGTGGGAACTCGGGTTGGGAATTGGAAAAACCCGCTTGAAAGAACGATTCGACCGAGGCCATTTTATCGTTTAGTTTCAAGCTGGTGCCCGAGGCGAGACTCGAACTCGCACGCCTCTCGGCGGAGGATTTTGAATCCCCTGCGTCTACCATTCCACCACTCGGGCCAGCGATACGCATTTAGCGGGCTGTGGCGGCGCTTGCAAGAGGCAATGCACAGAAACCCGACGCGGCTGTGACTTGACGTGCTCCTCGCATCGGGCGAGACAACAAAAAACCGGGGGGCCGTGATGATCCGTAAGCTTTATGACTGGACGATGCGACAGGCCGAGGGCCGGTATGCCTATTGGGTTCTGGCCGTGGTGGCCTTTGTGGAAAGCTCGGTCTTTCCGATCCCGCCCGATGTGCTGATCATCCCTATGGTTTTGGCCGCGCGGCACCATGCATGGCGGATTGCGCTGGTCGCCACGGCGGCTTCGGTCGCGGGGGGGATGCTGGGCTATCTGATCGGCTACGGTTTTATGGATGCCATCGGCCAGCCGATTCTGGAATTTTACGGCAAGGCCGACAAATTCGATGAGCTCGCCACGCGGTTCAACGAGATGGGCGGCTGGGCCGTGCTGATCGCGGGGGTGACGCCCTTCCCTTACAAGGTCATCACGATCTTTTCAGGCGCCACGCATCTTGATCTGTGGCTTTTCGCTGGCGTGTCGGTTCTGGCGCGGGCATTGCGGTTCTTCGTGCTTGCCGCATTGTTGTGGAAATTTGGCGCACCGATCCGCGCCTTCATCGAACGCTGGCTTGGCCTGTTGTTCACCGCTTTCGTTGTGCTGCTGATTGGCGGCTTCTATGCGCTGAGGTTCCTGTGATGCCCCCTGCCCTTTCTCCGCGTGTGCTGGTTGCTTTGGCCACCCTTGGCTCGACCGGAATTTTGGCGGGAGCGCTGGTATTCCAAGCGATTGGCTATGCGCCGTGCGAATTGTGCATCTTGCAGCGCTGGCCGCATCTGGCGGCGGCAATCTTGGGGGCGGCGCTTTTGGCACTGCGGTTGCCACGGGTGCTGAACCTGCTTGGCATGGCGATCATGCTCGTCTCAACAAGCTTTGGCCTCTATCACTCCGGCGTGGAGCGCAAGATCTTTGCGGGGCCGGACAGCTGCACCTCGAACCCAATTGATGCGCTGTCGGCGGCGGATCTTTTGGCGCAAATCCAGCAAGCCCCGGTGGTGCGCTGCGATGAGATCGTTTGGGATCTGTTTGGCGTGACGATGCCAAACTTCAATGCGCTCTTCTCGCTCGCCTTTGCCGGGCTGTGGCTGATGGCCTTTCTCAGCGCGCGCAAGGCCCGCTAAGGGCGTATTTCGCGCGGATTTCCACAGAAAACGGCGGCAAGTCTTGCCTGCCGCGCGCTTGCCGATTGCACCCCAGCCTTGGGATGAGTTATAAAGCAGCACAACAAAATCTAGAAGAAGAAGACCCGCGTGACCGATACTCCCGACAGCTCGGATACCCTTGGCGAAACCCCGGAACGGCCCAGCCATTCGGGCCCCGTGGTCTCCATCGCCGAGGAGATGAAGACCGCCTATCTCGATTACGCGATGAGCGTGATCGTGTCGCGTGCGATCCCCGATCTGCGCGATGGGCTCAAGCCTGTGCACCGGCGCATCCTTTATGCGATGCATGAAACCGGCAACACGCATGACAAGCCCTATCGCAAATCGGCCCGCCCCGTTGGCGATGTGATGGGGAAATACCACCCGCATGGTGACGCGGCGATTTATGACGCGCTTGTGCGGATGGCGCAGGACTTCTCGATGAGCCTGCCGCTCTTGGATGGGCAGGGCAACTTCGGCTCGATGGATGGCGATAGCGCTGCGGCCATGCGCTACACCGAGGTGCGGATGGACAAACCCTCCGCCTTCTTGCTGAGCGATATCGAAAAAGACACGGTCGATTTCCAAGACAACTATGACGGCAAAGACCGCGAACCGACGGTGCTGCCCGCGCGGTTTCCGAACATGCTCGTCAATGGCGCGGGGGGGATTGCCGTTGGCATGGCCACCAACATCCCGCCGCACAATTTGGGCGAAGTGGTGGATGCCACGCTGGCGCTGATCGACACCCCCGATATGTCCACCGAGGCGCTGATGGACATCGTCCCCGGCCCCGACTTCCCGACTGGCGCGCAGATCATGGGGCGCGGTGGCGCCCGCAAAGCCTACCTCGAGGGGCGCGGCTCGGTAATCATCCGCGCGAAAACGCGCGTCGAGGAAATCCGCAAGGATCGCTACGCCATTGTCGTGGATGAAATCCCCTATCAGGTGAACAAGGCCGCGATGATCGAGAAGATCGCTGACCTTGTGCGCGAAAAGCGGCTTGAGGGGATTTCGGGCATCGCGGACGAGAGCGACCGCGTTGGCGTGCGGGTGGTGATTGAGCTCAAGCGTGACGCCACCCCCGATGTGGTGCTGAACCAGCTTTACCGTTTCACGCAGTTGCAAACCTCGTTTGGTTGCAACATGCTGGCGCTGAACGGTGGCCGGCCTGAGCAACTCACGCTGCGCGATTTCCTCACGCATTTCATCAGCTTCCGCGAAGAAGTTGTGGCGCGACGCACGGCTTACGAGCTGCGCAAAGCGCGTGAACGCAGCCACATTCTGTGCGGTCTGGCCGTTGCGGTTTCGAACGTCGATGAGGTTGTCGCCACGATCCGCGCCTCGAAAGACCCGGCAGAGGCGCGCGAAAAGCTGATGACACGGCGCTGGCCCGCGCATGATATTTTGGAATACCTCAAGCTGATCGACGATCCGCTGCATCCTGTGAATGACGACGGCACCTATAACCTGTCGGAAATTCAGGCCCGCGCGATCTTGGATCTGCGTCTGCAACGGCTCACCGCGATGGGCGTGCAAGAGGTCACAGACGAACTCGCCGAACTCGCCGGAAAAATCCGCGAATATCTGGCCATCTTAGCGTCGCGCGAGCGGATCATGAGCATCATCTCGGAAGAGCTGCGCGAGGTGAAAGCGCAATTCGCCGTGCCACGCCGCACCGAGATTGTGGATTGGGCGGGCGATCTGGACGATGAAGACCTGATCGAACGCGAAGATATGGTGGTGACCATCACCTCCGGCGGCTACATCAAACGCACGCCTTTGGCCGAATTCCGCGCGCAGCGCCGCGGCGGCAAGGGTCTGTCGTCGATGGCCACCAAAGAAGATGACGTGGTGACCACGCTGTTTGTGGCCAACACCCATACCCAGCTTTTGTTCTTCACCACCGATGGCATGGTCTATTCGCTCAAATGCTGGCGCTTGCCGCTGGCAGGCCGGACCTCCAAGGGCAAGGCGATCATCAACATCTTGCCGATCCCGCAGGGTGTTTCGATCGCCTCGCTGATGCCGGTCGATGCGCCGGAAGAAGAATGGGACAATTACCAAGTCTTCTTCGCCACCTCTGAAGGCGATGTGCGCCGCAACGCGCTGAGCGATTTCGCCAAGGTGATGCGCAACGGCAAACGCGCGATGGAACTGCCCGAAGGTGTGACGCTGGTCGATACCCGCATGTGCACCGAGGACGACGACATCATGCTGGTGATGGCGGGCGGGCGGGCGATCCGCTTCCCGGTCACCGAAGTGCGCGTGTTCAAGGGCCGGTCTTCCACTGGGGTGCGCGGCGTGCGTTTGGCCTCGGGCGATAAGGTCGTTTCGATGTCGGTCATTCGCCACTTTGAAGCCGAGCCGTGGGAGCGCGAAGCCTTTGTCAAACGCTTCCGTGCTGAGCTTGGCAGCGAGGGCGAGGAAGAGACCGAGGTCGAAACCGATGAAGACACGGTTGAAGCCGAAGGCACCCTGCCCGATGCGCGCTATGCCGAGATGCTCGAAGCGCAGAACCTTATTTTGACCATCACCGCCAAAGGCTTGGGCAAAATCTCATCGAGCCACAGCTACCCGGTGCGCGGGCGTGGCGGCCAAGGTGTCACGGCGTTTGAGAAATCCATGCGCGGCGGCCCGCTTGTGGCGTCGTTCCCGGTGGAACCGAGCGACCAGATCATGCTCGCCACCTCGACCGGGCAATCCATCCGTTGCCCGGTGGCGGGGATTTCTTTCCGCTCGCGTTCGGCCGGTGGGGTGAAGGTCTTCAACACCGGCAAGGATGAAGAGGTCGTTTCGGTCGCGCGTGTGGCTGACACCGGCGAGGATGAGGCTGTGGAAGCGGCAGAAACCGCCGAGGCCACCAGCGCTGCGCCGGAAGCCCCGCAAACGCCCGAAACCGAGGCTTAAAAGCGGGCGTAAGCTTTTCGGGCGGGGGCCACGGCCCCTGCCCATTTTCTTTGCAATTAAGGCTTTCTCAAAGCCTTTGTGCTTTCGTGCTGTTACCTACGGGAGGACAGCATGAACCTTTACCACTGCATGATCGAACTCAAGAGTGACGCGAAGGCCCTCGCCTTTGCCGCTTCGGTCGAACAATGGATGGGGGAGCTGAAGGCGCTCAACCTGATTGGTGGCTGGCGTCTGATGCGGCGCAAGCTGGGGCTCGCCAGCACGATGCATGAAGCGTTTTTGCTGGAGATCGAGGTCGAAGACCTTGCCGCGCTTGAGCGGGCCTTTCAGGCGGTTGCGGGCCTCGATGAAACCGAGATGCGCCATTACGAACTGATGCACGGCATGATCGCCTCTTACACGGTGGGCGTTTACCGCCCCTTCCCGGACCCGGAACGCCGCGAACGTGTCGCGCTGATCTGAGCGGGCTTTCCTTTTGGGGCGCGGCGCCCTAAATCGGCGCCATGACACAGACACTTCATATCATCGGTGCGGGCCTTGCGGGCTCAGAGGCGGCGTGGCAAGCGGCTCAGGCGGGCGTGCCCGTGGTGCTGCATGAGATGCGCCCGAAAGTGGGAACCTTTGCGCATCGCTCGGGCGATTGCGCGGAGATGGTTTGCTCCAACTCCTTCCGCTCAGATGATGATGAGCGCAATGCCGTGGGGCTTTTGCATTGGGAAATGCGCGCCGCGGGCGGGCTGATCATGCAAACGGCGGATCGTCACGCCCTGCCCGCAGGTGGGGCTTTGGCGGTGGATCGCGACGCATTTTCGGGCGCGGTCACCGCTGCTTTGCGCGCGCATCCGCTGATTTCCTTTTCCGAAGAAGAAGTGATCGAGCTGCCCCAAGACGGGCATTGGATTGTGGCGACCGGGCCGCTGACCTCGGGCAATTTGGCCGAAAGCATCCGCACGGTAACGGGCGCGGAAAGCCTCGCCTTTTTCGATGCCATCGCACCGATCGTTCATGCCGAAACGATTGATATGGACATTGCCTGGCGGCAAAGCCGCTACGACAAGGGCGAAACCGAGGAAGAGCAAAAGGCCTATATCAACTGCCCGATGAACCGGGAGGAATATGAGGCCTTCATCGACGCGCTTTTGGCCGCCGAGAAGACCGAGTTTCATGAGGGCGAGACGGCGGGCTATTTTGATGGTTGCTTGCCGATTGAGGTGATGGCGGAACGCGGGCGCGAAACGCTGCGCCACGGGCCGATGAAGCCGGTGGGGCTGACCAATCCGCATGACCCGGCCACCAAATCCTATGCGGTGGTGCAACTGCGCCGCGACAATGCTTTGGGCACGCTTTACAACATCGTCGGCTTCCAAACAAAGATGAAGTATGGCGCGCAAACCACTGTTTTTAAAATGATCCCCGGATTGCAAAACGCATCGTTCGCGCGACTTGGGGGCATTCACCGCAACACCTTCCTCAATTCGCCAACGCTGCTCGATGACCAGATGCGGTTGCGCCAACGCCCGAACCTGCGCTTTGCGGGCCAAGTGACGGGCGTTGAAGGCTATGTCGAAAGCGCGGCGATGGGGCTTTTGGCGGGCCGGATGGCCGCCGCCGAGATCAAAGGCCAAACCCTGCCGCCGCCCAGCTATGAAACGGCGATGGGCGCACTTGTGAACCACATCACGGGCGGGGCCGAGGCAAAGACCTTCCAGCCGATGAATGTGAACTTTGGCCTCTTCCCGCCGCTTGATGCCGCGCGCGGGGGCCGCAAAGGCCGCAAAGACCGCTACAAGGGCTATACCGACCGCGCTAAGGAGCAATTCACGGCGTGGCTTGCCGCGCAGGCATGATCACCCGCTTCGCGCCCTCGCCCACCGGTCCGCTGCATCTGGGCCATGCCTATGCTGCGCTTGTGGCGCATGACATGGCGCGGGCGGCGGGTGGTGCGTTTTTGCTGCGGATCGAAGATATTGACCGGGCGCGGTCCAAACCCGAATGGGAAGCGCAGATTTATGAGGATCTGCACTGGCTTGGGATCAGCTGGGACGGCGAGGTGATGCGCCAATCCGACCGCCTGCCCGCCTATCGCGCCACGCTTGAAAAGCTTTGGGCGGACGGCCTTCTTTACGCCTGCAATTGCACAAGGCGCGATATTGAGGCCGCCGTTACCGCCCCGCAAGAAGGCGCGCCGCTTGGCCCCGATGGGATCATCTATCCCGGTACATGCAGGCTAAAAGGCGCGCCCAAACCCGGTGAGCCCTTGCCCAAGGCCGCGCTGCGTCTGCGCATGGATTTGGCGGCATGTACTTGTTCTTTTGAAGAAACCGGCCCCGCGCATCGCGGCACGCATCCCATCACCCCCGCGCAGATGACGAACACTGTGGGCGATGTGGTGCTGGCGCGGCGCGAGATGGGCACCTCTTACCACCTTGCCGTGGTGCTCGATGATGCTGCCCAAGGCATCACTCATGTGACCCGCGGCGAAGATCTGTTTGAGGCAACCCAGATCCATGTCACGCTGCAAAAGTTGCTTGGCCTGCCGGTGCCGATCTACCACCACCACGGGCTGATCCGCGATGAGGCTGGCAAGCGTTTGGCCAAACGCGATGACGCCCGCGCGCTTTCCAAATACCGCGCGGAAGGCGCATCCCCCGCCGATATCCGTCGCCTCGTGGGTCTTTAAACCATCGAAGCGCTTATCCTTCGACTTGGCTTAAATATCCCGGGGGTCTGGGGGCAGCGCCCCCAGCCTTGGTCAATCTTACATCGGGTCCATGATCTCAACCTCTTCGCCCTCTCGCACCGCCGTGTAAAAGCACGAGCGGCGGTTGGTGTGGCAGGCGGGGCCGATCTGGTCGACCAGCATCAAAAGGCAATCCCGGTCACAATCGACGCGCAATTCGACCAGCTTTTGCACATGGCCCGAGCTTTCGCCCTTGGCCCAAAAGCTTTGCCGCGAGCGGCTCCAATAGGTCACCTGACCGCTCGCCAGCGTGCGCGCAAGGCTTTCGGCATTCATCCACGCCATCATCAGCACCTCGCCCGTCGCGTGATCTTGCGCAATCGCCGGGATCAGCCCGTTCGCGTCGTATTTCAGGCTGGCTGTGTCGAAACCCATGCTTTCCTCCCACTCGGTTGCGCTCTATCTACCGCTCTGAGACGTCAAGGAAAAGCCCGGGGGCCGCGATGAGCGAGAGCGATCTTTTTAAACTCTATGCTGACCGAGTGCTGGCCTTGGCTGCCGATATTCCGCTCACCGATCCGATTGATGCGCCCAGCCATGAGGCGACCGCGCGCGCGCCGCTGTGCGGTTCCAACATCGCGGTGGCGCTGCGGCAGGAGGATGGCAAAATCACCGCCTTTAGCCAAAGGGTGCATGCCTGCGCGCTCGGCCAAGCCTCGGCTTCGATTTTTGCCGCCCAAGTGATTGGCTGCACCGAGGCGGAGGTGCAGGCCCTGCGCGATGCTTTGGCCGCAATGCTGCAAGGCGGCCCGGTGCCCGCTGCGCCTTTTGCGGACTATGAGGTTTTGCAAGCCGCGCGCGATTATCCCAACCGCCACGCCTCGATTTTGCTCGCCCCGGATGCCACGTTAAAAGCCCTGCGCGGGGCTGGCTAAACGGCCTTAACACTTGTGCAAGGCCCCCATGCGATTGTGGCGAGACCTTGCGCGAGCCTTCAATGACACAGAGCCTAAATCCCCGAACCGACGACGCCCAAACAGCGGCGCGGATCAACCGCATTGCGGCAGATGCTGTCTTGCTTGGCCGCGATGTGGCCGAGGTGGCAGGCGCGCTGGATGCTTTAGAACAGCATATTGACGCGCAGATGAGCCTCTTGCAGACCGCGCGCTCCGCCGCCGAAACGGTGCAAGATGCCAATACCCGCGTGCTGGATGGCGCAGACCGCGTCAGCCGCTCGGCCGATGTGACGCTGGATCTGGTCGAGGGCACGGTGGCGCAATTGCGCGAAACCGGGGCGCATGCGCAAACCATTGCCGCTTGGGTGCGCGCCGCGATTGCGCGGATGGAAGAAATCAACACCACGCTGATCAAGGTGCAATCGGAAAACGCCGAGATTAAATCTGTTGCAAAACAGGTCAACATCTTGGCGATCAACGCAAAAATCGAGGCGGCGCGGGCAGGCGATTCCGGCAAGGGCTTTGCCGTTGTGGCCGAGGCGATCAACGAACTTTCGCGCAAAACGGCTGCTGCTGCCGATGGGATTGGCACCGCCGTTGGTGGGTTAAGCAGCTCCGTTGGGGCGCTCCATGATGAAGCAGGCGCAATCTCGCAAGATGCCAATGCGGTGCTGACAGGTGCTGCGGGCACAGATACCGCGCTTGGCCGGATGGTCGAAGGGCTCAAACAAACCCGCGAAGCGGTGAGTGAAATCACCGCCCGCGCGGGCGAGGTGAACGCCGCCAATGGCCGCTTTGCCCCCGCCTTTCGCGATATGGCGGATGGCATGACCAGCACCTCCGCCGAGGTGCATCAGGCCGCGCAAAAAACGCAGGCGCTGATTCTTGCGGGGGAAACCATCGTGCAAGAAGCGGTGGAACTGGGCGGCGCCACCACCGACGATGCCTTTATTCGTGCGGCGCAAGGCGCGGCGGCAGAGATTGGCCAAATCTTCGAATCGGCGATCCAACGCGGGCAGATCGCCGCCTCGTCTTTGTTTGACAGCCGCTACACGGCCATTCCCGGCACCGATCCGGCGCAGGTTATGGCACCTTTCACCAGTTTTACGGATTCTGTTTTGCCCGAGGTTCAGGAACGGATGCTCAGCCTGTCGCAGGATGTCGTGTTCTGCGCGGCGGTGGATCGCAACGGCTATCTGCCGACCCACAACCTGAAATTCTCGCAACCGCAAAGCGTGGACCCGGTCTGGAACGCGGCCAATTGCCGGAACCGGCGGATTTTCAACGACCGTGTTGGCCTGCGCGCCGGGCAATCCACCGCGCCGTTCTTGCTGCAAATCTACCGTCGCGACATGGGCGGCGGAGAATTTGTGCTGATGAAAGACCTTTCTGCGCCGATCTTTGTGAATGGCAAACATTGGGGCGGGCTGCGGCTGGCCTATCGGATGTAAGCACCCTGCCCTAACGCACCGAACCCAAACAAAAAAAACGCCGCCATCAGGGATGGCGGCGCAGGTATGCGCTTTTGGGTAAAACCTTGGGACAGGCAGCCGCGAAGCTTGGGACAGTCGGCGGCAAAAGCGCGAGGCAGTGAACGGTTGGCCGAAACATCCGACCGAAGAGGCAAACTTACAAAAGCTTAGAACAGCCCGGGCAGAAACAGCACCGCGCCAAAGGTGATGCACAGTGACAGCGCACCCAAAGTATCTTGCACGATCTCGGTGGTTTTACGGTCGGCGAAGGCGTTCAGGGCGTGGCGCATGTGTCTCTCCTTTCGTGTTGCCCATTTGTTCTCACGTTCTCACCGTATCGTCAAGAACATTTTGAGAACATTCTACCCAACCTCAATCAGACGGATCGCCCGGTCCTGCTCAGTCAGCCACAAAAGCGCCCGCGCCGCTTGGCCGCGTGGGCTTTCTAGACAAGGATCTTTTTCCAGCAACAACCGCGCATCTTGCTGTGCCAGTGCCATCAACCCGGCCTGGTGTTCCAGATCGGCAATGCGGAAGCGCGGCAGGCCAGATTGCGCCGTGCCGATCACATCGCCCGCGCCACGAATGGCCAAATCTTCCTCGGCGATGCGAAACCCGTCTTCGCTGTCGCGCAAAATCGCCAACCGCCGCTCGCCGCCCTCTGATAGCGGCGCTTGATAAAGCATCAGGCAGGTGGATTTTGCCGCCCCGCGCCCCACGCGCCCGCGCAATTGGTGCAACTGTGCAAGGCCAAAGGTCTCGGCCCGCTCAATCACCATGATCGAGGCATTGGGCACGTTCACCCCCACCTCGATCACCGTGGTCGCCACCAACACCCGCGTGCGGCCCGCGACAAAATCCGCCATCGCGGCATCTTTATCGCTGGGCGGGAGTTGGCCATGCACCAGCCCCACCACGCCTTCACCCAAAGCGGCCCGCAACGCGATGAAGCGTTCCTGCGCCGAGGCAAGGTCCACCCGCTCGCTTTCCTCCACCAAGGGGCAGACCCAATAGGCCTGCCGCCCCTCGGTCACAGCCTTTTTCAGATGCTCCACCACCTCAGAAATCCGCGAAGTCGAGACCAACGCGGTTTGCACCGGCTGGCGACCGGGCGGTTTTTCATCGAGCAAGCTCACATCCATATCGCCATATTGCGCCAGCGCGAGCGAACGCGGGATCGGCGTTGCCGTCATCACCAGCACATCGGCCATATCGCCCTTGGCCCCCAATTCTTGGCGTTGGTTCACCCCAAAGCGGTGCTGTTCATCAATGATGACCAGTCGAAGGTCTTGAAAGAAAACATCCTTTTGAAAAACCGCATGGGTGCCGAGCAAGATCTGAATCCGCCCCTCCACAAGGTCGGCCAGCTTCTTGGCGCGCTCGGCTCCCTTGTCGCGGCCCGTCAACACCGCCATTTGCACGCCCGCAGCCGCGGCCAAATCGGCCAAGCCCTCATAATGCTGGCGCGCCAAAATTTCGGTGGGCGCCATCAACACGCCCTGCCCGCCGGCCTCAACGGCATTCATCAACGCCAAGAACGCCACCAGCGTTTTGCCCGCGCCCACATCGCCTTGCAAAAGCCGGTTCATCCGGCGCGGCTCGGCCATATCGGCGGCAATCTCTTGGCTGGCCCGAAGCTGCGCGCCCGTGGGCTTAAAAGGAAGCGATGCCAGAACCTTACGCGCCAAAGCTCCATTACCTTTGGTGACGCGTCCCTTGGGGTGGCGGGCTTCGCGCCGTGCAAGTGCGAGCGTCATTTGATGCGCGAAAAGCTCATCATAGGCGAGCCGCAAGCGCGCGGGCGCCATTGGCACGGTATCGGCCTGCGTTTCGGGGCGGTGCGCGGCACGCAAAGCCGCAGCCCAATCGGGCCATTTCTCGCGCGCTTTCAAAGCCGGGTCGATCCATTCCTCATGCTCTGGCAAACGCGCCAGCGCCCCTTCCGACGCTTTCGCCATCACCTTTTGCGTGATCCCTGCGGTGAGCGGGTAGACCGGCTCAAACCGCGGCAGTTGATCTGCCTCATCGAGCGGTAAAATATGATCCGGGTGGACCATTTGCGCTGTGTTGTCAAAGAGTTCGAGCTTTCCCGAAACAAGACGACACTCCCCCACGGGCAGGATTTTTTGCAAATAATCCCCGCGCGCATGAAAGAAGACGAGCGCGAAATCCACCCCCTCGCCATCGCGCACCAGCACCCGCGTTGGGCCAGAGCGATTGCGCGAGGGGTGATGCGAAATCACCTCCACCTTGAGCGTACAAATAAGCGGCGGCACCACTTCGCGCAGGCTGGCAACGGGGCGGCGATCCACCAGCGCTTGCGGCAGCGTAAAAAGCACATCGCGCGGGCGCGTGATGCCAAGGTTTTCAAGGTTTTTCGCGGTTTTCGCGCCAATACCGGGCAGGGTTTCCACCTCGGCAAAAAGCGGGAACAGCGCGGCGGGGCGGCCCGTCATGTTGCGCCAATCATCGAAAGCCAAGTGTCTTCGTCGATCACCTTCACCCCCAGATCGGCGGCTTTCTTGGCTTTGGAGCCAGCGCCCGGCCCCGCCACCAAGATATTGGTTTTGGCCGAAACCGAGCCCGCGACCTTGGCCCCCAAAGCCTCTGCCCGTGCCTTCGCCTCGGCCCGCGTCATACGCTCCAACGTGCCGGTGAAGACGACGGTGAGGCCCGAAACCGGGCTTTCAGATGAAGGCGGGGTGGCATCTTGCACAGTCAGATGCGCCGCGAGCCGCAAAATCGCGTCACGTTCGGGCCCATCGTGGAAGGCAGACACGACCGAACGCCCCAAGGTTTCCCCCACCCCGTCAATGCTCAAAAGCTCGTCCCATTCCGCGCCTTCACAGGGGCCTGCGGTGGTCATGGCGTCCACAAACCGATCCCAGCTGAGGTAATGCGTGGCTAGAAGCTGAGCCGAACTTTCCCCCACATGGCGGATCCCAAGCGCAAAGATCAGCTTGGCAAGCGGAATGGCGCGCTTTTCCGCGATCGCGTCAAAAAGGTTTTGTGCGGATTTCTCGCCCCAACCATCACGGTTTTTAAGCTGTTGCAGGCCAGACCCGAAGCGTTCTTGCAGGGTGAAGATGTCGGCGGGTTCTTTCACCCAGCCGTCTTTGTAAAACGCCTCAACCTGCTTGGCGCCCAAGCCTTCAATGTCAAACGCGGCACGAGAGACGAAATGCTTGAGCTTCTCCACCGCCTGCGCGGGGCAAATGAGGCCGCCGGTGCAGCGGCGCACGGCATCGCCCTCTTCTCGAATCGCTTCAGAGCCGCATTCGGGGCAAAGATGCGGGAAGGTGTAAGGTTCCGCCCCCGGATCACGGCGCGCCAAGTCCACATCCGCCACCTTCGGGATCACATCGCCCGCGCGGTAGACCTGCACCCAATCGCCCTCGCGAATGTCTTTGCCGCCGCGAATTTCTTCGCCCTTGGAATCGCGCCCGGCGATGTAATCTTCGTTGTGCAGCGTCGCGTTCGAGACAACAACGCCGCCCACGGTGACGGGCGTCAGACGCGCCACGGGCGACAGCGCGCCCGTGCGGCCCACCTGAATTTCGATCTTCTCCAGCCGGGTCCAAGCGAGCTCGGCGGGGAATTTATGCGCCAAGGCCCAGCGGGGCGTGGTGGAGCGGAAGCCAAGCCGCGCTTGCAGCGCAAGGTCATTGGCTTTGTAAACCACCCCGTCGATATCATAGCCAAGCGTCGCCCGTTGCGCCTCAATAGCGCGGTAATGGGCGAGCATTTCGGGCAGGCTTTCGCAAAGCTTCGTGAGTGGATTTGTTTGAAACCCCAGTGCCTTAAGGCGCTTAATTGAGCCAAATTGCGTCGCAGCCAAAGGCTCAGACAACACGCCCCAAGCATAGGCAAAAAAGCGCAAAGGCCGCGCGGCGGTGATGCGGGCATCCAACTGGCGCAAAGACCCGGCGGCAGCATTGCGCGGGTTGGCAAAGGGTTTGTCGCCCTTTTCCAACTGACGCGCATTCAACGCCGCGAAATCTTCGTGGCTCATGTAAACCTCGCCACGCACTTCGAGCACGTCGGGCGCGCCAGTCAGCTTTTGCGGGATATCGGCAATGGTGCGCGCGTTTTCGGTGACGTTTTCACCCACCGCGCCATCGCCGCGCGTGGCCGCCTGCACCAAAACCCCGTTTTCATACCGCAACGAGAGCGAAAGCCCGTCGATCTTGGGTTCTGCCGTGCAGGGCAAAGGAGCCTCCGCCGCCAAGCCCAAGTAGCTGCGCATTCGCTCAACAAAATCGGCGATATTTTCATCGGAAAAACCATTGCCAAGGCTGAGCATCCGCACCGCATGATTAACCCGCTCGAACCTCTCGTTTGGGCGGGCTCCCAGCATGAATTCTGGGCTAAACAGCTCTTTGAGCTCAGGATACTTCTTCTCGATATCGAACGCGCGACGTTTTAAAGCATCGAATTCTGCGTCCGTCAAAAAAGGCTCATCATCAAGATGATACGCCTTGTTGGCGCGCTCGAGAATTGCTTCGAGCTCGTGCAGTTCTTTTTTGGCCGTCTCTTTGCCGAGCGCTTCAACTGGACGCGAGAATTGTTCTATCATCCGATATCCCCTAGAGCTGCCCCTGATTTAGGGGCAGCCGCGGGACGCGTCCAGCGAAAGGCGGAGAATTACGAACGCGGTCGGGCGATCAGGCGCTGGCCGCGATGCGGCGGTCCATATCGCCCTGATCAGGGTCCCGCAGGACATAGCCCCGGCCCCAAACGGTTTCGATATAGTTCTCACCACCGGTGACTTCGGCAAGCTTTTTGCGCAGCTTACAGATGAAGACGTCGATGATCTTCAGTTCCGGCTCATCCATGCCCCCGTAGAGGTGGTTGAGGAACATTTCCTTGGTCAGCGTCGTGCCTTTGCGCAGGCTCAGAAGCTCAAGCATCTGATATTCTTTGCCCGTCAGGTGCACCGGCTTGCCCGCCACTTCGACCGTTTTCGCATCGAGGTTCACCGAGATTTTCCCGGTGCGAATGATCGATTGCGAGTGGCCTTTCGAGCGACGGATGATCGCATGAATACGGGCCACCAGCTCTTCACGATGGAAGGGCTTGGTCATGTAATCATCAGCCCCGAACCCGAAGCCTTTGATTTTGTTCTCGGTGTCATCCGCCCCGGTCAGAATCAGGATCGGCGTGTCAACCCGCGCCAGACGCAGCTGCCGCAGAACCTCCAGCCCGTTCATATCGGGCAGGTTCAGGTCCAGCAGAATCAGGTCATAGTCATATAGCTTCGCAAGATCGATGCCTTCCTCCCCAAGGTCTGTGCAATAGACATTGAGGTTGGCATGAGTCAGCATCAGTTCAATGCTGCGCGACGTGGTTGGATCGTCTTCGACCAACAAAATCCGCATCCTGGGTTCTCCGCATTAATCCCTCGATCACTTTTGACCTTGGCAGCAAATGGTTAACGCCCAGTTACTCTCACATATTTTATCCAGAATGCAACCTAAAGTTGTCTATATTTCTGGATTGCCGTAACCTTGAGACCCGCAATTCCGTGTTTTTTCACGGCATCGGTCCAAATGTCGAACTCTTCATCCGACAGACCATACCGCTCTAACACTTCAGAGCGCGTAATCAACCCAAAGGTGACCGCTTGCACGATCGTTGCTTTACGCGACGCCACCCAACGGCGCGTTTCTTTCGGCGGCAGGTCAGCGCGGGTCAAAATTGTGCCATCGGGCAGAGTGACCGCGCGCGGACCGTCGACTTTTTTCAGATACATGGGCTCACCCCCAACTTCCTTGATGCGCTGCAGTCTGCGCGGGCGGGGCTTAACGCTGGGTTTAGGTCGGGCTTGAGAAAGGATCGCATTTTCCTATATTTCGTCAGTCTGGTTAAAGGACTGTTTGCATGCCGAAAGATCTGGAACTGAATTCGCTGGGCCTGCCCAAGGCTCCGGCTGATACCCGCGTCGTGGTGGCGATGTCGGGGGGCGTCGATAGTTCGGTCGTGGCCGCGATGCTCAAAGACGAGGGCTATGACGTGGTCGGCGTCACGCTCCAGCTTTATGATCATGGGGCTGCCCTTGCCAAGAAGGGGGCCTGCTGTGCGGGACAAGATATTCATGACGCGCGCCGGGTGGCGGAAGCGATGAGTTTCCCCCACTATGTCCTTGATTATGAAAACACTTTCCGCGAAGCGGTGATCGAGGAATTTGCCGATGCTTACTTGGCTGGCGCAACGCCCGTGCCCTGCATTCGCTGCAATGAGCGGGTGAAATTCAAAGATCTTTTGGAAACCGCGCGCGATCTGGATGCCGATTGCATGGCGACGGGCCATTACATTCAGCGCAAGATCGGCGCGAACGGGGCCGAGCTTCACGCCGCCGCAGATGCCGCGCGCGACCAAAGTTATTTCCTGTTTTCAACCACGCAAGAGCAGCTCGACTTCTTAAGATTCCCGCTCGGCCATCTGCCCTCGAAGGCAGAAACCCGTAAACTTGCAGCGAAATACGGTTTGGTTGTCGCCGACAAACCCGACAGCCAAGACATTTGTTTCGTGCCTTCGGGCAATTATGCCTCTGTCATCGAGAAGTTGCGCCCCGGCGCGGCAGAGCCCGGAGAGATTGTCGACCTTGAAGGCAAGGTGCTTGGCACGCATCGCGGGGTGATTCACTACACGATCGGGCAACGCCGGGGCTTGGGCATTGGCGGGCTCGGCGACAACCCGCTTTATGTCGTGCGGCTGGAGCCCGATACGCATCGGGTGATCGTGGGGCCGAAATCGGCGCTCTCGACCGCGGTGGTGCCGGTGCGCGAAATCAACTGGCTGGGCGACACACCTTTTGACAGCCAACCCGAATGGCATGTGGCGGTGCGAATCCGCTCGACCCGGGCGCCGCGCCCGGCCATCATTCGTCCGATCAGCGCGACCGAGGCCGAGGTGGAATTGATGGAACCCGAAGAAGGGGTTTCCCCCGGTCAGGCTTGCGTCTTTTATGATCCAGACAGCAGCCGCATTTTCGGGGGAGGATGGATATGGAAAGGTTCGTCGGAGCAGCCCTTGCGCTAAGCCTTTGGGCGAGCGCTGCCGCAGCGGGGCCACTACATGTATGTAGCCTCAACGCGTGGACGACCGACCCGGACCCGGCGGGGCTGAATGTGCGCACGGGGCCGGGCACGCAATATCCAATCATTGCAGTGCTGCCCCCGGTGCAACGCTATGGGCGTCAGATGACGCTTGGCACCGAAGTGAGCATCACCGGCGCGAAAGATGGCTGGATGCGAATCGAGGCAGCTTGGTTTGACGATTACGGCATGGGCGGCGATGATCACGCGCCGGTGCAACAGTTGTTTTCCGGCGAGGGCTGGGTCTCGGGGCGGCTGGTGAGCCTGTTGCTCAACCGCGACCGACTATTTGCCGAACCCTCCCGCGCGGCCCCGGTGGTGGCGCTCTTTGATGAGATCGGGATGGGCCCCGATGCAGTCGAGGTCACGCGACTGCGCGATTGCTTGGGCGATTTCGTGAAGATCGAAGGCAATTACGCGGGGCAAAAAGTGGCGGGCTGGGCCGATTGGACCTGCGCCAATCAGGTGACCACCTGCCCGTGAGGATCTGAGCCCCAACGGGCGTGGGCGGCGCGCTCAGACCGAAAGGCGCCTACTTCTCGGCCTTCTTCTGCCAGCGCCCGTCTTCTTCGGCCCAATATTGTGCTTGCACGCCTGCGCCCGTGAGCGCGCGCCATTGATCGCGCGCCACCTGCACGGCGGGTTCGCTTCGCCCATCAAACAAAATCCAAACGCGTTCAAGCGCGGCGACCTCCTCGGGGGTGACAGGCGCACCTTCCAGCGTCATCACCGCTTGGCGGCCTTGGCTTTGCGGCGCGGTGGTCAGCAAAACGGGCTGCAAATCATCATGCGGCCCGCCAGCCATGCCATGTGGGAGAAAGTCTTCCTCGGCCCCGAGCCAGAGCTTTTGGTCAAACCAATCCATCCGCGCCGGGTCTTGACCGCGCAATTCCACCCGCCACCCCTGCCCCAAAGCGCGGGTCAAAAGGTTGGTCACAACCACCTCAATCGGCGATTGCGTGACATGGTAGAAAAGCGCGGGCATCTTAGCTTTCGTATTTGTTGCGGATCAGCCGGTCGAGCGTCATCACGCCCCAACCCGTCGCGCCTTTGGGCGCGAGTGTGGTTTCACCGGGCGGCAACGCGACACCGGCAATATCAATATGGCACCACGGCACATCGTCTTGCACGAAGCGCTTGAGGAAGGCGGCGGCGGTGATCGAGCCGCCCCAACGCCCGCCGGTGTTTTTGATATCGGCCAACCGCGATTTGATCAGCGGATCATAGGCGGGCGTCAGCGGCATCGGCCAGACCCCCTCGCCCACTTGCTTGGCAGCCTCAAGCACATTGCCCGAAAGCTTTTCATCATTGGTGAAAAGCCCAGCATGTTCATGGCCCAAAGCGACGATGATCGCGCCCGTCAGCGTGGCAAGGTCGATCACTGCCGCCGGTTGGAACCGATCTTGCGCATACCAAAGCGCATCGGCCAGCACCATCCGCCCCTCGGCATCGGTGTTGATCACCTCGATCGTGTCGCCCTTGAGGCTTTTGACAATATCGCCGGGGCGCTGCGCGCGGCCATCGGGCATGTTTTCGACAAGCCCGACAATGCCGACCACATTGGCGCGGGCCTTGCGCAGCGCGAGCGTGCGCATCACGCCCGAAACCACAGCCGCCCCGCCCATATCCATCGTCATCTCTTCCATGCCCGCCGCGGGCTTGATCGAGATGCCGCCCGTGTCAAAGCACACACCTTTGCCCACAAGGGCAAGCGGCGCGGCATCGGCCTCCCCACCATTCCAGCGCATCACCACGACTTTAGACGGGCTTTCCGAGCCCTGCCCCACGGCCAAAAGCGCGCGGAAGCCAAGCTGCTCAAGCTCGTCTTCATCAAGGATTTCCACCTCGAGGCCCAACTCATGCATCGCCGCCAGACGCGCAGCAAAGTCATCGGTGGTGAGGATATTGGCCGGTTCATTGACCAGATCGCGGGTAAAAAAGACCCCCTCGGCCAAAGCCGCATGCGGGGCAGCTTCCGCCGCAACCGCTTCGGGGTTCGTGACCATCAGCGTAACCGGGCCGAAAGGTTTCTTTTCTTCGCTATGATAGTCAAACCGATAGGCACGCAGCGCCAAACCAAACGCAATCGCGGCTGCGCGCGGATGGTTTTCCGCCACGATCAGCGCGCCCTTTTCAGTCAGGCGCTTGGCAACGCAAGCCCCCGCCTTTTGCGCATCGGCCTCGGCCGCTTTTTTGTCGAGCTTGATGAGCGCAAGCGACTCGCAGGCCAGCCCGCCCGGAAAGCCCAGATCAAGCGCATCCCCCGCGCCCAGCTTTTCCCAGCTTTCCGACGCCAAGGCCCGGCCCACGGCGCCACGCGTCAAACGATCAAGCTTGCGCCCCATCGGGCCAAGTTTACCCTCGGCAGGGACGATCAGCGCAAGCCGACCTTCGCGGGCGGCCAGAGCATCGGCATCGGGAGCTTCGAAACGGAGGGCGACGGGGTGGATCATGGCATTCCCTGCATCAATCTTCGGTTTGCGCTAAAGCCTAGAGCCTGAAACGCCGCTTGTATAGCGCTCGCCCCAAGTTTGGCCGAATGCGCCCACAGCCGGGGCTTTCCCCGGCCCGCATCCCGCGCTAGAGAGAGTGAAACATCCGGGGGGATGAAGGATTTGAAACGACTGGACCGATATCTTCTGTCCCAGCTCATGGCGCTCTTTGGCTTTTTTGCGCTGGTGCTGGTGTCGGTCTATTGGATCAACCGTGCGGTGCTGCTGTTTGACAAGCTGATTGCCGACGGACAGACCGCTTGGGTCGTGCTCGAATTCACGGCACTCACCCTGCCAAACGCGATCCGTCTTGTGCTGCCGGTCGCGGCTTTCGCCGCCACGCTTTACGCGATCAACCGGCTTTCAGGCGAATCTGAGCTTGTGGTGATGCAATCTGCGGGCGCCAGCCCGTGGCGGCTCGCCCGCCCGGTGGCGATGTTTGGGCTGATCGTGGCGCTGATGATGCTCGTTTTGGTGCATGTGCTCGTGCCCGCGTCGAAATCGCGCCTTGATGCGCGCCAAGCGCAGGTTTCGCAGGATCTGACGGCAAAATTCCTGACCGAGGGCAGCTTTGAAAGCCCCGCACCGGGGCTGACGCTGTATATTCGGCAAATCTCTGAGCTTGGCGAATTGCTGGATCTGTTCCTTTATGATGCCCGCTCGCCGGGGCTCGAAACGATCTATACGGCAGAAAAGGCGCTGATCGTGCCCGCCGAGGCGGGGCCGAAACTTGTCATGTTTGATGGCGTGGCACAGACGCTGCGCAAGCGCGATATGTCGCTTGCCCAGACCCGTTTTGCCAATTTCACCTATGATCTGGCCTCCGCGCTGGGGCCAAATCGCGGCTTCACGCCTAATCTGGATACGGTGCCCAGTTGGAACCTGATCGCGCCGACGCCCGCGCTTTTGTCCGTGACCGGATCGACGGAAGCTGAAGCCCGGCTGGAGCTTCACGACCGTTTGGCGCAGCCGTTGATGGCCCCTGTCGCCGCGCTTCTTGCTGCGGCGGCGATGTTCTTGGGTGGGTTTTCGCGCTTTGGGCTTTGGCCGCAAATCGCAGGCGCCTTGGTCGGCCTGATCGGGTTGCAGACGCTTGTCAATGTCGCCACGTCGGCGACCCGCGCCAATCCAGAGCTTTGGGCGCTCGTTTATGTGCCGCCGCTGATTGGGCTTGTGGCGGGATGTGCGCTTTTGTGGTGGGCCGGGCGCCCGCATCCGCACCGCTCTCGCCGCGCCCCCCAAGCGGAGAGCACGGCATGACGCTTTCGCTTTACATCGCGCAGCGCTTTTTGCGCGCACTTGGGATTGTTGCGGGCGCCTTTGCTGGCGTGCTGTTTTTGATCGAGATCGTCGAGAAAATCCGCTCGATCAGTGCCGAGCAAGGCGGGCTGGCCGATGCCGCCACGCTTGCCGCACTGAGCCTGCCGAAAACGCTCTATTCGATCTTTCCGCTGATCACTGTTCTGGCCGCGGTGGTGCTGTTCTTGGGGCTTGCGCGTTCGTCAGAGCTGGTTGTGATCCGCGCAGCGGGCCGTTCGGCGCTCCGCATGCTGATGGCCCCGGTGATGGTGGCGCTTTTGCTGGGCGTGGTTTTGGTGATGGTCGGCAATCCGATCGTTTCGGCAACAACGCAGCGCGCCGAAGAAATTGAAGGCCAGATGCGGGCCGAAGGAACGCAGACGATCTCTGTCAGCCGTGAAGGGATCTGGATGCGCCAAGGCACCGCCGATGGCGGGCAGGCGGTCATTCATGCGCTGCGCGGCAACACCGATGCCACCGCGCTTTATGATGTGACTTTCCTTGTTTTTGATGCGGAGCGCGGCCCGATCCGCCGGCTTGATGCGGCTTCGGCACAGCTTGGCCCCGGCGCTTGGGATTTGCGCGACGCGAAAGACTGGCCCTTGGGCACCTCCACCAACCCGGAGCGCGACGCGACGCATCACGACCAGCTTTTGCTGCCCTCGACCCTGACCGCGAAAAGCATTGCCGATAGTTTCGATGCCCCCTCGGCCGTGCCGATCTGGGAATTGCCTAGCTTCATTTCGGCCTTGGAAGAGGCGGGCTTTTCCGCAAGGCGCCATTTGGTCTGGTTGCAGGCAGAACTGTCGCAACCGCTGATGATGGCGGCGATGGTGCTTCTTGCGGCGGGGTTCACCATGCGCCATGCGCGCTTTGGTGGCACCGGCGGGCGCGTTTTGATGGCGCTTTTGGCGGGGCTTTCGGTTTTCTTCTTGCGCAATATGGCGCAGGTTCTGGGCGATAACGGGCAGATTCCCCCGGCCTTGGCCGGATGGGCTCCGCCCGCAATCGCCGCGATGCTGGCGCTGGCTTGGCTCTTGCAACAGGAGGAAGGATGATGGCCCGCGTGCCCTCTTGGACCCGGACCACCGCAGCGCTTGCGCTGATCGGGATGACCGCCTCTTTCGCGCCACTGCATGCGCAAGATTTGCCCGCCATTCCACCTGCAACGGCGCCGGTTTCCGATGCCGCCACGCTTCTGGCCGACCGCATTCGTCTTAATGCCTCGAACGAGATCATCGCAGAAGGCAATGTGGAGGTTTACTGGCACGAGCATCGCCTGTCCGCGACGCGCCTTGTCTATGACCAAGCCAAAGACCTTCTGACCATTGAAGGCCCCATTCGCATGGTCGAACCGGGCGCAACCGGATCGGTGATCGTGGCCGACCAAGCCGAACTGAGCCGGGATCTGCAAAACGGGGTGATGCTTGGCGCGCGTATGGTGCTGTCGCGCGAGTTACAACTCGCCGCCAATAGCCTAGAGCGCCAAGATGGCAACCGCACCATTTTGCGCCAAGTGGTGGCCTCCTCGTGCCGCATTTGCGCCAATGACCCCACACCGCTTTGGGAAATCCGCGCCCGCACGATCACTCATGAACAAGCGCAGCAAAAGCTGATCTTTGACCAAGCGCAGTTCCGCGCCATGGGCGTGCCGCTTTTGTGGCTGCCAAAACTGCGCATGCCCGACCCGACGGTGGAGCGGATGAGCGGCTTCTTGCAGCCCGAATTCCGCACCACCTCGCTACTCGGACCCGGGTTGAAGGTGCCCTATTTCATCACCCTTGGCCCCTCGGCGGACCTGACCGTTACGCCCTATTTTGCAAGCGGCCACACCAGCACGCTGGGGCTGCGCTACCGCCGCGCGCTCGATTGGGGGGCCTACCAGATCGAAGGCGCAGTGAGCCGAGATTCGATCCGCCCCGGCGAAACGCGCGGCTATTTGTTTGCCGATGGCCAATTTGCGCTGCGCAATGATTTCAAGCTGAGCTTCCAACTGCGCACGGTGTCGGACCAATCCTATCTGCTCAATTACGACGTATCCGATGATGACCGGCTTTGGTCTGGCCTGACGCTGCAACGCGTGCGCGCCGATGAGGTGGTCTGGGCGCGCGTCGGCAACACCTACAGTTTGCGCGACGGCGAGAGCAACACGACCGAGCCGATGCTGTCAGGCGATGCAAGCTGGACCAAAGTGTTTCACCCGAACACGATTGGTGGCGAGTTGACCTTTACCACAGGGCTGCACGCGCATCTGCGCGGTTCAAGCGAGGAGCTTGATCTCGACGGCGATGGCATGGCCGATGGCCGCGATATGCTGCGGCTTTCGGCTGTGGCGGACTGGCGGCGCAATTGGCTGTTGGGCGGGGGGCTTATCGGTGCGGTTGAAGGGCAACTGGCCTTTGACAGCGTCGCCGTGCAAGAAGATGATCAGTTCAGCGGCAATCATCTGCGCAGCCTGCCCTCCATCGGTGTGGAATTGCGCTGGCCGTGGGTGGCCAGTTCCGGCCGCGCCGCACAGGTCATCGAGCCGGTGGTGCAACTGATCTGGGCGGGCAAAAACGTCAAAGACCTGCCCAATGAAGACAGCTGGCTCACCGAATATGACGAGGGTAATTTGTTCTCGCTCTCGCGTTACCCCGGCGCCGATCTGCGCGAGCAAGGCGCGCGCGCAAACCTTGGCCTGAGCTGGACCCGGCACGATGCCTCCGGCTGGTCTTTGGGGCTTACCGCGGGGCGGATTTATCGGCTGGATGACCTCGGCCAATTCCCTGCGGGTTCTGGCCTTTCGGGCAAGCGTTCGGACTGGTTGCTTGCCACGCATCTGAGCACGGCAGGCGGCTTGCTGCTTTCGAACCGCGCGCTTTTTGACGAAGATTTCGACTTCGCACGCGATGAATTGCGCATGGCGTACTTTGGGGACAGCACACAATTCGCGGCGGGCTATCTGTGGATGGAAGCCACGCCCGCCAATGTCAAAACCTCGGAATTGCTGCTGGAATCCGGGTGGGATTGGACCCCCGGCTGGCGCTCCACCTTCTCGACGCGCTACGATCTGACGGTGGACCGCGCCGCGCGCGCCGCATTCGGGCTGCAATATGCCAACGAATGCGTCACCGTCGATCTTTCTCTCTCGCGTCGGTTCACTTCCTCCACTAGTGTGGAGCCCGAAACCGACTTCGGCCTTTCGGTGCAGCTTGCGGGCTTTGGCGCGCAAAGCAGAACCGATGGGCCGACACGGGTCTGCAGACGCTAAATGCGCCGCGGCCACCACGCATGACGAATGGAAGACGGAACGGATGAAACGGCATTTCTCCTTGCTTCTCGCACCCCTGCTGGCCCTTTCGCTGGTGACGGGCGCGGCCCCGATGGCACAGGCGCAATCTTCGCAATTCGCCCCAGTGATCCGCGTCAATAACCTTGGCATCACCGGCTATGAAATCGCGCAACGCACGCGCTTCATGGAGCTGTTGGGCGCCAAAGGCGATATCCGCAAACAAGCCGAAGATGCGCTGATTGAAGACCGTCTGCGGATGTGGAAAGCCCGCGCCGATGGGATCTCGCTGGCACCGGGTGCGGTGCAACAGGGCATGAGCGAATTTGCCGCCCGCGCAAACCTCACGGCGGAAGAATTCGTCAAGGCGTTGGGCCAAGCCGGGGTGGATGCCCAGACCTATCGCGATTTTGTGGCTGCCGGGATGATTTGGCGCGAAGTGGTGAAAGCGCATTTCGCGGGCCGCATTCAAGCGACCGATGCCGATGTGGCGCGCGCGCTGGCGCTTGAGACGCCAAAACCGGAAATGACGCAAGTGCTGCTCTCGGAAGTGATCGTCCGCGTGGGTGGTGGCGGTGAAGCCGAAGCCATGGCAAAAGCCCGCCGCGCCTCGGCCGCTCGCACGGAAGCAGAATTTGCCGAGGTGGCGCGGGAGATTTCTTCTTCGACCAGCTCGCGAAAAGGTGGTCAGCTTGACTGGATGCCGATCGAGGGGCTGCCCGCCGAAGTGCGCGGGGCGGTGATGAACCTGCGTCCGGGCCGCACCACCGCGCCGCTGTCGATGCCGAATGCTGTCGCGGTGTTCTTTATGCGTGGGATTGATGAAGGTGGTGATGTTGCGCCCGGAGAGCAAGCCGTGGGCTATGCGACGCTGCTTTTGGGTGCCACCGGCACGGAAGAAACTGCAAGCCTCGCCGCCAAAGTCGCGGCGGATGCCAATACCTGCGATGATCTTTATTCCGTCGCGCGCGACCTGCCCGCAGAACGTTTGGAACGTGTTGAGGGCGCGCGTCGGGGCGAATTGCCCGCCGATGTTGCCGCGGCCGTGTCTCGGCTCGATGCCGGGGAAACCAAGGTGCTGCGCCGTGGCCCGAATGATGTGCTGGTGATGCTGTGCGACCGTGGCCGCGCCATCAACACCGCTTTGGGCGAAACCGGACCGTCGACCGATGCCGTTCGCAACCAGATCGTGAACCAACGCGTCGCCGTGATGGCGGATGCGCTGCTTGACGAGTTGAAAGCCGAAGCCGTGATCGTGCGGCCATGAGCAGATCAACCGCCGAAGCCCCGGTGATCTTGAGTTGTGGCGACCCGGCAGGCGTTGGCCCAGAACTCGCCGTGAAAGCATGGGAAGCGCTTGGCGCCGCCCTGCCCTTTGTTTGGATTGGCGATCCCGCGCATTTGCCCCGTGGCACAAAACTGCGCGAAATCGACCATCCTGCAGAGGCGATGACCCAAGCGGGCAACGGGCTTTGCGTGCTGCCTCATGCCTTCCCCAGCGCGGCGCTGCCGGGCGAGCCCAACTTGGAAAACGCGCAAGCCGTGATTGATGTGATCGCGCGTGGGGTGGCCTTGGTGATGCGTGGCGAGGGGTTGGCGCTGACCACCGCACCGATCAACAAACGCGTGCTCAAAGACGGGGCCGGGTTTAGCTTCCCCGGCCATACCGAATACCTCGCGCATCTCGCTGGCGGCGCAAAAGTGGTGATGATGCTCGCCTCTGAACGCGTCACCCCGCCGTGCCGCGTGGTGCCCGCCACCATTCATATTGCGCTGCGCGATGTGCCCACAGCCTTCACCCCCGATCTTCTGCGCGAGACGGTGCGGATCACCTCTGAGGGATTGCGCCGCGATTTCGGTTTGGAAAATCCACGCCTTGCGGTGGCAGGCCTCAACCCCCATGCGGGCGAAGGCGGCGCGATGGGCCGCGAGGAAATGGAGTGGATCGGCGCCGTGGTCGAAAGCCTACGCAAAGAAGGCTATGCCGTCACAGGCCCGCTGCCGCCCGATACGATGTTCCATCCCGCCGCACGGGCGCGCTATGACGGGGCGATCTGCTCCTATCACGACCAAGCGCTGATCCCAATCAAGACGCTCGATTTTGATGGTGGTGTGAATGTGACCTTGGGGCTGCCGTTCGTGCGCACCTCGCCCGATCATGGCACGGCCTATGATATTGCGGGCACCGGCAAGGCCAGCCCCGCCAGCTTGATTTCAGCGCTGAAGATGGCGCAGAAAATGGGCGCGGCGCGGCGCGGTTAAGGCCCGCGCGACGGAAAGCAGAAGAAAAGGAACCGGCTGATGGCGGCGATTGACGGGCTACCGCCCCTGCGCGAGGTGATTGCCACGCATGAGTTGGTGGCGAAGAAATCGCTCGGCCAGAACTTTTTGCTCGATCTCAACCTCACCGCGAAAATCGCGCGCTGTGCGGGCGATCTGTCGGGCTGCGATGTGCTGGAGGTTGGCCCCGGCCCCGGCGGGCTGACGCGAGGCCTTTTGGCCGAGGGCGCGCGCAAGGTGCTGGCGGTGGAAAAAGACAGCCGCTGCCTGCCCGCGCTGGCCGAGATTGCCGCGCATTACCCCGACCGGCTTGAGGTGCTGCAAGGCGATGCCTTGGCGGTGGATGTGACCGCCCATCTGCGCACGCCTTACAAGATTGCCGCGAACCTTCCCTATAATGTGGGGACCGAGCTTTTGGTGCGCTGGCTCACGCCGCCCACATGGCCCCCCGCATGGGACAGCCTGACGCTGATGTTCCAAAAAGAAGTCGCGCAGCGCATCACCGCCAAGGTGGGCGACAATCATTACGGGCGGCTGGCGATTTTGGCGCAGTGGCGCACCGATGCAAAAATCGTCATGCATCTGCCACCCGAGGCGTTTCAACCCGCGCCCAAGGTCCATTCGGCGGTGGTGCATCTCAAAGCCCTGCCCGCGCCCCGGTTTGAGGCCGATGCCAAAGTGCTGGAGCGTGTGGTCGCTGCGGGCTTCAACCAACGTCGCAAGATGCTTCGTGCCTCGCTCAAAGGCGTGCACCCGCGTATTGAGGCAATGCTGGAAGAGGCAGGCATCGCCCCCACCGAGCGCGCCGAACGGGTGAGCCTTGAAAAATTCTGCACCCTCGCCCGGCTTTTGGCGCGCGGCTGATGCTGGTGCTGCATTACGCCCCCGACAATGCCAGCCTGATCGTGCGCCTTGCACTCGAGGAGGCAGGGCTGGGCTACACCACCGCGCTTGTCGACCGATCCACCCATGCGCAGCAAAGTGCCGCCTACCGCGCGCTCAACCCGGCCGGGCGGATCCCGGTACTCGTCACCCCCGAGGGGCCGCTGGCCGAGACCGGGGCGATCTTGCTATGGCTCAGCGAACAGGCGCCGCAGCTTGCGCCTGCGGTGCCGCGCGGGCTGTTCTTGCAATGGCTGTTTTTCCTGTCGAACACCGCCCATCCGGAAATGCGGGCGCTGTTCTACCCCCATCTTTACGCCGACGAGGCGGGCCGGGCGACCCATCTTGCCCATACCCGCACGCGCTTTACCGCCGCGCTGCGGCTGATCGAGGCCGCCTGCGCCGAGCGGCCGGCGCTTTTTGCCCCGCCCTCGGTGCTGGGCGCCTATGTGGCGGCGTTTCTGCGCTGGTCGGTGCTTTACGCGCGTCCCGAGGGCTGGTTTGCGCTCGCCGATTACCCCGCCCTCGCGGCGATGGCGCGGGACTGGGAGGGGCGCAACTCGGTGGCGGCGCTGTGCCGGGCCGAGGGCATGGCCCCCGCCCCTTTCACCGCGCCCGCGCCGCCCGACCCGCCCGAGGGCGTGGCGCTTTGAACTGAAAACCGCGCCCAAATCGGGCGCGGCGCGGTTATTACTGAAAAGCTTGGCTTATTCTGCCGCAGGTGCCTCTGGCGGGGCGTCGGGCGCGGTTTTCTTCGCGCGCGGCGCACGCGGCTTGGGCGCGGCGCCTTCGGACTTCGGTTTGCGCGGTGCACGCGGACGCGACGTCTTGGCCGGTTTGGCCTCAGCCGTCTCATTTTCGCTTGCCTCGGCGCTTTCAGCCGGCGCTTCGGGCGCGGCAGGAGCCTCAGCACCCGTTTCAACCGGGGCGGCCTCAGGGGCCACACGACGGTTGCGCGGTGCGGAGCGCGGCGCTTCAGGCGCAGCCGATTGGCGCGCCTCGGGCGTTTCCACGAGACCCGAGCCTTCTTCGGTCACGCTTTCCGGCGCGGCAAAGAAATCGGGCATCATCACCGGAGCGCCGTCATAACGCGGCTGCTCGCCCGTGCCTTGCGCGGCGACTTGATCGCGCTCGCCACGGTCACGGTTGCCCTGTTGGCCGCCTTGACCACCCTCGTTTTGGTTGCGCGGGTTGCCGTTCTGGCCATTGTTTTGGCCGTTATTCTGGCCACCGTTTTGACCGTTGTTATTTTGGAAGTTGCGCTGCCGCTCTTCCTGTTCACGGGCCAATTCGCGCTGCGCTTCACCCAGCATGCGCGTGTAATGCTCGGCATGCTGCAAGAAGTTTTGCTCGGCCACGCGGTCGTTGCCCAACTGCGCGTCACGGGCCAGCGCCAGATATTTCTCAATGATCTGCTGCGGCGTGCCGCGCACCTTGCCTTCGGGGCCGGAGCTGTCGAAGACACGGTTGATGACATTGCCGATGCTGCGCTGACGGTTCGACTTGTTGCGCGAACGGGACTTGGAGGATCTCATGAGCCTGCGTCTGTTGGGCCCTTTAGGGCGGTGGTCTGGGCCGGGAACCTTGGAACGGGAGCCCGCCATCGGAGCAAGCCGCAGCCTGCGCTGCATTGACCGGATCCGAGGTGTAAGCTGAAGTCGTGCGGTGCGCGAAAGCGCCCCGGGCACAGCGCTGAGTAAACACTTCACGACAAAGCGTGCAAGACGGAAATTGCGTAAAACGGTTAAAAGGCGGCTGATTTATACTTTTAGGCGAGTTCCGGCCGACCCTAAACGCGTTTTGATCGGCGCGGAACTGCGCATTTTAGGGGCGGTGCGCCAAAACGACGCGGTCCCGATAGCCCAGATCAGGGCGCACTTCGCGCACTTCAAAGCCCTGCGCGGTCAGCATCGCACTGACCGCCGCCGCCTGGGTTGGGCCAATTTCGAGCGCCAACCGCCCGCCAGGGTTGAGCCGGGCAAAGGCCCCAAAAGCAATGGCACGGTAAGCCCCCAGCCCGTCGCCGCCGGGCGTGAGCGCTTGATGCGGCTCCCAATCGCGCACTTCGGGCGCAAGATGGGTCATTTCCTCTTCGGTGATATAGGGCGGGTTCGAAACGATCAGATCAAACCGCCCCTCGACCCCATGAAACCAATCGCCATGCACGAAGGCGGCGCGATCCATCAGGCTCAGCCGGGCCGCATTTTCTTTGGCCACGGTCAACGCCGCTTCCGAAATATCGGTGCCCACGCCTTTGGCCTCGGGGCTATCCGCAAGCAGGCTTAGCAAAACACAGCCGGTGCCCGTGCCAAGGTCAAGCACGCGCGCAAAGGGCTCTTCCAGCGCGACTTCCACCAAAAGCTCGGTTTCGGGGCGCGGATCGAGCGTGTCGCGGGTGACGCGAAACTCATGCTTCCAAAAGGCGCGATGCCCGGTGATTTGCGCCACCGGCTGGCGCGCTTCGCGCATCGCGAGATATTTCAGATAGTCTTTGTGGGTCTCTTCTGGCAACTCTTGATGGACAGAGAGATAAAGCCGCTCCGCAGGCACGGACATCGCATGCGCGAGAAGGCGGCGCGCATCGGTGGAGGCGCCTTCGATCCCTGCGCCTTCCAGCTGGCGCGTCCCCAGCATAAGCGCGATCTGTACCATCATCCGTCCATCTCCGAGAGTTTTTCAGCTTGGTCATGCGCCACGAGCGCGTCGATCACCTCGCCCAAATCGCCCGCCATAATCTGCGGCAATGCGTAGAGGGTAAGATTGATGCGGTGGTCCGTCATCCGCCCTTGCGGGAAGTTGTAGGTGCGGATGCGTTCAGAGCGGTCACCCGAGCCCACTTGCGCGCGGCGGCTATCGGCGCGTTCCGTGGCAAGGCGTTCGCGTTCCATCTCGTAAAGCCGCGCGCGCAGCACCGCCATGGCGATGGCGCGGTTTTGGTGTTGGCTTTTCTCGGATGAGGTCACCACGATGCCGCTTGGCAAATGCGTGATGCGCACCGCGGAGTCCGTGGTGTTGACGTGCTGCCCCCCCGCACCAGAGGATCGCATCGTATCAATGCGGATGTCGGTGGCGGGAATATCAATATCGACCTCTTCCGCCTCCGGCAGCACCGCGACCGTCGCCGCCGAGGTGTGAATGCGCCCGCCCGCTTCGGTTTCCGGCACACGCTGCACGCGGTGCACACCGGATTCGTATTTCAGCCGGGCAAAAACGCCCTCGCCTTCAATCCGGGCCATGCCTTCTTTCAACCCGCCAAGTTCGGTGGGCGTGAACTCCAGCCGCTCAAACCGCCAACCCATCTTTTCGCTATGGCGTTCATACATGCGCCAAAGGTCATGGGCAAAAAGCGCGGCTTCCTCGCCGCCCGTGCCGGGACGAATTTCCAAGATCGCGGGCCGCGCATCGGCGGCATCTTTGGGCAGCAGCGCAATGCGCAGCGCCTGTTCCATTTCGGGAATGCGTGCTTTGAGGCGCGGCAGTTCTTCCTCGGCCAAATCGCGCATCTCGGGATCGGCGAGCCAGCCTTCGGCCTCGGCCAGATCATCAAGCGCGGTGCGATAGGCCGAAATCTCCTCTACCACGGGGCGCAAATCGGAATATTCACGCGACAGCGCCGCGATCTCGCCGGGGGCAAGCGCGGAATTGAGTTTTGCCTCAAGAAATTCAAAGCGCGCCGTGATCTGCGCAAGTTTATCGAGCGGAACCATGCCTTCATCTGACCGAGTGAAGCGCCCCGGTCAAGGGCGGGGCGGAACACGGCTTTGGGAAATGGACGAATTGACGAGCACTCACCGCGCTCATGACCGCAACTGCATCATCGCCAACCGGATCGGGCGATTGTCGCCGCGCGCAAGCACCCATTCTCCCAAGCGGCGCGCAAGATCCTCATGGCCGCGTTTCAGCGCACGTTGGAACAATTCCCGCTGATAGCGCGGGAAATCGTGGCGCGCGCGCAAACGCCGATAGAAATCGACCTTGGTCAATGTCCCATCCAAAGCGCCCAGAATGACCGGGCTTAAAATCCCCATCTGGTTGAGGGTCGAGCCCAAGCGGTGCCCCATCAAGGGGGCGCGCAGTTTCATGACATTCGGGGCCTCGAAACGCGCCGCATGGGCCGCATCAAGCGGCTCATAGGGATCATAGAAAATAACCACCCGCCGCGCCGCCTGCGAAACGATCGCCGCATCGCCGTATTTGCCCGAGAAATCTGCGTCCCAAACGACTTTGTAGCGGGTTTCAAACGGGACGACCGAGCGGTCCACAGTTGATTGCGGCGAGATTGCCACCACATCCGCCCCCGGACAGGCGGCAGAAAAAGCGGCTGCCGCATAGCCCCCCATCGAGGCGCCATAAAAGACAACATGGTCAAATTGCGCGAAGAACCCCTCCGCCGCGAGCCGATCGAACTCCTCGCTCACCCACGGGTCGCGATACCACGTCCAGCCGCCCGCCATCACGCCCAGCATCGACCAGCCTTGCTTTTCGATGAACTCAAACCCCCAAGGGCGGCGGGTTTCACGCCGGACCATCGCAATATCAAGGTTGTCGAACGTGACCACCAACGTGCGCCCGCGCGGGATATAGAGAAAGCTATGCGCGCCATTTGCGGTGAAAAAACCGTCGCTTCCGGCAAGGTCTTGCGCAATTTCGGCCCACATGGAATCCGACGTGGGGGGGGGTGGCTCTGGGGTATAGCGCACCCGCATCACCGCTTTGCCCGCGCGCTCCCCCAGTTCGGCCAAAATTTCGGTTTCGCCGCTTTCCTTCAGAAACGGAAAGCTGCCGGAGCCTTTGCGAATATCGATCAACATCCGGCTTTCGGCATGCAGGGCACGCTCCAACACCGGGGCAAGATGCTTGACCTTGTGGCAATCGCCCCAGCCCTTCAGGTTCAAGAGCAAATCTACCGGGCGCAGATCACGCGCCCGATGCACCACACGGACCCGATCCGCTGGAATTTCAGCCGCCTCAAGTGCCGCCAAATACTCGTCCACCCAGGCCGAAGGCTGCGCGGGCCAATCGCCGTTTTCGGCCATGTCGATAAGGGTAATGTCACAATCCCAAAGCGCCTGCGCGGCGATCACCTCGGCCTGCGCACCGCCGCCCAAATCCGCAAGGCTTTCGACACGAGAAAGCCCAGCCTCATTCGCAATCTCTGAAGCGCGCATGTTAGTCTTCCGTGCTAGCAGCAGGACGGCGCAGCGGTGCGGCAGCCATGTCGATGCCATGCTTCTTGATCAATTGCCCGATCAACGAGCGGGGCCGCGCCACACCGTCAAACTTTTCGATCAACCGCGAACGCATCCTCCGCCCGTAAAAGTGGATCGAATAGGTATCGGGCTTGATATGGGTTTTCCAATCATACCCCGGACGCAGCATCAAAGCGCGGTCCGAATATTCAAACGGGTAAAGCGTCCAGATCGGCATCGCATGACGCACCTCCCCGGTTTCTTTCAGGAAATGCGTGATCGCATGTGGCCCCCAAACGCCCCACGGCATATCGCCAGCGTGGACGGGAGTTCCGGCGGCTTTCTTCTCTTCCAACTCGCGTTCATAGCGTTCGCCATACCAGCTTGGGATCGCATATTCGTCAGTGGTGAACTCCAAAAGCCGATGCAGGGTCTCGCTGTCTTGCGGCAAACCCAGCACACCGCCATTGATCCCCTCGGCACTTTCCCAAGCGTAAAAATGCCCGGTCTCGGTTTCAAAGGGTTTCACGCAATAAGCGTCGGTATCGGCCCAGATCGTGCGATCATTTTTTGCCAGCAGGTGATAGCGGAACAAGTCCGAATGAAGCGCGGGGCTATTGGTGCGCCCATGCCGCAAGAAATTGTCTTGCGAAAGCACCTCATTGGCATCCGCCATTTCGATCCCGTCGGGGGCATTGTCGATCGGCTCGTAGGAGTAGAGCTTCACGTGATGGCCCGCGTCGATGAAAGACTTCAGGCACAACTGCTCAAGATAGCTGAGTGACCCACCAATCCACAGAGCCGCGATCTGATACTCATGTGCCATGCGCGCCCTCACCCCATCTGTTTTCGCAAATCCCTCTAATTGCTGCATCTATTCACAAAGCGGAAAGCCCCGCAAATGCCTTTTCATCGCCCGCGCACATTTGCCTCGTGGCGGGGCTATGCTAGGAAGAACAAAACAAGGGGGCAGGAATGGCACAGCCAAAAGGGCAAATCTTGGCGCAGGAGATGGCGGGCGATGCATCCGTAGCGCCGCGCTTGCTGGAGGCTGTGGCTTGGCCGGAAACGCATGAGGGGCGGCCGGTGCGTGCGCTGCGGCTCTTTTTTGCGAACCCTTCGCGGGCGGGTCATGTGCCCACACAACCTGCAGGCTGTATCACCGTTTTGGAGCGGCGCGAGGTTTCGGGCGGGTTGATGGTGGTGGCCCGCGCCGAAGGAAACGGCCCGCTGCAGGTTGCGATTTGTGCCGAGCCCGAGGGCCCGGTGGAAATCGTGCCCGTTCACCCGGCGGCCCCCAGCCAAGACCTGTTTGCCGGGCTCAACTGCCTTTTGGCGCAACGGCTAGAAGAAAGCGCCGAGACGGTGGTGGATTGGCTCTCGTGGCATCATGATTACCACGGCGCGCAGGCGGCACTGGTGATTGATCGCTCGCCCCCAGACACGGCGGCACCCCGCGGGGAGGCTTTCGCCAAAGCAATCCGCAAAGGGTTGGCGGCGCGCGAGCTTGACATGGTGGTGGTGGTGCAAACCGCCCCCCTGCCCCTTGGCAAACCCGACACCGGCCCCGAAAGCCATCCGTTTCTGGCGCCCGATGCGCCGGGCAAGGACCGGATGGACCTGCCCGCCCATGACCCTTGGCGCGCGCCTTTGGGGCAAGGTCTTGTTTATGAGGCGGCCAAATGGCGCTATCTTGCACGCGCCCGTGCAGTGCTGACGCTTGATGTGACCGACCTGTTGGCGCCGCGCCCGAATGGCAAGCCCTCGGCCTTTGATGCCTGCACCACCGCGCGCTCTGGCGTGGTGCTTTTGGTCGGGCGGCGCATCTATCCGTGGCGCGTGCGCACCGGCCATCCTGAGAAATTCTCGGACCATATCTGCCGCCAGTTCGATGCGCGGCGCGGCATTGCGCGTTGGGGCGTGGCGCCGGAAAAGGCGGGGCTGGAGGCCACATGGCGCGCGGTGCGGGTGTCTTATGCCAAGCCCGACCCGAACACGATCTATCCGTTTTGGCGCGCCATGGGTCTACGCGTGCCGGGGCGTGCGGCCTCTGAACTTGCGCCCAAAACCTCGCTGATTGAAGACCCGCAACTTCTGGACTTGGCGACACAAGTCTGGGGCGCGAAGCCCATTCGCCCGCCGATCTCCGCCCCCAAAGCCGCGCCCAAAGCCGCGGTGGATGCGGGGCGCACTTGCATCGTGACAACGATGAAAAACGAGGGCCCGTTTATCCTCGAATGGATCGCCTATCACCGCGCCATCGGCGTGGATGATTTTCTGATCTACACCAATGATTGCAGCGACGGCACCGATACAATGCTCGACATGCTGGAGCGCAAGGGCATTTGCCAACACCGCGAAAACCCGTTCCGCACGATGGATCTCAAGCCGCAACATGCCGCGCTGCAAGCGGCGGAAAGCGAACCGCTCATTCAAAATGCGGGCTGGTCGATTTGCATGGATGTGGATGAGTTCATCGACATCAAAATCGGCGATGGCACTTTGCGCGCTCTTTACGAGGCGATGGGCGAGGCGAATATGATCTCGCTCACGTGGCGGCTGTTTGGAAATGGCGATGTGCATGAATATGAAGACAAATTCCTGCTCGAGCAATTCACCCGTTGCGCGCCCGAAATTGTCCGCAAGCCGCATCAGGCTTGGGGGTTCAAAACGCTTTTCCGCAATATCGACATTTATAAAAAGCTCGGCGTGCACCGCCCCAAGGGGCTGATCCCGGATCTGTGGGACCAAGTGAAATGGCTCAACGGGTCGGGCAAGCCGATGCCGAAAGAGATGTTCCGCAACGGCTGGCGCTCGACGCTGGAAACCTATGGCTATGATTGGGTGCAACTCAACCACTACGCCGTGCGCTCTGCCGAAAGCTTTTTGGTCAAGCGCGACCGGGGCCGGGTGAACCATGTCGATCGCGACCAAGGGCTGAACTACTGGTTTCGGATGAACCATAATACGGTCGAGGACCACTCGATCCAGCGGATGCTCCCGAAGCTGCAAGCGGAATGGGATCGGCTGATGGCAGACCCAGAGATCAAGGTCGCGCATGACTATTCGGTTGCCGCGCACCGGGCCAAAATCACCGAGCTGCGCGCGACCGAGAACTATGAGCGGTTCTATGGTGAGCTGTGTTCTGAGCGGTTCGAAAAGCTCTCGCGCCTGCTGCATCATTTTGGCTCAGCGGTCTTCAATGCGGGGCCGGGTGTCGTGCCTGAAGACCTGCATCTGCGCGATCTGCCGCCCAATTTCTTCTTCACCGTCGAACATAGCGGGGAGGCAGAACATTGACCCCCAAGCCGCCAATGCGGGCGCTGGCCATTTTGACGGTGAAGAACGAGGCAGCCTTTTTGCTCGAATGGCTGGCCCATCATCGCGCTGTGGGGTTTACGGATTTTCTGATCTTTTCCAATGATTGCACCGATGGCACCGATGCGTTGTTGGAGCGGTTGCAGGCGCTGGGCCTGATCACCCATGTGCCGAACCCCGGCCCTTGGGCCGAGGGGCCGCAATGGGCCGCGCTTAAGGCGGCCGACAAGCACCCGTTAAAAGCGCAGGCCGATTGGATGCTGTTTTGTGACATTGACGAATTCGTCAATATCCAAGTGGGCGATGGCACGCTTTCGGCACTTCTGAATGCCCTGCCCGAGGCGACAGCGATTGCACTGACTTGGCGGATGTTTGGCAATTGCGGCGTCGTGGATTACGCGGACCGTTTGGTGACCGAACAATTCCCCCGCGCCGCGCCTGCGGGCATGATTTGGCCTTGGCGCGCAGGGCTGATGAAAACGCTGTTTCGCAATGATGGCACCTATCGCAAGCTGGGCGTGCATCGTCCGCGCGCGCCAGATGAGAGCAAACTCCCCAAAGCGCGGTGGTTTGATGGCGCGGGCCGCGAATTGCCCGAGCTTTACCGCAAATCGCGCCTGTTCACGCCCTTGGGCGAAAACCCCTATGGGCTGGTGCAACTCAATCATTACGCCTTGGGCGCGATGCAATCTTACGTGCTCAAATGCGACCGAGGCCGGGCCAATCGCGAGGCCTCAACCTTCGATATAAGCTACTGGGTGGAGCGCAATTTCTGCACCGAGGAAGACCGCTCCATCGCCCGCTATACCCCCGCTGTGACCGAGAGGCTGGCCGAACTGCGCACCGACGCCGAATTGGACCGCTTGCACCGCGCGGGCGTGGCATGGCGGCAGGCGCGGTTTATGGAATTGATGGCCGAAGAACCCTATCGCGCGCTTTTCGGGCGGCTGATGCTGACCCCGCCTTCACGCCCCCTGCCCCCCCCTTTGGCGGCGCGCATGCGGGCCTTAGGGCTGGCGGCGGCACAGGCGCAAAGCGACTCTGCGCCGAAAAGCTGACGCAGCGGAAGCGCCAATTCGGAAACAATCGCTCCGCTTTGGCGCGACCGATGCTAAAACACTGACAATGCGCTGCATTTCCTTGTAAAACCCGCATTTCCGCCGCCAACACGTAGTGCTAGATTAACCTTATGAGGCCAAGGCTCGCTTTCAGCAGCAGGAGGCCCAATTGGACGGCGCACAAACGGAACATAAACCCATGCGGGATCTCGATGACAGCGGCTGGCTGGACCGGATCGAAGATCTGGGCGAGCTTGAAGGATATTTTGAGCCGCTCGGGCAATCGCATGCGGCGCTGTTTGCGGATCGCGGCCCGGTCCTGCTTGTGAGTTTTGAAACTCGTGCCACGATCCGTGCGCGCACCGATGATCAATTGCCGCTGGGCTTTGCCTTGGCCGAGGCCGCGGATCATTCGAGCCTCACGCTGATTGCCACCGAAGAAAGCTGGTTTCGCGACCCGGCGGTCTACGCTTATTTCGACCGGCTGGTGGATGAAGCCTTCTTTGAAGATTTCGACCGCGTGGTGTTTTACGGCGCGGGCAGCTGTGGCTACGCCGCCGCCGCCTATTCGGTCGCGGCACCGGGTGCGACAGTGGTGACGCTGGCCCCGCAAGCCACGCTTGATGCCCGTCTGGCAGGCTGGGATGACCGTTTCAGCCGCAAGCGTCGGCTCGATTTCGTGTCGCGCTATGGCTATGCGCCCGACATGCTGGATGGCGCCGGGCAAGGCTATGTGATCTTCGATCCGCGCCAATCGCTTGATGCGATGCATGCAGCGCTGATGGCGCGCCCGCAGATCACGCTTTTGCCCTGCCGGGGGCTTGGCGCACGGGTCGAAACCGCGCTTTATGAAATGGACGTGCTGGAACCGCTTATAACCCATGCCTGCGCGGGCAGCCTTGATGAGGCGACGTTCTGGCGGCTTTACCGCGCGCGCCGCAATGCGCTGCGCTATTTGCGTGGGCTGACCAATACGCTGGCGCAAATGCACCGCACCTTTCTTGAGGCGCTGGCCTGCCGCAATGTGGTGGCGCGTCTGGGCGGGCCGCGGTTCCGCAACCGGCTCACCGTTTTGGAAGCCGAGTTGGAAGCGCAAGGCCAACCACTGCCAAAAGCGCTGCACGAGCGCGTCTGAGCCTATTCGAGGCCCCCAAAGCCCCAAATCCCCAGAAAACATTGACAGGGCGCCGCACTGTGGCACCCTGAACCTATGTGAATTGCCTGCCAATCCGTTTCGCGCCCGCAGACCATGGAGGACCCCATGCGTTACCGTGCCAAACTTCGCAGCCTGCTGATTGTGGCAAGCCTTGCGCTCTGCGCCCCGGCGCTGGCCCAGACAGACCCAACACCTCCGACCAGCGCCCCGGCAGTGGCGATAGAGACCGCCGCACCAGAAACACCCGCACCTGCGGCAAGCCCGGTTCCGGCAGCCGAGCTTGATACCGCTGCGCTGGCCGCAGAACTTGCCCGTGTCCTTGCCTTGGTGATTTTGATCGAGAGCGCGATGGCGGCGCTGTTCCGCTGGCGCGCCTATCGCATCTTGTTCAATGGCCGCGCGCTCAAAACGCCGATCATGTTTGCCGTGGGTTGGTTGGTGGTCACGCGCTTTGATTACGACATCGTCGCGCGGATGCTGGAAATTGCCTATCCTGGCTCAGAAACGCTCCGCTCCAGCAGTCTTTCGCAAATACTTTCGGCGATGGTCATTGCGGGCGGCTCCAGCGGGATTGCGGATATTTTCCACCGCATGGGGCTACGCACCCCAATTGCCGAGGAAACCCGCGCCAAGGTGAAAAGCGAAACCGAGGCTTGGCTCGCCATCTTAATCGACCGCAAAGAGGCCGTAGGCGATATTCAGGTGGGGCTGCGCAAGCTCACCACCATGCAACAGGTTCCGATTGCGGGCACCGTAGGCGAGCGGAGCTTTGGCGAGCGGTTCCGCAATGCCTTCGGCCTGATCCGGCTGCGGTTCCCACGCGAGGAAGGCCAAATTGTCAGCGCGAATATCGATTACGAAATCACGCTGCATTACGCGACAACGCTTGGCGGGCCACTGAGCGAAACCAAATCCATGAAAGCCGCTTTTGCGCCCGGTGCGCTGGTCGATTTGCGGCTCACCGCCTGAAACGCAACAGGCCGCAACGCGAGGCTGCGGCCTGAGCGCGCCCCGATACAAGGGGCAAAATGCAAATGGCTTAGCCCTCGGCTTCTGCCGGAACCTCGGTCGCCGTTTCTTCGACCTTATCGGCCAAAGCCTCGGCCCGCGCGGCAATTTCGGCCAAAGTATCGGTCACCGTGGCCGGGATCACCGGCACTTCAACGCGCTGCGGGTTCGCTTTCGCCGCCGCTAGGGCCGCCTCAAGCTCCGCCACCCGCTCGCGCAATTGGCGCATCGTATCTTCGGTGCCTGCGGCCTTATCGGCGAGCATCAGCCCAGCCATAAGCAGCATCCGCGCCTCGGGGATGCGCCCCAATTGGCCTGCCAGAACAGAAGCCTCCGCATCCAGCATCGCGGCAGCGGCTTGCAGAAAGTGCTCCTCGCCCTCTTGGCAAGACACGTCAAAATCGCGACCGCCGATGGTTACACGCAAATCAGCCATGTTCGGCACCCTCCGGCTGTTTGGTTCCTGCAGGCGCCTTGGCATGGGCGGCGACGATCGGTTCCAGCCCGGCCAAAATCTCGGCGAGTTCCGCCATTTCCCACGCCCGCGCTGCGCGCAACGCCTCAAGCTCGGCCTGCATCGCGCGGTTGACGGTTTGGGCATTCACCTGCCCGCCCGCATTCACCATCGCACGGTTCACATCGGTCAGTTCCGCATTGGCGCGTTTGAGCCGGTTCGCCTCGGCCTGCACGGCCTCAAGCGCTTTGGTGGCTTGCGCCAAGCGGCGCTCCAGCGCAGCCAAGGTGGTTTCTTGCTTTTCCCGGATTGCCCGGACCCGCTCGGTCAATTGAATATTGGCGGCGCGTTCCGCCTCAAGCGCGGCCTTTTCGGCGGCCAGCGCCGTGCGCTCCACCGCCAATTCCGCCTCCAAAGCCTCGATCCGGGTGGTGTCTTCGATCACCACGGGTTCTGGCGGCGGGGGTGGTTCTTGCACCACCGGCGGCGCAGCCAAAGCGGCAGCGCGCTGATCCGACAGCACTTCTACCCCGCGGCCGATCCGCTCGAGCGCATAGGAAATGCGGCGCTCATATTCTGCCAGTTCGGTCATTCTCTGCCTCGCCTCTTACCCTTGTCGTCTTGGACGCACCGCTTTTTCAGCCTGCGGTTTGCCCGACGGCACAGTTTGCAACCGCGGCGAATCGCGATTGCCCCTGTTTCATCCATCAGTTTATCCGCTGCGACAATCTTCTCCCACCCTTTTACCTCAAGCACTTGGGGCCCGCGCTTGATCTTGCCCCGATCCCTGCTATCACGGAGGCCAACCATCCCGTTCCAGCAAAAGGACGCCCCTCATGGATATCGCCGCGCTGCGTGCCGCCAACCCCGAGCACTGGAAGCTTGCCACAGCCATCCGCACCCTTGCCATTGATGCGGTGCAAGCGGCGAATTCGGGCCACCCCGGCATGCCGATGGGCATGGCCGACGTGGCCACGGTGCTCTATCGCAACCACCTGAAATTTGACGCCAAAGCCCCGAACTGGGCGGACCGTGACCGGTTCGTGCTCTCGGCGGGCCACGGCTCGATGCTGCTTTACGCGCTGCTTTACCTCACCGGCTATGAGCAAGCGACGCTGGAAGAAGTGAAGAACTTCCGCCAATGGGGCGCACGCATGGCGGGCCACCCGGAATATGGCCACCTTGAAGGTGTGGAAACCACCACCGGCCCGCTCGGCCAAGGCATCTCCACCGCTGTTGGCATGGCGATTGCCGAAAAATCCATGAAAGCGCGCTTTGGCAAAAGCGTCGTCGATCACAAAATCTGGGTGATCGCGGGCGATGGCTGCTTGATGGAGGGCATCAGCCAAGAGGCGATCGGTCTGGCGGGCAAGCAAGAGCTCGACAACCTGATCGTGCTTTGGGACAACAACAACATCACCATTGATGGCCGCGTCACCGTGTCGGACAAAACCGATCAGCGCGCGCGCTTTGCGGCTTCGGGCTGGGAAGTGCTGAGCTGCGACGGCCATGACCCGGCCGATATCGACCGCGCTTTGACCGAAGCGAAAAAAGCCAAAGGCCCGGTTCTGGTCGATTGCAAAACCATCATCGGGTTTGGCTCGCCCAACAAAGCCGACAGCTATTCTGTCCACGGCGCGCCGCTTGGCGCCGATGAAATCGCCGCGACCCGCGAAGTTTACGGCTGGAACTATGGCCCGTTTGAAATTCCTGCCGATGTGAAAGCGGACTGGGAAGCGATTGGCGCCAAAGGCGCTGCCGAGCACGCCGAATGGGCCGCCCGGCTCGATGCGCTTTCGGCCAGCAAAAAAGCCGAGTTTGAGCGGCAAATGTCGCGCGGCGTGCCGAAAAAGCTCGCCTCCGCGATCCGCGCTTTCAAGAAAGCCCAATCGGAAGCCGCGCCGAAAGTCGCGACCCGGAAAGCCAGCGAAATGGTGCTGGGTGCGATCAACCCGGTGGTGCCCGAAACCATTGGCGGCTCGGCTGACCTCACCGGCTCGAACCTAACCAAAACCAGCGATATTTCGGACTTCATGCCCGATAACCGCAAGGGCCGTTACATGCGCTACGGCATTCGCGAACATGCGATGGCGGCGGCGATGAACGGCATGTATCTGCATGGTGGCGTGCGCCCCTATGGCGGCACCTTCTTCTGCTTCACCGACTATGCGCGCGGTGCGATGCGGCTTTCGTCGCTGATGGGGGTTCCGGCGGTTTACGTCATGACCCACGACTCCATTGGCTTGGGCGAAGACGGTCCGACCCACCAGCCGGTCGAGCATCTTGCGATCTGCCGCGCGACGCCCAACACTTGGACCTTCCGCCCGGCGGATGTGATCGAAACTGCGGAAGCTTGGGAATTGGCGCTGTCGTCGGAAAGCACGCCGTCGGTTCTGGCGCTCAGCCGTCAAAACCTGCCCACCCTGCGCACCACGCACAGCCAGAAAAACCTTTCGGCCCAAGGCGCTTATGTGATCGCCGAGGCTGAGGGCAAACGCCAAGCCATCATCATGGCGACGGGGTCTGAGGTGGAAATCGCACTCAAAGCCCGCGACATCTTGCAAGGCGAAGCGATTGGCACCCGTGTTGTTTCGATGCCCTGCATGGAACTGTTTGCGGCCCAGCCCGAAGCGTATCGCCGCAAAATCCTGCCGCCCGGTGCGGTGCGTGTCGCCGTGGAAGCGGCGATCCGTCAACCGTGGGATCGTTGGCTTTTGGGCGAGCGCGGCACCGAGAAGAAAGCCGCCTTTGTCGGCATGGAAGGCTTTGGCGCCTCCGCCCCGGCCGATCGTCTTTACAGCGAATTTGGCATCACCGCCGAAGCCGTCGCCGAAAAGGTGAAAGCGCTGCTGTGAGCGACAGGGACGAACTGAGGAAGACTGATACCGGGGGGCCGAACGCGGCCCCCCATTCTATTGCGCCCGCCGATCTGGCGGGGGCTGACATGCCTGCCCCACCCCTGCCAGAACCCGAAAAATCGTTGATTAGCAAAGGGATCGGGCTTCTTCTTATAGCGCTTTTGTTCTTCACTTTGATGGATGTGGCGGCGAAGAAGCTCGGCCAAAGCTATGCGCCCGCGATGGTGATCTGGGCGCGGTTCGCAGTGAACCTCGCACTGGTTTCACTGATCTTTCGCGGGTCATTTCTCAAACATGCGCGCTCGCGCCAGCCGGGGCTACAGCTTTTGCGCGGCGCGTTTCAGATGGCGACGGTGGCGCTGTTCTTCCTCGCCATCCGCTCGATTGGGCTGGCCGAGGCCGCAGCTCTTACAGACCTGAACCCCGTTCTCATCACCCTTGGGGCGGCGCTGTTCTTGGGCGAGAAAATCGGGCCGCGCCGGGTGGCGGGGATTTTTGTCTCCTTCCTTGGCGCGCTGATTATCTTGCGCCCTGGCGCGGGGGTGATGGATCCGGCCGCGCTTTTTGCGCTGGCAGCGGCTTTCACCTATGCAGGCGGCGCGCTGATGACCCGCGTGGTGCGCCATGACAGCACCGCCACGTCGGTCATCTGGTCGGCGGGCGTGGGCACGGCGCTGTCATCGCTCGCCCTGCCCTTTTTCTGGCAAGAGGTGGCCCCCGTTGATCTGCCGCTTTTCATTGCGGTGGGCGCGCTTGGGGCGGCGGGGCAAGCGGCACTGATCGTCGCCTTTCGCCATGCGCCTGCGGGGGTTTTGGCGCCTTACGGTTACCTTGGGCTCGTGCTGTCGTCGCTTTGGGGCTGGATCTTTTTCGCGCAACTGCCCGACCTCTACACCGTCGCAGGGGCTGCGGTGATTGTGCTCGCGGGCATTTGGGTTTGGAATGCGGAGCGCCGCGCAGCGCTTAACGCAGCCGCGCGGTAGACAAGATCGGCCCCGGCAACGGCGCGGCTTTGCCCGGCAGCGCCGTTTGCACGATCACCACCGCAGGCTCGGTCCCCTCGATCTGCGCATTAAGCCGCAACGGCGCGCGGCCATCCCATTCGGCGACCGCATGCCATGCCGTCACCACATTGGCGAAATCAAGCACCTTGCCCGCGTTTTCGCCGCGCAGAATTTCCACCTGCGCTTGCGGCACATAGCGCACGATCTGCACCACGCTCGGGCGATCGAGCGCGCGGCCAACGGGCGCAAGATCAATCACATATTGGCCGGGGGCTTCCCCTTCTGCCACCGCCAATGCAAGGCGCGGCGGCTCGGCGGCCTCAGCGGAGATCATCCGCTCCAACGTACCAGCGGCGGGCGCGGTCAGTGATTGCTCGCCCCCCACGATCACTTGCGGCGTATAGAGCGTGCGCTCGCCCGCAGCGCGCACATACCCCTTTTGCCGCGCGGTAAAGGCGGGCTGGGCAAAGGGGTCTTCCCAACCCAGATAATCCCAGTAATCGACATGCAGAGACAGCGCGACCACATCGGGCCGGTTCGCCACTTGCGCCAAAAGCTGATCCGCCGGCGGGCACGCCGAACAGCCTTGCGAGGTGAAAAGCTCCACCACCACCGGCGCGGGCTTGAGCTTGGCCGAAGGCGCGATCAACGTATTGACCACAGCAGGCTGCGCCCCTTGCGGACCAATCGCGCGATCCAGCGCACGGTTCAGACTCTCGATTAAAGACTGTCCGGGCATCGCCCCGGGGGCCGGACGCGCACCAAGACCTTGCGGGCCGCCCGCAGCGCCCTCTTGCGCCTGCACCGGCGCGGCAGCCATAAGGCCAAGAAGGATCGCTCCTCCGAGCGTGGCGCCAAGTTTCGCCCGTGCCATGTTGCCTCGTTTCGTTTCGTCCGTTTGTCCTAAAAGCAACGCGCCGCAAAAGCCAATCAAGGTTTTGCGATGTGCGCTGCAAATGTCGCACCCCAGTGCGTGGCTCGGTCGCGCTGCGACATTTCAGTGTGCAACGGTATACAAAAAATGCGCGCGCCCCCTTGATCGACTCCGCGCCTTGGGGCACATACCGATCAAGACATAGTTTACAGCCACGGGAGGCCCCCAGATGACCGTTGTCACCGGCAAGGATACCGCCAAGACCCGCCGCCAGCTTAGCGTCGGCGATGCGAGCTACGCCTATTACTCGATCCCCGCCGCGCAAGAAGCCGGTCTGGGCGACTTCTCCAAGCTGCCCGCCGCGCTGAAAGTCGTGCTCGAAAACCTGCTGCGCTTTGAAGATGGCGGCTTCTCGGTCTCGGTCGAGGATATCAAAGCTTTTGGCGATTGGGCGAAGATGGGCGGCAAAAATCCGCGCGAAATCGCTTACCGCCCGGCGCGCGTGTTGATGCAAGACTTCACCGGCGTGCCCGCCGTGGTCGACCTCGCCGCGATGCGCGATGGCATTAAAGCCCTTGGTGGCGATGCGAAAAAGATCAACCCGCTGGTTCCGGTCGATCTGGTCATCGACCACTCGGTGATGATCGACGAATTCGGCACCCCGCGCGCGTTCCAGCGCAACGTGGAGCTGGAATATCAGCGCAACATGGAGCGCTATCAGTTCCTCAAATGGGGCCAAGGCGCGTTTGAAAACTTCCGCGTTGTGCCGCCGGGCACCGGTATCTGCCACCAAGTGAACGTGGAATACCTCGCCCAAACCGTTTGGACCGACAAAGACCAAAACGGCGAAATGGTCGCCTACCCGGATACGCTCGTGGGCACCGACAGCCACACCACCATGGTCAACGGCATGGCCGTTCTGGGCTGGGGCGTGGGCGGGATTGAAGCCGAAGCCGCGATGCTGGGCCAGCCCGTTTCGATGCTGATCCCGGAAGTGGTTGGCTTCAAACTGACCGGCGCGCTGCGTGAAGGCTGCACCGGCACCGACCTCGTGCTCAAAGTCGTGCAAATGCTGCGTAAACATGGCGTGGTTGGCAAATTCGTCGAGTTCTATGGCGAGGGCCTTGATAAACTGCCGCTCGCGCAGCGCTCGACCATTGCCAACATGGCGCCCGAATATGGCGCGACTTGTGGCTTCTTCCCGATCGACGATGAAACCCTGCGCTATCTGAGCCAAACTGGCCGTTCGGAAGAACGTATCGCGCTGGTCGAAGCTTACGCGAAAGAGAACGGTTTCTGGCGCGATGCCGATTACGCGCCGATCTACTCCTCGACGCTCGAACTCGACATGTCGAGCATCGTTCCGGCGATCTCTGGCCCGAAACGCCCGCAAGATTATCTGCCGCTGACCGATGCAAAATCGACCTTCGCGAAGATCGTGGCCGATTACCGTGGCGTCGACATGACCTCGGAAGGCAAGGAAATGGCCGCCGAGGGTGGCTTGGCGGTGGCGCCGAAAACCGGGCTGAAATCGGTTCCGGTCGAAGGCAAAGACTACGAAGTGGGCGATGGTTCCGTGGTGATCGCCTCGATCACCTCGTGCACCAACACCTCCAACCCCTATGTGCTGATTGGGGCGGGCCTTGTGGCGCGCAAAGCCCGCGCGCTTGGCCTGTCGCCGAAGCCTTGGGTGAAAACCTCGCTCGCGCCTGGGTCGCAGGTCGTTGAAGAATATCTCAAAGCCGCCGGTCTTCAGGAAGATCTGGATGCGATGGGCTTCAACATTGTGGGCTTCGGCTGCACCACCTGCATCGGCAACTCCGGCCCGCTCGGCACGCCGGAAATCTCCAAAGCGATCAACGACAATGACCTTGTTGCCGCCTCGGTGCTGTCGGGGAACCGCAACTTCGAAGGCCGGATCAGCCCGGATGTGCGCGCGAACTTCCTTGCCTCGCCGCCGCTCGTCGTTGCCTATTCGCTCGCGGGTTCGATGAATGTTGATCTGTCGTCTGAGCCGCTGGGCGAAACGCCCGATGGCAAGCCGGTCTATCTCAAAGACATCTGGCCGACCGATGCGGAAATTGCTGATCTGGTGGAGAAATGCGTCACCCGTGAAGCCTTCATCGCGAAATACGCCGATGTGTTCAAAGGCGATGCGAACTGGCAAGGCGTGAAAACCACCGAGGGCGAAACCTACGATTGGCCCGCCGCCTCGACCTACATTCAAAACCCGCCCTATTTCCAAGGCATGGCCAAGGAACCGGGCACGATCTCGAATGTGGTGGATGCGCGCGTGCTGGCGGTTCTGGGTGATATGATCACCACCGACCACATCTCCCCGGCGGGTTCGTTCAAACCCTCCACCCCGGCAGGCAAATACCTGACCGAGCGCCAAGTGCAGCCGAAAGACTTCAACAGCTACGGTTCGCGCCGCGGCAACCACGAAGTCATGATGCGCGGCACCTTCGCCAACATCCGTATCAAAAACGAGATGCTGGATGGCGTTGAAGGCGGCTTCACCAAAGGCCCGGATGGCGCGCAAACCACGATCTACGACGCGTCGATGGATTTCCAAGCCGCGGGCACCCCGCTCGTGATCTTTGGCGGCATCGAATATGGCGCGGGCTCCAGCCGTGACTGGGCGGCCAAAGGCACCAACCTGCTCGGCGTCAAAGCCGTGGTGGCCGAAAGCTTTGAACGGATCCACCGTTCGAACCTGATCGGCATGGGCGTCATCCCGTTTGAGTTCACCGAAGGTGCGAGCCGCAAATCGCTGGGTCTGACCGGCGATGAGGTGGTGACGATCGAAGGTCTGGAAGGCGATATCAAACCGCTCTCGCTCGTGCCCTGCACGATCAAACGCGCCGACGGCACCGAGACCAAGATCATGCTGAAAAGCCGGATCGATACCGAGGTCGAGATCGAATATCTCAAAAACGGCGGCGTGCTGCATTACGTGCTGCGCAACCTCGCGAAAAGCTAAGGCAAATCCACAGAACACCAAAGGCCCCGCACTGCGGGGCCTTTTTCATTTGGGTGTGGCTCTTGTAAGGCGCTGCCCGCCACCCCATCTCATCTCCATGTAAAGGAGGTTTACATGACCGACCGCGCCCTTTGGATTGAACAACGCATTGCCAATGATGGCCCCTCGACCCTTGTCGCCTATTTGCTGTGGTTCTTCCTTGGCTTCTTTGGCGTGCACCGGTTCTATTTGGGACGCTGGTTTTCGGGGCTGATGCAGCTTGTACTGTTTGGCATCGGCTCTGCGCTCACCTTCATTTTGGTGGGCTATATTCCGCTTGCGCTCGTGGGGCTGTGGTGGGCGCTCGATGCGCTGCTGATCCCCGGCATGATCGCCACAGACCGCGCGGTGATGCGCTATCGGTTGATGAACGGTTGGGACTGATCAGCCAAGCGCCACAAGCGCCGCGCCAAGCCCAATGAGCGCCACGCCCGCCCAAGCAAGGGGGGAAAGCATCTCCCCCAAAAACGCGGCAGCAAAGACCGCGACCAACACGACCGAAAGTTTATCCACCGGGGCAACCCGCGCCGCATCACCCAAAGACAGCGCGCGGAAGTAGCATAGCCACGAGGCCCCTGTGGCGAGCCCCGACAAGATAAGAAACAGCGCCGCGCGGCCGGGAATATCAGTTAGGCCGCGCAGTTTGCCCGCAAGCGCCACCAACGCGCCCAAGACGACAGCCACCACCAAAGTGCGCAGCCATGTGGCGAGGTCGCTATCCACCTGTGCCACGCCTGCTTTCGCAAAAACGGCTGTCAGCGCCGCAAACACCGCAGAGAGCAGCGCCCAGAAAAGCCAGCTTGAAACAATCGCCTGCATCACGCCTCCTTCGGGCGCGCACGCCCTTATTTGCGTTTCAAAAGCCCACGCGGCCCGCCCGAGATCAACATGGTGACATCGGCCATCGCCACCATCGGCGACACGCCGACCGGCAGCGCAATGTAGCGCGGGCGCCATTCCGGGTTGAACTTTGCCTTGAAGGCGCGCAACCCCTCAAAATTGTAAAACGCGCCCCCATGCCGGAACATCAGCGCACCAAACCGGCTCCAAAGCCGTGCGGTGCGCCGGGCGCTAAGCCCCGCCAGAGGGGCCATGCCAAGGCTAAACTCCTGCGCGCCCTGCGCTTGATAATGCGCGATGAGCGAGAGGAACAAAAACTCGATCATGCCCGAAGCATCCTCGGGGCGGTAGCGCATCAAATCCACCGCCACGCGCTGGCCGCTGCCCGGTGCCATGATCGAGGCAAAGGCGATGGCCTTACCCGCGCGGCGCACCACGGCAATCGGGAAATGGCGCAGATAGATCGGATCAAACCGCCCCACCGAGAAGCTTTTCTCATGGCCGACTTTATCGCCTAGCCATGCATCAGAGATTGGGCGCAACTCCTCGATCAACTCCGGCGCATGGGGCGGTTGCAACACCTCTACGTCCAGCCCCTCGCGTTGCGCTTTGTTAAACGCCGCGCGCATGGATTTGAACCGCGCGCCAGAGAGCGTGAAGGTCGAAAGGTTCACCACCGCTTCTTCGCCCACTTTATGCGCGGCAAGGCCCATCTCGATCATCCGCGGCAATTGCCGTTCTGAGATTTCGTAAAACACCGGGCGGCAATTGGCCTGCTGCGCGGCTTCGACAAAATCCCAGCCCAGATCATCGAAATAGCGCAAATCGCCCACCGGGTCGCCCATCGCGATCCAGCTTTTGCGGCGGCGTGCAAACATCAAGAAAGCCGAACCATCGCCCGAGAAGGTCAGCTCTTTATCCCCCGCAAGCGCAAGGCAGGCGGTGGGATCGGATTGCGCGTCGATCACTTTGCGGGCCATCTGCAACGCCTCTCCGGGCGTGCGCGGGCTGCGCTTGGCGAGCGGTTGCAGCGCCAGATAAGTGGTGAAGATCACCAAAATCGCCGAGCCCACCAGCCCCGCCCGCAACGAACGCGGGGTATTGGCGTTTTGCGCGAAATCGACCCAAAGGCTGTGCGAATAGGGCGTGGCGGCGTGGACAAAGATGAAAAAGAGGGCGACCGCGATGATCACGGCGGTGACCATGGCGATCCACGCGGGGCCCAGCACGCCTTCGGTGATTTTCGCTTCGCGGTAAAACTCGCGCCGGAACGGCCACATCAAAAGCGCGCCAGCGGCGAGAAGGGTCGCGCTTTCAATATCAAAGTTGTTGAGCAGAACGGCAACAATGCCGCCGCCAATCGCCGCGATGGTGAGCCAAAACGCCCCCGCAACGCGCCGGATCAACCCATGCGAGAGGATGAGCAAAACCGCCCCGGCGACCGAGGAGACAAGCGTGCCACCCTCCAGCAAGATCGCACCGACAAGGTCATCGCTGTCATGAAGTGTCGGCACCGAGGGCCAAAGCGCCAGCGCCAAAAGATAGGCGCCCAAGCCAAAGGCCCATGCCCCCGAAAGCCAAGGCACCATCCCCGCCACGGCGTTGAAGGCCGGGCGCATCGGGTCCGAAATTTCACCAAAGAGCCGGACCGCCCAGCCCCCCGCCAAGCGCGCCTCGTTGAGCGAGACGATCACAAAGGCGAGCGCAAAGGGGATGAGGTAATAGATCAGGCGGAACATCAAAAGCGCCGCAGCAACATCACCCACCGCCGTACCTGCGGGCATCGCCGCCATCACCACGGTTTCAAACACGCCAACCCCGCCCGGCACATGGCTCATCACGCCGACCATCGTGGCGGTGGCATAGATCGCGAGGAAGGTGACAAAATCCGGCGCGCCTTGAGGCAAGAGCACATAAAGGGTGAGCGCCGCCATCGTGCTGTCGAACAGCGCAACGACCATTTGCCCGGTCAAAATATGCGGGCGCGGCATCGAGATTTCATATTTGCCAAGCCGCAGCACCTTGCCCGAGATGCCTAAACCAAAGAGCAAAGCCACCGTCGCCAGCCCGCCAGAGAGCGCCAAAAGCCGCACCATCTCTTCGGAAAGCGGCAAGAGCCCGGTCAGCGCGGCGGGATGCAGCGCCAGCGCGAAAACACCCACAAGCGAAAGCCCCGTGCCCATGGCAATCGCGATATAAGAGGCCAGCGCCGCGACCTCAAAGGCGTTGAGCCCAAAGGCAGAATAGATCCGGTAGCGCACGGCACCGCCCGATAGCACCGAAATTCCGATTGTGTTGCCAAAGGCATAGCCCAAAAATCCGCCCAAGGCGACAACCCGCAGCGGCAGCTTTTTCTCAAGATATTTCAGCGCCCAGAAGTCATACCCAATCAGCGCGGTATAGCCCAAAGCCGTCGCGCCAAGGGCAATCGCAAAGATATGGTTCGGGGTGGCATTGATCTGCGCGATGATCTCATCAGCGCTGACCTCTTTGAGCAGATGTTGCAGCGCCCAAATGCCTAAACCGAACAGAGAAAAGCCCAGCAATACCGGACCGAGATGGCGCAGCTTACCCGGGCTTGCCGCACCGGCCTCGCGCTTGCTCATCGCGTTTCTCCCTGCCTTCGGTCTTCCTTGACCCTGAGTTACCGATTTTGGCCCAAGATACAACCTCCCTGCCCCGCTGCAGCGGCACAAGCGCGCTGCGGCAATGCAGCATCTGGGAGTTTGTGAGGAGGTCTGTAGCTTTGGACACGCTGCACCCCCAGAGCTATCGGGTACGAGAGCTAAGTCGCCATCCCTCGATCCGACCGGAGGCGCTCCGGGGGTGCCTCTGCCGGGCGGCAAAGAGCGGTGTCACGCGCGAGTGTAGCGCGAGATCATTTCATAATCCTTGAGCGGGCCTTTCACCCGCCAGATGGCCTGCCATTGCGGCCAATCTTTGAACTCATACTGGGCCCGGTAATCATCGGGGTCACACCAATGGGCCGCCGTATCCGCCCCCGAAGGGTCAAAACTGTGAAACGGCCGCCCGTCTTCAAAGAACACCTCAATCTGCGGCGGCGCCGGGCGCCAATAGTAAATCCGCGTGGCTTTGATCGGGGCATCCTCTCCTAATGTCAGATAGCCACTCTCTTCCCATTTCCAAGACCCATCTTGGCAAGGAATTAACGTGGCCTGACCCGCGAAGGTGGCTTTTTGCCCACCGAAGCGGTCATCAATGCTGCGGCTGATCTGCCAAGAGCCCTCAAAATCGGTAATTGCACGCGTCATTCTTGCCTCGTCTTGCCGCATCCCTTGCCCAAAAGGCTGGCCCGGTCTATCAACCGCCCAACTCCGTCACAAGCAAGAGGCCTGTCCATGATCCCGCGCTATGCCCGCAAAGAGATGGTCGACATCTGGGAACCTGCCACCAAGTTCAAAATCTGGTATGAGATCGAGGCCCATGCCTGCGACGCGCAAGCCGCCCTTGGCGTGATCCCGAAAGCCAATGCCGAGGCCGTTTGGAAGGCCAAGGATGTTGAGTTTGATGTCGCCCGGATCGACGAGATCGAAGCCGTCACCAAACATGACGTGATCGCGTTCCTGACGCATTTGGCCGAGCATATCGGTTCGGAAGATGCGCGCTTCGTGCACCAAGGCATGACGTCGTCGGATGTGCTCGATACCACGCTCAACATCCAACTGGTGCGCGCAGCGGATATTCTGCTTGCCGATATGGACCGTGTGCTGGCGGCGCTGAAAAAGCGCGCGCTCGAACACAAAGACACCGTCCGCATTGGCCGCAGCCACGGCATTCACGCGGAACCCACGACGATGGGCCTCACCTTCGCGCGCTTCTATGCCGAGATGGACCGCAACCGCGCCCGCCTTGCCAATGCGCGTGAGGAAGTGGCCACCGGTGCGATTTCGGGCGCCGTCGGCACTTTCGCCAACATCGACCCGAGCGTCGAAGAACATGTCTGCGCGCAATTGGGTCTGAAGCCCGAGCCGATCTCGACCCAAGTCATCCCGCGTGACCGTCATGCGATGTTCTTTGCGACGCTGGGCGTGATCGCCTCGAGCATCGAAAACGTCGCCATTGAGATCCGCCACATGCAACGCACCGAGGTGCTGGAGGCCGAAGAGTTCTTCTCGAAGGGCCAAAAAGGCTCCTCGGCGATGCCGCACAAACGCAACCCGGTGCTCACCGAGAACCTGACCGGCCTTGCCCGCCTTGTGCGCATGTGCGTGGTGCCGGCGATGGAAAACGTCGCGCTGTGGCATGAGCGCGATATCTCGCACAGCTCGGTCGAGCGCGGCATTGGCCCCGATGCGACGATCACCCTTGATTTCGCCCTCAACCGCTTGGCCGGTGTGATCGAAAATCTGGTGATCTACCCCGAGAACATGCTGCGCAACATGAACAAGTTCAAAGGCTTGGTCATGTCGCAACGGGTGCTTTTGGCGCTGACGCAAGCGGGCGTCAGCCGCGAAGATGCCTACCGCCTCGTGCAACGCAATGCGATGAAGGTCTGGGAACAAAGCGCGGACTTCAAAGAAGAACTCCTGAAAGACGCCGAAGTGACCGCCGCGCTGAGCCCGGCGGAAATTGAAGAGAAATTCGACCTTGGCTATCACACCAAACATGTCGACACGATCTTCAAACGGGTGTTTGGCGCCTAAGCCCACCCCTTAAGATGTGATTTGGCGTCGCGAGGCGAATCGGGTGACGCTTTCCCTTTGCAAGGGAGAGAAAGATGACACCGAAACACCTCGCGGCGCTTTTGCTTTTTCCCGCGTTGATTGTGGCGCCCCTAGCCGCCTCTGCGCAGGATTGTGCGGACCGTGCCAAGTTGACCTGTCCAGAAGGACAGCATTGGGATGAAAAGACAAAAAGCTGCGTAATTCCCTCAAGTTGAGAAGAAATGCCAAAGCACCGATAACCGCCGCTTAACGGCTGACTGCGAGAGTGACCCGGAACAGAATTCGGAGTCGCGCGTGAACGCCATCGCCCCCCAATCGGCCCTCGGCCCGCTCACCCGCCCCGGTGCCTCGCGCCCGGTGCTGTCTCGTCGTCAAAAAGCGGCGGTCGTGGTGCAATTGCTGGCCACCGAAGGGCTGAAACTGCCGCTCGAAGAACTGACCGATGATCAGCAAACGCAACTGGCCGAAACGATTGCAGAATTGCGCTTGATCGACCGCGAAACGATGGTCGAGGTGATCGAAGAATTCTGCACCGAGTTGGAAGCTGTCGGCATCGCCTTCCCCGGCGGCATTGATGGCGCGTTGAAACTGCTTGAGGGGCAGCTTTCGGCTTCGGCGGCAACCCGTTTGCGCCGGATGGCCTCGGGCACCTCGCGCGCCGATCCGTGGGAACGGATCACCGGGCTTTCGACCGATCTTTTGCTGCCAGTGCTGCAAGAAGAAAGCATCGAAGTTGGCGCGGTGATGCTGTCGAAGCTGACCGTCGCGCGCTCGGCCGAATTGCTATCCAAAGTGGCCTCTGAAAAGGCGCGCAAGCTGGCCTATGCGGTCTCGCTCACCGGCAATGTGGCCCCCGAAACCGTGCACCGGATCGGCACCGCGCTTGCCAGCCAACTCGACGCACAACCCGCCAAGGCCTTTGAAACCGGGCCTGTGGAGCGCGTCGGCGCGATCTTGAACTATTCGCCCGCAGCCACGCGCAATTCGGTCCTGGAAGGGCTGGACGAAGAAGACAAGATCTTTGCCGATCAAGTGCGCAAAGCGATCTTCACCTTCACCAATATCCCGAGCCGGATCGAAACCCGCGACATTCCCAAAATCCTGCGCGCGGTCGATCAGGCCAAGCTTATTGTCGCGCTGGCGGGTGCCAAAGGCGAAAACGAGAAATCGGCTGAGTTCATCTTGTCGAACATGTCACAACGCATGGCGCAAAACCTGCGCGACGAGATCGCGAACCTCAAGAAACCGAAAGAAAAAGACATCGAAGAGGCGATGAACGAGATCGTCGGCGCCATTCGCGAACTCGAAGCCAATGGCGAGATCTTCCTAGTGGCCGAGGATGGCGAATAAGGCGCCGCCGCGCGCCTTTCCCCTGCCCCTCGCTTCGTCTATCGTCACCGCGCGCCGCCACGGCGCAGGGGGCTACGGGGGAGCTTTATGACCAACCAAATCGCTATCGGGCTTGCGGTGCTGGTGGTGCTGTTCTTTGGCGTGGATGCGATGATGCTGCATGGTAGCGCCAGCTTATTTCTGGCCAAAGAGATGATGAAATTGACCGAATGGATGGCCTTCTGGCGTTGACGCTGCAGGCCAGTTTTGCATGCCCCCCTCAACTTCATGGAATCGCCTCTGAAAGCGCCTCAAAGCGCAGTCTTCTGTTGACCTTTTGCCCGTCATGTCGAAGGGTGCCCGCGGCCCTCAGAGATAGAGTCAAAAGGAGATGAAGATGGCGGTTAAGGTAGCGATCAACGGATTCGGTCGTATCGGGCGCAACGTGTTGCGGGCGATCATCGAATCGGGACGGACCGATATTGAAGTGGTTGCGATCAACGACCTCGGCCCGGTGGAAACCAACGCCCATCTGCTGCAATTTGATAGCGTGCATGGCAAATTCCCGGCCACTGTGACGACTGGCGAAGACTGGATCGACGTCGGCCGTGGCAAAATCAAAGTCACCGCGATCCGCAACCCGGCGGACCTGCCTTGGGGCGATGTTGATATCGCGATGGAATGCACGGGGATTTTCACCTCGAAAGAGAAATGCCAAGCCCACCTGCAAAGCGGCGTGAAGCGTGTGCTGATCTCGGCCCCCGGCGACGGCGCGGATAAAACCATCGTCTTCGGTGTGAACCACGAAACGCTGACCGCCGATGACATCGTCGTGTCGAACGCCTCGTGCACCACCAACTGCCTCAGCCCGGTGGCGAAAGTCCTCAACGATGCGATCGGCATCGAAAAAGGCTTCATGACCACGATCCACAGCTACACCGGCGACCAGCCGACGCTCGACACGATGCACAAAGACCTGTATCGCGCCCGCGCCGCCGCGCTGAGCATGATCCCGACCTCGACCGGGGCTGCCAAAGCCGTGGGTCTCGTGCTGCCGGAACTCAAAGGCAAACTCGATGGCGTTGCGATCCGCGTGCCGACCCCGAACGTCTCGGTTGTGGACCTTGTGTTTGAAGCCAAACGCGACACCACGGTCGAAGAAGTGAACGCCGCGATTGAAGCTGCCGCCGATGGCCCGCTCAAAGGCGTGCTGGGCTACACCAAGCTCAAAAACGTCTCGACAGACTTCAACCATGACCCCCATTCCTCGGTGTTCCACATGGATCAAACCAAGGTCATGGAAGGCAAAATGGTCCGCATCCTGTCGTGGTACGACAACGAATGGGGCTTCTCGAACCGCATGGCCGACACCGCCGTGGCGATGGGCAAGCTGATCAAATAATCTATGGGGCCATACGCCCCGGCAGATGACCGAACCAAAGAGGGGCAGCTTCCGGGCTGCCCCTTTTGCATGGCGGGCTTGCGGTTGGGGCAACCATTGCAGGCGCCGCATCGCGGCAATGCCGGATCATCGGTTGTTGTGCCGGCCAAGAAAGCGCATCTTCCGGTCAGAAAAAGTGACCACATAAGCCAGTGCCGAAAGCCGAACCGATGTCCGCCCTCTTCTCTCGCATGTTCTCTGCCGTCGAAAAACGCGCCCGCTACGCGCATACGCTGAATGAGATTGCCCGGCTCTCGCCGCGGCTGTGCTGCGACCTTGGCATCTGCCCGGAAGAGGCGCCGCAACTCGCGCGTCGCGCGGTCTATGGCCACTGAGTTTTCGTTTCTCCACCACGCACGATAATAATCCCTGAACCACTCTCGACACCACCTGGGGGCCTGCGGGCCCCCTTTGTCGTTTCGGATAATGAAAAAGGCCCCCGCGCAAGTGGGGGCCTTTCCTGTGACAGCAGCAGAAGCGCGCTTATTCCGGCTTGCAAATTTCGCCGCGGACAATGCCCAAAAGCGTGCGCACAACTAGCCCGGCGATCAGCACGACCAACAGCCCCAAGAACCCCGTGCCCATATATTGGTGCACCATCGAATGGCTGAGTTCGGCGTAAAGCAGCGTCGCAATGGTCAGCGCCGCGACGGGGAAGCTGAGCGCCCAGAACGACATCGCAAAGGGCAGCCGCAGAATGCGCGGCAGTTGCACCGCCACCAGCGCAGCAAAGACATAGGCGAGCGAGAGCATGATATGCCCCATCGCATCGACCTCTGCCCCTTCGCCCATCGTCAAGCGCACCCAAGAGATAAAGGCCACCGCAGGCGGCGCGATCATGATCACCAGCGTCGGCTGCAACCGCCCCGGCAGCGGATCGTGGAACACCAGACGGTTGAAGACGAGAGTGAGCAAGATCACCCAAAACATCATGCCCGCCGAGAAGAAGAGCCACGAGATTTCGGTAAAGCCGAGCTGCGCGCCGGCGACCGGCACGATCACGTTCCCAACCGCCGGGATGAACCATGCGGGGTTAAGGTGACCGTGTTGGAATGAGCGGGTGCCGATCCAGTTCGTCACCACTGCAATCGTCAAAATACCCTGAAGCGTGGTGCCCACGCCCCAAAGCGCAAGCGCCGCAGGTTGCGATACGGTCATCAAGCCGATGGAGAGCAGCAGCATCGAAACCGAAATCGTCGGAAAGAACGACAGCCGGATCGGGTGATGCCATTCGGCATAAACCTCTTTCCAATGCGTCAGCGCCTTAGCGAGGTAGAACAGCGAAATCAGCACGAAAGCTGTCGCCGTAACACCCAACATCACTTGGTAAGGCAGCGGCCCGAGCCCAAGCGGCTTTGCCGCCGCGCGCAGCGCCAGCGTCAGCCCGCCAAAGCCCATGGTGGTGGCGTAAAAGGTGATCGGAAAATGCGCCAACCGGCTTTCGGTATGCGGCGCGGCGGTGGGGGATGCTGTCATGCGAAGTCCTCGATGCCGTCAGCTGCGGGTCAACGTGTCAGGAAGTGGCAAGCCCGTCACGGGGCCCAAAATGGGGTGAACAGATGCAGCCGCGCAATCCCGCCTCCTGCCGCAGTGGGCTGTTCTGCCCCCGGGCGCAGAGCGCGGAAATCCGCCGCATCGCAGCGCCGTTATAACATTGCAATTCCTGCATACAAGAAAAGAAGCATCGTTCAGACATATTGACGCAAGGACAGTGTTTCACTGTCTTTTGCCAATAACTCATGACATATCTCAATAAAGTATCTGCGACATGCCTTAAACCCCTCGGGAAATCGGAGCCAGCATGCGACTGACGACTCGGACCAACCTGGCGATGCGCACCCTGATGTTCTGTGCCGTGAACAGTGACAGGATCGTTCGCAAACATGAAATCGCCGAAGCCTGCAACGCCTCGGAAAACCACCTTGCGCAAGTTGTGAACACCTTGGCCCAACGTGGCTTTGTGGAAACGCAACGCGGGCGCTCAGGCGGGTTACGATTGGCGCGCGAAATGGACAGCATCGGTGTCGGCGAAGTGCTGCGCACCTTTGAGGCGTCCCTGCCCTTCGTCGAATGCTTTGACGCAGATACCAACTCTTGTCCGCTGGCAAATGCCTGCCGTTTCCGCGATGCGCTCGAGGCTGGGGTTGAGGCATTCTACAGCGCGATGGACCGTCACACTTTGGGCGATATGGTGCGCGACAACGGCGCGCTGGAGCATCTTCTGCACATGTCCGGGCAGCCCCGTGTCTCGCTATGTGGCAGCCCCGCACGCAAGCGCAGCGATGAGTCGTCTGCGCAACCAGCGACCACGCCCGCCGAATAAGGCCGCTTCGGCCTGATTGCGTTAAACCTTCAATTTGGTTAAACTTTTTAACCGCCCCCGCTGATTTTGCGGGGGTTTTTCATGCCGATCCGTGACTTTTGCGCATCCCTCACAGGGTGTCACACGGCTGTCATTCATCGTGAATTGACCATGCTGTCAGTTCAGGCTAGCTGCGTCATAGTGTCGCCACAATCCAGGCGCCCCGTGAGGGGGTAACGGCGACCAAGTTGACGAGGCAATGATATGCAAAACACGGTGCAAATGGGGATGAGCGCGGCCAGCCAGCAGCAGGAAGGCGTGCAAGTCCAGCAATCGGCGAAATCCACTTCGGTGCAGCAGCAAGGCTCTGCCACGAAGCCCACGCAACCGGGCATGACCCGGATCACCGACTGGGCCTCGATCTAAGTTTTGCGCAATGTGGTGCTGCGAGCCGCATTGGCCCGCGCGACGGCCCTGCGCACCCCCTGCCCTGTTCTCGCCCCTCAGTGAGAGCGGATTTGCCGAAGCGGTCTTGAAAGACCCGGCAGACCAAACTCTTCTATGACCGCCATCTTATGGCCCACCGCTCCGACCCTGTCGGCGCGGTTTTTCTTTGCCTTGCAAAGGGCGCAAAAGAAAAGGGCCACCCATAGGGGCAGCCCTTAAACTTTCAGCATCGAAGATCGGATTAGCCGACCAGTTCGAGGCCCGAGAAGAAGAAGGCGATTTCCACCGCAGCGGTTTCCGGCGCATCCGAGCCGTGGACCGAGTTTTCGCCAACCGAAAGGGCGAATTCTTTGCGGATGGTGCCGTCATCGGCGTTCGCCGGGTTGGTCGCGCCCATCACTTCACGGTTTTTGGCAATCGCGCCTTCGCCTTCGAGCACTTGCACAACAACCGGCTCGGACGCCATGAATTCGCACAGTTCGCCGTAGAAGGGGCGTTCTTTGTGGACTTCATAGAATTTGCCAGCTTGCTCGAGGCTCAGCTTGATGCGTTTTTGCGCGACGATGCGCAGACCGGCTTCCTCGAATTTGGCATTGATTTTGCCGGTGAGGTTGCGACGGGTGGCATCGGGTTTGATGATCGACAGCGTGCGTTCGATGGCCATGAGGGGAAGCCTCTCAGGTTGGGGACCGGGGTATTGATCCCACGGTCAGGAAAATCTCTGGCGCCTGCTAGCATGGGGCAACGAAGTTGAAAAGCCCCGCATGACTGCCGTTTTGGTCAAACCATGCGACAATTGCGCGAAAAAGATGCAATGCGGCAGCAACAAATGACCCTAACCCGGTTTTCCCCTTTGCGCCAAGCGACACAAGAGCCCACACCCGGCATTGACGCGCGCGCACACCTCAGGCACAGCGCTTGCATGCTCACACTTGACGCCATCACCTATGCCATCGAAGGCCGCCCGCTGTTTGAAGGCGCCTCTGCCCGTATTCCCACCGGCCATAAAGTCGGCCTTGTCGGTGCCAACGGCGCCGGGAAGACCACGCTCTTTCGGCTGATCCGGGGCGAGATCGCACTGGAATCGGGCGAGATCGCCCTGCCCGTCCGCGCTCGCATCGGCGGCGTCGCGCAAGAGGTGCCCTCGTCCTCCACCAGCCTACTTGATACGGTGCTGGAGGCTGATACCGAACGCGCCAGCCTTTTGGCCGAGGCAGAAACCGCAACGGACCCGGCCCGCATTGCCGAGGTGCAAACGCGGCTTGCCGATATTGATGCGTGGTCGGCCGAAGCCCGCGCCAGTGCCATTTTGCGCGGCCTTGGCTTTGATGCCGAAGCGCAGCAACGCCCCTGTTCCGATTTCTCGGGCGGTTGGCGGATGCGGGTGGCTTTGGCGGGCGTGCTCTTTGCCCAGCCCGATCTGCTTCTGCTCGACGAGCCGACGAACTATCTCGACCTTGAGGGTGCGCTTTGGCTGGAGCAGTACCTCACGCGCTACCCGCATACGGTGATTATTATCTCCCACGACCGCGGGCTTTTGAACCGCGCCGTGGGCTCGATCCTGCATCTGGAAAACCGCAAGCTGACGCTGTGGAATGGGCCTTACGACCAATTCGCGCGCCAACGCGCGGCGGCGCGGGCCAACCTTGCGGCAGCGGCGAAAAAACAAGAGGCGCGGCGCGCGCATCTGCAAAGCTTCGTGGACCGCTTCAAAGCCAAGGCCACCAAGGCCGCACAGGCGCAGGCGCGCGTGAAGATGCTCGAAAAGATGGAGCCGATCACCGCGCCCGAAGAGGCCGCGAAACAGGTCTTCACCTTCCCCACGCCCGAGCAACTTTCGCCCCCGATCATCACGCTTGATGGCGCGGCGGTGGGCTATGGCGGCAAGCCGATCCTGCGCCGCCTCAATCTGCGCATCGACCAAGATGACAGGATCGCGCTTTTGGGCCGCAACGGGGAGGGGAAATCGACGCTCTCCAAACTGCTTGCGGGCAAGCTGGAGGCCTGCGAGGGCCGGATTGCGCGGTCTTCCAAGCTGCGGATCGGCTATTTCGCGCAGCATCAGGTGGATGAGTTGGACCTTGGCGCGACGCCTTTGCTGCATCTGCAACGGCTGCGCCCCGAAGAACACCCCTCCAAATTGCGCGCGCGGCTGGCGGGCTTTGGGCTTTTGGCCGATCAAGCGGAAACCGAAGTGGGCAAGCTGTCGGGCGGGCAAAAGGCGCGGCTCTCGCTGCTTTTGGCCACGCTTGATGCGCCGCATCTGCTCATTCTCGACGAACCGACGAACCACCTTGATATCGAAAGCCGCGAGGCGCTGGTAGAAGCACTCACCGCCTATTCCGGCGCGGTGATCTTGGTCAGCCACGACATGCACCTTTTGGGCCTTGTGGCGGACCGGCTTTGGCTGGTGAAGGGCGGGGCAGTTGCGCCCTATGCGGCGGATTTGGAAGCCTATCGCGCCGAACTTCTGGCCGTTGACCCGGACGACAAACCCGCCAAAGCCACCGAAAAAGCGACCAAGGAAAAACCCGCCCAACCCTCACGCGAGAAAATCTTGGCGCTGCGGGCCGAGGCGCGCAAATGCGAAGAGCGGGTAGAAAAGCTCACCGAAATGCTGGCCAAGCTGGATGAAAAGCTCGCCGATCCTGAGCTTTATGACGCTTCCCGCGCGGCAGAGCGGGACAAGTGGCTTTTGAAACACGCCGAGGCGCGCGAAGCGATGGGCAGGGCCGAAGAGTTGTGGATGGAAGCGCTTGAGGCGCTTGAGGTGGCGATGGCGGGCTAAGCCCGCCTGCCCCTTTTATTGCGCCGCGCTCGCAAGATCGAGCCCATCAAGGCCGATCCGCACATGCGGCATGGCCGCGAGACGCTCCATCTCGGTTGCGAAATGGCGGCGCATCTCAGCGCGATCCTCGGGCGCAAATTGCGCCAAAGGCGCGGGTTGCGGCGCATGTTGGTGTTGCTCAATCATCCGCATCACTTGTTTGGGCGGAACCTCGACCCCTTGACGATAGAGCCGTTGCAACATCGCAATGGCCGTATCCGGGATCACGTTTGACACCGGCTCAATCGCCGCCAGACCGGCATCGGGGACAAGCGCCGACAGCACCTGCGCGCTTGACACAGGCGCATGCAGAACCACCACCTCTTCGGGCGCGAAGGCGGCGATCAGATCTTCGACCACCTCGGCCCAACCGCGCTTGAAGCGACAAAATTTCGGGCCGAGCCCATCAAAATCGGGCATCACCCGACGGATTGCCTGTTGGCGCCACAGCATCGGGTAAGCTTGATCAAGCGCCATCACTGGCACCACGATGCGCCCCACCGGGCCATCGAGCATTTCCGCCATCGCCCGCGCCCGCGCGCCCGCCAGCGGAAAGAAGCCCTTCAGCCCCGCGCCCGCACGCCCAAAGATCGCCTGATCGACGATCACGCCTGCACCCTCCACGGGCCCCAGTGCCGCCATGCCGTATCCCGCCGCGACCAAGTGCCCCTGCCCCTGTGCCAAAGAGCGCGCCACCGCGCTGCCCAGTGTATCAAACATCGGGGGGATCAGAAAAAGATGTTGCGTCTGCATTAGGTTAGCCTGCCTGCCGCCGGCTTTGCACCGGCCTAATGAGGGTTTCCGGGAACACAAGAAGACACTGGAACGCGGCGCCTGCTCTGCGCCATTGAGAATTTGTTAACCATCAAATGTGGCACGTTTTGGGCGTGTTCATGGAATATGGACTTCTGCGGCGCAGCACTACATTTTGTGCCCAAAGGAGTACCCATGACGCGAAAGATCATTATCGACACCGATCCCGGACAAGACGATGCCGTGGCCATTTTGTTGGCGCTGGCGAGCCCCGAGCTTGAGATTTTGGGGATCACCTGTGTGGCGGGGAACGTGCCGCTGGATCTGACCGCGCGCAATGCCCGGATCGTGTGCGAATTGGCCGGGCGCACCGAGATCAAGGTCTTTGCGGGCTGCGATAAGCCGATGGAGCGCGCGCTTGTCACCGCAGAATATGTGCATGGCAAAACCGGGCTGGATGGGATTTCGCTGCCGCTGCCCAAGATGAAATTGCAAGAGCAACACGCGGTCGATTTCATCATTGAAACCCTGCGCAATGAGCCCCCCGGCACAGTGACGCTCTGCCCGCTTGGCCCGCTGACGAACATTGCGACGGCCTTCACTCAAGCGCCCGATATTGTCGAGCGTGTGGATGAGATCGTGCTGATGGGCGGCGGCTTCTTTGAGGGTGGCAACGTGACCCCCGCAGCCGAGTTCAATATTTACGTTGACCCGCAAGCAGCTGATATCGTGTTCAAATCGGGCATCTCTATTGTCGTGATGCCGCTTGATGTCACCCATAAAGTGCTCACCACCCGCGCCCGGATCGAGGCGTTTCGCAACCTTGGCACGCCGGTTGGCCATGCCGTCGCCAGCTGGACCGATTTCTTTGAGCGCTTCGATATGGCGAAATATGGCGCCGATGGCGCGCCGCTGCATGACCCTTGCGTGATCGCCTATTTGATCGAGCCCGACCTGTTCACCGGGCGCCATATCAACGTGGCGATTGAGACGCAGTCCGAACTGACGATGGGGATGACCGTGGCCGATTGGTGGCGGGTAAGCCCGCGCAAACCGAATGCGATGTTCATGGGCGATGTCGATGCCAAAGGGTTTTACACGCTGCTGACGGAACGTCTTGCACGGCTTTGACCTTGAAAGCGCGCGGCCTTGCATCAGCTAAGGTCGATGCGCCTTCCATTTGACAATACCTACGCCCGCCTGCCCGAAAAATTCTATGCCGCGCTGCCGCCCAGCCCGGTGGCAGCACCCAGCCCCGTTGCCTTGAACCAAGCCTTGGCCGCACGGCTGGGGCTGGATCTCGACGCTTTGCAAAGCGCCGAGGGCACGGCGATGTTCGCGGGCAATCTGATGCCTGAAGGCGCAACACCGATTGCCCAAGCCTATGCGGGGCATCAATTTGGCGGCTTCGTGCCACAACTGGGCGATGGGCGCGCGATTTTGCTGGGCGAACTTGTCGCCCCCGATGGCGCGCGATTTGACCTGACGCTGAAAGGTGCGGGCCGCACGCCGTTTTCGCGCGGCGGCGATGGCCGGGCGTGGCTTGGCCCGGTCTTGCGCGAATATGTGCTGAGCGAGGCAATGGCCGCGCTTGGCCTGCCCACCACCCGTGCACTTGCCGCCGTCACCACCGGGCAAAACGTGTTTCGCGATGGGTTTCCGCGCCCCGGCGCTGTGATCGCACGCGTCGCCGCAAGCCATATCCGTGTCGGCACCTTTGAATATTTCGCCGCGCGTGGTGACGAAGAAGCACTTGCAACCCTTTGCCAGTACACACTTTCGCGCCATTACCCCGATGGTAAAACCGCGCGCGACCTGCTAGCCGCCGTCACCCAAGCGCAGGCAAAGCTCGTAGCGGGGTGGATGTCTTTCGGCTTCATCCATGGTGTGATGAACACTGACAATTGCGCGCTCTCGGGCGAGACGATCGACTATGGCCCCTGCGCCTTCTTGGATGAATACCACCCGAAAAAGGTGTTTTCCTCAATCGACGTGCGGGGCCGCTATGCCTATGCCAACCAGCCACAAATCGCGCTTTGGAACCTCGCGCAGCTTGGCTCGTGCCTGTTGCCGCTCATGGGCAAGGGCGATGCAGCGGTGGAGCAAGCGCAAGCAGTGCTTGATGATTTCGCGCCCATCTATCAGGCCGAATGGCTCGCCCGCATGGGCCGCAAAATCGGGCTAGCCAGTGCCACGCAAGACGACCTGCCCTTGATCGAAAGCCTGCTGAACCGCATGGCGACCGAGGTGGCCGATTTCACCCGCACCTTCCGGGGGCTGAGCACCGGCACCGCACGGGAAGAATTTACTGAACCCCAAACCTTTGACACATGGGAACCGGACTGGCGCGCGCGGCTGGAACGCGAGCCCGACCCGGCAACGGTGATGGCCGCGGCCAACCCCGTGCGCATCCCCCGCAACCACCGGGTGGAGGAAATGATCGCCGCCGCCGTGGAGGGTGATTTTGCGCCCTTCCACCGGCTCAACGCGGCCTTGGCCGCGCCCTTCACGCCCGACGACAGCTTTGCCGATTTGGAAGCCGCACCAAGCCATGATGAGCGTGTCACCCGCACCTTCTGCGGCACCTAACCGCGCGATCTTGTGGCGGATACAATCGCGCGCTTTACGCCGCCCGCACGCTTTGGCAAAGCCCGGCGCATGAGCAATGGTGTCGAAAACTTCCGGGGTAGTCTTTTGATGGTGGCGGCAATGGCCGGTTTCGCCATGGAAGATTTGTTCGTCAAACGTCTGAGCCAGCATATGCCGGTCGGCGAGGTGCTGATGCTGATGGGCGTCGGCGGCACTTTGATCTTTGCCGCGCTGGCCTTGCGCAAGGGCGACCGGCTGTTTTCACGCGATCTGCTGGCACCCGCAGTTATTGGCCGCAATTTCGGCGAATTGGTGGGCACGCTCGCCTTTGTCTGCGCCATCGCCTTCACGCCATTGGCCGAGGCTTCGGCGATTTTGCAAGCCACACCGCTGGCCGTCACGCTGGGTGCGGCGCTGTTTTTGGGCGAACAAGTTGGCTGGCGGCGCTGGTCGGCGATTATGGTCGGTTTTCTGGGCGTGCTGGTGGTGATCCGCCCCGGCACCGAGGGGTTCTCGATCCTTTCCCTTTTCGCCGTTGTCGCCGTCGTGGGCTTGGCCGCGCGCGATGTGATTACCCGCCGCGTGCCGCGTTCGATCACCTCGATGCAGCTTGCCACCTATGGCTTTGCCACCTGCATTCCGGCAGGCGCGCTGCTGTTGCAATTCCAAGGCGCCTTCCTTGCGCCCAGCCTCACCGATTATGCCCAGCTTTGTGCCGCGCTGGTTTTTGGCACGGCGGGCTATTACGCGCTCATTGCTGCGATGCGGCTTGGCGAGGTCGCGGTGATCACCCCCTTCCGCTACACGCGGCTGATTTTTGCGCTGATCATCGGCTGGACCGTCTTTGCCGAAAAGCCCGATTTATTGACGCTTGTCGGCGGTCTGATCATTGTTGGCTCGGGCCTTTATACGCTCGCGCGGGAACGTGCGCGCGCCCGCGCAGCGGCCGCCGCCGGAACCGTCTGAAAAACGCGTCACCTCGGGCGCTAACAGGTGAGTTATCGCTAACAACACCCTTTTCGCAGCGGCAGCATAGGTCTATAGAGGAGGCGATTTTTCAATCGGAGCACTCCTATGAGCACGATCATTGACATCCACGCGCGCGAAATCCTCGACAGCCGCGGCAACCCCACCGTTGAGGTTGACGTGACCCTCGAAGACGGCACGATGGGCCGCGCGGCGGTTCCCTCGGGCGCCTCGACCGGCGCGCATGAAGCGGTGGAGCGCCGCGACGGCGACAAATCGCGCTACATGGGCAAAGGCGTTCTGGAAGCCGTGATGGCGGTGAACGGTGAGCTGGCCGAGAACCTTGTGGGTGAAGACGTCACCGATCAAGAAGCCATCGACAAGCTGATGATCGAACTGGACGGCACGCCGAACAAAGGCCGCCTTGGCGCGAACGCGATCTTGGGTGTGTCGCTCGCCTGTGCGAAAGCCGCTGCCGATTTCACCGCGCAACCGCTTTATCGTTACGTCGGCGGCACTTCGGCGCGCATCCTGCCGGTGCCGATGATGAACATCATCAACGGCGGCGAACATGCCGACAACCCGATCGACATTCAAGAATTCATGATCATGCCGGTTTCGGCGGGCAACATCCGCGACGCGGTGCGCATGGGCTCGGAAGTCTTCCATACCCTGAAAAAAGAGCTGTCGGCGGCGGGTCTTTCGACCGGTCTGGGCGATGAAGGCGGCTTTGCGCCGATGCTCGCCTCGACCTGCGATGCGCTCGATTTCATTCTGAAATCCATCGAAAAAGCTGGCTACAAACCGGGCGATGACATCTATCTGGCGATGGATTGCGCGTCGACCGAATATTACAAAGACGGCAAGTATGAGATGAAGGGCGAAGGCCTGAGCCTGACCTCGGAAGAAAACGTTGCCTATCTTGAAAAACTCTGCGGCGACTATCCGATCATCTCGATCGAAGATGGCTGCGCGGAAGATGACTGGGCGGGCTGGAAACTGCTGACCGACACGCTTGGCGGCAAAGTGCAGCTTGTGGGCGACGACCTCTTTGTGACCAACCCCGAGCGTCTCGCCCGCGGCATCAAAGAAGGCGTGGCCAACTCGATGCTGGTGAAAGTGAACCAAATCGGCTCGCTGTCGGAAACGCTCAAAGCCGTCGATATGGCGCATCGCGCGCGCTACACCAACGTCATGAGCCACCGTTCGGGCGAAACCGAAGATGCGACGATTGCGGACCTCGCCGTGGCGACGAACTGCGGCCAGATCAAAACCGGCTCGCTCGCGCGCTCGGACCGGCTCGCGAAATACAACCAGCTGATCCGTATCGAAGAAATGCTGGGTGAAACCGCTGAATACATGGGCCGTGGCATCCTGAAATAAGGGCCACTGCAAACCGATTTGAAAACCCCGCCGGGCCTGCGCCTTGGCGGGGTTTTCTTTTGCACATGGACCGCTACTCTGGCGCAAAGGGGGGACCATGACCGAAGCCGATCAGATCATCCAAAAACTCAATCTTGCGCCCCATCCGGAGGGCGGCTGGTATCGCCAGACATGGATCGCTGAAGCGACCGGGGGCACCCGCCCGGCGGGCACCGCGATCTTGTTCTTGCTCAAGGCCGGGGAAAGTAGCCATTGGCACCGCGTCGATGCCGCTGAGATTTGGCACTATCATGCAGGCGCGCCGCTTGAGTTGCGCTTGGCCGAGACCGAGGCAGGCCCCGCAACCGCGCTTCGCCTTGGCCCCGATGTGCTGGCAGGCGACACCGTGCAAGGCATCGTGCCGCCGCATCATTGGCAAGCCGCGCGCACGCTGGGGGCGTGGACGCTCGTAAGCTGCACCGTCTCCCCCGCCTTCCGGTTTGAAGGATTCGAGTTGGCGACGCCGGGGTTTGATATCCCCGGTGAGGTTGTTCGGTGATCAGCCTTCGTTCAAACGACGCGGGTGCAGCAGCCAAAACGACAGTTTGAACGCCAGCGGCCCCACGCCAAGCGACAGGATAAAGGCCACCGGCCAAGCCGTGAGCCAATCGCGCAGCCAAATCCAGCCCCAACCGGGCGCGAAATGGGTGCGCAGTGCCTCGGGCAGCACGGCAAAGAAAAAGGTCATCAACAGCGCCATCAGGCAGGAAATGAACACCTGTGCGACAATGATCGTGAGCTTTTCACGTTTCGGGTCCGGTTTTTGCATCTGTCTCCCTCGAATGCAGCGCCGTGGGTTCGAGATCGACTAACTCCCGCGTGGTGCGGTGACCGGGATAACCTGACCGGTCTTACGTTTTTCGGCTTGGGCCGTTTACGGGCGACGGTGGCCTTGGTCAAGGGGCGGCAGATCCCCCCAGAAGCTGCGTTTGAAATAGTCTGACGTGTCGGTGAGCCAATTGGCGGGCGGCAGATCGGCAATGGCCAAAGCGCTCAACGCGCCCACCAAAACCAGCGCCAGCCCCACCTCACGGCGGTGGCAAATTACGCGCGCACGGGCCGACCACAGCAGATTGGTGATCACCGACCAATGCAGCCAGATGTGCCAGCCTGCGGCGAGCAGAAAGAACATCCCCAGCGTCAGATGCAGGCTCTCCCATTGCGCGCGGCTCAGCCCCAAAAGCGTCCAATGCAGTTGTGTCGCCAGCCTGCCCGCCGGGGCCAGGGCAATGGCCAGGCCCGACAGCGCCAGCCCAAGGAAGGTAAAGCCCGCCAGAAACACAGCGGTTGCACGGTTGGAAAACGGCGGGCGCGGGGTGGAAGCAGAAGTCGTCATGGCATCCTCCTGTCATTCACTTATGGAACGAAAGGGTGCGCCGTTTCCGTCTTATATTCCCTGCGGTTTGGAGACGCGGCCCCCGCCCACAAGCGCCGCAACGCCCGTGGTTGAGGGGCCAGAGGTTGGCAAGCCACGCGCCACCCGCACCGCCAAATAGGCGAAGGCCTGTGCCTCCAGCATATCGCCATCCAGCCCAAGGTCTTCGACCGGGGCCACGGCGCAGGGCAGCCGCCGCGCAAGCTCCGCCATCAAGGCCGCATTCAGCCGCCCGCCACCTGCCACGTAAACCGCCGCTGGCGCGCTTGGGAAATGCTCAAACCCGCGTGCGACAGCGGCAGCCGCGCAAGCGGTGAGCGTGGCCACGGCATCAGCGTCAGACAGGGTCTCTACACCCTCAAGGGCTTGAGCAAAATCATTTCGGTCCAAAGACTTCGGCGGTACTTTTAAGAAGTAGGCATGGCCCAGAAACCGTTCCACAAAGGTCTCATCCACCCGGCCCGCTCGCGCCAGTGCGCCGCCTTCGTCATAGCCCTTCCCAAGCCGCGCCTGCATCAAATCATTGATCGGCGCATTGGCGGGCCCGGTGTCAAAGGCCAAACAGGCGCCCGCCACCTCTGGCCCCGTCGCGCGCGGGTCCACAAAGGTGACATTGCCGACACCGCCCAAATTTAAAAACACCACCGGCGCAGAAAGCCCCGCCCATGTCGCGCAGGCAAAATGGAAAAACGGCGCCAAAGGCGCACCCTGCCCGCCCAGTTCCACATCAGAGGTGCGGAAATCCCACACCACAGTGCGGCCCAACACTTCGGCCAGCAAATCGCCATCGCCCGCCTGATGCGTGCGCGGCGCGCCTGTGAGGCCCAAAGGATCATGCGCCAGCGTTTGACCGTGAAAGCCCACCAGTTCCGCCTCGGGGCAGCGCGCCAGCAAATCGCTTAGCACCTCGGCATGGGCGGTTTCCACCACCTCGGCGGCAGCCTCTACCCCCGGCGCACCGGGCCAAGCGCCCAAGGCCGTGTGAATCACCGCACGTTCCGCCGCGCTATAGGCCCGGTAAAGGGCGGGCCCAAAGTCGAGAATTTCCACCCCATCGGTGCGCAGCGCAGCCACATCCACCCCGTCAAGCGAGGTTCCCGACATTGCGCCAAGCGCCCAGACCGGCTGCGCCTTTAACATGGCTTCCCCTTTGGAGTTTCGGCCGATATACGCATGGCCAAGCCAAAGGAACAAGCACGATGACCTATCACCCGAAATCGGAATTCCTGCGCGTGATTATCGAGCGCGGATTCCTCGCCGATTGCACCGATTTGCAAGAACTCGACGCAGCGCTTTCGCGCGGCATGGTGACAGCCTATATCGGCTATGATGCCACCGCCGCGAGCTTGCATGTGGGGCATTTGCTCAACATCATGCTGCTGCGTTGGTTCCAAAAAACCGGCAACCGCCCGATCACCTTGATGGGCGGCGGCACCACGAAAGTGGGCGATCCGAGCTTCCGCTCCGAAGAGCGCCCGCTGCTGACGCCCGAAAAGATCGACGAAAACATCGCGGGCATGCAGCGCGTCTTTGCGCGGTATTTGGACTATAGCGACAGCGGCAATGGCGCAATGATGCGCAACAATGCCGAATGGCTCGACGGGCTGAACTACCTTGAGTTTCTGCGTGATATCGGGCGGCATTTCTCAGTCAACCGGATGCTCAGCTTTGAATCGGTGAAGTCGCGGCTTGATCGCGAGCAATCGCTCAGCTTCCTCGAATTCAACTACATGATTTTGCAAGCCTATGACTTCCTTGAACTCAACCGGCGCTATGAGTGCCTGTTGCAGATGGGCGGCTCGGATCAATGGGGCAATATCGTCAACGGGATCGACCTCACGCGCCGCGTCTGCGACCGCGAGATTTACGGGCTGACGACGCCGCTTTTGACCACTTCGGATGGTCGCAAGATGGGCAAGAGCCAAGGCGGTGCGGTCTGGCTTTCGGGCGAGATGCTTTCGCCTTACGAATTTTGGCAGTTCTGGCGCAACACGACCGATGCCGATGTGGGCCGCTTCCTCAAGCTCTACACCGATCTGCCGGTGGAAGAATGCGAGCGCTTGGGCAAGCTCGAAGGGTCTGAGATCAACGGCGCGAAGATCATCCTCGCCAATGAGGTGACCACGCTCCTGCACGGGGCAGAGGCCGCAGTAGCCGCCGAGGCCACCGCGCGCGAAGTGTTTGAAAAGGGCGGCGTGGGCGATGACCTGCCGACGCTGAACCTGCCCGCGGCTGAATTGGGCGAGGGCATCAGCTTGGCGCAGCTTGTGGTGCGCTCGGGCTTGGCGAAGACCGGCAAAGACGGCAAGCGGCTGATTGCCGAGGGCGGGCTGAAAGTGAATGACGAGACCTGCACCGATGCGGGGCGCATGTTCACCCCCGCCGATCTGGCAGAGCCGGTAAAACTGAGCGCGGGCAAAAAACGCCATGCGCTGGTGCAACTGGGCTAAAAACGACTGGGTAAGTGCGACGGGGGCGCTGCCCCCGCAACCCCGGGATATTTCGGGCAAGATGAAATGCAAAAGGGCGCTCCAATATGGGCGCCCTTTCTTTTTGGTTCAGGCCAAGAGGGGCCAAGCCCCCTTGCCGCCCGGTTTATTCGACCGTCGCAGTCACGATGTAATCGGGGTCTTCCACCAGCCCGTTGAGCTGCGGCGGGCCTTTCTTGATCGTATCAACGACCTCCATCCCCTCGATCACATGACCGACGATGGTGTATTGGCCATCCAGATGCGGCGCCGGTTCGAACATGATGAAGAACTGGCTGTTGGCGGAATTGGGGTCCGCCGAGCGCGCCATGCCGACCATGCCACGGGTGAACGACCGGTTAGAGAATTCCTCCGGAAGATCGCCGTATTTCGATCCACCCATGCCCGCCATTTGAATATCGCCGCCGCGCTTGCCAAACTGGACATCGCCGGTTTGCGCCATGAAGCCGCCGATCACGCGGTGAAACACCACGTCGTCATAGGCGTGTTCATTGGCCAATTGGGTGATCCGCTCCACATGCTGGGGCGCGACATCGGGCAGCAGGTCAATGACCACGCGGCCCGAGGTTTCGCCCCCGATTTCGAGCACGAGGTTCGGCCCCGGCCCATCGGGCGCGGTGGTGCCATCTTGCGCGAAAGCAGTGCTGGCCGCAAAAGCCAGCACACCAGCTGCGAGAAGCTTACGCATCCGCCGCCACCTTCACCGAGATCATCCGGTCCGGGCTTGCCGGCGGCTCGCCACGGGCGATTTTGTCGACATGTTCCATGCCCTCAATCACGCGGCCATAGACGGTGTATTGGCCGTTGAGGAAATGGTTGTCGGAGAAGTTGATGAAGAACTGGCTGTTGGCCGAGTTCGGGTTCATCGAACGTGCCGCCCCAAGGGTGCCGCGATCATGCGGCAGTTTGGAGAATTCGGCTTTCAGATCAGGGTATTGCGACCCGCCCGTACCGGCGCGACGCGGGTTGTAGTCTTTTTCCATATTGGCGTGTTCAACATCGCCAGTTTGCGCCATGAACCCTTCGATCACGCGGTGGAAAGCGACGTTGTCATAGGCACCGTCGCGGGCAAGCTGTTTCATCCGCTCGCAATGGCCGGGCGCCACGTCGCTGAGCAGCTCAATCACCACGGGGCCATCTTTGAGGGTGATGATGATGGTGTTCTCGGGGTCTTTGATATCGGCCATGGGGCTCTCCTGATTGGTCTGGGCGCAACTTAAGCACTGTGCGCGCGGCTGAAAAGGGCAAAGCGTGGGTCGAATTTCACGACCGCGCGGGGCAAAAGGCTTAACGCGGGGCGTTGACGGGGGCTGCGCATCGGGGCAAGTTTGCGCCAGCCGCGGGTGGACGGCCCCCGCCACGCGCAGACATCAGGAGAATGACTATGGCTTGGAAAACGCTCGACGAGGTGGAACTGGCGGGCAAGGTCGCGCTGGTGCGCGTCGACATCAACGTGCCGGTGGAAAACGGCGTGGTGACCGATGCGACGCGGATCCTCAAGATCGTGCCGACGGTGAAAGACATCCTCGCCAAGGGCGGCAAACCCGTGCTGCTCGCGCACTTTGGCCGCCCGAAAGGCCAAGTGGTGCCGGAAATGAGCCTGCGCCCCTTGGTGCCGGAACTGGAAAAGGCGCTGGGTGCGCCGGTGAAATTTGCCGAAGACTGCATCGGTGGCCCGGCGAAAACCGCTGTGGCGGCGCTTGAAGCGGGCGAAGTGCTGCTTTTGGAAAACACCCGTTTCCATGCGGGCGAAGAGAAAAACGACCCGGAACTGAGCGCGGCGATGGCGGCACTCGGTGAGGTCTATGTGAACGATGCTTTCTCGGCGGCGCACCGCGCGCATAGCTCGACCGAAGGCGTGGCGCACATCCTGCCCTCGGCTGCGGGCCGTTTGATGGAAGCCGAACTCAAGGCGCTTGAAGCCGCGCTAGGTGCCCCGGTGCGCCCGGTCTGTGCCGTTGTGGGCGGCGCGAAAGTGTCGACCAAGCTCGACCTTCTGGGCAACCTTGTGAGCAAGGTCGATCACCTCATCATCGGCGGCGGCATGGCGAACACCTTCTTGGTGGCGCAAGGCATCGACGTGGGCAAATCCTTGGCCGAACGTGAAATGGCCGAGACCGCGCGCGATATCTTGGAAAAAGCAAAAACCGCCGGCTGCGCGATCCACCTGCCGGTCGATGTGGTGGTGGCGCGCGAGTTCAAAGCCAATGCCGAAAACGAAACCGTGCCGAACACCGACTGCCCGAGCGATGCGATGATCTTGGACGCGGGTCCGAAATCGGTCGAAGAAATCGCCACTGTGTTCGAAGCCTCGAAAACGCTGATCTGGAACGGCCCACTCGGGGCCTTTGAGATTGCACCTTTCGATGCGGCCACGAATGCGGCGGCGCAAAAGGCAGCGGAACTCACCCAAGACGGCAAGCTGACCTCGGTTGCGGGCGGCGGCGACACGGTCGCGGCGCTCAATAAAGCCGGTGCCGCGGAAGATTTCAGCTACATCTCCACCGCGGGCGGCGCCTTCCTTGAATGGATGGAAGGCAAAGAACTACCCGGCGTGGCTGCGCTGATGAAATAAGTTTGGCATCATGGCCAAACAGAAGGGCGGCCCCACGGGACCGCCCTTTTTTTGTCTGCGATGGCGCCTTAGCGGCCGAGCACATAGCGCCCCGGGGCCGCGCCAAGGCTTTTGCCAAGCGCGGGGGGCGTGATTTCTTCGCCACCGCCTTTGGCGCGCAGCCATTCGCCCCAAGCGCCCCACCACGAGCCTGCGACTTTTTCCACCGCACCGGCCCAATCTTCGGGGCCCGGATGCGGCTGGCCATGCACATGGGTGAGCAGCCGATATTTGGCGCGCGGGCTGCCGGGCGGCGCGACGATGCCGGTGTTATGCCCGCCCGAAACCAGCGCGAAGCTCACCTCGCCCCCCATCAGCCATGTCAGTTTGAAGACCGAATGCCATGGCGCGATATGGTCGTTTTCGGTGGCCACGGCAAAAACCGGGCAGCGCACGTCGCGCAACATCACATGCGCGCCGCCCGCCTCCATCCGACCGTCAGCCAGATCATTGTTCAAGAACAGATGGCGCAGATATTCCGAATGCATCTTATAGGGCATCCGCGTCGCATCTTGCGACCAAGCCCCGAGCGCCGAGGCGGCATCGCGCTCGCCCAGCATGTAATCATGCACCATCTTGGACCACACTAGGTCTTTCGATTTCAGCATCGAGAAGGTGCCCGCCATCGCGGATTTGTCCAAGAACCCCTCTTGCCACATCATATCTTCCAGAAGGGCAAGCTGATCTTCATTGGTGAAGAGACTCAATTCCCCCGCTTCGGTGAAATCCACCTGCGCGGCGAGCATGGTGAGCGAGGCAAGCCGATCATCACCATCTCGCGCCATCGCAGCGGCGGCCACCGACAAAAGCGTGCCGCCCAAGCAATAGCCAAGCCCATGCACCTTTGGCGCGCCGGTGATTTTGCCAATCGCATCGAGCGCCGCCATCACGCCCAATTCGCGGTAATCGTCAAACCCAAGATCTCGGTCGTTTTCTTCGGGATTTTTCCAGCTGATGCAGAAGACCGTAAAGCCCTGCTCCACGAGCCAGCCAATCAGGCTTTCGGGCGGCGTCAGATCAAGGATATAGTATTTCATGATCCACGCCGGCACGATCATCAGCGGCACCGGATGCACCTTATCGGTGACCGGGGTGTATTGGATCAGCTCAATCAACCGATTGCGGAACACCACCTTGCCGTCAGTCACGGCGACATTCTCGCCGGGGGTAAAGGCGGGGGCCTCTTCGTCATGGAAAAGCGCATGGCGCATGTCTTCGGCCATATGTTTCCAGCCGCGCACAAGGTTCTGCCCACCCTCTTCTTGGGTGCGGGCGATCAGTGCGGGGTTGGTGGCCAAAAAGTTCGAAGGCGACAGCATGTCGAGCATTTGCCGCCCGTAAAACTCCACCAATTGCTCGTGCTTTTTCTCAACGCCCGAAAGCCCGGTCGCGGTCTCTTGCCACCAAGCTTGCGTGGCCAAAAAGCCTTGGGCGTAAAGGGAATAGGGAAAGGTCAGCCAATCGGGGCTCGCAAAGCGGCGATCAGATTTGATCGGCTCCACACAAGCCTCGCCATCAAGCCGCCCGCCTTTCAACTGGCATTGCACCTCTGCCGCCAGTTTTTGCGCGCGCACCATGGCGTTAAAGCCGACCTCGGCCTGTTTGCCCGGGCTCATCGCCATGTGCGAGGCCCAATCTGCCCAAGCCAGCCACAGAGAGACTGGTGAAAGCCCCCCCTCTGCCTTGCCCATCAGAGCGTGAACCATACGGTCGAAACGACGGAAACCGGCTTCATCCAGTGCCGGTTCCGCCTCGGGGCGGATCTTTGCAGGGGCAGTCATGTCTTCCTCGTGAAACGGGCGGGCACGCCCGATATTTCGGGGGGCGGCGAACCGCCCGCCCCTTTCCTTTGCAAGACGTGAGAGCCCCTGTGGGGGAGCTTAGCTCAAGCCTTTTTGGCGACCATCGTCATGAGCGCCGCGCCCTCCTCGGTGGCGCTGCGCAAGGCCGTCTCGGCAATCTCTCCGGCATGCGAAGCCAGCTTAGTCGTTTCCACCGAATAATCGGTGAACAACCGGCTCCAAAAATCTTGCCAAAGCTTTGCCGCTTCGATCGGATCGGACGCCTCGGCCAATTCGCCAAGCATCGCCTTGTCCCGCTCGAACCGGGTTTTGATGAAATCGAGCATTTCGATATTTTGCCCGATCATCGCCTCGGCCATACGCGCTTGTGGTGCGAACATCATCGACCACGCATCCATCACCGAAGCTGTCGTCTCAGTCTTAGTGGGTGCCTTAACCATCGCAATTCCTCCCCTGGTGCGATGCCTTACGCTAGCACGTTTTTGCATTTGCAGCATCGCTTTTTACGTGTGCTCCGGCAAAAATGCTGCACTGCAGCGTTCAATTTTTAGGCACCTGCCCGAAATTCCACAGCCTAAAGATGAAAAGTGACGCTTTGACATGGCACCGACGCGTAGCCCGCCTAAAGTCGGGCCAAGGACAGGGGACTTTCATGGCGATCCACGCATCCATTCATCACCTTACACATTACACTTATGACCGCCCGGTGACATTGGGCCCGCAAATCATCCGGCTGCGCCCGGCACCGCATTCGCGCACGCGGGTGATTTCGCACAGCCTGAAGGTGAGCCCCGGCGGGCATTTTGTGAACCACCAGCAAGACCCCTATGGCAACTGGCTGGCGCGATTTGTGTTCCCCGAGCCGGTGACGGAATTCAAGATCGAGGTCGATCTGGTCGCTGATATGACGGTCTATAACCCGTTTGACTTCTTCTTGGAGGAAAGCGCAGAGCTTTGGCCCTTTGACTACCCGGAGGAGCTACGCGAAGACCAGAGCATCTACCGCACGCCCGAACCTGAGGGCCCGCGGCTCGCGCAATTCATTGGCACGGTGGATTTCACCCAGGCCCGCACGGTGGATTTTCTGGTCGCGCTGAATGCGCGCATTTCAAACGAGGTGAATTACACGATCCGCATGGAGCCGGGCGTGCAAACGCCCGATGAAACGCTGGAAAAAGCCTCTGGCTCGTGCCGTGATTCCTCTTGGCTTTTGGTGCAGGTGCTGCGCCACTTGGGCTTTGCGGCGCGCTTTGTCTCGGGCTATCTGATCCAACTCGCCCCTGATGTGAAAGCGCTCGATGGCCCCTCGGGGACCGAGGTGGATTTCACCGATCTGCATGCTTGGGTTGAAGTGTTCCTGCCCGGGGCGGGCTGGGTGGGGCTGGACCCGACCTCGGGTTTGCTGGCGGGCGAAAGCCATATTCCGCTGGCCGCCACGCCGCACTACCGCAATGCCGCGCCGATTGCGGGGGGCTTTTCCTCGGCGGGCGCGCCGGAGGTCGGCTTTGAGTTTGACATGCAGGTCAAACGCGTGGCCGAACACCCACGCATCACCAAGCCGTTTTCCGATGAGGCATGGGATCGGCTCAACACGCTTGGCCGCAAAGTCGATGAAACGCTTGCTGCAGGCGATGTGCGGCTCACGATGGGGGGCGAGCCCACCTTCGTCTCGGTGGATGATTTCCAATCGGCGGAATGGAACACAGAAGCGGTCGGGCCGCAAAAACGCGGCCTCGCCGATGACCTGATCCGCCGCTTGCGGCATCGCTTCGCGCCGGGCGGCTTTTTGCATTACGGCCAAGGCAAATGGTATCCGGGCGAGAGCCTGCCGCGTTGGACCTTTTCGCTTTACTGGCGCCGTGATGGCCAGCCGGTTTGGCGCAACCCCGATTTGGTCGCGCGCGAGGCCGCGCCGAAACCCTTGGGGGCGAAAGAGGCCGGTCAATTCATGGCCACCTTTGCCGAGAAATTGGGCCTAGACCCGGCCTTTGCCCAACCTGCCTATGAAGATCCCGGCGAGTGGATCTTGAAAGAAGCGAACCTGCCGCCGAATGTCTCGCCGCAGAACTCAAAGCTGAAAAACCCAGAAGATCGCGCGCGTTACGCGAAGGTCTTCAACCGTGGCCTCACCGAACCCTCTGGCTATGTGTTGCCCATTCAGCCGATGTGGCAAGCCGCCGACAAGCCTGCGCGCTGGCGCTCGGAGCTGTGGAAACCCCGGCGCGGGCATATCTTCCTCATTCCCGGCGATAGCCCGGTGGGCTTCCGGCTGCCTTTGGGCGCGCTGCCCTATATTCCACCCGCCGCCTACCCCTATGCTTACCCGGCGGACCCGACGGTGGAGCTGGCCCCCCTACCCGATTTCCACGCCGCCGTGGCCGAGCGCCGCCGCGCGGTGCAAGCCGAAATTGACCGTTTGGCGCAAGAGGAAGCCGAGCGGGAGGCAATGCTGCCCCCCGTCACGCCCGGCCATGCGCAAGGGTCGATCCCCGGTGCGCCAGAGGCCGAACGCCAAGCAATGCAGCCGCAAGACACGCATCTGGGCGCGGGCACAGACCCATCGGGCGGCGCGGTGCGCACGGCGCTGACGCTGGAGCCGCGCGACGGGAAACTTTGCCTCTTCATGCCGCCTTGCGACACGCTGGAAGATTATCTGGATCTGATCGCCAGCGCCGAAGCCACCGCGGAAGAGTTGAACCTGCCCATTCATATCGAGGGCTACGCGCCGCCGCATGACCCGCGCCTCAACGTGATCCGCGTCGCCCCCGACCCCGGCGTGATTGAGGTGAACATCCACCCCGCCCATAGCTGGGAGGATTGCGTCGCCACCACCGAGGCGATTTATGAAGAGGCGCGCAATTCCCGCCTTGGCGCCGATAAATTCATGATTGATGGCCGCCATACTGGCACGGGCGGCGGCAACCATGTGGTTGTGGGGGGCGCAACGCCGAATGATAGCCCGTTCCTGCGCCGCCCGGATGTGCTCAAATCGCTCATTCTGATTTGGCAGCGCCATCCCTGCCTAAGCTATCTGTTCTCGGGCCTGTTCATCGGCCCGACCTCCCAAGCCCCGCGCATTGATGAAGCGCGCCACGACACGCTTTATGAGCTGGAAATCGCGCTGTCGCAGATTGGCGATCCGGTCGATGGTGGCCCGCTGCCGCCGCCGTGGCTGGTGGACCGTTTGTTGCGCAACATGCTGATTGATGTGACCGGAAACACCCACCGCGCCGAGATTTGCATCGACAAGCTTTACTCCCCCGATGGCCCCACCGGGCGGCTCGGGCTCGTGGAGTTCCGTGGCTTTGAAATGCCGCCGCATCCGCGCATGAGCCTTGCACAACAACTGCTTCTCCGCGCCCTCATTGCGCGCTGCTGGAATGCGCCCGTGAAGGGCCGCCCGGTGCGTTGGGGCACGATGCTGCATGACCGTTTCATGCTGCCGCACTACCTGTGGGAAGACCTGCTGAGCCTGCTTGCCGATCTGCGCCAGCATGGCTTTGACTTCGACCCGGTCTGGTTTGAAGCGCAATCCGAATTCCGCTTCCCCTTCTGCGGGCAGGTCGAGGCCGAAGGCGTGCATCTGGAACTGCGCCAAGCGCTCGAACCGTGGCATGTGCTGGGCGAAACCGGCGCGATTGGCGGCACGGTGCGCTACACCGATAGCTCGGTTGAGCGGTTGCAGGTGAAGCTGACCTCCCTGCACCAAGACCGCTACACGGTGATGTGCAACCAACGCCCGGTGCCGCTCGCGCGCACGCAAACCTCGGGCACTTCGGTCGCGGGGGTGCGGTTCAAGGCATGGCAACCGCCCGCGGCTTTGCATCCGGTGCTGCCGGTCAACACGCCCTTGGTTTTTGACATCTACGATACATGGACCGGGCGCGCTTTGGCGGGCTGCACCTATCACGTCGCGCATCCCGGCGGGCGCAATTATGACACCTTCCCCGTCAATGCCTATGAGGCTGAGGCACGGCGCTTGGCGCGGTTTGAACCCTATGGCCATAGCGGTGGCAGTTATACCCCAGCCCCCGAGGTGCCGCATCCGGAGTTTCCGTTGACGCTTGACCTGCGCCGCCCCATCGGGCTTGAGTGAGGCAAAAAGATGTGAGCCATGACCGCCAACCCCACCCCCAATCTGTTTGAGGCCTATCACCTTCGTCCGGGGGTGGCGGATGAGCTGTTTGATGCCGAGGGTGAAATGCGCCCCGTGTGGCGCCGCTTTGTGGATCGTTTCGCACGGCTCTCCCCGACCGAGGTCACGGCGAGGTTTGAACGCGCCGATCAATATCTGCGCGATGCCGGGGTGTTCTTTCGCCACTATTCGAACGAGCCGCTGAGCGAGCGCGCTTGGCCGCTCTCGCATATCCCGGTCATCTTGCATGAAAAGGAATGGGACACGATCTGCGCCGGGCTCACGCAACGCGCGGATTTGCTGGAAGCGGTAGTGGCCGATCTTTACGGCCCGGGCAAATTGGTCAGTGACGGCCATTTGCCCGCCGAACTGATTGCCGGCTCCAAACAATGGCTGCGCCCGATGGTGGGGGCGACCCCGCGCGGCGGGCATTACCTGCATGTGATCGCCTTTGAAATTGGCCGCTCGCCCGATGGCGGCTGGTTCGTCCTCGGCGATCGCACCAATGCGCCCTCTGGCGCGGGCTTCGCGCTGGAAAACCGCATGGCCACGGGCCGGATTTTCCCCGAACGGTTTCCCCGCGCCCATATCCACCGCCTTGCGGGCTATTTCGGCGCCTTTCGTGCAGCGCTCGAACAAGTGGCCCAAGGCAGCGGCGGGCGCGAACGGGCGACGGCGATCCTGACCCCCGGCCCCTCGAACGACACCTACTACGAACATACCTATATCGCGCGCTATCTGGGCTTGCCGCTTTTGGAAGGCGAAGATCTTTTGGTGCAAGACGCGCAAGCAATGGTGCGCACCATCGAAGGCCCGCAGCCCTTGGGCGTTTTGTGGCGCCGCATTGACGCGACCTTCGCCGATCCGGTGGAGCTTGACGCCACCTCACGCATCGGCACGCCGGGGCTGGTAGAGGCAGTGCGCGCGGGCAATCTGGCGATGGTCAATGCGCTGGGTTCGGGTGTGCTTGAGATGCGCGCCATGCTCGCCTTCATGCCGCGCATTTGTCAGGTACTGACCGGCGGGCCGCTCAAGCTGCCCAATATCGCGACTTGGTGGTGCGGTGGCGGGTCCGAGCGCGCCTATGTGCGCGACAATGCCGAAAACATGATGATTGGCTCGGCCTATGCCTGTGATCTGCCCTTTGATCTGGGCGCCACCACCGCGCTTGGCGGTGCGTTTCGCGGCTCGGCCCGCGCCTCGATTGCCGAATGGCTGGAGGCAGAAGGCAACATGCTAGTGGGCCAAGAGGCGGTGACGCTGTCGACCACGCCCGCTTGGGTGGATACGGGCGAAGGCCAACACCGGATTGAGCCGCGCCCGATGACGGTACGGGTCTTTGCCGCGCGCGATGCCAATGGCCGTTGGACCTTTATGAAGGGCGGCTATGCCCGGATTGGCCGCTCGGGCGACACGACGGCGCTGGCCATGCAGCGCGGCGGCGCAGTGGCCGATGTCTGGGTGGTGGGCGACCGCCCGGTGCGCCAAGACACGCTGTTGCCGCGCCCCTCGCGCGGGGTGCGCCGCGCCTCGCCCGGTATTTTGCCCGCCCGTGCGGCGGATAACCTTTTCTGGCTCGGGCGCTATGTGGAACGCACCGAAGATGCGATCCGGCTGATCCGCGCCTATCATTTGCGCCTTGCCGCCACCGACAACACCGAAGATGCGCGACTGCGGCTCTTGCGGCACTTCCTTGAAGGCTATGGGATCGACCTGAAAGAGCCGGTGCCAAGCGCCTTGATTGACCGGCTGGAGGCCGCGCGGGCCTGCGCCTCTAAGGTGCGCGACCGTTTCTCGACCGATGGTTGGTCGGCGCTTGGAGATTTGGCGAAAACCGCGCGGCAAATGCACCAAACCGCGCAGCCGGGCGATGATTCCGCCCGCGCCATGTCGGTGCTGTTGCGCAAGATCACCGGGTTTTCCGGCCTTGTGCATGAAAATATGTATCGCTTCTCGGGGTGGACTTTCCTCAGCTTTGGTCGCGCGCTCGAACGTGCCGATGCGCTTTCCGCGGTGCTTGCCACCTTTGCCGACCCCGGCGCGCCAACCGGGGCGCTGGATATCGCTATAGAAGTGGGCGACAGCGTGATCACCCATCAGCGCCGCTACCGAATGGAGCGGTCGCGCGACACGGTGGTGGATTTGCTTGCCCTGGATGGCGACAACCCGCGCTCGCTTCTGTTCCAAGTGGGGCGGCTGCGCACTTTGGCCGCCGATCTGCCCTATGCGCGCGAAAAGGGGCGCTTGGCGGCACTATCGCGGGCCATCGTGCCGGTCGAAAGCCTGCTTTCGGTGGCAAGCCCCGATGATATCACCACGGAACGGCTGATTGAGATGCGCGGCGAATTGGCCGATGTCTCAAACCTCGTTTCGCAACGCTATCTGCGGTGAGCCCCATGCGCTATGATATCCGCCTGAGCATTGATTACGCCTATGCCGCTCCCTCGGACCATTTGCGCAACCTGCTGCGGCTGTTGCCAGCCGAAATACCGGGGCGCCAGCGGGTCTGGACCCGGCGGCTCACCGTAACCCCTACCCCCGAAGAACGCCGTGACCTCCCAGATTTCTTTGGCAATTGGATGACCTCGGTGGCGTGGCATCACCCGGTGGCCGAGGCGCAATTTGAACTTAGCGCACGGGTGGACCGCTTGGCCGCGCCCGAACCACTGGATCTTTCGCCGCCACTGCATGACCTGCAAGCCGAGATCACCGCCGAGATGACGCTTTCGCCTGCGGCCCCGCATCACTTTCTGGGCGCCTCGCCGCGCGTGACCCCCTGTTCCGAAATCACCGCCTTTGCCCGCGCCGCCTGCCCGCGCAATGCCACGGCGGCCTCTGCCGTTGCCGCAATTGGCCACGCGCTTTACCACCGCATGACCTTTGATGCCGAGGCCACAACCGTTGACACGCCAATGCGCGAGGCTTTCGTGAACCGGCGCGGCGTGTGCCAAGATTTTACCCATGTGATGATTGCGGCTTTGCGCGGCATCGGCATTCCGGCGGGCTATGTTTCTGGCTTTTTGCGCACCTTCCCGCCGCCGGGCGAGCCCCGGCTCGAAGGCGCGGATGCGATGCATGCGTGGGTGCGCGCTTGGGCGGGCCGCGAGATGGGTTGGATCGAATATGACCCGACGAATGACCAACCGGCAGGCGAAGATTACATCACCGTCGCGGTGGGGCGCGATTATGATGATGTGGCCCCGGTGCGTGGGGCGTTGCGCTCGGCGGGGGGGGCCGATACCAGCCAATCGGTCGATGTGCTGCCGCTGGAAGATTGATGCCTGACACCCCCGAAATTCTGCCCCTCGGTCTCGATGGGGTGCTGGTGCGCTTTACGACCCAGTTTTCCGACGATGCAAACCTTGCCGCACAAGCTTTGGCGGCCGCACTTGAGGCCGATCCGCTGCCCGGACAATGCGAGGTTGCGCCGGGGCTTGGCTCTGTTTTGCTGCGTTTTCTGCGCAGCGAAACCGCGCGGGCGGACCTTGTGAGCGCGCTGCAAGAACGTCTCGCCGCCCCCGCGCCCAACCTGCCCGCGCCGCGGCATTTTCTGGTACCCGCCTGCTTTGGCGGCACTGCTGGCCCGCAACTCACCGAGGTCGCGCAACGGGCCGGGCGCAGCGAAACAGACATCATTTCAGAGCTTTGCAGCACAGAGTTGCGTGTGCTCGCCTTGGGCTTCGCCCCCGGCCAGCCCTATCTTGGGATGCTCCCGGCGCATTGGGACATGCCGCGCATGCCGGACCTCAGCCCCCAAGTTGCGCCGGGCACGATCACCACTGCGCTCCGCCAGATCGTGCTTTTTGCCAAAACCTCTCCAACAGGCTGGCGCGCGCTTGGCCGCTGCGCGTTGCGGCCCTTTGCACCGGGCGCCGAAGACCCGTTCCTGCTGCGCCCCGGCGACCGGCTGCGCTTCGTGCAGGCAACTGAGGCGGAAATCGGCGCGCTTGAGGCAACGGGTGACCCGATGGGCGGCGCCATTCGGAGTTTTCCGAAATGACGAATGCGCTCGAAGTGCTTGCGGTCACGTCACAAATCACCGTCCAAGACCTCGGGCGGCCCGGTTTCACGGCCCTTGGCCTTTCTACCGGCGGGGCCGCAGATCGCCGCGCTTTATGGGAGGCGGCAGCGCTTTTGGGCCAGACCACCCCGCAAGCCTGTTTGGAAATGCCGCTCACCGGCGGACGGTTTCGCGCGACTTGCCCCACCCGCATCGCGCTGACCGGCGCGCCGATGCGGGCAAGCCTAGCGGGCCGCGCGCTGCTTTGGAACGCGAACCACACGTTAGCGCCGGGCGAGGTGCTCGAAATCGGCCCCGCTGAGGCCGGAATTTATGGCTACCTGTCTTTTGCAGGAGGCATTGCCACGCCGCCGCAATTGGGGGCACGCGCGACGCTGGCGAGCGCCGGGCTTGGCACGGTGGTGAACGCGGGCATGTGCCTCCCCCTCGGTCCCGACCCTGCGCCCGATACCCCTGCGCAGCGCCTGCCGCTTGAACCGCGTTTTGCAGGCGGCGTTTTGCGCGTGATGCCGGGGCCGCAGACAGAGTTGTTTGACACGGCGACCCGCACGCGCGCCTTCGCCACCCCGTTTCGCGCAGGCGCTGGCAGCCGTCAGGGCGTGGCGCTGACGCATGAGGGCGCGCCCTTTGCCAGCCAAACGGCGGGGCTTTTGTCGGATTTCATCACGCCGGGCGATGTGCAAACCACCGGCTCCGGCCAACCCACGATCTTGCTCGCGGAGTGTCAGAGCATTGGCGGCTATCCGCGTTTGGGCACGGTGATCCCCGCCGATCTGCCGATTGCCGCGCAGGCCCGCCCCGGCACGGCGCTGCGGCTTGCCCCGGTCACGCTCTACGAGGCCGAGGCGCTTTCGCCCGAAGAACCCGCCCTCCTCGCTCAGCTTCGCAAAGCGCTGCAACCGCTGATCCGTGACCCCCATGACATTGCCGATCTGCTCAGTTACCAACTGATTTCGGGCGTGGTGCGCGGCGATGAGGAGGATCTATGAACACCGATCTGAATGCCGATATGGGCGAAGGCGCGGGGTCAGACGATGCGCTTTGCGATGTGGTGACCTCGGCCAATATTTGCGCGGGGCTGCATGCAGGCGGGCCGCTTGAGATGGCGCGGGTGCTGCGGATGGCTGCGGGCAAAGGCGTCGGGCTGGGCGCGCATCCGGGCTTTGACGACCGGGCAAATTTTGGCCGCACGCGGATGGTGCTGAGCGTAGACGAAATCACTGACCTCATCACCTATCAAACCGGGGCGATGCAAGCGGTGGCGCAGGCCAGCGGCCTAAGGCTCAATCATTTCAAGCTGCACGGGGCGTTGGCCAATATGGCCTCCGAAGATGCCACGCTGGCGCGGGCCTGCTACGAAGCCGCGCTCGGCGTGGTGCCGGACTTGAAAATCATGGTGCTCGCCGCCACCGCTCAAGAAGCCGCCGTCCGGGAGATGAAGGCCGCTTGGGTGGGCGAGATTTTCGCCGACCGCACCTATAATGATGATGCGACGCTCATGGACCGCGCCCTGCCCGGCGCGGTACTGCATGATGCCAGCGCCGCCGCAGAGCGGATTTTGACGATGCTGCGCGCGGGCGCAATCATCGCCAAAAGTGGCCATCAAATCCCGACCAAAATCGACACGATCTGCCTGCATGGAGATACTGCCGAAGCGCTGGAAATGGCGCGGGCTTTGCGCGCGCAGTTGCAAGCGGCGGGTGTGACGCTCGCGCGGTTCTAACGGTTCAAAAACGCCAAAACAGAGCGTGCCGCGCGCAGCCCCGGTGCCTCGCCCCCCGCGCCAAGGCGCTGCATCGTGCGCTCCATCGCGTCGAGCTGCGCTTTGCGTTTGGTGGGGTTTTCGAGCAGTTCCAAAAGCGCGCCCGACATCGCGCCGGGCTTGCAGGCGGGGCCAAGGAATTCGGGCACGGCGCGGGTCTCAGACACAAGGTTGACCAGCGTCACCGTATCCACCCGCAAGAGGCGCGAGATAACGTGCCACGACAGAAAATTGGCGTCATAGCCAATCACCATCGGCGTGCGGCTCGCGGCCAATTCAAGGCTGACGGTGCCAGAAGCCGCGAGCGCCAGATCCGCCGCAGCAAAGGCGGCGCGTTTGTCGGCCGTGGCCTCCACCACGATCGGCGCAACGGGCCAGCGCGCCGTCATATCGCGCACCAGTTTCGCCACGCCTTTGACCGTGGGCACGACGACGCGCAGCCCCGGTTCACGGTCACGCAGCCGCATCAGCGCCTCGTCAAAACGCGGACCAAGGCGTTTGACCTCCCCCGCGCGCGAACCCGGCAGGCACAAAGCCAAGGGCTGATCGGGGCCGATCATGAAGGTCTCGCGAAACTCGGCCGCCTCGGCCTCAGTGGCGCGGGGTTCGGCCACCACCGGATGGCCGACAAAATCGCAACTCATCCCGGCCGCGGTCATATAGGGCGGCTCAAACGGCAAAAGGGCGAGCACATGGTCGATCACCTTGGCCATTTTAACGGCGCGCTTTGGCCGCCACGCCCAGACCGAGGGCGCCACATAATGCACGGTTTTCTGCGCGGGGTTGGCCGCTTTCACCAAATGCGCGACGCGCAGGCAAAAATCGGGGCTGTCGATGGTGATCAGCGCATCGGGGGCAAAGGCACTGACCGCCTGTGCGGTTTCGGCAATGCGGCGTTTCAGGGCGCGGTATTTGGGCAGCACTTCGGCCAGCCCCATCACCGAAAGCTCGTGCATCGGGAACAGGCTTGTTAGCCCCTCCGCCTCCATCTCCGGCCCACCGATCCCGGCAAATTCCACGCCCGGCGCGAGGTCTTTCATCGCCGCCATCAGCGCGGCACCAAGCTTGTCCCCCGAGGCTTCACCGGCGAGGAGGAACAGCTTCATGCGCTGCGGCCCCAGAGGAAAACGCCCGCCGCTTCGGCGGCTTGCACGGTGGCATCGCGGTCGATCAAGAGCACGCCGCCCGCTTCAAAGACGATGCCCGCCAAACCTGCGGCGGCGGCTTTGGCCACGGTGTTGGGGCCAATCGCGGGCAGGTCAATACGGCGGTCCTGGCCGGGTTTAGGCGCTTTGAAAAACACCCCGGTCTTGGCGCCCGGCGCCAGCGCGCGATGCGCGGCGACAAAATCGAGCATCGCATCGGTGCCCGGAAGCGCTTCAACCGCCAAACACAGGCCCCGCGCCACCACCGCGCCTTGGCCGACATCCACCGCGCCAAGGGCGGAAACGATCTCAGCCGCGCGTTCGGCATCGGCTTTGTCTTCCTCGGTCAGGGTGCCGCAAATCAGCCCCTCAACCGGAACCAGATCAGGGCAGATCTCATCCGCGCCAATCACCTCAAAGCCGAACTCTTCAAAAAGCCCGATCACTGCGCGAAGCGTGGCGTCATCCCCCGCCTGCATCGCGCCGACAAGGCGTGGCACCAAGGAGGCGGTGCGGGCGTCAAACATCTCCGGCTCAAGCTTGGGGCGCTGCATCGCGCCCGCCAAGCACACCCGCGTGATGCCACGCTCGGCCAAAGCGTCAAACAACGGCACAAGCCGCTCGACCCGGAAATGCAACACGCCGATACCCTTCACCGGCGCGGGCGCCCCTTCAGGCACACAAACGAGCATTTCGGGCGCGGCGACCACAAGCCGGGCCGGCAGGCTGCCCTGCCCCGCAATCAGCGCGGTTTCCGCACCAATGGTCCCCGCCCCGCTCATTGCGGCGTCAGGAAGCTGCGGTCCGACGGACCAAGGATGAAATCGAGCACTTCGCGCACCATTTCGCTCTCGCTACCTTCGTCCGAAAGCTTGCGGGCTTGGTCGCGGAAATTGCCCGCGCCCAGTTCGGTGAACATCGCGCGCAGGGCGCTAATGTCGCTGCGCGCCACGCCGCGCCGTTTCAGCCCCACAAGGTTCAAGCCTTCTAGCGCGGCGCGTGGCCCAGCCACCAACCCATGCGGGATCACATCGGCCGTCACCATCGACAAAGCGCCGATGATCGCCCCATGCCCAATGCGCACCCATTGGTGCACGCCCGACAGCCCGCCGATGATCACATCATCTTCAATGACACAATGGCCCGCCACGGCGACGGAGTTCACCAAAATCACCCGATCGCCAATTTGGACATCATGCGCCACATGACTGTTCGCCATGAAAAGCCCGTCATCGCCCACTTTGGTGAGCCCGCCGCCGCCTTCGGTGCCGCAGTTCATCGTGACATATTCGCGGATGCGGTTGCGCGCGCCAATTTCCAGCCGCGTTTCCTCGCCGCGATATTTCAGATCTTGCGGGATTTGACCAAGCGAAGCGAAAGGAAAGACCACCGTTCCCTCGCCCACCGTAGTATTGCCCGCAATCACCACATGCGATTTCAGCTCAACATTCGCCGCAAGCTTCACCTGCGCGCCAATATGGCAAAACGGGCCAATTTTACAGCCCGGGCCGATGCTGGCACCTTCCTCGATCACCGCCGAGGGGTGAATATTTGCCTGCGCGTCGCTGTTCATACTCAGCCTTTCAGATCCATCATCGCGGTGAATTCGGCGCTTGCGGCCAATTCACCCTCAACGAAGGATTCGCCCAAGAACTTCCAGACTTTGCCGCCACCGCGTTTCACTGTGACTTTCATTTCCAGCACATCGCCCGGCACCACCTTACGGCGGAATTTGCACGCATCAATCGCCATGAAATAGGTGCCCAAGGGTTTGTCGATCACATTCATCGAAATGCCAACAACCACGGCCGCGGTTTGCGCCATCGCTTCAACGATCATCACACCGGGCATCACCGGCTCTTCCGGGAAGTGGCCGGTGAATTGCGGTTCGTTGTTGGTGATGCACTTGATCCCGACCGCGCTTTCAAAGGGGACGATGTCGCGCACTTTATCGACCATCAAGAACGGGTAGCGATGCGGGATAATCCGCTTGATCAGGCTCAGATCGGCAGAGGTATAGGGTGCGGGGTCGCTCATCTTCGGTCCTTCCTGAAACGGGTCAGCCTTTTGGCTTTGCTAGCCTTGCCGGGCGCGGTTTTCAAGGCGCGCCGTCGCCACGTCAATTCCCAGAGGGGCGCGTGGTGTCGGGTAAGCTTGGGGTTTGCGGCATCGGCGCAGGCAGCTCACCCAATGGGGCGGGTGTGTCTGGCAGGGACTGCGTCAAGCCGTCGCCCATGCGCGCATTGACCATATCGACCAGTTCATCGGTGATATCAGCCGCCTCAAGCCCGCGGATGATCGCCCGCCGATCAAGCAGCACCACAGCCCCACGCGAGGCCAAAAACTCATCCATCAAAGGCGCGACGCTGGTGTAAAAAGCCTGCCGCTGGTTTTCAAAGCTTTGGCTCAACGCCTGAGATTTCGCACGTTGCGCATTGCGGATCCCGGTCGCGCGTTCGTCAAAAGCATCGGCCTCAGCGCGAAAGGCCCCCGGCGCAAGCGAGGCACGACGATCCGTCAGCGATTTTTCCTCGGCGATCAGATCATCGGCGATACGGTTGTTTTCCGCAGTGAGCGCCGCAGATTCAGCCGCAAGTTCGGACATGATGCGTTTGCCCCAGAGCGTGCGCTCAAAAAGCCCTTCCACATCCATGGTCAGCACCGGAAGCGGCGCCTGCGCCCCTGCTCCGTCTTGTGCGGATACGGGCACAGCAACGGGAAGCAACAGCGCGACACCCAAAAGGCTCGCGCGCAAAAGGCCGGGGAGCCCCCCCGGCCTTGCAAAGATATGCGGACAAATGCCTCGCATGCGCCGCTCAGAACTTCGTCGAGATCGTCAGATCGAAGCTTTGCTCAAGGTCATAGTCTTCTTTCTGAAGCGCTTTCGAGAAGTTCAACCGCAGCGGGCCAAGCGCCGAATCCCAGAACACCGAGAAGCCGACCGCCGTGCGCAGATTGAAACCGTCTTCAATCTCATTACCGCCTGTGGCCCCACCACCGGTGTTATCAAGCCCCCAGACCGAGCCCGCATCGAAGAAGAGGCCGCCATGAATGCCGTATTCCTCGGGAAGCCCCACAGGGAATTCGCTTTCAAGGCGCAGCGCAGCGAAATACTTGCCGCCCATCGCATCTTCGTTGTTGGCGGCATTATCACGCGGGCCATAGCCATAGCTTTCGAAGCCGCGAATTTTGCCATTGCCCGAGAAGCGATCCAAGATCGTGAGCGCGGTGCCGCCACGTGCGGCAATCGCCCCACCCTCAAGCTCCGCCCGCAAGATCACGTCTTCATGGAAGACCTTCCGCTCTGCACGCAACAGCGCGGTGGTTTTAAGCGCTTCAACATCGCCCCCCAAGCCGTACAGATCTTGGCTCAAGCGGAAGGTGAAGCCGTAGCGCGGGTCGATCCCAGTGCGGCGCGTGTCATAGGTGTAGGTATAGCCGATGGCAGAGCTGTCGCGCTTACCTTCTTCTTGCTCAAGCGCCCAAGAAGACCAGTAGTTGTCATCGATATCCGCATCCGCCGCAGCATCAGCTTCGCTCGTCACCCCGCTCAGCTCGTTGCTGGCCCAAGTGTAGCGCAATTCCAGCCGCGAATTCCGCGCGATCGGGAATTCGATCGAGGGCGAAATCCCATACATCTTCGTATCGAAGTCGGTGCTGTCGCTTTCCGACGTATTGTACCACAGCCGGATGCGGCCCTTCAGGTCGCGCCCAAGAAGATGCGGTTCGATGAAGTCGATCGAATTGCTCTGGTTGTCAGAAGTCGTCCCGATCGAAACACCCAGATATTGCCCGCGCCCAAGGAAGTTGCTTTCTTCCAACGAGGCGTTGACCCCGAAGCCTTGCGAGGCACCATAGCTCGCCCCGAAGCTCAGCGAACCAGTGGGCTGTTCCTCGACGTTCACGTCGACCACAACCTGATCGGCACTGGAGCCTTGACGCGATTCGACATCCGCTTTCGAGAAGAACCCAAGCGCGCGGATACGTTCCGCCGAATTGCGAATTTCACGCGGGTTGAAGGGGTCCCCTTCGACCGTGTTGAACTCCCGCCGCACCACCGAGTCGAGCGTCGTGGTGTTGCCCTCAATATCAATGCGCTCAACAAAGACACGCTGACCGCGCACCAGCGCGAATTCGACATTGAGCGTTTGCGTGCGCGGATCGCGCGTGATGCGCGGATCGACGCGGACGAAATTCGCGCCTTGGCGCAGCGCGACCTCTTCCATCCGGGTCACAGCATAATCCAGAGCGGCCGGCGAATAGATCGCGCCATCGCGGATTTTGATCAGTCCTTCGAAATCCGCAGCATCCAGCTCGCTCACTTCCGAGACAACCGTCGTGGTGCCGAAGTGGTATTGCTGGCCCTCGCGGATGTTGAAGGTCATAAAGAACCCTTCGCGGTCACGGGTCATTTCCGAAGAAACACCGGTCACTTCCACATCGGGATAGCCACGCGAGCGGTAGAAATCGAGCAGCATCTGCCGGTCCAGCGCGACCCGGTCAGCGACAAAATTGTCGCGCTGAATAAGGCGGTGCAAAATGCCCGCTTGTTTCGTTCCCAGCACGTCGCGCAGGCGGCGATCGGAATAGGAGCGGTTGCCGGTAAAGGTGATGCGGTTCACCTCGGAAACGGCACCTTCCTTGATCTCAAACACCACGTCGACGCGGTTGCCAGAGCGCTTGATCACTTTCGGATCGACGCGGACGTTCAAACGCCCCGCCTCAGCGTAGCCCTGCGCAATCGCCGCAGCATCCGCTTCGACCAAGGCAGGCGAGAAAATGCGACGCGGTTGCGTTTTCACGACTGTGGAGAGGATCTCGTCTTTGAGCGCTTTGTTGCCCTCAAAATCGACCACGTTCACCGTCGGGAATTCTTGCACCTTGATCGTCAGCGTCGCGCCGCGCGGGATCAGTTCAACGCTTTGGAAAAGCCCCGAGCCTTGAAGGCGCTGATAGGCATCGTTGAGCGCCCCGGCCCCAAGGCTTTGACCTTTGCCGATGGCCGCAAACCCAAGGATCGTTTCGGGTTCAACGCGCTCGTTGCCCTCGATCACGACCTTTTGGAAGGAATAGCTTTGCGCCAAGACCGGCGCGCCCACAAAGGCAATCGGCGCCGCAACGGCAAGGAAGGTGGTCGTCGCCAAAACCCGTGCGCGATGGCCAAGCCTGCGCGTTTTCGCCGTGGGTTTTGCGCCCTGCAGCCGGTTCGTCATCCCTTTACCCCGCCAGTGTCTTTGCAACATCTTGTTTGTGACTAGCGAGAAAGAACGGCCTTGTCAAAGCGACTGAGCGGCCAAGCGGCGATAGAGTGAAGCGCTGTGGGAAAGAGGTCTTAAAGCTGGTATGAGGCGGGCGCCATCGGGCCCATCATCTCATGCAATTGCACGCCGATCACGGCGGCCCCGGAAAGCGCGACCATGATCGCGGCGGGCATCAACAGACGGTCCAGCGTGAGATCCCACACCAGCGACAAGCCGCGATAACCTTCTGCCAGAACCATCGTCATGAGAGTGCTCCCTATCCGTCAGGATCGGGTTACCCCTCTATTGCGGCGCAAATGCGGCTGAATATGGCGAAAATGAGGCTTTTGCGCCGAGCCGAAAGGCCAAGCGCAAAAGCGTCTCTTTTAGCAAGAGATGTCGTTCCAAAGGCCAAAGGCCATCAGGCTCAGCACCAGCGCAAGACCGACCGACACCATCATCGACATCACACGATCTGACGGCGGCTTGCCGGTGATGCCTTCCCACAGATGGAACATCAAATGGCCGCCATCCAACACGGGAATCGGCATCAGGTTGATAAAGCCCACAGCGGTGGACAAAAGCGCGATAAACCAGATGAAATCCGCCAAGCCAGATTTGGCCGCCGCCGCCGACCCTTCGGCAATGCCAATCGCGCCGCGCAGGTTACAGCTTGAGATATTGCCCAAGACCATATTCTCAATCGCCGAGACAGAGGCGGTGACGGTGCGCCAAGTCTGTTTGGTGCCGTTCACCAGCGCCTCGCCAACGCCACCGCGCTCGGTTTCGGGCGAAAAGCCCATCCCCGCCATCAGTCCGATCTTATAGTCGCTGGTAAAGCTGCCATCGGCTTGCGGAATGTCGATGATTTTGGGCGAAAGCGTGATGTTCAGGGTCTCGCTCGTGCCATCCTCGCCGGGGCGCCAGATTTGTAAATCCAGCGGCGCGCCTTTGGTGGCATCGACGGCGGCCACGATGTCTTCGAAGCGCCAAATCTCTTGCCCATTGATCGCGGTGATCACATCGCCCGCCAACAACCCCGCCTCATAGCCCGCCGATTGCGGCACCACCTGATCGGCGCGCGGCGGCGCGATTTGTGGCCCTTCGACCTCCATATCCGCGCCATCGCGGTTGATGCGATAGGTCAGGAATGGCGCTTCGGGCGTGGGAATATCCATCAACGCGCTGTAATCGGGCAGGTCCACGCCTTCGATGGCCAGAACCGCATCACCGGGGCGCAGATCGCCCGAGCCATTCGGCAGCGCGACAATTTCCGCCACGCGCGGCGGCTCAACAGCCGTGCCCTGCCACCAGATCGCTGCCCCAAAGACGAAGATCGACAGGATGAAGTTGAATGCGGGGCCCGCCGCGACCGTGGCGGCACGCGCCCAAAGCGGAGCACCATGCATGGTTTGCCGCCGCTCGGCTGCGCTCAGCGCCGCCATCGCACCTTCGTCAGCGCCCGCCGAGGCTGCATTGGCATCGCCCAAAAACTTCACATAGCCCCCCGCCGGGATCGCCGAAAGTTTCCAGACGGTGCCATGTTTGTCTTTGCGGCTGATCAGCGTCGGGCCAAAGCCAATCGAGAACGCCTCGGCCTTGATGCCGCAAATCCGGCCAATGATGTAATGGCCGTATTCATGCACCGTAACGATCACGGAAAGCGCAAGGATGAAGGCGATGATGGTGTAAAGCAGGTTGCCGAAATCGGGCAGGAATTCCAAGGGTCAGGTCCTCAGGCTCGGGATCATCTGGCGTGCAAGGGCGCGCGCCGTGGCGTCGGTCTCATAGACCATATCGAGATCGGAAAGCGGTTTGCCAAGGTCATGGCGCGCAGTCATTTCCGAAAGCACTTGGTCAACGAGCGTGGTCATGGCCAGAAAACCGATTTCTTCGCCGATGAAGGCGTCCAATGCGGCTTCTTTGGCGGCGTTGAAAGCCGCGCCCGCCGTGCCGCCCATATCCATCGTTTCGCGCGCAAGCCGCAGCGCCGGGAAGCGCACCCCATCAGGCGCGCGGAAGGTGAGCGCCGCGATTTTCGCAAGGTCGAGCCGTTCCACCGGCAGATCTTCGCGTTCGGGCCAGTTGAGCGCATAGCCAATCGCATGGCGCATATCGGGCGCGCCCAGATGCGCCATCAGCGCGCCGTCTTTGAACCCCACAAGCGCATGGATCAGCGATTCCGGATGCACGATGGTTTCGATTTTTTCCGGTGGCAGGCCAAAGAATTCTTTGGTTTCAATCAGCTCCATCGCCTTATTGAACATCGAGGCGCTGTCGATGGTGATGCGCTGCCCCATTGCCCAGTTTGGGTGGGTGGAGGCTTGCGCAACCGTCGCGTCTTTCAACTTTTCGAGCGGCCAATCGCGGAACGCCCCGCCAGAAGCGGTGATGATCACCCGCTCCACCGCGGCCATATCCTCGCCCACCAAAGCTTGGAACACGGCAGAGTGTTCACTATCGACGGGCAAGATGCGCGCGCCGTGTTTTTTCGCCTCGGCCAGCAAAAGCGGCCCGGCGGTGACGAGCGATTCTTTGTTCGCAAGCGCGAGCGTCGTGCCTTGCGAGAGCGCGGCAAACCCCGGCGCCAAGCCCGCTGCGCCGACGATAGCGCTCATCACCCAATCAGCGGGACGCAGCGCGGCCTCGACCAAAGCCTGCGTGCCTGCGGCAACCTCGGTTCCCGTGCCCGCAAGCGCATCGCGCAATGCGGGTAGGCACTCTTCATGCGCGGTTACGGCCAGTTCGGCGTTGAATTGGCGCGCCTGCTCGGCAAGCAATTTCACATTGCGCCCACCCGACAGGGCCACCACCTGAAACGCGCCCCGACGGCGGGCGATCAGATCAAGCGTATTGACCCCGATCGAGCCGGTGGCCCCAAAAACCGAAACGCGTCGCATGACTTATCCTCCGAAAAAGTTCTGCGGCAATAGAGGATAGATCAGGAGCAGAATGGAAACTGCGCCAATCAGCGCATCAAAGCGATCCAGTAGCCCGCCATGCCCCGGAATAAGGTTGGAGCTGTCTTTCACACCCATGCGGCGCTTGATCGCGCTTTCGGCGATGTCGCCCATTTGGCCGGAAAAGGCGATAAGTGCAGAGAGCGGGATCAGCACCGCGCTGCCCATGCCAATCACCCAGAACAGCGCGCCGATCCCCGCCGCGCCGATCCAGCCCGCCACGGTGCCAGACCAGGTTTTTTTCGGCGAAAAGCGCGGCCAGAACTTTGGCCCGCCAAGCGCGCGGCCCGCAAAATAGCCCGCCACATCCGAGGCCACGACCACCGCCACGAGCCACAAAATCCCAAGCGCGCCAATCCAATGGTGCAACATGATCAACGCATAGCCCGTCGCCATGACAAAAAACGCGTAAGCGGCAAAAATCGGCTTGTCGCGGCGCGGCAGCAGCGTGCCCACGATCACCGGGAGCAAAAGCGCGATCCGGGTGATGGCATTGGGCACAAACAGCACCAAAAGCGTGAGCGCCCCAGCAAAAGCCGCCAGCGCTTTCGCATGCAGACCCGACACGCCCTCGGGTGTCGTCATCTGCGCCAATTCCCAGATCATCAGCGTGACGACCAGCGCGGCCAGAAGCCCAAAGACCACCCCGCCCCACCAAATCGCAAAGCCGCCCACGGCGACCATGGCGATCCCCGAAAGGGTGCGCGCGCGCAGATCGGACCAATTCGCACTCATGCTTTCACTCCGCCAAAACGCCGATCACGTGTGGCGAAATCGGCCAAAATTCCCGCCATCTTTTGCGGCGTGAAATCAGGCCAAAGCGTCGGCGTGAATTCATATTCGGAATAAGCCGCTTGCCACGGCAAGAAGTTGGAGGTCCGCGTCTCGCCCGAAGTGCGGATCACCAAATCCGGATCGGGCAACCCAGCGGTATCCAGATAGGCCTCAAGATCGGCTTCGGTGACGCTGTCCGGCGCACGACCCGCCGCGATTTCGGCCGCCAAAGCTGCGGCCGCGCGGCGCAATTCATCACGCCCGCCATAGTTGATGGCGACCGTCAGATTGAGCCGGCAATTGCCCGAGGTTCGCGCCTCGATCCCTTCCATCAGCGCGACCAGCTTCGGATCAAGCGGTTCACGGTTGCCGATGAAGCGCATCCGCACCCCTTCGGCAGAAAGCGCATCTGCCTCGCGCTGAATATAGCGCGCGAACAGCGCCATCAGCCCCAGCACTTCCTCGGTCGAGCGCTTCCAGTTCTCGGTCGAAAAGGCATAGACCGTGAGGTATTTCACCCCAAGATCGGGGCAGGCCCGGGCGATTTCTTTCACCCGTTCTGCGCCCTTTCTATGGCCGACCAGCCGCGGCCAGCCGCGCTGTTTGGCCCAACGGCCGTTGCCATCCATAATGATGGCGACATGCGGCACCCCGTAATCGGTGATGCCGCCCCCGGTCGCTGGCTCAGAGCTGGGCTCGGTCGCGGCCATGAACTGCCTTTCCGCAGGTCTTAGACCTGCATGATCTCCGCTTGCTTGTCTTCAAGCGCCTTATCGACCAAGCCGATGTGCTTTTTGGTCAGATCTTCGATCTCGGATTCCCAGAATTTCTGGTCATCTTCCGACATGCCGTTGGATTTGGCCTTTTTCACCTGATCCATACCATCGCGGCGCACGTTGCGAATGGCGACACGGGCATGTTCGGCATATTGCGCGGCGACCTTGGTCAACTCGCGGCGGCGCTCTTCGTTCAGTTCCGGGATCGGCAGCATGATGATCGGCCCGTTGGTCTGCGGGTTGATGCCCAGACCAGATTCGCGGATCGCCTTTTCCACCTTGGCAATCAGGCCCTTATCCCAGACGTTTACGGTGACCATGCGCGGCTCGGGCACGTTGATCGTGCCGACTTGGTTGATCGGCGTCATCGAGCCATAGGCATCGACCATGATCGGCTCCACCATCGTGGCAGAGGCACGGCCGGTGCGCAGGGTGCCAAATTCATGTTTGAGCGCATGCATCGCCCCATCCATGCGGCGTTCAAGGTCATCGGTGTCGATTTCGATTTCTTCGGACATGGGTTCCCCCCGGGTCTTGTCAGTCTGTTTCTCTATAGTGGCACGGCGCGCGAATGGATAGGGGCCAAGCGCGCACACCCTGCCCCTGCGTCATCGCAATTTGCCCCAAATCACCCCTGAACGCGGGTGTAGGTGCCTTTGCCAGCCAAAATGCCTTTAAAGCCGCCCGGCTCATCAAGCGGGAAGACGATGATCGGCAGGTTGTTATCGCGCGCAAGCGCAATTGCCGAAGCATCCATGACGCCAAGGTTCTTTTGCAAAACCTCGTCATAGCTGACGGTCTCGTAACGCTTCGCCTCAGGGTGTTTTTTCGGGTCCATGTCATAGACCCCATCAACCCCGTTTTTGCCCATGAAAATCGCCTCACAGGCCATTTCATTGGCGCGCAGCGTCGCCGCCGTATCGGTGGTGAAATAGGGGTTGCCGGTGCCCGCCGCAAACACGCAAATGCGTTTTTTTTCAAGGTGACGCACGGCGCGGCGACGAATGTAGGGCTCGCAGACCTGATCCATCGGAATCGCCGAAATCACTCTGGTGTGGATACCAAGCGCCTCAAGCTGGGCTTGCATCCCCAGCGCATTGAGCACTGTGGCCAGCATCCCCATGTAATCGGCGGTGGTGCGCTCCATCCCCTGCGCAGAGCCCGCAAGCCCGCGGAAGATGTTGCCGCCGCCAATCACCATGCAAATCTCGACGCCCATATCATGGACCGATTTCACTTCGCGCGCGATCCGGGCAACGGTCGGCGGATGCAGGCCGTAGCCTTGGTCCCCCATCAATGCCTCACCGGAAATCTTCAACAACACACGCTTGTATTTCACACTCGGCTCGGCAGCGTCGCTCATCGCGGTTCCTCGATCTGATCTCGGGTTGTCATTGCCGCGCAAAATGTCGCAAATGAGCGCCAGATACAACCCGCCGCGCGCGCCTGAGGGGGAGGCAAATGTTCGATCCTGCAACACTGCCCGCCGACCGCCCGGTGCTGATCGCGGGGCCGACCGCAAGCGGGAAATCGGCTTTAGCACTTGATATTGCAACGCAATCCGGCGGCGTTGTGGTGAATGCCGATGCGCTTCAGATCTGGAATTGCTGGCAAGTGCTTTCCGCCCGCCCCTCCGCAGAAGAAGAGGCCCGCGCGCCGCATTTGCTCTATGGGCACCTTGCGCCGGGGCAAGAATACTCCGTCGGGCATTGGCTGCGCGCGCTTGCGCCTATTCTTGCTGCCCATCGCGCGGGCACCGGGCCGCGACCGATCATCACGGGGGGCACGGGGCTTTATTTCACCGCGCTGACCGAGGGGCTGGCCGAGATCCCCGCAACCCCGCCCGAAGTGCGCGAACTGGCCGATGCACGGCGCATGGCCGAGGGGCATGAGGGCATGCTGTCCGAACTTGACCCCGCCACGGCTGCACGGGTCGATCCGCTGAACCCAATGCGCGTGCAGCGCGCGTGGGAGGTGAAGCAGGCCACCGGGCGCGGTTTGGCCGCTTGGCAAGATGACACGCCCCCGCCCCTGCTGCCGCTCACCGACTGCGCCGCATTTGTGGTGCAGATGGACCGCGATACTTTGGCCGAGCGGATCGATCGGCGCTTTGATCTGATGATGGAGCATGGCGCACTAGACGAGGTCCGCGCGGTGCTGCCGATTTGGGACGAAACCGCGCTTTGGGCGCGTGCGATTGGGGCGCCGGAATTGGTGGCTTATTTGCGCGGCGAACTGAATTTGGACGAAGCAATCACCCGCGCCAAGGCCGCTTCGCGCCAATATGCCAAGCGCCAACGCACATGGTTTCGTGCTCGCATGAAAGACTGGCACAATATCCTGCGCGGCTAACAGAAACCCGCCGATCCCCTTAATTTTCGTTGCAATAACAAGCTGCTCGCCCCTATTCTTAAAGCGATTTCCGCTATTCGGATAGCTGCCCCGTGAAACTGTTCAATGCCCCTCCGTTGTCGCAAATGGCGACGCAGACCGCGCCCGCGCGACCTGATGATAAGCCCGTGTCCAAGGCGAGTTCTGCGCCCGCAAAACCGCGCACGACGCTGTTGCCCGAGGCGCCCTCGGCGCCGCGTGTGGTGCCGCTCGCGCGCCTCACCCAAGGCGGGCGCTGGCGGGTGGAGGCGATGCGCGCGTTTTCTGAACCCTATCTTTTGTGGTTCACCCGTGGTCAGGGCCGGATCACCATGGGCGGCGTCACACGCGGCTATGGCCCCTATACGGCGGCCTTCATCCCCGCAGGGGTCATGCACGCTTTTGAGGTCGGCTTGCAAACCCATGGTATGGCTGTCTTTTTTGGCCGCAATACGGATTTGGCGCTGCCCCATGCTGCGCAGCATTTGCGGATCCGTGATACCGCCGCGCAAGCCGAACTCACCGGGTTGATCGATTCCGTCACCCGCGAATTGGAAAGCGGGCGCCCCGGTGCGGACCGCGCGGCAAGCCATTATCTGGGACTTTTGAGCGTGGTGATTGAGCGCCAAAGCGAAGCCCTGCCCGCCGAAACCCGCCCTGCTGGCCCGACCCGGAAGCTGGTGGCGCGCTATTCGGCGCTTTTGGAGCGCGATTTCCGCACCGGTCATACGGTCAGCGATTATGCCGCGCAGCTTGGGGTCACGCCCACGCACCTGACCCGCGCCTGCCGCGCCAATTGCGGCCGCGCGGCGTCGGAGCTTTTGCAAGAACGCCGCCTTTATGAGGCGCGCAGGCTGCTCTCGGAAACCCGTGCCCCGGTGAAAGAGATCGCGGAAACCTTGGGCTTCACCAGCCCCGCCTATTTCACCCGCGCCTTCCATAGCAAAATCGGCAAAACGCCCTCGCAGTTTCGTCGCGGCGGCTGACAAAGCGCTTTGCTAAAGACAAATATCTTTGCATGGAGCCCCCTGATGCGTATCTAGACGCAAGGCATTGCGTCCGGGCTTGGCCCGCGCTTTTTCAGGGGGAATTTCATGGAACGCGCAATTGAACGGGTGCTGTTTGCCAGTCGCTGGCTGATGGCGCCGATGTATTTGGGCCTTGTTGCGGTCTTGGCGATCCTGCTTTGGGCCTTTGCGCTGGAGCTTTATCACTTCGCGCTGGAAGTCCCGCGTCTTGATGTGGATCACGCGGTGATGGGGGCGCTGTCGCTGATTGACCTCAGCCTTGCCGCGAACCTTCTGCTCATCGTCATTTTCTCGGGCTATGAGAATTTCGTCTCGCGCATGGATACGGGCGACCACGAAGACCGGCCCGATTGGCAGGGCGAGGTCGATTTCTCGACCCTCAAGCTAAAATTGGTGGCCTCGATCGTGGCGATCTCGGGGATCCATCTGCTGAAGGTGTTCATGGATCTCGATAAATATCCGCAAGAAAAGATCATCTGGATGGTGGTGATCCATCTGGTGTTCGTGATCTCTGGCGTTCTTTTGGCGGCGATGGATTGGATCACGAACCACGCCAAAACACTGAAGAAAAACGCCAAATATCCGCCGGTCAAAAAAGGCGAAGACACCGCGCATTAAGCCTGCGCAACGCATCGGCAATAATCGAAAGGGGCGCCCAAGGGCGCCCCGTTTTCATCAAAGCCTGTGCCGATCAGGCTGCCGAGGCGGTGGCGGCACTTACCGCATCTTTCTTGAGATCGAAGGTCTCGACCGTCTGTTTCAGCTGCGTGCCTTCCATCGCCAGCGCCCGGCCCGATGCCGCCGTTTGATCGGTCATATTGGCCATGTGCTGCGTGGTCTGATCAAGCTGCATCACCGCACCATTGATCTCGACGATGCCGCGCGCCTGTTCTTCGGCAGAAGAAGCAATCTCGCCCATCCGCACATGAATATCACGCACCGAGGTCAGAATATGATCCAGCGCCTCGCCGGTGCGGCCCACCAGCTTCACCCCACCCTGCACCTGCGTGGTGGAAGTGGTGATCAGATCCGAGATTTCACGTGCCGCATCCGAGGCGCGCTGCGCCAGCGCCCGCACCTCAGATGCCACAACCGCGAAACCACGTCCGGCTTCGCCCGCCCGTGCGGCCTCAACCCCTGCGTTCAGCGCTAAGAGATTGGTTTGGAAAGCAATCTCTTCGATCACATGTGTGATCCGCGAAATCGCCTCAGACGAGGTTTCAATCTCCGCCATCGCCGAGACCGCCTCTTTCACCACATTCGCGCCGTTTTCGGCATTGTCGCGGGCCGTATCCGCCATTTTGCGCGCGCTCACAGCCCCTTCCGCCGCCGAAGAGACCGAACTGGTCAATTCATTGAGCGCCGCAGCCGTTTCTTCCAGAGCCGCCGCATTTTGCTCGGCGTTATGCGACAGCCGGGTCGAGGCATCGGCCAAACGCGCCGCCTCTTCATCCACCCGCACCGCGCTGTCATCAATATGCTGCATCGCCCCGCAAAGCTTTTCGAGCGCCGCATTGAAGTTTTGCCGCAGCACATCATAGTCGCCCGGCAGCGGGTCGTGGATGCGCGCGCAGATATGACCATCGGCCAAAGCCTGCAAGCCATGCGCCAAGGCGCTGACCACGCGTTCCTGATCGGCCAGCCGCGCTTGTGCCTCAACCGCCTGACGTTCGGCCTCTTCTTGCGCCGCGATCTCGCGTTGACGGCGGCGTTCGATCATCTCGGCTTCCGCCTGCTCGCGCTCCGCGCGAGCCGCTTCTTCTTGTGCGATGCGCGCAGCCTCAGCGGCTTTCAATGCCGCCTCTTCTTCGGCAATCGTGGCCTGCATCCGGGCATTTTCTTGCAGATTGGCTTTGAACACCTGCAGCGCCTTGGCCATCGCGCCGATCTCATCATTGCGATTCAGCCCCTGCACTTCAACATTGGTATCGCCCTCGGCAATTGCCCGGGTCGTTTGCGACATCCGCGAAATGCAATTGACGATGCGGCTTCCGTAACCCCATGCAAAGGCGAAGGCAAAGGCCAGCGCCAACACAACAGAGACGCTCATCATTTTGATTTCGTTTGCCAAAAGCTGTGCGGCCAAGTGGTTCTTGCCGGCAACCACATAGATCCCTGCAATCCCGCCAGAGAAATCTTTCACCGCGATGGCACGGCCAATATAGGCCTCGCCTTCGAAGTCATGTTCGACATCCACCGAGCCGGTTTCCAACACCTGCGCAATCTGCGCGCTGTCCAGCATTGGCGGTGCGCCGGTGGTATCTGCCGTGCGCTCAATTCCGGCCAAAGCTTCCCCGGTCGAGGCGGCCACATCCGCACTGGGCACCACGTAATACTCGTACATCTTCCCGGTATTCGCGGCCATCTCGCCGAGGAATTTCACATCCATGTCAAAGCCCACCTCGACGGTGCCGACATGTTTGCCCTGCCAGCGCACCGAGGCGATGCCGCGCGCGCCCACACCGGCAACGCCACGCTCCAGCCCCATGACAGAGACTTCGTCGCGGTTCGCATCCACCACGGTCTGGCGGAACGGGCTCAGATCATCGCCGCGTTTCGACAGCTTGTGCAGACGAATAAGCGAGGTCGCAGGCGGGGTATGGAATTGCATCTGCTTGAGCCCGGTTTGAGCCACAAGATCATCATAGGCTTTCGCCAAAATCGCCTCGATCGCCATGTCATCGCGGTTCGCGGCGGCTTCTTGCAGCGCGGGGATCGCGGCCAAAACCCGCGCCATCGACAGCGCTTCGGTTTCTTTGCCAATCAACGCCAGACGCAGCGTTTCTTCATTTACTGCACGTTCATTGTCGTAAGCGGCTTCAAGCGTTTGCTGCCCTACAAGCACCATTCCGGCGGAGACAAGCAACACGCCGATCAATGCGGCAACGACAGGCAAAAGCAGGATCTGTTTGCGGAGGGACATACGAAAACTCCCGAACTCGGACGCCGGGAAGGCTAAGCAAACAAGCCTAAGAAGCGGTTTCCCTTGTTCAGAATGACAAGGCGATAATACGTGGCATTCGATGCAAATAAAAATGGCCGCCCCCGGGAAGGAGCGGCCAAAGCTGGGCGGATGGGAAGGATCAGAAGAAGCCCAGCTTGTTCGGGTTGTAGCTGACCAGCATGTTTTTGGTTTGCTGGTAGTGGTCGAGCATCATTTTGTGGGTTTCACGCCCGATGCCCGATTGTTTGTAGCCACCAAAGGCCGCGTGCGCCGGATAGGCATGGTAGTTGTTCACCCAAACCCGGCCCGCTTGGATATGGCGGCCAAAGCGGTAGCAGGTGTTGATGTCGCGCGACCAGACGCCAGCGCCAAGGCCGTACATCGTGTCATTGGCGATATGCAGGGCTTCTTCTTCGTCTTTGAAGGTGGTCACCGAAACGACCGGCCCAAAGATCTCTTCTTGGAAGACCCGCATCTTGTTGTGGCCTTTGAGGATCGTCGGCTGGATGTAGAAGCCATTCGACAGATCGCCGCCAAGGCTCGCCGCATCGCCACCGGTCAGCACTTCCGCGCCTTCTTCACGGCCAATCTTGAGGTAAGACATGATCTTGTCTTGCTGCTCACGGCTGGCTTGCGCACCGACCATCGTTTCCATCAAACGCGGGTCGCCCTGTTTGATGGCGTTCACGCGGGCGATGCAGCGCGCGATGAACTCTTCATAGATGTCTTCTTGCACAAGCGCGCGGCTCGGGCAGGTGCAGACCTCGCCTTGGTTGAAGGCAAAGAGCACAAAGCCTTCGACCGCTTTATCAAGGAAGGCATCGTCCTTCGCCATCACGTCAGAGAAGAAGATGTTGGGCGATTTGCCGCCAAGCTCCAGCGTCACCGGGATCAGGTTCTCGGTGGCGTATTGCATGATTTTACGGCCAGTTTCGGTCGAGCCGGTGAAGGCGATCTTCGCGATCCGGTTCGAACGGGCCAGCGGCGCGCCAACATCGGGGCCCATGCCGTTGACGATGTTCAGAACACCGGCGGGCAGCAGGTCTTTGATCACGTCGATCAGCACCATGATCGCGGCGGGCGTTTGCTCGGCCGGTTTCATCACGATGCAGTTGCCAGCGGCGAGCGCCGGGGCAAGTTTCCACGCCGCCATCAGGATCGAGAAGTTCCACGGGATGATCTGGCCCACAACGCCGAGCGGCTCGTGGTAGTGGTAGGCGACGGTGTCGTTGTCGATTTCCGACATCGAGCCCTCTTGGCCCCGCAGCACGCCCGCAAAGTAGCGGAAATGGTCAACCGACAGCGGAATGTCAGCGGCGGTGGTTTCGCGGATCGGCTTGCCGTTGTCCCAAGTTTCGGCGGCAGCGAGCAGGTCGAGGTTTTCTTCCAGACGATCGGCGATTTTCAAGAGAACGTTGGAGCGATGCGCGGCCGAGGTGGTGCCCCAAGCTTCGCGGGCCGCATGGGCGGCATCCAGCGCCAGTTCCACATCTGCGGCACCCGAGCGGGCGACTTCGCAGATTTTCTCGCCGGTGATCGGCGTGATGTTGTCGAAATACTGGCCCCCAACCGGCGGCGTCCATTTGCCCCCGATGAAGTTTTCGTAGCGCGGTTTGAAGGGCGACACCATCACCCCGTTGAACGCATGCGGCATGTCGTTGGCCATCTTATTCCTCCCTGATGGTCACCAGCTCCTCCCAGAGCCTGTTGATGGACTTACCTTGCGACAGCTTGCGTATATTGCATAGCCGGTTTGTTCTGGGGTTATGCCTCACCTGTTTCAGGGGCGAGACAGGTGCAACTGCAGCATTAAGATTTTGGTAAAGGCGGCAGCTTGTCGCAGGCCGATCAGGAAACCGATCCGGTTGCAGCGCTGCGCCAACTGCGGTCATCTGGGCTACGGGGAATCACACGACGGACAGAAAAGCACGAAAAGCGATGCCCCAAATGCCCTCCCCTCTCCCCGCAAAGGCCCAAGCATGACGATCCGGCTCAGACCGCATCACCTTTTGTGCATGCTCAGCTATGCGGGCAGCGGTTACACACCCGCCTTTACGGTGAATATGTCCGCCATCATGCCGCGTCTTGGTGCGGGCGAAGAGATTGAGATCGTCACCGGCCCCGATGATATTTGCGCGCCATTGCTCGATGAGCCCGAACCGCATTGCCACGGCTGTAGCGTCACCGCACGCGATGCCGCCGCCGCGCGCGATGTGGGCGCTTTGCTGGGCATCGAAATCATGCCGGGGGCGACACTACATCTTACCGCAGAGCGTATCACCGCGTTGCGCGCGGCCTTTGCGTCCGACACGATCCGTGCCGCTTGCCGCGACTGCCAATGGGATAGTTTGTGCCGCGATGTGGCTGCGGCGGGCTTCGCCAATACGCCGTTGCACCCTGTATGAAACGCGCTGTGGGGTGCAGCGCCCTGCCCGGCTGGCCTTAAACGCTCAGCCCGAGCGCTTTCGCTTTACGGTAAAAGGTGGCGCGGCCAATGCCCAGATCACGCGCTGCGGCAGAGACATTGCCGCCCGAGCGCGCGAGCGCGCGTGCCATTTCGGCCCGTTGCGCCTCGGCCAGCGCGCCTTGGCCGGTTTCCGACCGCGCGCCGAAAAGATCATTCGCGGGCAGCCGCCCAATCTGCGCTTCTTCAAGCCCCAAATGCCGCCGCGCGGCGCGGGTTGCGCCAATCACCAGATCATCGCGGTCGAGCGCCAAAAGCATCACCCCTTGCGGTCCATCTTCCGCACCACCGGTGGAAAGGATGCGCGCCCCTTCAAAAGAAGCACGGAAAAGATCGGATTCAATCCGGCTCGCCGCATCTTGCACCGTCAGCCCCACAAGGCAGGCATAGCCCTCGGTCATATCTTCGCGCGCGGAAGAGACATCAATCACCCCCGCCAATTCGCCCTGCGCGCCAAAGACCGGTGCGCCCATGCAGGTGAGCCCGGTGTTATTGGCGCGGAAATGTTGGTCACGCCACACCGTCACCGCGCGCCCCTCGGCCAAGCAGGTTCCAATACCGTTCGTGCCCTCGCGGCCCTCGGACCAATCCGACCCCGGCGCAAGGTTAGAGCCGTGAAAAGCGGTCCGGTCGCCTTCGCGCATCCGTTCATCCAGCACGAATCCCTCGGCATCGGAGAGGAAGACCGCACAGCCCGCCTCACAAGCCGCGCGCGCCAACCGGTCGAGCACGGGCGTCGCCACTTGCAACAAAAGCCCCGCTGCCTCGCGCCGCAGCGCCACCTCGGAAGCCGAGAGCCGCTCCCCGGCTTTGTGCACCGCCGGGTCAAGTTTGTGATGGATCATCGAGCGCCGCCAAGAGGCGGCAAAACCCGCTTGCCCCGCCGCACGCGGAGAGGAGACGACCGATTGCACGATCTCGGCATGATTGCGGCCCTGTGGCCGGGAATTGCGCATCGGAAAGCCTCCCCTCTTTTCGGTGCGACGAAATGGCAGGATAGGCGGTTTCGATGTTAGCGCAAGAGGTGCGACCCCTACGACTTTGGTCGCAAAAGGCTACTCACTCGCCCCCTCTTCATGGCGTTTGCCGCGAAAGCCTGTCGCCACAACGAATTTTTCGGAACTGTCCTTGCGGCTTGAAGGCGGCTTCACATTCACCACCTTGTCGAAATTCTTTTTCAAGACGGTCATCAGCCCCTGCTCGGCCCCGCCCGCCAGCACTTTGGCGACAAAGGTGCCGCCCTCATCCAGCACATCAAAGGCGAAATAGGCGGCATGCTCGCAAAGCGTAATGATGCGCAGGTGGTCCACCTGCTGGTTGCCCGAAGCGGCGGCGGCCATATCCGACATCACTACATCGGCATTGCCCCCAAGCCAGCCCTTCACCTTTTCATCGGCATCATCTTCCAAAAAGTCGAGCTGATGGATTTCGGCCCCGGCGATTGCATCCACTTCTTGCAGGTCAACGCCCAGCACGGTGCCGCGCTTCTTGCCCGATTTCTCGCCAAGCGCATTGACGCGTTTCACCGCGACTTGGCACCAACCGCCCGGTGCGCAGCCAAGATCGACCACCCGTGCGCCCGGCACAAGGAAGCGGAACTTTTCATCCAGCTCCAAAATCTTGAAGGCGGCGCGGCCGCGATAGCCCTCTTTCTTGGCGCGGATCACATAAGGATCGTTCAGTTGCCGCTCCAGCCAAAGGGTGGACGACAGCTTCCGCCCTTTTGCGGTTTTCACCCGCACCCGAAGATCGCGCTGTCCACGGCCCGAAGTGTTCTTGCCGGTCGGAGTTTTCGTCATTTCATTTCCCCTTCGATCGGCTTCATTTCTTCTAAGACGCCATCTTCGGCCATTTGTGCGTAAAGCAGCCCTTCGCGCAGGCCACGGTCCGCGACCGACATCCGGTCTGTGGGCCAGACCCGCATCAACGCCTGCAAGATCGCCGCGCCCGACATAATGAGCGTGTGCCGATCCCGCCCAATGCGCGGGTCCGCGCGCCGCCCATCCGGGCCTAAGTTCAAAAACGAGCGGATCACCGCATCAATTTCGCCCGAGGTCATGGTGAGCCCATCGACCCGGTTGCGATCATAGCGCTTGAGCCCAAGGTGGCAGGCGGCAACGGTGGTGACCGTGCCCGAGGTGCCAATCACCTGAAACCCGGCTTGCGGCGTGCCCGATGCATAGGGCGCGAAATCGGCCAGCTTCTCTTCAAAGAACCAAGACATCAGCGCAAACCGCGCGGCATCATCTTCGACATCGCCGAATTGGTCTTTGAGCGTGGCCACCCCAAGCGGCACGGAAATCCAATCGACCACGCGTGCCGAGGGAATATCGCATTCGGGCTGAGAAAACCCGCCCGAGAGCCGCATGATCGAGCGCGGGCGATCACACCACGGCACTTTGGAAATGTCGATCCAGACAAGCTCGGTCGAGCCGCCGCCAATATCCACAACCAAAAGCTGCTCGGTCTCAGCCTTCACCAGCGAGGCGCAAGAAATCACCGCGAGCCGCGCTTCCTCTTCTGGCGGAATGATCTCCAGCGGCAGATTGGTTTCGCGTCGCACGTAACGGATGAAGTCACGCGCATTGCCCGCCCGGCGGCAGGCCTCGGTTGCGACCAAGCGCATCCGCTTCACGCCATGGCTTTCGATCTTGCGGCGGCAAATTTGCAGCGCTTGCACCGTCCGCGCCATAGATGAACGCGAAAGGCGCCCAGAGGCTTCTAACCCTTGGCCGAGCTGGACAGCTTTCGAAAAGCTGTCGACCACCTGAAACTGATCCCCCTTCGGTCGGGCAATCAGCATCCGGCAACTGTTGGTGCCGAGATCAAGCGCAGCATAAAGCTCGCCCGACTCGGCGGGGGTGGGTGCAGCGCGTTCGACCTTTTTCGGGATCGCGCCCGCAGCCCGAGGACGCCTGGGCGCCATCTTCACGCCCTCCGATTTCAAGTTATCCCCTAGGTAGCGCGGGGGGGAGGCAGGATCAAGCGCGCAGGTGACGATATGGTGACGATCGTCACATCGCCCCCGCAGCCCGATTTTGCCTGATTTTGTGAGCGGTTCGGTGATGCGCTGCGCAATAAGAAAGCGGGCGCACCGCAGCCTTGCCGCCCGCGCCGCGGCGCAATCAGCAAGAAAGCGACCAAGTTTTAAGGCAAAACCCGCGCTTCAGCACCTGCTTCCTTGACCTTAACGGCAAGTGAGCAAGGCTCATCATCATCTTGCAGAATTCGAGGATGCGCAGCGATGCAACAGCCGGGTAAGGAAACGTGGCTGTGTCGCCAACTTTGCGAAAGATGTCGAAATCCGTCACCGGCGTCGTCGTTTTGACACGTATTGCTGGATCAAGAGGGAATCACACATGGCCGATATCACCATCGTCTTCTGGCGCGACATTCCAGCGCAGATCATTGTCGGCTCTGGCCGTCGGGGCGTTAAGAAACCGCTCCCCGAACGGTTTGAGCAAGCGATTGATCGCTGCGCGATGAAAGTGGGCGCAAAAGATAGCGACGCCTATCTTGCAGAATGGCGCAAGGTGATGATTGGCACCCGCGACGGATCGGATGCGGAAGCAGCCGAAGCCGAACTGGCGCGGGTTCTCTCCGACTACGATGCCGCGGCTTTGGCGCGGTTGATTGCCAATGACGGCTGGGCAAACGCCGCCCCACCCAGCCAGACAACCTGACGGAGAGAGACATGGCCCTTCTGAATTTCCGCCGCGACACCAGTGCGCCCACCAATGGCGCTGTGCCTGCTTTCCTCGAGGGGTTCTCGATGGAAGTGATGCCGCGCACCGCCGCGAAGATCCCGGACTTCCGCGAACTCCTGCCTGCGGGCACCCGCGTCTATGTTGCCCATATCGAAGGCACGCCGATTGAAGAAATGGTCGCCACGGTGAAGCGGCTGCGCGAAGAAGGCTTCGAGCCGATGCCGCACTTCCCCGCGCGCATCATGCGCGACGCGCTGCAACTGCGTGACTGGGTTGCGCGCTACAAAGGCGAAGCCGATGTGAAACAAGCGCTGCTGCTGGGCGGCGGGCCGACCACGCCGGTGGGCACGCTTGATAATGCGATGCAGCTTGTGGAAACCGGCGCGTTTGCGGGCTTTGAGCGGCTCCATTTCGCGGGCCACCCCGAAGGCAGCCGCGACATCGACCCCAAAGGCGGCGACAAAATGGTGATGCAAGCGCTGCATATGAAACAGCGTTTCGCCGACACCACCGACGCCGATTGCGCGATTGTCACCCAATTTGCCTTTGAAGCCGGTCCGATGATCGCTTGGGTGAACCGTCTGGCCGAAGAAGGCATCACCATGCCGGTGCATATTGGCATCGCGGGCCCGGCCAAGCTGCAAACGCTGATCAAATACGCCATCGCTTGCGGTGTTGGCCCCTCGCTCAAAGTGCTGCAAAAACGCGCCAAAGACGTGACCAAGCTGCTCGCGCCGCTGGAGCCGACCGAACTTTTGAAAGAACTGGCAAAGCATAAAGCCGCCAACCCCGCCTTCGGCATCGAAGCCGTGCATTTCTTCCCGCTCGGCGGTATCAAAACGAACGCGACCTGGATCGCAGATCAAGTGAAAGGCTGAAAATGACCCGCACCATTCTCGAGAGCAAGACGAAGACCGTCACCATCGGCTTCGACGAGCCCTTCTGCGTGATCGGCGAGCGTATCAACCCGACGGGCCGCAAAAAACTGGCCGCCGAGCTGGAGCTAGGCGATTTCACCACCGTCGAGAAAGATGCGCTGGAACAGGTGGCCTGTGGCGCGACCGTGCTCGACATCAACTCGGGCGCTGTCTTCTCCAACAAAATGGCCGAAGATCCGCGTTACGCCGACAACAACTTCGTTGAACCGCCGCTGATGCGCGACCTGATCACCCGCGTGCAAGCGATCACCGATGTGCCGCTGTGCATCGACAGCTCGGTGCCCGCCGCGCTTGAAGCCGGTCTGGAAGCCTGTGAGGGCCGCCCGCTGTTGAACTCCGTCACCGGGGAAGAAGAGCGTCTCGAACTCGTGCTGCCGCTCGTGAAAAAATACAATGTGCCGGTCGTGGCGATCTCGAACGACGACACCGGGATCTCGGAAGACCCCGATGTCCGCTTTGAGGTGGCGAAAAAGATCGTGCAGCGCGCGGCCGATTTCGGCATCCCGGCGCATGACATCGTGGTCGACCCGCTGGTGATGCCGGTGGGCGCGATGGCCTCGGCGGGCCGTCAGGTCTTCACGCTGGTGCAACGTCTGCGTACCGAGCTGGGCGTGAACACCACCTGCGGCGCTTCGAACATCTCCTTCGGTCTGCCGAACCGTCATGGCGTCAACGGGGCCTTCTTGCCGATGGCGATTGGCGCAGGCATGACCTCGGCGATCATGAACCCGGTGCGCAGCCAAGAGATGGAGGCGATCCGCGCCGCCAACTTGCTGATGGACCACGACGCCAACTCGATGGAGTGGATCAAACTCTCCAAAGTGCTGGATGCGATGAAAGAAGGCGCGACCTTTGCCGAGGCTTCGGCTGCTGCCGCGTCGGCCGGGGGCCGTGGGCGTCGCCGCGCCCGCTAAGGCGCTCGTTACTCCAACGACTCGAACACCTCAAAACGCCCCGGCTTCGCGCTGGGGCGTTCTCATTTTGCCCGCCAATGCCTGCGGCAAGGCCGGTAATGTTTACGGCTTGCGCCGCGAAAAGCAAAAAAACGCGAGCATTTTCCATTATTTGCACGCTATGCGTGTTTCCAGATCGGAAACAACATGATCTTGATTCGGCGCTAATCTGCCCAGATCGGCTCGGTTTCCGAACGCTGCGTTTCCGCATCTGCACCAAAGCCGCACGCGCTGCCCAATTGTGGCAACAATAAGGCGGGTGTTTGAAAGGTTAATGGCACCACATCTGGGGCCGCCTTATTAAAATCCCATTGCAACTCAAAGAATTACTGGTCGAAGTTACGGCGCTGTGCCTACAGTGGCCTACAAAACCTGGGATACGCACTGCCATGCGTTCGAATTGTCTGCCGTTCCGGGCGGATTCTGCGGCTGCCACCGCGGAATTCGTCCGGCCCCAGCGCCATGCGCTGCGGGCCTCTCATTCTATTGCCCGGTGCTCCGGGCTGATTGCCGCTGTGATGCTGGCGGGCTGTATGTCAGCCCCGCCCAGTATTGATGCGCCCACCACTCGGGCCTCAACGGCAGCCATCGACCTTCCCCTCGCTGATCCATCAGCGGGCGTGGATATGTCGTTGCCAGCGCAGCGCCCTGAAAGCCTGCCAAGCAATTCGGCCTTGGCGCGGGACTTCATGGAATTGAGCTTCTCGCTCGAATCCGGGCGCGCAATCCCGCAATTCTCGCGCTTTGAAGGGCCGATCACGGTCTCGCTCGGGGCGGGTGCGCCTGCCAGCGCACCGCGAGAATTGGCGCGGCTCGTGTCGCGACTGCGCAGCGAGGCCGGGGTTCCGATCTCGGTGGGGGCTTCGGCGAAAAACCACATTCAGATCGACTTCGTGCCGCGCAAACAAATGTCGCGCGAAGTGCCGAATGCCGCCTGTTTCGTGGTGCCCAATGTCAGCGGCTGGGACGATTACCGCGCCGCCCGCCGCACGGCACGGGGCGACTGGACACAGGTGAAGCAGCGCGTCTCGGCCACGGTTTTCATTCCGGCGGAAGCCACGCCCCAAGAGGTGCGCGACTGTCTGCATGAGGAAACAAGCCAAGCGCTTGGGCCACTCAATGACCTCTACCGTCTGCCGAATTCGGTCTGGAACGATGACAACTTTCATACCGTGCTAACACGCTATGATATGATGCAATTGCGCGCGACTTATGCAGGCGAGTTGCATTCGGGCATGAGCGCGCCCGAGGTGCAGGCGAAGCTGCCCGCCGTCTTTGCGCGCCTCAACCCTGCAGGGGGCGCGGTGCGTGGCCTGCGCGATGACCCGACCCCGCGCGCCTATGTGTCTGCGGTGAACCGGGCGATTGGTCCGGGCAACACCGGGGCACGCCGCGCCGCCGCGATGAGCGCGATCAATTTGGCCGCCGCGCAAGGCTGGAACGATACCCGCGCCGCCTTTGGCTGGTTCGCGCTTGGCCGCCTGAGCGTGCAAAACGACCCGGAAACCGCGCTGAATGCCTTTGCCAAAGCTGGCAACATCTATCGCGCCACCCCGGGTGCGGGCATTCAATCGGCCCATGTCGATATGCAGCTTGCGGCTTTCGCGCTTTCTGCCGGTCGTGCGCAAGATGCGATTGCACTGGTGAACCGGGCGATGACCCCGGCGCTGAGCGGCGAAAACGCGGCGCTGATGGCGACGCTCTATTTCATCCGCGCAGAAGCCTATGATACGCTCGGCAATCCGGCGCAGGCGCAGCAGGCACGGGTCGACTCGGCGCAATGGGCGCGCTACGGTTTTGGCTCCGATGCTGCGGTGCGCGCTCGGGCCGCCGAAGTGGCGGCGCTGGCCCGCGCCGGGCGCGGCTGATCCGGCGCGCAAGTCCCGCGCCGGGCAACTGGCGCGGGGGATGTGATGTTCTTACCCTTTTTTGAAAACCTCCGCGCGGCTGGCGTTCCCGTCAGCCCGCGCGAATATTTGGGCTTTCTGGAAGGGCTCGCGGCAGGCCTTTGCACCTATGATCTGGATGGCTTTTACTATTTCGCCCGCGCGGCGATGGTGAAAGATGAGCGTTTCCTAGACCGCTTCGATCAAGCTTTTTCAGAATCCTTCAAAGGGTTGGAGGCCATTCCTCAAGAAGCCGTTCTTGATGCGCTTGATCTGCCCGAGGATTGGCTGCGCAAAATGGCCGAAAAGCACCTGTCTGAGGAAGAGAAAGCCCAGATCGAGGCTTTGGGCGGTTTTGAAAAGCTGATGGAAACGCTGCGCGAGCGGCTCAAAGAACAGCAAAAACGCCACCAAGGCGGCAATAAGTGGATTGGCACCGCGGGCACCTCCCCTTTTGGCGCTTATGGCTATAACCCCGAAGGCGTGCGCATCGGCCAAGCCGAAAGCCGCCACCGCCGCGCGGTCAAGGTCTGGGACAAACGCGAATTTCGTGATTTCGATGACCGGGTGGAACTGGGCACCCGTAACATCAAAGTGGCGCTCAAACGGCTGCGGCAATGGGCGCGCCACGGCGCCCATGAAGAACTGGACCTGCCCGGCACAATCCGCGCCTCCGCCGAAGCGGGCTATATCGACGTGAAAACCCGGCCGGAGCGGCATAATGCGGTGAAAGTCGTGCTGTTTCTCGATGTTGGCGGCTCGATGGATGACCATATCGCGCTGGTGGATGAGCTATTCTCCGCCGCGCGGGCCGAGTTCAAACATCTTGAACATTACTACTTCCACAACTGCCTTTACGAGGGTGTGTGGCGCGACAACCACCGCCGCTGGGGCGAGTTGCTCCCGACATGGGAGGTGCTGCACCGCTACGGGCCGGATTACAAATGCATCTTTGTCGGCGATGCCTCAATGTCGCCTTATGAAATCACCCATGTCGGCGGCGCGAATGAGCATTGGAACCCCGAACCCGGCGCGCTTTGGCTCGAACGCGCGATCGAACAATGGCCCGATCACATTTGGCTCAACCCGGTGCCCGAGCGGCACTGGTCCTACACGATGTCGATTGGCATGATTGATCAGATCTTCGCGGGCCGCATGTTCCCGTTGACGTTGGAAGGGATCACCCGCGCGATGAAGGTGCTGGGATGAATGCGTTGCGCAGATTGTGGCGCGAACAACGCGGCGCGCTGATTGCCTTTGTGCTGGCCGCGCTTCTGGCCACGTTTTTTGGCGGGCGGATCGTGGTGCGCACGCTTTATTGGGCGAACCCCGAACACCAGCACCAAGCGCCCGAGGGCTGGATGACACCGGGCTATATCGCCCGCAGTTGGCATCTGCCTGTTGAACAGGTGGATGGCGTTTTGGGCATTGAAAACGGGCCCGAGCTTGTGGGCAAAGGCCCGCCCACGCTCGATCGGATTGCCCGCAAGATCAATGTTCCCCTGCCCGATCTGATCGCCCGTCTCGAAACCGGCCTGCCCGCGCTTGTCGCCGCAAAACAGGCGGCCCCCGGCTCATGACCGATCTGACCGATTGGTTCTTGGCGGCGCTGCCCCTGTATGGGCCTTGGCTAGTGGGGCTGACCACGCTTCTCAGCTGCTTGGCGCTGCCCGTGCCCTCGTCTTTGATGATGATCGCTGCCGGGGCCTTTGTCGCCTCGGGGGATTTGGCGCTCGCGCCCGTGGCGCTGGCGGCTTTTGGCGGCGCGCTGATGGGCGACCAGATCGGCTATGTCATTGGCCGCAAGGCGGGGCATTTGCTGCCCCCGCCGGGCTCGAAACGCGCGGCCCTTATTACCGTGGCTTTGGAAAAACTCGCGCAAAACGGCGCGGTGGCGGTGTTTCTCAGCCGTTGGCTCTTTTCCGCGCTTGGCCCTTGGGTGAACCTTGCCGCGGGCGCTTCGGGCTATGGCCACACGCGCTTTACGCTTGCCGATGTCGCGGGCGAGTTGGTTTGGGTCAGCGCCTATATCGGGCTCGGCATGGTCTTTGGCGCCAATCTTGATGCCGCCGCCGATCTGGCGGGCAACGTGCTTGGCTTGATCACGGCAGGCGCGGTGGCAATTGGGCTGGGGCTGTGGCTCGCCCGCACCCTGCGCCGCCCCGCCAAAGACAGTGATCAGGCCCCCGCCCCCGCTACGACGGGGGATTGAACCGCCCGCACCCAACCCCATTTGTGAAACATGGTCCTATTGCTTCGCCTTCTTCCCTTCTTGCTGCTCATCGCGGGCGGCCTTGTGATGTGGCATTTCTCGGCCCGCGCGACGATGCGCAAACTCACAGCCGAGTCGCGCCCGCTTAATGACACGCGTCTTGCGCCCTATCTGGAGCGTCTGCGCACCGCGCTCGGGGTCGAACGGCTCCCGGTCTTTGTTTATCAAATTCCGCAGGTGAACGGCTTGGCCGCGCCCGATGGCCGGGTCTTTCTGACCGAGGGGTTCATGGAACTTTACCGCGCGGGCAAGGTCAGCCCAGAGGAACTGACCTCGGTCATCGCGCATGAAATCGGTCATGTTGCGCGCGGCCATGCCAAGCGGCGGATGCTGGATTTCTCGGGCCAAAACCTGCTGCGCGTGCTGCTTGCGGGCGTTTTAGGGCGGTTCATCCCCTTCATCGGCCCGTGGATCGCCAATTTGATCACTGCCGCCGTGGCCGCGAAGCTAAGCCAGAAGGACGAATATGAGGCGGACGAATTCGCCTCCGCCCTTTTGATCAAGGCGGGCATTGGTGCAGAGCCTCAGCTTAGCCTCTTTGAAAAGCTTGATGCGCTCACCGGCGCGCGCGCGGGCGCCACCCCTGCTTGGCTTCTCTCTCACCCCGCGACCGAGGCACGGATGCGCGCCATTCGTAGCAATGTTGCGCGCTGGAATGGGGCATAAGTCACAGCTTTGGCTTGGCTTTTTTGCTAGCGTGCCGAGAACAAAGCACGCAAGATAGGCCCCAAATGACCCAAGACGTTGCCAAGCGCCGGGTGTTCTACATCCCCGGTTATGACCCGATCCACCCGCGCCGCTACCGCGAGCTTTACCGCAAGGAAGGCCGAGCACAGGCGCAGATTTCGGGCTATGACCTCACCCTTGCGCCCAAACGCGGCGGCGGCCCCTATGGCTGGCATGTGACCTCCACCCAAGACGGCGCTGCGGTCGAGGCCGATATCGAGGTGCTGATCTGGGCCGATATCGTGCGCGACAGCATGGCCAATTCGATCCCGGCGACCTATGGGCAATTGCTGCGCACCGCTTGGGCCTATATCGCTTCGGGCGCACTTTTCCGGCTGATGCGGCTGCGCAAAGGCCCGGTCATTGCCGCGCTTTACCCGATTTTTGCGCTGATTTTGCAGCTTCTTGTCGCGCTCGTCTTGGGCTTTGGCACCTATGCCGGGCTTGCGGCTTACTTGGGCTGGGCGGTCTCGCTCTTTTCCGTGCCCGGTGTGCTGCCGTTCCTCACCACCGGGGTCTCGGCCCTTGCGGGCTTGGGCGTTGTCTTCGGGCTCTTGCGCTGGTTTCGCAAAAAAGACGGCACCTTTTACGCCTATTACCTGATGCACGACTACGCCTTTACCGCGCGTTGGGGCGGCGCGAACCCGCCCGAGCTTGAAGCCCGCATGGCGCAATTTGGTGAGACCATCGCGCAAACTTTGCAAGAGGATTGGGACGAGGTTTTGGTCGTCGGCCATTCCTCGGGCGCGCATCTGGCGGTGTCGATCTTGGCCGATCTTATCCGCGCGGGCCGCGTGCCCGCCGTTGGCCCGGCGCTTGGGTTTCTCTCGCTGGGCCATGTGGTGCCGATGGTCAGCTACCTGCCCAAAGCGCATCGCCTGCGCGGTGATCTGGCCTATCTTTGCACGCGCGCGGAACTGGCTTGGGTCGATGTCACCGCGCCGGGCGATGGCTGCGCCTTTGCGCTTTGTGATCCGGTGCGCGTCTCGGGCGTGGGGCCTCAGGGGCAGCGCCATCCGCTGGTGCTCTCCGCCGCCTTCACGCAAACGCTCAGCCCCGCGCGATGGAAGGAACTCCGTTGGCGCTTCTTCCGGCTGCATTTCCAATATCTTTGCGCCTTTGATCGCCCCAAGGCTTACGACTATTTCCGCGTCACCGCCGGGCCGAAAACGCTCGCTGCGCGCTTTGCGGGGATGACCCACGCCAAAAGCCTGATCACCACAGCGGCCAACAAATTCACCTCGGTGGCATAAAAAAGGGGGCGCTGCCCCCTCTTTGCCCTAAGGGGCAAATTCACCCCCGGGATATTTGGACCAAGTCGAAGATCAGGTGTCTTTGCTCTTCGACCTTATCGAATATCCCGGGGGGAGTCCTGCAAGGACGGGGGCAGCGCCCCCTGCCCCGTTACAACCCGTAAATCGCGCTGAATTTCTCTTCGAGATACTCAAGCAGCGGCGCTTCAGAGGGCTCAAACCCGCAGGCATGGGCGATGGTTTCGCGCGGCGGGCGCAGGCCGCCATGCACTTGCAACTTTTCACGCAGCCAGTCGGTCGCGGGTTTTGCCGTGCCTTGGGCCAAGGCCGCGTCGATCCCGTCTACCTCGGCCCGCATGGTTTTGTGCAAACAGCCCGCATAAACATTGCCCAAGCTATAGGTCGGGAAATAGCCAAAGAGGCCGACCGACCAATGCACATCTTGCAAGAACCCATGCGAGGGGCGGTCCACCTTCACGCCGAAATCAGCCTCAAAGCGGGTGTTCCACGCCTCTTCCAGATCGGCCACTTCCAGCTTTCCGGTGATCAGCGCGCGCTCCAGATCGAACCGCATCATGATATGCAGGTTGTAATGCAGTTCATCCGCTTCGGTGCGGATGTAGCCCGGGTTCACCCGGTTCACGCAGGCATGGAAGCTTTCAGCATCGGCAACGCCAAAATCGCCAAAGCCTTCGACCATGCGCTGGTAAAGCCAACCGGTGAAGGCGGCAGAGCGGCCCAACTGGTTTTCGTAAATCCGGCTTTGGCTTTCATGCACGCCCATCGACACACCGCGCCCGAGCGGCGTGAAGGCATAGGCCGTGTCGATACCTTGTTCATAACACGCATGCCCCACCTCATGGATGGTGGAATAGAGGCAATTGAACGGCTCGCTTTCGACCACGCGGGTGGTGATGCGCACATCACGCCCCGAACCCGACGAGAACGGATGCACCGCCAGATCAAGCCGACCCGCTGTCCAATCATAGCCAAAGGCGGTGGCGCAAATCCGCGCCATGCGCAGTTGCGCGGCTTCTGGGAAGACCTGATCCATCGCTTTCGGTTGGCTCGCAATGCCCAGCACCTTTTCCCGCAAAGCGACAATGCGCGGGCGCATCCGGTCAAACATCGCGCCAATTTGGCGATGCGTCGCACCGGGTTCGTAATCTTCCATCAGCGCATCATAAAGATCGCCTTCGCTCAGACAGGCCGCCTCTTCGCGCTTCAGCGCCACGACCTGCGCAAGCGTCGGCAGGAAATGCGTCGGGTCTTCGGCGGCGCGCGCCTCGGCCCAGATACCTTGCGAAAGCGAGGTGAGCCGGGCCAGTTCGGTCGCCAGCCGCGCCGGAATGCGGCTCGCCCGGTTGTAGCTGCGCCCCGCAAGGTCAAGCACACGCGCCTCAACCTCCGTTGTGGCCTCAGACCGGGTCACCCAATCTTCAATGCGCGGATCGGTGCGGCGCGCATGCAGCACAGATTCAAGTGCCGCGATTTCCTCGGCGCGCTGTTCGGTCGCCGCGCGCGGCATGATCGTTTCCTGATCCCAGCCCAAACGCTCCGCCACACAGCTCAGCGCCTCGGTCTCGCGCAGATGCGCGGTTAGTTCGGCATAGGCAGACATCACGACCTCCGGATGGATTGGACGCGCGGGTATCGCGCAAGGAAACGGGCACGGATCACAAAGAGCCACATCAGCACCACAACGCCCAGATGGGCGAGCGCCATTTCAAGCGCATCGCCGCGCAGAAGGGTGAGCACGCCCAAAATGGCGGCGAGCGCGAGCCAGATAAAGGCCATCAAAAAGGCCGAGCGCGTCACCCCATGCACCGAGCGGCGCGACCGGACAAAGGCGACAATGCCCAGCACCAAAAGCAGATAGCCCGCAATGCGGTGCATGAATTGCACGAGCCCTTGGTTTTCAAGGAAGTTACGCCACACGGGCTCTAGGCTCAGCGCATCGGCGGGCAAGAAGGCCCCGCCCATCAACGGCCAATCCATGTAAACCGCGCCCGCGCCAAGCGCGGACACAAGCGCCCCCAGCAGGATTTGCACAAAACCAAGGTGCATCACGCCAGAGGCAAGGCCCGTCAGCCCCGCTTCACCCTGACGGCGGGCGGAGATCAACTCCGCCTCGCTGCGGCCCAAGAGCAGCGCATACCAAAGCGCAAAGCCCACGATCATCAGCGCCAGCCCCGCGCGCAACGCCACAAGCACAGGCGCGGTGAGGATGCTGCGCATTTGGTCAATTTGTGCGGCAGTGAAGGAAGCCGCCACCTGCGTATAGTGCGAAGCCTGCGCGATGTAGGGCGCAAGGGCCGAAGGCGCGGCCTCTGGTGCGGCTTCGGGAGCGGGCTCCGGGGTCGGGCTTGGCGGGGTGGCGGGCAGCATCACCATCGGTGGCATATCGCCCGCTTGCGGCAAGACCGAGACCTGAGCCGTTTCAACTTCACCCACCAAGGCATTGTCTAACTTCAGGAATACCTGATCATCTGACAGGACCGCCACGAGGCACAGCGCGCCAAGACCAAGACTGCGCAGACCCCAACCGCGCGGAAACTTCCGCCCGATCGCCAAGCCCAAAGCGCCCAAGAGCCACAGGCCCAATAACGCGGTGCCGCTATAAACCTGTCCTTCGGCCACAGGCTCGGGCAACGCAACTTGGTCGAGCCCCAGCATCACCAGCGCAAGTAGCACGAGCGTCGCCATCCAAAAGGCCACCGCCCCGCGCGCCCCTTTGGGCCGTGCATCGATCATGCCGCCTTTCGGTGTGACGGGCATTTGCTTTGGCGTCTCGACCCCAACCTCTTCGAACAGGGCGCGGTTGGCTTTCTTCGACGGTTTCATCCCCATCGGGCGCTCCTACTTTGATCGTGCGCGAGACTAGGCCCCGCACGCCCAAGGGGCAAGGGGGCAGGCCCGCGCGCCTCCCTTAGGGCAATGGCTCTGCCGCGTCCAGCCGTGCCCAAAGCGCTGACGCACCACCGTTTTTGTCCATCCACATCAGCGTGGCGCAGGCCGCCTCGGCATAAATGTCGCGGTCCTGTCCCGCGAGTGGCCCCCAGATGAAGGGCGAAACCGGCAGGGTCGCGCGGGGCCGCTTCAGGCACCGCTCTGCGCCCTGCCCCGGCCCAAGGTAGCGCGGGTCATTCGAAACGATCACCGCGACGCCCTCATCCATCCAAGTGGGCATGCGCCCGCGCAACTGCCCCAAGGCACCCATTCGGGCGTGGGTTTCGGTATGCGTCAGTTCATGGGTCAAAATGGTGAGCGAGAGCCCGCGCGGCGCGAGCCGCACCACCGAAACAGGCCCAAGCGAATAGGTCACCGCCGCCGCTCCGCGCCCTCCAAGGCGGCGGTCGCAGGCATCGCTTTGGCAAGCCAAAATCCGCAAATGCGCCCGCGCGGGGCCAAGCGCCGCTTCAATCTGCCCGCGCGCCTGTGCCACTTCGCGCAAAAGTGCAAGACGTGCATGAAGCGGCATCTCCGCTTCGACAAAGAGTTCGGATGAAACCTGTTCCAACCCATAGCAGCTTGGGCAAAGCGCTCCGCGCAGCGCCGGAAAAAACACCAAAAGCGCAACAGCGCCCAGCCCCGCCCCAAAGGCAAGCGCCAGAATCGCTTTGCGGAAAGATTTTCTCATCCAGGTAGGATGGGCGCGGCTTGGGGCGCAGGCAAGCTTAGTCGCGCCCGCGCATCAGCTGGCGCAGCGCGCCGTGCAGCGTTTGCACATCGGCGCGGGTGAGGCCAAATCGGCTCCACATATTGCGCAGGTTCCGCTTCATCATCGGGGCTTTCGTCTCGGGGAAGAAAAACCCGGCCTGTTCCAGCCGTTCCTCATAATGGTCCCCCAGTTTCTCGATCTCGAGCGCATTGGCGGGTTCAGACCCCGCCAACCCCGGATCAATCGCCGGGGCGTCGCTGCCTTGACGACCGAATTCGTAAGAAAGCAGCAGCACCGCCTGCGCGAGGTTGAGCGAGTAGAACTCCGGGTTCACCGGCACGGTGATGATCGCATTGGCGCGGATGATCTCGTCGTTTTCGAGCCCGGTGCGCTCGGGCCCGAACATCACGCCGACCTTCTGACCTTGCGCAATCCGTGCCCGCGCCTCGGCCATCGCCGCTTCGGGCGTGTAGATCGGCTTGGTCAATTCGCGCCCCCGCGCGGTGGTGGCAAAGACAAAATCGCAATCCGCAATCGCCTCCGCCGTCGTGGCAAACACCCCCGCATGATCGAGCACCTGCCCCGCCGCGCCCGAGGCCATCGCCACCGCTTTCGGGTTTGGCCAGCCATCGCGCGGGGCAACCAACCGCAACCGGTTGAGCGAAAAGTTCAACATCGCACGGGCCGCGCCGCCGATATTCTCGCCCATCTGGGGCCGGATCAGGATGAAAGTCGGAATCTGCATGCTCATGCCCCCCGATAGCGCCGCGCAAAGCCGCTGGCAAGGCGCGCGCGGCTGCGTTAGAGAAGCACCAAACCAGATGGAGTGCCCCATGGCCGAGGATCGCCCGCAGATCTACCTGCTTACGCCGCCGACATTCGACCTTGATATCTTCCCGCCGCTGTTGTCGCGGGTTTTGGGCGCGCATGAGGTGGCCTGCATCCGCTTGGCGCTCGCCAGCAAGGATGAAGATGCGGTGATGCGCGCAGCCGATGCGGTGCGGGTTGTGGCGCATGAACATGATGTGGCGCTGGTGATTGAAAACCATGTTGGGCTGGTGGAGCGCCACGGGCTTGATGGCGTGCATCTGAGCGACGGCGCGCGTTCGGTGCGTGCGGCGCGCAAGGAACTTGGGACCGAGGCGATTGTGGGGGCCTTCTGCGGCGCCTCTAAACACGAGGGCATGACGGCGGGCGAAGCAGGCGCGGATTACGTCTGCTTTGGCCCGGTTGGCGAAACCGGGCTTGGCACCGGCGCGCGGCCCGAGCGGGAGCTTTTCGAGTGGTGGTCGGAAATGATCGAAGTGCCGATTGTTGCCGAAGGCGCGCTGACCGCGGACCTCGTGCGTGCCACCGCGCCCGTGACCGACTTCTTTGCCATCGGCGAAGAGATTTGGAACACCGACAATCCGGTCGGCGCTTTGGGCCAACTCATTGCGGCGATGAGCTGAACGGATGGCAGAGTTCTGGCTTGGCGATAGCAACGGCCCGATGGGTGATGTTGGCGCCTTCATGGCGTCAGAGCTGCGCGTGGATCGCGCCGATCTGCCCGGCCATATCCGCCAGCTTGGCGATGCGCGGGTCTTGGTCGCTGTTACAGGCGCGCCCGGCGCGGGCGAGGTGCAGCTTGCCCGCGAGATTGCCGAAGCTCTGAACAGCAAGCGCCCCGAAAGCGCTGCACTTTTGCCGCTTGAGGGCTTTGCGGATGAGGAAGGCGCGCTCGAGAGTGCCGCGCTTTGCCACTATCTTGCGCAGATGCCCGCCGAAGGCCCTGCCCCCGCGCCCTTGCCAGAACGCACACAAGTGGTGCTGGTTGCGGGCCCCCAGCTTTTGCGCACCAGCGCGCCGCTGCGCGACCTTTATCCGCTTTTTGATCTGACGATCCGCCTTGTCACACCGGGCACCAAGCCCGACCCGGAGGGCGATCTGCGCGCCGCCGATCTTGTGGTGCTGGCACGCTAAGGGCCGCGGCCCCTGCCCGGCCAGCCCCTGACGCAGCGTTAGCCTTTGGAGCGGGTCAGAGGCGTGATAATCTCGGCCATTCCCCATGAGAGACTCCGCGCCATGACACGACACCAGCTTGCCCATTCCTTTAAGGAACATTTCGCCGATGGCGTGATGCATGTGCTGGGCCTTGTCTTTGCCGTGGCGGCTGTTTCGGCGATGATGGTCTGGGCCGCAATGGCGGGTTTGGGGCCGAAAATCTGGCCGCTGATCGTTTATGCGGTGGGCCTCATCGCCTCCTTTGGCTTTTCGGCGGGCTATAACCTCACGCTTTATGCCCCCGCCCGCGCGGTGCTGCGCCGCTTTGACCATGCCGCGATTTATCTTTTGATTGCAGGCACCTACACGCCGATGGCACTGATTGGCCTTGGCGGCGGCTTGGGCATTGCGATGACCGCCACGATCTGGACACTCGCGCTCATTGGTATGGTGATGAAGCTTGGCTTCTTTCACCGCGGTGAGCGGTTCGGCTTTGTGCTGTACCTTGCGATGGGCTGGCTTGGTGTGGTGGCGATTTGGCCACTGTTGCAAGCGCTGCCCGTTGCGGTGCTGATTTTGCTGGGCACCGGCGGGGTGATCTACACGCTCGGCACGGTGTTTTACACCCGCAAGAGCCTGCCGTTTTCGCGCGCAATCTGGCACGGCCATGTGCTGGCCGCCGCCGCCACGCATTACGCGGCGGTGGTGCTGATCGCGGGTCAGTAAAACCGTTTAAAGCGGGTCGATATCGCCTTCGGCGCGTTGCGCGTGGAACTGGGCGACAAAGGCGCTTAGCGTTCCGGCGGCAATCGCATCGCGTAGCCCCTGCATCAGCTCTTGATAGTAATGCAGGTTGTGCCACGTCAGCAGCATGCCCGAGATCATCTCTTGCGACCGGAACACATGGTGCAGATAGGCACGGCTATAGTTGCGGCAAGCCGGGCAGGTGCAAGCCTCATCCAGTGGGCGCGGGTCATCTTGGTGGCGCGCGTTTTTGATGTTGATCTGCCCGCGCCGGGTCCAAGCCTGCCCGGTGCGGCCAGAGCGCGAGGGCAACACGCAATCCATCATATCAATGCCGCGCTCGACCGCGCCGACAATATCATCGGGCTTGCCCACGCCCATCAGATAGCGCGGCTTGTCTTCTGGCAGGAACCCGGGCGCATAATCCAACACAGAGAACATCGCCTCTTGCCCCTCGCCCACGGCAAGGCCGCCCACCGCATAGCCATCAAAACCGATTTGCTTGAGCGCCTCGGCGCTTTCTTCGCGCAGCTCGCGGGTCACCCCGCCTTGCATGATGCCAAAAAGCGCGTGGCCGGGGCGATCGCCAAAAGCATCGCGGCTCCGTTGCGCCCACCGCATCGAAAGCCGCATCGACTTCGCCACCTCGGCATCGGTCGCGGGCAGCGCTGGGCATTCGTCAAACGCCATCACGATGTCAGAGCCCAAAAGCTTTTGGATCTCCATCGAGCGTTCCGGGGTCAGGTGATGTTTGGACCCGTCGATATGGCTCGAAAAGGTCACGCCCTCTTCGGTGAGCTTGCGCAACGAGGCCAAGCTCATCACCTGAAACCCGCCCGAGTCGGTCAGGATCGGGCGCTCCCAATTCATGAATTTGTGCAAGCCGCCAAGCCGCGCGATCCGCTCTGCCGTCGGGCGCAGCATCAGATGGTAGGTGTTGCCCAGCAAGATATCGGCGCCCGTCGCGCGCACGCTTTCGGGCATCATCGCTTTCACCGTTGCCGCCGTGCCCACCGGCATGAACGCGGGGGTGCGGATCTCGCCGCGCGGGGTGGAGATCACGCCCGTGCGGGCGGTGCCATCGGTGGCGGAAAGGGAAAAGCTGAACTGGGTCATCGGGCGCTCCTTCGCGGCGCGTTTAGCAGCGATGCGGGCGCAGGGGAAGGCCGGGTCGCTCTATGGCGCTTGCGGAAACCGCCAAAAACAGAACGCCCCGCATCGGCGGGGCGCTCCAGAAAGCTTCACACAGGAGATCAGGCTGCTTGATAGGTCGTGTCGGCCCGCGAACCCGAGACTTGGAACTGCGCCACCATTGCCTCAAGCCCGCGCGCTTGGTCATTGAGCGTCATGCAAGCGGCGGCGGTTTCTTCAAAGCCGGCGGCATTGTGCTGCTGCGTGCGGTCCAACTGGCTCATCGCGGTGTTGATCTCGCCAATACCCGAGGCTTGCTCATCGGCTGAGGTCGCAATCTCGCGCACATAGCCCGACATCGTCGCAATCGACTGCACGATTGTATCAAGTGCCTCGCCCGCCCGGCCCACAAGCGCCACACCGGTGTTCACCTGCGTGCCGGAATCCGAGATCAGGGTATTGATCTCATGCGCCGCTTCCGAGGCACGCTGCGCCAGCGCCCGTACTTCGGAGGCGACAACGGCAAAGCCGCGCCCTGCCTCGCCCGCGCGCGCAGCCTCAACACCCGCGTTCAGCGCCAGAAGGTTGGTTTGGAAGGCGATATCATCAATCACATTGATAATACGCGAGATTTTCTCGGACGATTGCTGAATTGCCCCCATTGCGGAGACGGTTTCTTCAACCACTTTGGTGGTGGTTTGCGCCTCTTGGGTGGCCGATTGCATCGCCGTATCCACCCGGCGGGCGTTTTGCGCGGCCATCTGCACCGAGGCGGTAAGCTCATTGAGCGCGGCCGCCGTTTCTTCCAGCGTGGCGGCGGCGGCCTCGGTTTGGCTGGAAAGCCCGTTGGTCGCGCCGGTGATTTCCTGCACGCCGCCCACAATCGCGCTGGTCGCCTCGCCAATCGAGCCGATCAGATCCGACAGATGCGCGACGGTATCGTTGAAGTCGAGCCGCAGCTGGTCATAGCCCTCGGGGAAGCTCTGCGCGATGGCGACGTTCAGATTGCCAGAGGCAAGCCCACGCAGGCCCGAGGCAAGGCTATCCACCACGGCGTTTTGCTCTGCGGCACGCGCGGCGCGTTCGGCCTCGTCGCGGGCGCGGTCAGCCTCTGCCGCAGCGGCCAAGGACCGTTCGCGTTCTTCATCTTCCAAACGCCGCGCTTCGCGTTCGGCGCGGAATTTCTCTTCTTCCTCCGCACGGCGCTGACGCTCGGCCTCGGCTTCGGCCTCAAGGCGTTTTTGCTCGGCCTCCATCGCGCGCCGCTCAATCAGCCGTAGGCGCAGCATATCGACCGCCCCCGCCATCGCGCCGATTTCATCTTTGCGGTTCAGGCCTTCTACCTCGCTGTCATAATTGCCAATCGCCAAACCATGCACGGTGCAGTGAATTTCGGCCAATGGGCGACGCACCAGCACGGTTGAGGCCCACCAGTTCGACCCGAGCGCCATAAATAAGATCACCAGCGACCCAAGCGAATTGGTCAAAACCTCGTGGCGCACGGGCGCCGAGAAAACCTCGGCAGGCATATCAAGGATCACCGCCCAAGTGGTGTTCATGCCGTTGATCGCAAAAGGATAAATCATCCGCTTCGCACCGCCGGGCAGGCCCTCAACCACTTGAACCGTCCGCTCCCGAAGGGCGGTTTGCAAGGCCTCAGCCCCCGGCCCTTCATAAGCTTTCGTGCGCAGGGCCGGATCGGGGGTGGCCACCCATTTGCCACTGCCATCGACAAGCAGCATTTTCGAACCCTCAAAGGGCACCATCTGTTCAAGGATATCGGACATTTCCTTGAGCGTGATGTCGACGCCGACGAGACCGACGATCTCTCCATTCGCCCGGACCGGGACAGAAACAGAGGTCAAAATGAAGCCCGCGTCGGTCACATAGGGTTCGGTCAACAGGGCTTCCCCAGTGCTGACAGGCCCTTTGAACCACATCTGCGTCTCGTTGATATTGAAGGTCGAGAAGCTCAGACCGCCCGTATCGTTCTTGGTCCAATACGGCGAGAAAACGCCCGCAGCGTTGCGCCCGGTTTCGCCCGTCAGGAACTGATCGGTGGGACCATTCGGCAGACCAGCCATCCACGCGGAAAACAGATCATCATATTTCATCGGCAAGGCTTCGAGCATGGTGATCAGCCCGTCGGTCGAGGCGTCGCCCGTGGACATATATCCCTCGACCATCCCGGAAAGGGCGCGGCCAGCCGCCGTTGCCACCGCCAGATGCTCTGCCACTTCATTCGAGGCGTTGCGCGCCTTGGTGGTGGCCAATTCGATGACTTGCTCATTGACGCGCTCTGCAGTGCGCCATCCGCTATAGGCGGTGTAACTCAATACGATCACGGCAATTGCGGCGCCGGTGGCAATAATCAACTTGCCCGACACGGTCTTGAAAGGATTTGTCACAGGAGACCTCGCATGACGAAACTGTGGAAAGGCTTCGAGCGGGTCTAACCAGCAATGGGAAAGATCGCGTAAACGGCAGTAAGAAGTGCTGGGATGTGCGCAAAGGTCGCGCTTCGAGCCACTGTCAGGGTTAGCGAATTCCTAATCAAATTTCGGCGCGAAGTCGAAAGTTGGCGCGCGCTTCAAACCCGCGCGACTGGCCCGGAATTGGCGAGAAAAGTGCCAAAGCCCCGCCCGCACGCGATAAAATCGCCTGCACGATGGCAAGGCCCAGCCCCGCGCCGTCAACACGCCCCGCGCTTTGGGCCGCCCGCTCGAACCGCGCGCCGATCCGGGCAAGGTCTTCGGGGGGGAGCGGATCGCAGTCGTTTTGCACGCTGAGCGATCCGGTTTCGCTGAGTTGCACCGTTACCGGCGCCCCTGCCGTGCCGTGGCGCAGCGCATTGGCGACAAGATTACGCAGCAAAATCGCAAAGAGATCGGGATCAAGGTCAGATAGAACCGGGCCTTCAGGTAGATCAAGCGTCACCTGCGCGCTGCCCGCCAGCCGCGCGGTATCTTCGACCACAAGCTGCGCCACGGGGCGCAAATCTTGCACCGCATCTCCGCGCAGCTTGCCGCCCTCGGCACGGGCCAAACTCATCAAACCTTCCGACAGACGCGTGAGCCGTTTCAGCACCGCTTCAATATCGCGGGCACGGGTGGCGACACTCTCTTTCTCGGTTTCGGCACGCAGGCGCTGCACCTGAGCAATGGCGCCCGCAAGCGGCGTGCGCAATTCATGCGCGGCATTGGCGGCAAAGCTGCGTTCGGCCTCAAAGGCCGCATCGAGGCGCGAGAGCAGCGCGTTGATCGTTTCCGCCAAGGGCCGCGCTTCTGCGGGCAAACCGTCGAGTTCCACCGGGGCCAAATCCGCCGCCGAGCGTTTGGCAAGCCTGTCGCGAAACCGCCGCATCGGCGCAAAACCGAGCCGCATCAGCGCCCCAATCCCCACAAGCGTAAGCGGCAAAAGCACGATCAGCGGCGCGAAAAGCCCCATCATCAATTCGCGCCGGATCGCGCGGCGGTGCGCGGTGGGTTCGGCCACCGCAATGGTAACAGAGCCGCGCAAAGCCTCATCGGCGTAAAGGCGCAATTTGCGCGCGGTGCGAAAGCCGGGGCCGTCATAGGGCGGGAAATCCTCGGCCTTGGCGCCATGCGACAGCATCAAGACCTCGCCCGCCGCATTGCGCACGATATAGATCATCGGCTCATCTTCATCGCCGTCTTTGTCGCGAATGAGCGGCATGACCTGCGCGCCCGTCACCACCTCTTCGCGGCCCAACACCTCTGAGACGGCAAGCGGCAAGATCCGTTCGGCGGTGGATTCAAGCTCGCCGTCAAAAACCGCATCAATGCGGGTGGAAAGCCGGTTCGCCGTAAAAGCCGCTCCGCCTGCCCAAAGCGTGGCCACCAAAGCCCCCACCGCCACGCCCAGTCGGGTCTGAAGCGACCACGCTTTCATGGCCGCACCAGCCGGTAGCCAAGGCCGCGTTCGGTTTCAATCACGCCTTGCCCCAGCTTCTTGCGCAAGCGGCTCACCAAGACTTCAAGCGTGTTGGAGCCGATCTCATCGTCAAAGGAATAGAGCCGTTCCTCCAGCGCCGCTTTGGAAAAGATTTGGCCCGGGCGGCTCAAAAGCGCCTCAAACAAGGCCCATTCCCGTGCCGTCAACGCCACAACCTTGCCTGCACGTTTGAGCGCGCGGCCCGCCAAATCGACCTCCAATGCGCCCAAGGTCAAAAGCGGGTTCGGGTTGCCCACATAGCGCCGCGCGACCGAGCCGATACGCGCGGAAAGCTCATCCAGATCAAAGGGTTTAACAAGATAATCATCCGCCCCGGCATTGAGCCCCGCAATCCGATCAGACACCTGATCGAGCGCGGTCATAATAATCACCGGGGTCGCCACACCGCGCGCGCGCAGGGTTTTGAGAAACGGCACGCCGCGCCCATCGGGCAGCATCAGATCGAGCGCAATCAGATCATAGCTGGCCACATCCATCGCCTCTGCCGCCGCATCAAGCCGGGTGACCCAATCGACCGAATGGCCATCGGCGGCGATCTGGTCCCGCACCGCCGCCCCTAACACCGCGTCGTCTTCAATGATGAGGATGCGCATCTTTGCCCCCTAAGTTCCCCCACCCTATCGCGTGCAAAGCTGACAGCAAGCTGAACGACTATTTTTACCGCCGTCAGCTTCGTGTCAGATTGGGGGGCAATAACGGCCCCATCGAAATCGGAGAGAGCCATGACACTTTCGCTGCCCCTGCCGCTGATCTTTGCCGCGCTTGTTGCGGCAGTGCCAGCGCAGGCCCGTGACATGCATTGCACTGTGCCCTTGGCCGATTGGCAACCGCGCGAGGCTGTGCAAGCGGCGCTGGAAAGCCAAGGGCTGGTGGTGCGGCGCATCAAGATCGACGACGGCTGCTACGAGGTCGACGCGCTTGATGGCACCGGGCAGCGGCTGTGGATGCGGCTTGATCCGGGCAGCTTGGCGATCTTGCGCCAAGCGATCCCGCATCGCCATCACGGCGATGACGACGATGACGATCACGACGGGCGCAAACGCGACCGCCGCGATCACGACTAGATCGGGGCGTTTCCCGAAACCGCGCCCCGCTTTGCGCGCAGCGGCTTTCCTTGGTCGGACCGCTGCGCGCCCCAAACCTCCAATGGGCTTTTGCCTCGCCAGACTTTGGCGGGACCGAAAGCTGCATGCCAAAACACCAAGCGAACAGCAAAAAGGAAAAGACACAATGAAATCCGCCCTTCCCACCCTCGCCCTTGCCGCCGCGCTTTCAAGCAGCGTCTTTGGCGCGCTGTCTGCTGCGCCGATTACCGCGCCTGTGGCCGATCAAATCCCTGCCGCGAAGGTGCAAGCTCCGATCGCAGAGATCTCCGCCAATGTGCTGTTCGCCTCGATGCCGAACAGCGCGCCCGTCACACCGGCCGACACCCCCGCGGGCAACGCGCTTTTCGCCTCGATGCCAGCCGCGGCGGAGGCTGCCCCGCAAAGCCCCGCAGAAGACACCGCCCCCGCGCAATTGGCCGACCGGCACGGCCGCGATGGCTGGTTCTTTGGCATGTTCGACGATGATGACGACGATGATCATCACCGCCGCGGCCACCACGATGATGACGACGACCATCACCGTTGCCCGCCCGGTGCCACCAATTGCACCTCGGGCAGCCCTGCCGCCGCAGGCACGACGGAGGCCCCCAATAACGGGCTCTTTACCCCCGGCACCAAGCCGCAAGTGCAAACCAATTAAGGAGCCCGCCATGAAATCGCTTTCCACAAGCCTTGCGCTTTCAACCGCTTTGGTTCCGGGGCTGGCCGCCGCCACCCCGGTCACCTTCACCACGCAAATGAACAGCTACGGCGGAGATGGCGCTTACCTTGCCTATTACGTCACCGATGCGTCCGGCGCTTATATGGGCAGCCTCTGGATGGCGGGCGGTAAGGCGAAATATTACCAGCACCTGAGCGGTTGGTATGCCGCGACAGCGGGCAATATCGCGCAAGTCGATGGCATCACCGGCGCCTCTGTCGGGGCGGGACGCAACCTGAGCATCACGCTCGACCTTCAGGATGCGCTTTTTGACAATGGCTATGTGCTCCATGTCGATAGCTCGGTCGAGGATATGGCGGACCAGCCCAATGATGTGGTGATCCCGCTCACTTCCGCGACGCTGGGCCAACCCGTTTCCGGCAAGCGTTACGTGCAAAGCGTGACCGTCTCCAAATAACCCCACCCCCCGGAGGGCAAACCCGTGTTGCGTCTTCTTCACCGTTGGCCCGGTCTTTTGGCCATGGCTCTTGTGCTTTTGCTCTCCGTAACCGGGGCGATCTTATCGCTTTACCCGATGGCGGAGCGGCTAAACGTCCCGCAAGTGGAAAGTACGCTCACGGTGGCCGATTTGGCAAAGCGCGTGCAAAATGCCCATCCGGGGGTGGAACAAATTCGCCGCGCGCCTTCTGGGCGCGTGGTGGCGTGGTGGTTTGAAAATGGCACCCCCGGCGCAGCGGTGATTGACCCGGCAACGGGGGCCGAAATTGGCAGCCCTGACCCGGCCTTTGGCTTGCGCTTTTTCACCGATCTGCACCGCAAATTGCTGATGGGCGATGGCGGGCGGATCACCGCTGCCATGGGCGCGGGATTGATGCTTTTGCTTTCTGCCTCGGGCACAGTTTTGGTGGCGCGCCGCATGGGCGGCTGGAACCGCTGGTTTGCCCGCGCGCGTGGGCCCCTTTCGACCCGGCTGCACACCGAACTGGCGCGGTTTGCGATTGGCGGGCTCATGCTGTCCTCCCTCACCGGGCTTTGGATGACGGCCTCTGTCTTTTCGCTGATCCCGGACACATCCGTGGAGCCTGCGCCCGCGTTTGCCAGCGCGGCGCAAACCCCGTTGGCCTTTGACCAGATCCCGCTGTTCGCGGAAACCCCGGCGAGCGCGCTTAAAGAACTCTCTTTTCCCTCCCCCGATCTGCCCAGTGATACGCTGAAACTGACAACCGAGGGCGGCGCGGCGCTGATCGACCCCGGCACCGGGCAGATGCTCTCTTTCGCCACGCCGGGCGTGATGGAACGCGTGAGCGAGATCATCCTCATGCTGCACACCGGCCAAGGCGCGGAAACGCTCGGCCTGATCTTGGGGCTGATGTCACTCTCTGTGCCGGTGTTGGGCTGGACGGGCTTTCAGCAATGGCGCGCCGCGCGCCGCTATGGCGCCCGCATCAAAGCCAATGTCAAACCCACGCTGGCGCAGACCGTGGTTTTGGTGGCCTCGGAAGGTGGCTCGACTTGGGGCTTCGCGCGCACGTTGCACAACGGGCTGACCAAGGCCGGGCAAAAGGTGCATACCGGCGCGCTTTCAAGCTTTGATCCGAACCGTTTTCCCCATGCAGAGCGCTTCGTGATTTTGGCCGCGACCTATGGCGAGGGGGAGGCCCCAACCGCCGCGCGTGGTGTGGCCGAGCGCATTGCAAAATTGCGCCACGCCCCCACCGCGCCACTCGCCATTTTGGGCTTTGGAGATCGCTCCTTCCCGCAGTTTTGCGGTTATGCCGAAAGCTTGGCCAAAGCCGCCCGCGCGGCGGGTTGGGTGGAACTGATGCCGATGGGCACGGTGGATCGCCAATCCGCGCAAGATTTCACCCGCTGGTCGCGCGACTTGGGCGCGGCGCTGGGGCTGCCGCTGGACCTCACCCATCTGCCCGAACGCCCGCGGACCGAGACGCTCACCCTGATCTCGCGCCGCGATTACGGGGCTGAGGTGCAGGCCCCCACCGCGATCTTGCGGTTTGCCTTGCCGCGCAAATCGCTTTGGGCGCGGTTGTCGGGCCACGGCTTTGCGCGCTTTGACGCGGGTGATCTGATCGGCATTTTGCCGCGTGGCTCGGATGTGCCGCGGTTCTATTCGCTCGCCTCGGCTTCGCGCGATGGCTTTGTGGAAATTTGCGTGCGCCGCCATCCGGGAGGGCTCTGCTCGGGCCAATTGACCGAGTTGCAACCGGGCGACACAGTCGCGGGTTTCTTGCGCCCCAACCCAGGCTTTCGCCCGCATGCCTCGCGCAAGCCGGTCATTTTGATCGGCGCGGGCACCGGGGTCGGGCCTTTGGCGGGCTTTATCCGCGCCAACCGCCGCCGCCGCCCGTTGCATCTCTATTTCGGCATCCGCAGCCCCGAAAGCGATCTGCTTTATGGCGAAGATTTCGCGGCATGGCAAAAGGCCGGGCATTTGGCCGGGCTCACCACCGCAAGCTCGCGCAGCGGGGCCCGCCACTATGTGCAAGATGCGCTGCGCGCCGATGCAGAGAAGCTGCGCGCAATGCTCGCTGCTGGCGCCCAGATCATGGTCTGCGGCGGGCGAGACATGGCCGCCGCCGTGCGCGCCACGCTTGACGACATTGCCCAAACCGCCGCGCAGAGCCCTGCAACCCTCAAAGCCGAAGGACGCTACCTTGAAGATGTCTACTGATCTTGCCCGCCATGTGCTGAACGGCCCGACGATGGGCAGCCGCTGGTCGGTGGTGTTTTTCGCGCCCGAAGACAGTGACCTCGCCCCGCTTCAGGCACGCTTTCAAGCGGCGGTGGATCTGGTCGATGATCAGATGTCCACTTGGAAACCGCACAGCGACTTGATGCGGTTCAATGCGGCCCCGGTGGGGCACTGGCATCCCCTGCCCGCCGCTTTGATGGAGGTTTTGGCCGAGGCTTTGGCGATCGGGTGCGCCTCTGGGGGCGCGTTTGAGATTGGCATGGGCGATGCAGTACGCGCTTGGGGCTTTGGCCCGGCTGCGCCCAATGAAGCCGCCATCCGCGCCGCGCTGCAAAAGACCCGTCGCCCCGCGCATGAGGTGCTCGAACTCGACATCACACAGGGCCGCGCGCGCAAGCATGCCGAAATCACGCTTGATCTGTGCGGCATCGCCAAGGGCTATGGGGTCGATTGCCTGCTCCGCACCGCGCAAGCGCTTGGTCTTACCCATGCTTTGGCAAGCATTGATGGGGAGTTGCGCGCTTTAGGCTCTCAACCCGATGGGCGCGGCTGGACGGTGGCGTTGGAGAAGCCAGAAATTGGCACCCGCGCGATCCATTCGATGTTTGAAATTGAGAATATCGCGCTCGCCACCTCGGGCGATTACCGACATTTCGTCAAACTGGGCGACCGCCATCTGGCGCATACGATGGACCCGGCAACCGGGGGGCCGCTAAAACAAAGCCCCGCCTCGGTCACTGTCTTGGCCGAAAGCTGCATGCGGGCCGATGCGCTGGCAAGCGCAGTGATGGTGCTGGGCGAAGCGCGCGGGCGCGCCTTGGTGGCGCAACTGGGGGCCGAGATCGTCACACTGGCAGAGCACTGCGAAGCCTAACCCCTTGCGTCAATGTCCCCCGCGCGGCACATCTGGGCCCGGAGGCCCGATGCAGTTTGAGCGTTTGTGGGACCGCGCCCCTTTCGCGGTGGATTATCTGCCTGGCAAGGGGGCCGATTTGGTGATATCCTTCGCCTCAATCGGGCATGACCCGACGCGCCCCCCCGCGCCCGAATTTGTCGCCACCGCCACCGGGCGCGGCACCAATGCCCATCCCCGACCCGCGCTCTTTATTTCAGATGCCAACCGCAGTTGGGCAAATGATCCGGGCTTCGAGGCGGCGCTTTTGGAAAGTTTCAAAGCCGTGCAAGCGCGCCAAGATTTGGCGCGGATTGCAACCCTTGGTCTGTCTATGGGGGCGTTTTCGGCGCTCGTTGCGGCGCAGGTTTTGCCTGTGGATTTGGTGCTCGCCTTTGGACCGCAAATCTCGGTCGCGCCGGATCTGATGCCCCATGAAACCCGCTGGGTGGACTGGACCGCGCACATCGCAAACTGGCGCTGGCCCACCGCGCCCCTGCCCTCGCGCGGGCAAGCGTGGCTCTTTCATGGTGGCGTGGATGACCTTCCCCACGCGTTACGGTTTCCGCAAACCAAGGGCACGGAACAGGTGATTTTCCCCGACCTCAGCCATTCCGATTTGGTGCCCCACCTCAAACGCCGCGGCGCGCTTTCGGGGTTGGTGGAGGCCGCTTTCGCGGACGACCGGCGGCGGCTTTTGCGGATCGCAGCCTCTGCGGGCGGGCAGCGGCGCGCGAAGCTTTTCCCTATTCCGCGCTGATCTCGCGGCGCAAAAACCGCATCATCTCTTCGCGCTGGCTTTGCACGATATTTTCAGACCGTTCGCCCTCAACCCCCAAGGCGCCAAGCGCGCGGTCCAAAAGCTCGAGGCTCGTTTCAAACGCTTCGGGGATCACATGGCTGGCACCCAAAGCAAAAAGCCGAACCGCATGATCGGCATCTTGCGCACGCACGATGATCGGCACCTCGGGCCGCTCCGCCCGCACAGCGGTCACAATCGCTTCGGCCGCCGTGGCATCATGCATGGTCAAGATCACGGCGGGCGCATCATCCAGCCCACAGCGGCGCAAAAAGCCCGTGCGGGTTGCATCACCATAAACCACATCGCGCCCGCGTTCGCGGCCCCGGCGCACCAGATCGGCATCGCGCTCAATCATCAGGCAATCAAAGCTTTCGCGCTCCAGCACCTCGCTAAGAAGCCGCCCCACGCGGCCATGGCCCACCACCAGCACGCGCCCTGTAGACAGGTCTGGCAAGACCCCCTCACCGGGGGTCGCACTGGCGCTGGCGCGCGAGCCAACCTGCCGCCCGAGCCGCGCCAAAAGCGGGGTCATCAGCATCGTGCCGGAGGCCACAAGCAACATGAACTGCTGCACCTCACGCGAGGTCAGCCCGCTTGAGCCCGCAAGGCTGAGCACAAGGAAGGCAAATTCCCCACCGCCCGCCAACAACAGCGCCGCCTCTAACGCCTGTGGCCACGAAATGCCAAAAGCACGCGCCAAGGGGGCCACCACAGCCGCCTTCACCGCCGTCATCCCAATGATCGAGAGCGCCACCATCACCGGATAGGCCGCAATCGCCGCCGGGTCGATCCGCATCCCGACCGAGATGAAGAAAAGCCCCAAAAGCAGGCCCTTAAAGGGCTCAATATCCACGGCGACTTGGCGACGAAATTCGGTTTCAGCCAACAAAAGCCCCGCCAAAAACGCGCCCAAAGCCATCGACAGCCCGGCAAAACGGGTGACGAGCGAGGTGCCCACGACGACAAATAAGATCGTCGCCATGAAAAGTTCGCGGTTTTGCGTATGCGCCACTTGGCGGAACAGACGCCGCAAAATCAGCCGGCCAAAGCCGACGATCAGCGAGATGGCCGCAATCGCCTGCAACAGCGCGATACCAAGCCCAGAGAGCACATCAGTGACCGAGACCTCACCGCCCTTGGAGGTGGCATCGCCAAAGACGACGATCAGGAACAAAATCGGCACAACGGCCAAATCTTGGGCGAGCAGAATGCCAAAAATATTGCGCCCCGATTGGGTGTTCAGCCGGTGTTGATCGGCCAAAAGCTGCAACACGATCGCGGTGGAAGACAGCGCCAGACAGGCACCAATCACCAAGCTCGCGTCAATCGGGTTGCCAAACAGCCAAGCCGTGACCGCAATCGCCACCGTCGTCAGCACCACCTGCGCCATGCCAAGCCCAAAGACCGCGCGCCGCATGGTCCACAACCGGTCCAGTGACAGCTCCAACCCGATGTTGAACAGCAAGAAAGCCACGCCCAGTTCGGCCAGTTGATCCACCGCCTCTTGCGAGGAAATCGTGAACCAGCCGACGAAGGGCAAATATTCCGTCAGCCGCCCCGCGCTATAGGGGCCAAGCAAAAGCCCGGCCACCAAAAACCCGACCACGGGGGAAACGCGGAACCGCGTCATGAGCGGCAACACCACACCGGCGGTACCAAGGAAAATGAGCGCTTCGCGATAGAAGCCAAGGTCGTGAGCTGTAGACATGATCCCATCAAACACGAAGCAAAGCCGCAGGCGAGAGGGCATCTTGACCATAGCTTCGCCCCGCTATGGACATGTTGCCGCGCCTTGCCAATTTGGGCCGGATTTCTTGAGCCTTTGTTAACGTTTACCGGTGTGAAACTTAATACGAACCGCGCGCGACGGGCTTGACCCACACACGTGACAGGTTCACACTTTCGTCACCGCTTGCGAGGGCCCGCAATGGAACAGGCAAGGTCAAGACCACCCTCATCGGATTTTTGCCCGCCCCGGGCTGCGGCGGTCCCTTTGCTTTGTTTTCGAGTAATCCCCGTACCCTTTGGTGAAGGAGCCCTGCGATGGCTGGCCTGAATCCCATTTCCGCCCCCGCCGCCCTGCCCCCCTCAACGCTGATGGCAGCGCCCGTTGCGGGCAGTAACACGGATTTTGCCGCAGCGCTTGCCGCAGCCCGCCTGCCCGTTGCGGATCTGGCCGAACCGGGGCGGGCCTTCTTCGCCTATCAAACGCCCGCTGGCGATGGCGGGATTTATGGCGGCTATGAGATGATTGAGGGGCATGGGCTTATTCGCTCGATCCTTGTGCCCGCAAGCTTGCGCGACAAAGGTCATGGGCGCGCGGTGCTGTCTGCGCTTTTGGCCGAGGTGAAAGCCGCTGGCGCGCATGATGTTTATGCCTATAGCCCCGCGGCTTCGGCCAAGTTCTTCATCCACCACGGGTTTCGCGAACTCGCCCGCTACGAAGTGCCGCCCGCAATTTTAGGCGCCCGTATCGCAAGCCTCACTTGCCCGATTTCTACGGCGATCTTGTATCGGGCTCTGTGAGGGGCGCCCCTCGGACAGGAACATAGACCCACGGCGGGGGGCTAGGTCTTCAGCGCTTCTGCGATGAGCCTTGCTGGGTCTGCAAATTTGCCGTCTGAATATTTGCGCTCATAGAAAATGTCTGGGCGCGCGGCGACGGTGTTTTGCGGCCAAACTGGTGGCGGGAAATCTTGCGCATATTCCAAAGCGGCCTGCGAAAGATCGACATCAAGCGTGTCTAAGGCGGCTCCCTCTTCGACCACCAAACGCCCGACCTTTTCCCACTGGAAAGCCTGCACTTCGGAACGGTCGGCGCGCTTTAAATGGGTGCTCCACCCCACAGCGCATTTGGCGATAAATTGCTCCCGGCTGCGCACGGGAAAATGCATCAGGCAAAGGTCGGGCAACGGAACGGTTTTCAGGGCCTTCTCGCGTCTTGTTGCACTGTGATTTCCCTGCCCGATCACGATTTGATCCGCCGCCTGCCCCGCCAAGCGCAGGATAATCTTAGAAAACTGCGGCAACTCCGCTTCACGTCGAAATGCGATCTGCGCAATCGGGTCAGGGGGCGGCGATGCCATTGGGGCAGGCAGATAGGTTTGCCAACGCACCTCCCCACAGGCCCGGGCGGGCATGCGCGAAAGCACCCGCTCAAAGGCAGCACGGCTTTCCGAACCAATAAACTCATCCGCATCCAAAAACACCACGTAATCAGGATGATAATCCCGTACAGCGGCTTGCAACGCCTCGGTTGTGAACTTGGATTGATGATAAGCGGGCTCTTCAATCGGAGTGATATGGATATGCCCAAGCTCCTGCGCACAGCGCTGTGCAATCGCGGCAGTATCGTCAGTTGAGCCGTGATCCAAAACGATCATTTCATCAAAGAAGCGCCGATTGTGGCGCAAGAACGGTTCGATGATGTCTTGCTCGTTCTTGATCAGGGAAATGCAAATCGTAGGACCAGAGCGCCCGCGCCGCCCCCAAAGCCAATTGAGAGGTTTCATCGTCCCAGCCCTTATCAATCCGTTGGAATTTATCGCGCGAGACACCGTCTGCCGCGCGCTTTTCAAACCTGCTTGGAACAGTATCGCCACCGCGCTTTGTCCGACAACCTCCCTCACGTCTCAAAGCATCATCTGCGTCATGATTGCCCACGGCATCACAAACGCTGATGTGAGCTGACCAAACGCCCAAACAAAAAAGCCCCGGGTTTCCCCGGGGCTCTTCTTCTCGCACACAATCGGCTTACAGGCGGCCGTTGCGTTGTTGGATCATCATGAAGGTGTCGTAGTTGTATTCCGCCACCTGCGCCCAGAGGTAGTTCTCGGCGCGGAACTCGGTCATCGAGTCATAGATTTTCTTGAAGCCCGGGTTCGAGGCGGTCATTTCCGCATAGACCTCTTGCGCCGCGTCGAAGCAGGCTTGCAGGATTTCTTGGCTGAACGGGCGCAGTTGCGCGCCATTGGCCACCAGCGATTTCAGCGCTTTCGGGTTCTTGTAGTCATATTTCTGCAGCATGTCGGCGTCTTCGGCCTGACACGCGGTGCGCAGAAGCGACTGATAGGCCGCCGGCAGACCCTCAAAGGCCTCTTTGTTGAACATGAAGTGGACCGTCGGGCCCCCTTCCCACCAACCGGGGTAGTAGTAATAGGGCGCGACTTTATAGAAGCCGAGCTTCTCGTCATCATAGGGGCCGACCCATTCCGCCGCGTCGATCGTGCCTTTTTCAAGCGACGGATAGATGTCGCCACCGGCCACTTGCTGCGGCACGAGGCCGAGCTTTTCCATGACCTTGCCAGCAAAGCCACCGATACGCATTTTCAGACCTTGCAGGTCTTGCACGGTGTTGATTTCTTTGCGGAACCAGCCGCCCATCTGCACGCCGGTGTTGCCGCCCGGGAAGCCGATCAGGCCTTGGGTGGCAAGGAACTCGTTGTACATGTCGATGCCGCCGCCATGGTATTGCCAGGCGTTCATGCCGCGCGCTGACAGCGCAAACGGCACGGTCGCGCCAAGCGCCCAAGTCGGGTCTTTGCCCCAGTAATAGTAACCCACGGTGTGGCAGGCTTCGACGGTACCCGCCGCCGTGGCATCCGCCGCTTGCAGACCGGGAACGATTTCGCCGCCCGCGAAGACTTGGATTTGGAAATTGCCATCAGAGGCTTCCGAAACCATTTTCGAAAGCACTTCGGCGCCGCCATAGATCGTGTCGAGCGATTTCGGGAAGGACGAGGTCATCCGCCACGTGATTTTCGGCAGCGATTGCGCAAGCGCAGGCGTGGCCAGCGTGGTGGCAGCAGCGCCACCCAGCGCGGCCTTGGTCAAAAATGAACGACGATCCATAGGGTCTCCTCCCGTGTGCTTCCGTCTATCCCCCGCACCCGGTCCGAGCGCTGGTTCGGGCGCCAAACTGGCACTGTGGTGCGAGACTGTCCAGAGACAGCGCAGGAAAATTGCGCAAATCGGTCCGAAAACATGACCAGATGTTCCAGGCGCCGCAAAGTGACGAAAGATTCTAAGCCAAAATGCCGCACATTCAGGCACTTGCCCGCGAATAGACCGCCGATTTTGAGATGGTTTGGTCCGGTAAAGGCCGGTTAGCGCATATCCGGCAGTTGGATTCGCGCAACCTGCTCCGCAATCGGATCGACCGAAAGCGGATGCGTCTCGCCCGAGTGATCTTCGGGGTTGCCAATCGGCTGCCAGCGCCCGCCCTTGAAAATCTCAAGCGCCGAGAACCGGGCCTTGTAGCCCATCTTGCGCGACCCGGGCACCCAATAGCCAAGGTAGACGTAGGGCAGCCCCGCTTTCTGCGCGAGCGCGACATGATCGAGGATCAAATAGGTGCCAAGGCTCGTATCGGCAAGCGCGGGGTCATAGAAGCTATAGACCATGCTCACGCCATCATCGAGCACATCGGTCAGGCACACCGCCGTCAGCGGGCGCGGCGATTCCGTCACACGGCCATCGCGATATTCAATCACCCGCGTCTTGACCGGCGTTTCCTCGATCATCGCGGCGAATTCGAAAATATCCATATCGGCCATGCCGCCATCGGCGTGGCGCGCGTCCAAGTAACGCCGGAACAGCGTATATTGTTCTTCCGTGGCCCAAGGGCTAGTAGCCGTACGCTTGAGATGGGCGTTCTTGTTCAGGACCCGGCGTTGGGTGCGGCCCGGCACGAAATCTTCAACGCGAATGCGCGCCGAGAGACAGGCCGAACAATCAGCGCAAGACGGGCGATAGAGCACGTTTTGCGACCGACGGAAGCCTTGACGCGAGAGCGCGTTGTTGAGCTTTTCCGCACTTTCGCCCTGCAAAGCCGTGAACAATTTCCGTTCTGACCGGCCCTCAAGATAAGGGCAGGGCTGCGGCGCGGTCACATAGAATTGCGGGGCAAGAGGGAGTGAATGGCGCATCACGTTCGGGAAATTGCGCGCCGCATGCATGACGACGCGCCCTTAAGCTAACAAAGCCTGCGCCCAACGCCAAGGATTTCGTGTCACGAAATCGCGACAACCCCGCCCTTTCAGGCGGGATTGGTCAGCTTTTGTCATTTCAGCGTCAGTACTGGCCGCGCGGAGACTCGGTGGCATCGCCTTCCGCAGAAGCGGTTTCCGCTGCGGCGGCACGCGCACGCTCTTCCATATATTGGTCGAACTCGGCCTTATCGCGGGCCTCGCGCAGACGGTGCAGGAAGGCTTCAAACTCATCTTGCTCGCGTTCAAGCCGCGCCAGCGTATCGGCCTTATATGCATCGAACGCGGCATTGCCGGTCGGACGGGCCGCTTTGAAATGCATCCGCAGGTCATAGCGGCTGGGGCAGCCCGCGTGCAACGAACGGCATTTGCGGCCAGAGAAGCGGCCAGTGATCAAGATGAAGCCAAGCACCAGAAGGCCAAGCGGGCCAGCAAAGATGAACGACCCGATCATCACGATGACCCAGCTCATGGGCCCGCGTTCGTCAAGCCAATTCAGGGCACGCGTCACCACGCCGGGGCGCTCATGGGCATGGAAGGTGGTTGCAGTCATTGTCTTTCTCCGGGGCTGATGTGAATTCCTTTCACATGAACGGAGATGGGAAGCCGATCCGTCGCAATCAAGGGGAGATGTAAAAAGTTTTTACATCTGTGCGGATGCCGCGAAAGATCAACAGAAAAAGGGCCCTCCCGCAGGAAGGCCCTTTTGGAGCGCGCCGCACGCGCCTCGGGTCTTGCGTATCACCACGACGGATTAGGTCGGCGGTTGGCCCCGCACCGCGCGCGCCACCATGGCGATCACGAACAGGATCAAGAACAGGACAAACAGCACTTGCGCGATCGAGGCAGACGCCCCCGCGATGCCGCCAAATCCGAGCGCGCCGGCAATCAGCGCGATGATGAGAAAGGTCACAGCCCAACCAAGCATGAGTAGTCTCCTTTCGGAAGCTGGATCTAGGTTTAAGCGCCACAACATCTTGCGGCGTTGTAAGGAAAGAACGCGCGATCACGGCCGAACGTTCCTTCCCTCACGAAACCGTCAGATCTCGCTTTGCGGGCCGTCGCAGCAATGGCGTTCTTCTGCCGCTTGCAGATCGGTCGGCGTGAACCGCAAACTCAACCGATAAGTCTCGCCCTCGCGGCCCCGCTCCATCCGGCCCTGCAATTGCGCGGCAAAGGCTGCCAAAAGACGCGTGCCAAAACCATCCGACGGCGGCACCATCGTTGGCGGCACCGTGAGTTGCGGTGCGTCTTCGGGGGCGAGCGAATTGGCGACCTCAAGCAAGGCAGAACCATCGTCTTGGCGCGTAAATGCCACCCGAACAGCAGCCACACCGCGCTGGCCACGCCACGCATGTTTGAGCACGTTATCAAGTGCCTCGGTCAGCAAAAGCGCCAACGCCACGGCTTGATCGGGCACGAGACGGATATCTTGCACTTCCAGATCAAGGTCAAACCGCCGCTCGCGGGTCGAGCCAATTTTGAGGATGTGATGCGCAATCCGCGGCAACAGTTCATCCGCGCGAATGTCGGTCTGGCCCGAGGTCAGATAAAGCTCGCGGTGGATCGTGGCGAGGCTCAGCACCCGCTCTTGCACGTTTTTCATCGCGGCGCGGGTCTCCTCCGATTTCGCGCGGCGCAATTGCATGTTCAAAATCGAGGCGATGAGTTGCAGGTTGTTCTTCACCCGGTGATGCACTTCGCGCAGCAACACCTCTTTTTGGTGGATCACATTCTCCAAGTAAGCCTCGTCGCGCAGCACAGAATCCGTCATGTGCTCATGCGCCCGCGCCACATCGCGCAATTCAGAGGGCGCACCCGCCATCGAAATATGGCGCACGCGCCGATCGCCGCGCGCAAAAGAGGTGATCGAGGCATGCAGCACCCGCACATGGCGCAGCACCTGACTTTCCGCCGCAAGCCAAGCGACCAAAAGGCTCGCCGCCCACATCAGGAACGGAAAGGCAAAGGGCGGCCAATTCGAGAGCATCCCCTCGTCATCCAGCGTATCGGCGGGCCACGAGGCGAGCAGGTAAAGATTGCCCTCGGAAAGCGGCACCACGGCAAAGGCACGGCGGCGGCCATCGGCGGCCTTCGCCAAAAAGCTATTGCCCCCCTGCCCCACAAATTGCCCCAAGGGCCGATCCGACGGCAAAGCACGGGCAACATCATCCAGCCCGGTGGTCGAGGTCAGCACCTCGCCCTTGGCATCAAAGGTCAAAATCGTGAGCGGACGGTCGCCTCCCACGGTATTGGCAATGCCGCGCGTCTCAAAGCCTGCATGCGGCATCGACACCGAGGCAAAGCCAAGAAGCGCTCCTGCGTCATCGCGCACCGGTAAAGAGAAATTCAAAATCGAGGTGCCAGAGATCGGCCCTTCGCGGTTCACGTAAAGCAGGGGCCGCGGATTGGTCCGAATGTCGTTAAACCACGCGTTGCCCTGCACATCGAAAGGTTTGTCATCCGAGGTGCAGATGATCTGCCCATCCAGCGGCACAAAACCGACAAAGGAATAATCTTCCTGAGCGGTTTCGACGATATGGCGCATATGCGCCGAGCACGTGTCGGTATCTTCAATCCATTGCGGCAGGCCAGCAGCCATCGCCATCGCAGTGCCGCGCGCTTGCATCAGCAAATCAATCTGCGGCCCGGCGGCCATCAGCGTTTCGCCCAAAATGGCCGCGCGCATCCGGCTTTCGGCCAAGCGGTTTGACGCCATGGATTGCGCAAAAGACAAAAGCGCAAGGGGCAGCAACACCACCCCCATGCCCAGCATCAAACGCGCGCCAAGGCCATCGGCGCGCGTGCGGAATTTATGCCAGATGCTCATGCAGCCTGCGGACCATTCGGGCCCGCAACGGCCTGGAAGGTGGCGGGCGAAGACAGCAAATCCTCCCCTTCCTCAAGGCCGAGCAATTCGCCGAGCCGCGCCCGCGCCCGGTTCGCGCGGCTTTTGGCCGTGCCGACCGCACAGCCCATCATGCCCGCAGCTTGTTCATAGGAATAGCCATTGGCACCGACCAAGATCAGCACCTCGCGATGCTCATCAGACAGTTGGTCAAACGCGCGGGTAAAATCCGCCAAGGCCAAGCGCCCATCATGCGCCGGGCGGACCGAAAGCGAACCGGCATGAATGCCATCGGGGTCTGCCACTTCGCGGCGCGTTTTGCGGCGTGCCGAATAGAAGGTGTTGCGCAAGATCGTGAAAAGCCAAGCCTTCATATCCGTGCCGACCTGAAACTTGTCAAAGTTGCTCCACGCTTTCAGGATCGCCTCTTGCACGAGGTCATCCGCTTCCGAGGTGTTACGGGTGAGAGAAATCGCAAAGGCCCGCAACGCGGGAATATGCGTTGCCAGCTCATCGCGCGGATCGGCGGGAACTTTGGCCGAACCGCTCACTTCGTGCCCTCCTCGGTTTGGCTTTGCTGCGCCTTCAACTGCGCCAGAAGGTCTTTGAAACGGTCGGGAATCTCCGGCTCAAGCGCGGCTTCATAGACACGCTTGAGGTTCTCGTCGATGTCACGCCGCAACGCGGACTTTGCATTTTCCTCTTTCATCTTGCGCCATGCTCGTTTTTTTGGGTGTATCTGACAAACTTCGGGAACCCAACGCCCCCACACAGCGTTCGGTTCCCAGAAAAACTCGCATTGGGGAGAAAAAACCATGAGCTCAACCGCCACCCTCGATTTGTCGCAAGCGATCGCTGGGGAGCTTCCCTACCTGCGCCGCTACGCGCGCGCGCTGACCGGCAATCAAAAATCGGGCGACGCTTTTGCGGTGGCGACTTTGGAAAGCCTGTTGGTTGACCCCTCGGTGGTCGAAGCCGCCTCGCGCCCCAAAGTCGGGCTGTTTCATGCCTTCCACCTTGTTTGGGCGAGTGCAGGCGCGCCGGGCGGGGAAGAAACCGAAGGGCTGGCCGCGCGCGCGCAAGCGCTGATGGCGGGTCTCACCAAAAACTCGCGTGAGGCGCTGCTTTTGCATTCGATCGAAGGCTTCACCCACGAAGAAATCGGCGCGATCATGCAGATGGATGCGGAAGAGGTCGCCACGCTGATCACCGCCGCCAATGACGAGATGGCCGCCGCCGTCACCGGTCGCGTGATGGTGATCGAAGATGAAGCGATCATCGCGATGGATCTGAGCGACATCGTCTCCACCATTGGCCATGAGGTGACCGGGGTCGCCCGCACCCGTGCCGAGGCCGTGGCGCTTGCCGCGAAAACCCGCCCCGATCTGATCTTGTCGGATATTCAACTGGCCGATAACTCCTCGGGCATTGATGCGGTGAATGACATTTTGGCCGATATCGGCGAGGTTCCGGTGATTTTCATCACCGCCTTCCCCGAGCGTCTGCTGACGGGCGACAAGCCCGAACCGGCCTTCCTGATCACCAAGCCGTTTTCGGAAGAACAAGTCCGCTCCGCCGTCAGCCAAGCGATGTTCTTTGCCTCGACCGAGACGCTTGCGGGCTAATCGCGCCCCACATGACGCCGTTAAAACCCGCCGCGCGCACGGCGGGTTTTCTTTTGTGATCAAGCGCGCGTGAAAAGGTGGAACGCAGGCACATCTTTGCGCGTTTCTTTCTCAGAAGGCCCGACACGCATCTGCCGGGCTCAGCACAGGAGAGAAAGATGTTCCGCAAGGCTCTTATCACCACGACTGCCGCCCTTATGATTGCAAGCCCCGCGCTGGCCACCACGCCGGTTCACCAAATCGAGGTTGAAACCGACCTGAGCGCCATCGCCAATCCCGAAGCGCTAGCCTATTGGGGTGGCATCGCGCCCGATCTGCAAGAAGCCATTGCCGCGCGCTTGGCTGCGGATGGGCAACTGGCCCCGGAAGGGGCCACCGTCTCGGTTGATATTGATGAGCTGGCGCTCGCAAACACCTTCCAGACCCTCACCAGTGACGAAGAGGCGGTTCTGGTGGGCCAAGTCAATGTCACCTCAGAGACCGACAACTCGGACTTTGACAGCTACATCGTCACCGTGAATACCTCGGCGGCGCACGCGTTTGACAAAGACGGCAAGCTTAAGAAAGGCGCATATTTCGACAGCCCTGCCTATTATGTCGCCATGGTGAATGCGTTTGCCAATCAGGTGGTTGCACGTCTGGAATGATCTGTCACACTAAGACTTCCCGGGTGCAGTGGGAAGGCTGCACCTTGGGGCCCCGCTGTGGCGCCCCACTCGCGGGGGGTGAGCCCGGAGGATGTTTTACCTCCGGGCTTTTTTCTTTGTCTTTTCAAGGCATATGGGCGCGCTCAAGCTTCCGTCGCGCGGTTCCCAAAAAAGTCTCGGCGGATCTCCACGCCCTCTTGCGCATTGACGCACATATCTTCACCCCATTTGCCATTGATTGCGCCAAAATGCGCAGTATCTCTGGAGCATCAAGTTTCAGGCGGCCTCCCCCGCCTTGCCCACCACGGGCCAATCGAAGGATAAGAAGATGAGCCAAACATTTGAAATCGCCGTTCTTGTGGGCAGCTTGCGCAAAGGCGCGCTGACCCGGACGCTCGCCAATGCGCTGACCAAGCTCGCGCCGGAAAACCTGCGCTTCACCTTTATCGAAATTGGCGACCTGCCGCTTTATAACCCCGATCTGGATACCGAGACCCCGCCCGCCGCTTGGGTGCGCCTTCGCAACGAGATTACCCAAGCTGACGGGGTGATGTTTGTCACGCCCGAATACAACCGCGCCCTTCCGGCGGCGTTGAAAAACGCGCTGGATGTCGGCTCGCGCCCCTATGGCTCCAATGTCTGGGGCGGCAAACCGGGGCTTGTGGTCTCTGGCTCGGGCGGCGCGCTTGGCGGCTATGGCGCGAACCACCATCTGCGCGACACGCTCGTGGTGCTTGATGTGCCGACGCTTTCCCAGCCCGAGGCCTATGTGGGCCATTTGGGCACGCTCTTTGATGAAACCGGCGCCCCGAACACCGATGAAACAAAAGCCTATCTCAGCAAAATCATGACCGCCTATGCCGCATGGGTGGGCAAGCTTGCGGCGTAAGCCGATCCGGGGCGGCGCATCCGGCGCCGCCTTTCTTTTGTGAGGCCTGAAGATGACCGACGTGACCACCTCCCCCGCTGATTTTGCCCCCGACCATTCCCGCCGCGATCTGCATGTAATCTTGGTCGGGCTGATGCTGGCCATGGTGCTTGCCGCGCTGGACCAAAGCATCGTCAACACCGCGCTGCCTGCTGTGGCGAGCGAACTTGGCGGGATGGCGCATCTGTCTTGGGTGGTCACGGCCTTCATGCTCGCCTCCACCACCGCCACGCCAATCTTTGGCAAGCTGGGCGATATGTTCGGGCGGCGCAATTTGCTTTTGGGCTGTATCACGCTTTTCATCGCCGCTTCGGCGCTGTGCGGCTTGGCGCAGTCGCTCGAAGAACTGATCGCCTTTCGCCTGCTGCAAGGGATCGGCGGCGGCGGGCTGATGACGCTCACACAAACCACCATTTCCGATGTCGTCGGCCCGCGTGAACGGCTGCGCTATCAGGGGCTTTTCACCGGGGCATTCGCCTTTTCTTCGGTGGCGGGGCCACTGCTTGGCGGCGGGCTCACCACCGCGCTTTCGTGGCGCTGGGTGTTTTACGTCAACATCCCCGTGGGCGCGATTGCCCTCACCTTGCTGGTCATTGGCCTCAAACTGCCCCCCGTTGAAAAACGCAGTCAGCAGATTGATTGGCTGGGGGCGATTTTGCTCACCCTCGCGGCGGGCGCTTTGCTACTCTTGTTCTCGCTTGCGGGCTCGGTCTTTCCGCGCATTTCCACCACCTCGGCATTGCTTGCGGGTGGCGGGCTTGTCGCGCTTGCGCTTTTCATCTGGCAAGAAAAACGCGCCGCCGAGCCGATGGTGGACCTGTCGCTTTTCAAAAATGGCCCATTCACCATTGGCACGCTGACGACCGGCGGGATGACCTTCGCGATGATGAGTGCGATGGTGTTTCTGCCGCTTTATCTGCAGCTTGTCTTGGGCATGACCGCCGCGCAATCGGGCCTCGTGATGCTGCCGCAAATCACCATGATGCTGGTCAGTTCGGTTTTGGGCGGGCGACTTTCGGCGAAAATCGGCAAACCGAAACTCTTCTTGGTGGGCGGCATCATTCTTGAGGCCGCAGGGCTTGGCCTTCTCGCAGCGCTTGCGCATGAAGAGGCAGGCGTTGTGCCGGTCTTGGGCGCGCTTGCGGTCTTGGGCACGGGTATGGGCAGCGCGATGCCCAACGCAACCGTGATCGTGCAAAACGCCGTGCCGCGCGCCACGCTTGGGGTGGCCACAGCGGCGATGTCCTTCCTGCGCTCGCTCGGTGGCGCGCTTGGCGTTGCTGTCTCGGGCGGCGTGATGACCAGCCTTTTGGCGGCCAAACTCGCGGGGCTCGGCGGCGTCGATGCCAGCGCCATTGCCACAGGTGGGATGCAGGTGATCCATACCCTCCCCGAAGCCGCGCAAGCCCAAGTGGCCGAAGCCTTTCGCCAAGCGATTGCCGGCAGCTTCATGATTGGCTGTGGCGTGATGTGCCTCGCGCTTTTGCTCTCACTCCGCCTCAAAGGCACCGAACTGCCCCCGCCCGAGGCGAAAGCCGCCTAATACTTCTGCGCCGCAGCGACGGAGAGTTGCGGCGCCTGCGTTTAGCTACTCTCCCCTCTTTTGCGAAAGCCGCCATGACCTTGATGTTCCGCCCCTCCGCCCCACTGCACCGCACGCTTCTGGCCGCGCTGGCGCTGACTTTCGCAACGCCCGCGCTGGCGCAAGAGGGGCCACAAGGCGCGCGTAGCATAGAAGTGGGGGTGATCGAACTCAGCCAAAGCGATGTGCCCTATACCGTCACCCTGCCCGGTCGTGCCGTAGCCTTTGAACAGGTCGATATTCGGCCGCGTGTCGCGGGGGTCATTTCGGAAATCCTATATCAAGCGGGCCGCCCAGTGCGTGCGGGAACGCCGCTTTTCACCATTGATGGAGATACTTACGCGGCAGATCTCAAATCCGCCCAAGCAACGGTAGATGGTGCAAAAGCCGCGCTCGAAGCCGCAAAAGCCACCTATGCGCGCTACAAAAAGCTCGAGACCACCTCGATCTCGACCGAGGATGTGGAAGCCGCGCGCGTGGCTGTGGCGCAAGCCGAGGCCACGCTTTCCTCCGCCGAGGCAGATCGCGACATGGCGCAACTCAACTTTGACCGCACCCAGATCACCTCGCCCATTTCCGGCGTGCCAGATATGGCCACAGTCTCGGTGGGCGCAATCGTCACCGCGAACCAAACCGATGCGCTGACCACCGTGACCCGGCTCGACCCGATCTATGTCGATGTGAAGGAATCGAGCCGTCAAATGCTGGAACACCGCGCCATGTGGGAGGCGGGCACGCTGACGCGCGCCGATCAGGTCGATATCTCGCTCACGTTGGAAACCGGCGAAACCTATGATCGCAAGGGAAGCTTTGTGTCGCCCTCGACCACGGTTTCGTCGACCACCGGCACCACCGAGATGCGCCTGCAATTTGACAACCCGGAACGTAAAATTCTGCCCGGCCAATTTTTGCGCGTGGAGACAACACTGGGCACCACCCGTGCCGTTTTGGTGCCGCAACGCGCCACTACACGCGGCAGTGATGGCACGCTCAGCGCCTTTGTCGCCGTGGCGGGCAAGGCCGAAAAACGTACCCTTACCGAAAACGGCAGCTATCAAAACGCTTGGGTCGTGACCGATGGCGTAAAAGCCGGGGACCAATTGATCCTCGATGGGCTGACCAATCTGCAAGACGGGTCCGCCATCACCACCGTCCCGGTGACGATTGATGCGCAAGGCGTGGTGCAAGATGCCCCCGCCACCGATACCCCCGCTGCGGGGAACTGAGCCGATGGGAACCTTCTTCCTCAAACGCCCCGTTCTGGCTTGGGTGCTGGCAATCATGATGATGCTGGCGGGTGCGGCCTCTTACACCCGGCTGCCTGTCGCGCAATACCCTGATATTGCCCCCACCACGGTGCGGATTTCGGCCACCTATTCGGGGGCCACGGCGGATGCGGTGCTCAATTCCGTGACCCGGGTGATTGAAGAAAGCCTGACCGGGCTCGACGGGCTTTTGTATATGGAAAGCACCTCGCGCGAGGGGTCTTCTTCTGTCACGCTGACCTTCGATGGCTCGGTCGATCCGGTCGATGCGCAAAACGATGTGCAGACCAAGGTTTCGCGGGTGGAAAGCCGCCTGCCCAGTTCGGTGCAAAGCCAAGGTGTGACGGTCTCGCGCTCTTCCTCCGATATTTTGATGATCGGTGCCTTGGTCGACACCACCGGACAATATTCCACGCTGCAACTCGGCGACATCATGTCCGAGCAGGTGGAGGGCCAGATTGAGCGCACGGATGGTGTAGGCGGGGTGAACAGCTTTGGTTCGGGCTACGCAATGCGGATTTGGCTCGACCCGCTGGCGCTGGTGCGGTTTCAACTCACGCCCGCCGACGTGACCTCGGCGGTGCAGGCCCAAAACACCACCGTTTCTGTGGGCTCTCTGGGCAGCCAGCCCACCTTGGAAGGCCAACAATTCACCGCCACCATCACCGCGCAAAGCCAACTCACCTCAGTGGCGGATTTTGAGCAGATCCTGCTGAAAACCGAAGAAGGCGGCGACACGGTGCGGCTTGCCGATGTGGCCAAGGTCGAGATCGGGCAAGAAAGCTATGGTGGCGATAGCCTCTTTAGCGGCACGGCAGCTTCGGGCTTTGGCGTGAACTTGGAAACCGGGGCGAATGCGGTCGATACCTCCGCCGCCGTGCGCGAAACGCTGGACCACCTTTCCGCCGCCTTGCCCGCGGGGCTGGAATTCCGCATCGCCTATGACACCTCTCCCTTTGTCGAGCTTTCAATCCAGCAGGTGGAACATACGCTATTTGAAGCGGTGGGCCTCGTGGTGCTGGTTTTGATCGTTTTCTTGCAAAGCTGGCGTGCCACGCTCATTCCGCTGATCACTGTGCCGGTGGTGCTGCTGGGCACGCTCGCGGTGCTTTACGCGGCGGGCTATTCGATCAACACGCTGACCATGTTCGCCATGGTGCTGGCGATCGGGCTTTTGGTCGATGATGCGATTGTTGTGGTGGAAAACGTCGAACGGCTGATGCGTGATGAACGGCTCAGCGCGCCCGAGGCCACCGCCAAAAGCATGGGGCAAATCACGGCAGCGCTGGTGGGCATCAACGTTGTGCTGGCAGCGGTCTTTCTGCCGATGGCGTTTTTCCCCGGCTCCACAGGTGTGATTTATCGGCAGTTCTCGCTCACCATGGTCACCGCGATGGCGCTTTCGCTCTTAGTCGCGATCATTCTGTCGCCGCCGATGTCGGCGCGGCTGTTGCGGTTGGGGGATGCCGAGCCGCAATTCGCGCCCGCACGCTGGTTCAATGGCGGGCTGGATCGTTTCACCGCCTTTTATGGCCGCGCTGTGGGGCAAAGCCTGCGCGCCCCGGTGCTGATGCTTGCCGCGCTTCTGTTGGTGCTGGGCGGGGCTGGGGCGGTTTATGAGCGGCTCACCTCCTCCTTCATCCCGACCGAGGATCAGGGCGTTTTGATGACGATCATCCAGCTTGATGACGGGGCCACCACGCAACAAACCCGCGCCGTTTTGCACCGGGTGAATGACTACCTTCTGAATACCGAGGCGGATGGCGTCGAAAGCACCTTTGCTTCGCTTGGCTTTGGCTTTGGTGGCTCGGGGCAAAACCGCGCCATGGTCTTTGTGAAGTTGAAAGATTTTGACGCCCGCGCAGGCGATGCAAACCTTACCGCGAGCGCGATTGCCGGGCGGGCGAACGCCGCCTTTGCCTCGATCCGTGCGGGGCGTGTGTTCGTGATGCAGCCCCCCGCAATTCGGGGCTTGGGCAACACCGGCGGCTTTAGCCTTTACCTGATCGACCAAGCGGGCAACGGCACCGAAGCCCTGCAAGCGGCGGCGAAAGAGTTGGAAACCCGCGCAGGCCAAGACCCGCGCCTGACCACCGTGCGCGTGGACGGGACCGAGACTGAAAGCGCGCTGCGGCTGACGCTGGATCAGCAAAAGCTGGAAAGCCTTGGGCTGAACCTGTCGGAAGTGAATGCGATGCTTTCCACCCTGTTTGCGGGTGACGAGGTGAATGACTTTGTGCTTGGCTCGTCGCTGCGCCCGGTGATCGTGCAGGCCGAAGCCCCCTATCGGATGCAGCCCGAAGACATCTTTGATTGGTATGCCCGCAATTCTTCGGGCGAGATGGTGCCCTTTGCCGCCTTTGCCACCACAAGCTGGGAGCCGGTGCCGCCGACGCTCAGCCGGTTTGATGCAACCTCGGCGATTTCGGTGTCCGGCTCTGCGGCGAGTGGCGTTTCGACCGGGACCGCGATGGAGGTCATGCAAGACCTGGTCGAAGGGCTGGACGGCGGCTATGGACTCGCTTGGACAGGGCTCAGCTATCAAGAGCAGCAATCGGGCAGCCAAGCGCCGCTGCTTTATGCGATCTCTGTCTTGGTCGTGTTCCTTGCCCTTGCTGCGCTTTACGAAAGCTGGACCATTCCCTTTGCGGTGATGCTCGCCGTGCCCGTCGGTGTTTTGGGCGCGCTCATTGCGGCTTGGCTCTTTGGCCAATCGAATGATGTTTACTTCAAGGTCGGCATGCTTACCACCATCGGCTTGGCGGCGCGCAACTCGATTTTGATCGTCGAATTTGCCGAAAGCCTGCGCCAGCAAGGCAGCACGCTCAAAGACGCAGCAATCGAGGCTGCACGCCTGCGCCTACGCCCTATTTTGATGACGGCGCTTGCTTTCATCTTGGGGGTGATGCCGCTCGCCACCGCTTCGGGCGCGGGGGCGGCCGCGCAAAACGCGATTGGCATCGGGGTGATTGGCGGTATGGTCGCCTCCACCTTCATCGGGCTTTTCATGGTGCCCGCGCTCTATGTGCTGATTATGTCTGCGGCGGGTCGGGTGTCGCGCGAACAGGCCTGACCCACCACAGCCGGAGGGGGCCCCGCCTTTGGGCGTGCGGGCCCCCTCCTTTTGCCCAAAACGCAAAGCACGAAATCCCTCGCAAAAAATTGCGGCATTTGTTCGAGGTCAAATCGGACAAGTTGAATATCTGCATATTGATACGCAGATCGGACGCGCCTTCCCCATCTCTTCCCTGCGCCACGGCACACGCTTGCCGTGACCGGAGAAGGTTTGCCCAAGCGCGCCCTCACGCCCCACGCGGAGGACCCCATGAGCGACAGGCTCGCACCCGCAAAACTCTTTGCCACCACATTCCTGTTTTGGATTTTGCTCAATGGGTCCCTCGCCCCCGATGTGGCGGTCGTTGGGCTGATCGTGGCAGCAGCGATCACTTATTTCTTGCCAAACGGGCTGTCTTTCCTCTCAGGATACAAGGCCAAACCTTTGGCAACGCTCGGCTATATCGCCTTCTTCTTCAAAGAACTGATCAAGGCGAACCTGTCGATGGCGCATCTGGTGTTGATGCCCAAGATCGCCGTCAAACCCGCTTTCGTGAAGGTCCGCACCAATCTCACCCACCCGGTGGGGCGGCTTTTGCTGGCCAATTCCATCACCCTCACCCCCGGCACGCTCTCTGTCGAGATTGAGGGAGAGCACATCTATGTCCATTGGGTCGTGGCCGAGACCACCGACCCCGAAGCCGCCACCCGCAAAATTGTGGCGGGCTTTGAAAAATATTTGGAGGTGATCTATGGCTGAGCTTTGGCTGGCGGGCCTGTTGGCCGCCCTTGGCATTGCCCTTTCGGCGGCGCGCTTTGCCATTGGCCCGCGCGCGGTGGACCGGGTCGTCGCCTTTGACGCGCTCACCATCATCTCGGTCGCGGGGCTGGTGATCATCGCGCTCGCCACAGGCCGGGCGATCTATCTCGATGTCGCTCTGGTCTATGCGCTTTTGTCCTTCCTCGGCGTCATTGTCGCCGCGCGCTATTTGGAAGGGGGCGAATGATGCAAAGCTTTTTGGGCGCAATCGTGCTAACCGCGGGGGCCGTTTTTCTGGCGCTTGGCGGGCTGGGCGTGTGGCGCATGCCCGACACATGGACCCGCATTCAAGCGGGCACCAAAGCGACAACGCTCGGCATGATCCTCTCAATGGCGGGCGCGGCGATCTTGACGCCGAGCTGGACCATCAAGCTGGTGCTGATCGCGCTTTTCCTGATGTTCACCAACCCGCTCTCGTCGCAGGTGCTGGCGCGCGCCGCGCACCGGGCAGGCGTCAAACCCGATCCGCGCACCCGTTTTGATGCGCTCGCCGCAGATGAGGAGGCCAAGCCATGACGCTGTTGATGCTGGCCACGCTTTTATGCGGTGCGGGGATGATCGGGGCGGCGCTCGTTGCCCTCATCACCCGCCAAACCGCCACCGCCGTTTTGGCGGCGGGGCTCTTGAGCCTTTTTGCCTCGGTGCTGTTTGTGCTTTTGGCCACGCCCGATGTGGCGATGACCGAAGCGGCGATTGGCTCGGGCCTGACCACCTTCCTCTTTTTCTACGTGCTGGGCCGGATCCGGCGGGAGGGCAAGAAATGATCCGCAACGCTTTGATTGGGCTGATGCTTTTCATTTTGGGCAGCGCCTTCCTCACGCTAACGATGGGCTTTGAACCCGCGGCCGAGCTCAACCGCACCGCTGCCTATTACGCGACCCATGCGCAAGAAGAAGTCGGCGCGCAAAACGTCGTCACCGCCGTGCTGATCACGTGGCGCGGCCTCGATACCTTGGGCGAGGTGACGGTGCTTTTCTTGACCGCCGCCATCGTCTCGCTGGTGCTGAGCCGGTCAAAAGCGCCCAAAGGCGCCTCTGGCTCGGGCTTTTTGCCCTCGGGCGAATTGCTCACCACCGGAACGAAAATGCTGCTCCCGCTGATTGCGCTTTTGGGGGCCTATGTGATGGCAAACGGTCACCTCACACCGGGCGGCGGCTTTCAAGGCGGGGCGATCTTGGCCTCGGGCGCGCTGCTGCTGCTGCTCGCCGATCCGTCGCGCCGCTTTGGGCACAAGATCATCCACCGCGTCGAAAGCGCCTCGGGCCTTGCCTTTGTGGGGTTGGGCCTTTTGGGGATGCTGTTTGCAGGCGGGTTCTTAGACAACAAACTCCTGCCGCTGGGCCAATTTGGCGCGCTTTTCTCGGCGGGCATCATCCCCATCGTCTCGGTGCTGATTGGCCTCAAAGTGGGCGCAGAATTCGCCTCGATCCTCGAAAGCCTTGAAGAAACGGAGGATGCGTGATGGCGCAAGTCTCGCTTTTGATCGGCTTCACGCTGATCCTTCTGGGCCTTTATGGCGCGCTGACCAACCGCGACATCTTGCGGATGATCGTCTCCTTCACCATCGCCGATACCGGGGTGAATGTGGTGCTGGTGAGCGTGGGCTATATGGCGCATCGCACCGCACCGATTTTGGATAGCGCCGTGCCTGCGGGCCAAGCGGCGGCCCGCATCATCGACCCGGTGCCGCAAGTGCTGGTGCTGACGGCGATTGTCATTGGCTTGGGCGTCACCGCGTTGATGCTCGCCTATGCCTACCGTCTTTTCCGGCTGCGCGGCAGCCTCGACATCTCGCAATTCATGGATCTGAAATGGTAAGCCCGATCCTTATTCTGGCCATTGGCCTTGGCACCGCCTTCGGGCTGGGCCTGTTGAACCGCCGCCGCGCCGTGCTGGCGCTTGGGCTGACCTTGGGCGCTTTGGGGCTGATGGCGGCGATTGCTGTGGGCTGGCTGATCGTGCTCGCCCAAGGCGCCGCCCCGGTTGAAATCTATACCGCAGGTGCCGAGCCGCCTTTTGCCATCAACCTGCGCATGGGGCTGATGGAGGCGGGGGCGATCACGCTGATCACGCTCACGGGCCTTTTGGCGGTGCTGGCACTGCGCACCGCGCTCACCCGCATGGGGCGCGGCTCAATGGCCGTGGTGCTTGTGCTGATCATGGCGCTGTCGGGTCTTGTGATGACGCGCGATGTGTTCAACCTCTTTGTCTTTTTGGAACTGATGGCGATCTCCACCGGGGGCCTTGCGCTTTTGTCCAAAGACATCCGCGCGATTGCAGCCGGGTTCAAATATCTGATCATCAGCCAGCTTGTGACGATCTTGCTCTTGGTGGGCATCATCTTCACCTATCACGCGACCGGCTCGCTCAATATCGACGACATCCCTGAAACGGCGATGGGCTTTAGCGGGCTGGGGCTGGCGCTGTTCTTGATCTTGATCGCGGTGGTCTTGGAGCTGAAACCCTTCCCCGCAAACGGCTGGGCTTTGGATGTTTACACCGCCGCGCATCCCGGGTTTTCGGCGGTCTTTTCGGCTGCCTCCGGCACGGCGATGCTGGTGGTGGCCGATAAGCTGGTGAAAGCGGCGGGCCCTGATTGGTTCGCCATGTTCACCCTTCTTGGCCTCATCAGCTTCATCGGTGCCAATATCGTGGCGCTGCGCCAAGACAATGACCGCCGCCTTTTGGGCTATTCCTCCGTTGGTCAGTTGGGGCTGTTGCTTGCGGTGATCGGCCAGCAAGATGTGCTGGGCGAGGGCTATCTTTACGTCGCGGGCGGGCTGGTGCTGAGCCATGCCGTGGCCAAGGCCGGGCTTTTCTGGATGTCGATCATGGTCAAGGCGCGCGGGCTGGCGGATTGGGCCGCGATCCGTGTGCGCCCGCCGCTTGTGATCGCCTTTGCCACCTTTTTGGCGATGCTGACGGGCCTGCCCCCCTTCCCCGGCTTTTACGCCAAATGGGAATTGGCGCAGGTGCTTGCGACCACCGACCGCTTGCCGATCCTCGCGACAATCCTGATCGGCACACTGATTGAAGCGGTCTATCTGTTCCGCTGGTTCGGCATGGCGATGAAACGCGACACCGACACGCCTTTGGGGCCAAAACAGATCGACTGCATGGTGGTGCTGACCACTTTGGCCGCCGCCTTTGGTTTGGGCGCGCTTTGGGGCGATCTGTCGGAAAACGGCAATCTGCTCGCCACCGTGCCGATGCTGGCGGCGCTTTTCTTCCTTGCGCTCGAACCTATGCCAGCGCGGATCAAAAACGGCCTCGCGATCTTGGCGCTTGTCTATTGGTTTGCCGCCCATGCCGGGGTTTATGACCCGATGCGGCTGATCTTCCTGTTGGTGATGATCTTGGGCGGCGCGGTGATCTTGCTCGCCTCGTTCAATGAAGACGGCCGCCGGGTTGGCTTCTACCCGCCTGCAATGCTGATGTATGCGGGGCTTGCGCTTTTGCTGGAAGCGCAAAGCACATTTGAGTTCTTTGCCGCTTGGGAAGTGATGACCTTGGGCAGTTACTTCCTCATTTTGCGCGGCAAGCAATCTGAACCCCATGCGCTGAGCTATATGATCTTTTCGCTTGGCGGCGCATTTGTGCTGCTTTCGGGCTTTGCGCTTGCCGCTGATGGGGTCACCCCCTTCCCGCTTGGCGCGCTGAGCCTTGTGCCAGACCAGGTGGCGCCTTGGGTCTTTGTCCTGCTGGCCGTGGGCTTCATGACCAAGACCGCCTCTGTCGGTGTGCATATCTGGTTGCCCGGCGCGCATGCCGAGGCGGAAACCGATGTCTCGCCGATGGTGTCGGGCATTTTGCTGAAAGCCGGGCTTTATGGGCTGGTGGTGTTGCTTTTGGCGATGGGGCGGCAAAGCCTGCATGGCGTTGATCTGGTCAATGTGCTGGCTTGGATCGGCGCAATCTCGGCCTTTGTCGGCGCGGTGCTCGCCGTCTTCCAAGAAGATGCAAAACGGCTTTTGGCCTATAGCTCAATTTCGCAAATGGGCTATGCGCTCTTTGGCTTAGCGCTGATGAACCACCTTGGTTGGCTTTTGGCGGTGATGTTCGTCATCAACCACTATGTCTATAAATCCATGCTCTTTTTGGCGGTCGGCGGCGTTTACAAACGCACCCACACCAAGCTGATGTACAAAATGGGTGGGCTGATCACGCTGATGCCCTTCACCTTTGTCTCGGTGCTGGTGGGTATTATCGCCATGTCGGGCGTGCCGCCGCTTTCGGGCTTTGGCGGGCGTTGGATCTTCTACAACGCCATTTTGGAAACCGACCTGCGCTTGCCGCTGGTGTTGATCTTCATGTCTGGCCCGGTTGGCTTCCTTTACCTCTTCCGGTTGATCCACACGATCTTCTTGGGTCAACTGAAGGACGAAAATCGCCAAATCAAAGAAGCGCCGATCTGGCTTTTGGTGCCGCAGATGATCTTTGTGGCCTTCCTGATCGGTTTTGCCATCGTGCCCGGCCTTGTGCTGCAACGGGTGGACCGTTTCTTGGGCACGGTCTTTGGCGATCAGCCGCTTATCTGGCATGGCCGCGCGGTGGAAAGCGCCTTTGGCAACTGGAACCCGGTGGCGATCATGGTGGTGATTGTGGTGATCTTTGTCACGCTTTTCGGGATATTGATCGCCAAGAACCACGATGCGGTGAAGGTGAAACAATTCAACATCGTTTTCTCGGCCGAGCGCCCCTATCGCCCCGAAACCACCCATTTCGCTTGGAACTTCTTCGCGCCCTATCGCCGCGCGATGGGCTTCATGGAAATGCCGCTCGTCACCCGGTTCTGGGGCGGCGTGAGCGAGGCGCTTTCGGGCACCGCCGAGTTCACCCGCAAACTCTATAGCGGCAACGGGCAAACCTATGCCGTGCAGGTCATCTTGTTTGTGGTGACCGTCTATCTGATCGCGCTGGGAGGTGTGGCATGAGCAGTTTTCACTGGGTGCAAATCCCCTACGCGCTGCTGACGCTGTTCATCGTGTTGAACTATGGGCTGATCATGACCGCCGTCGTACAAAAGATCGCCGCGCGTGTGGGCGGGCGGCACGGCATCCCGTTTTGGCAAAACTACATCGATCTGGTGAAGAACTTCGCGCAACGCTCCAAAATCACACACGGTGTGATGTTCTACCTTGGCCCGGTGTTCCGGCTCGCGGGCGGTGTGGGGCTGCTTTTGTTCGTGCCAACGATCTACGGCTCGACATGGGCGCAGAACTTCTCCTTCGCGGGGGATCTGGTGCTGGCGCTCTACTTTGTGTTCTTTGGCACACTTGGCATGGCGCTTGGCGCGGGCGAAAGCGGGCATCCGCATGCGGCGATTGGTGTCTCGCGTGGGCTTGCACAAGTGACGATGGCGGAACTGCCGCTCGCCCTCGCTGTCTATGCGATTGCGGTGCAATACCACACGCTCAACATCACCGAGATTGTGGCCGCCCAGCAAGGCGGGCTTTTCCACTGGACGCTTTTCACCAACCCGCTCGCGACCGTGGCGGCGATGTTTGCCTTTGTTGGCACGATGATGCGCCCGCCCTTTGATGTGGTGCTGGCCCCGCAAGAAATCCCTATTGGCCCACCCACCGAATACCACTCTGCCTATCTCGCGCTGATGCAAACCAACCGCGCGATCTTCCCGGTGGCGAAAACCGTGATCTACATGAACCTGTTCTTCGGCGGCGCGTCGAGTTGGGGCGAATTCGCGATCAAGGTCTTTGCCCTTTACATGGTCTCGGCCTTCATCGGCGTGGTGCATCCGCGTTTCCGGGTGGAGCAGTCGATCCGCTTCTTCATGAAATGGGGCGTGCCGGTTGGCGTGCTTGCCATTCTGATGGTGTGAGCAATGAAAGATATTGACGAAACCTTCCGCAAGATCGACGCGACCGTGCCTTTGCGCGAAGAACTGCGCCCGCGCACCGTCACCACGCCCGACGGCCAAGAGATCACCATCGAGCCGCTGAAAGACTACTTCTGCGAGGCGGCCCCCAAGGTTCACCCCAAAGCCTATTTCCAGATTGTCGAGAACTTCTACAACTGGGCGCGCTCCAACAGCTTGTGGATTTTGGGCTTTGGCACCGGCTGCGGGGCGATTGAAATGCGCCCGCTGATGACACCGCGCTTTGATGCGTATCGCTACGGCGTGCAATGGCGCCCCACGCCGCGCCAAGCGAACCTGTTGATTATTTCGGGCTATCTCAGCGTCAAAACGCTCAAACGCGCGATCCGTGCCTATGAGCAGATGCAGGGGCCGAAATATGTGATCGGCCTTGGCTCCTGCACAATCAATGGCGGCATGTATTGGGACAGTTACAACACGATCAAGCGGCTCGATGATTACCTGCCGGTCGATCTTTACATCGCAGGCTGCATGCCCCGGCCAGAGGCGCTCTTGCACGGCTTTATCGAACTGAAAAAGCTCATTCGTGCGGGCAAGGCCGAGGGCGCAAACCGCTATGCCGAAAACTTTGCCAGCTACAAAGCCGCCCAGAAGTCCGTGATCAAGGACTGGGACATGCCGGATTACAATTGGTGAGATGATGCGCGACCTTCATGCCCTTCTAACCCCCCGCCATGCGCTTGGCCCGCTCGAACTCCGGCGCGAGACCCTCGCCTTCGTCACCCTGCCCGCCCCAAATCTGCGCGGTTTCTTGACCGAGTTGCGCGACACCCAAGGTTTTAGCCATCTGGTGCTGCTCACCGCCGTGGATTGGCTTGAAGAGGGCCAGTTTCAGCTGACCTATATGATGAACAACCGCGCCCGCGATTTGACCTTGGGCGTGCGGGTGATGCTGGACCGCACCACGGCGCAAATGGACAGCATCCATGATCTGTGGCCCACGGCGGCGACCTATCAACGCGAGTTGAAAGAGATGTTCGGGATCACCTTCCCCGGCTCGCCACGGCTGGATGAGGAGTTCATCGTGGAGGGCTGGACCGACCTGCCCCCCTATCGGCGCGATTTCGACAGTTTGGCCTATTCGCAGCAAACCTATGCCGAGCGGCCCGGCCGCGTCACGCATGACCCGCGCGAATATATGAAATCCAAACTCTATCCGGGGGGCTGAGATGTTTTCCTTCCAACCAGACCGCAGCGAATACCCCCAACCGGGCCCCGACGGAAAGCTGGAGATCGACCTAGAGACCGGCAAATACCTCAAGCTTTGGCACGGGCCAAACCACCCCGGCATCACTGGCAATATGTCGGTCGAACTGACCGTGTGCGGCGATGAGGTGGTCGAAGGCAAAACCCATGTGGGCTACCTGCACCGGGGTTTTGAGAAGCTGATGGAGCGGCGGACCTTCATCCAAGTCTTCCCGATCGTGTGCCGGGTTTGCGTGCCTGAACCCGATTTCAACGAATATTGCTATGCGGCGGCGGTCGAGGAATTGGCTGGGATCGAGGTGCCGGAACTGGCCACTTGGATGCGCACGCTGATTTTGGAGATGGGCCGCTTCAACAGCTATATGATGTTTTTGGGCGGTATTGGCGGCGCGCTTGGATTGGGCATCACCGGACAATGGATGACCTATGTCCGCGATTTGATGCTGGACCGGTTTGAGGAACTGACCGGGGCGCGCATCTATCACATGTTCATTCTTCCCGGCGGCGTGCGCGGGCATCTGCCCGAGGGGTTTGCCGCGCGGATGGAAGAGGTCTTGCAAACCGCCGAGACCTACTTGGCAGATGTCGATAAGGTGATGTTTGCCAATTCGGTCTTCCAACTCCGCACCAAAGGGATTGGTGTGATCGAGCCTGCGCTTTTTGAACCCTATGGCGTCACTGGCCCCAACGCCCGCGCGGGCGGTGTGGCGAAAGATGTGCGCAAAGACAGCCCCTATCTGGTCTATGACCAACTCGACTTTGAGGTCGCGACGGGTTTGGATTCAGACATTTTCACCCGCGCCAAGGTGCGCCGCGCGGATATTCAGACCTCAATCGACCTGATCCGCCAGATCCTGAAAAAAATGCCGAAAGATGGCCCGGTGATGGCGAAGCTGCCGAATGTCCTGCATTGGAAAATCCCGCGCGGCGAGACCTATATCAAGGGCGAATGTTCGCGCGGCGAATATGGCTACTACCTCGTCACCGATGGCTCGGGCTACCCGCGCCGGATCAATGTGCGTGGCCCCAGCTACACCCATGCGATGGCGCTGCTCGAACATCTGATCCCCGGCACCAATATCTCTGACGTCGCGGCCTTGATGGTGTCTTTGCACACCTATCCGCCGGAAATTGAAAGGTAAGCCCATGTCTTTGCGTGAGGTTTTAACCCCGTTCTCGGTCTGGAAGCGCGTTTTGGATGCGCCCGTTAGCATTGCCGACCCGTTCACCCGCGAAGCATCGGAGCATTACCGGGGCTTTCATAAAAACGATATGGATGCCTGCATCGGCTGCGGCACCTGTGAGGCGATTTGCCAGAACGGGGCGATTGATATGGTCCCGGTCGAAGGCCAAAACACCGAAAAAGGCGACAGCGGGCTGCGCCCGATGATCGACTATGGCCGCTGCTGCTGGTGTGCGCTGTGCGTTGATATTTGCATGACGGGCTCGCTCACCATGTCGAACGAATACACTTGGGTGGACAGCGACCCCGATGCCTTCCGCTTCATCCCCGGCCTGAATGAGCCGTGGAAAGACAAGCAAGCAGGCTATAAACGCGAAAGCGGGCGGGTGCTGTCTGGCACGACCCGGTCCCCGATGGGCGAACTGCACGCCAATGAGCGGATCGACAATTTCAACGAGATTTGCGCGGGCTACACGCGCGAAGAAGCGATTTTGGAAGCGGATCGCTGCGTCGAATGCGGGCTCTGTGTTGCCACCTGCCCCGCGCATATGTCGATCCCCGATTATATCGCCGCCGTGCGTGACCAAGATTATGATCGCGGCTTGCAACTGCTGTATGAGACAAACCCGTTTTCGGAAGTCTGCGGGCGCATTTGCACCCATAAATGCGAAACCTCCTGCGCGGCGGTGCATGAGGGCGATGCGATCGCGATCCGCTGGCTCAAGCGCCATATCGTCGACAATGTGCCGCTCGAACGCCGGGTGGACCTGATCGGCGCGCCAAAACCCGCCACGGGCAAAAGCGTGGCGATCATTGGCGCGGGGCCTGGCGGCCTGACGGCGGCCTATGATCTGGCGCGTGAAGGCGTGAAAGTCACGGTCTATGAGGCGCTGCCCAAACCCGGCGGCATGATGCGCTATGGCATCCCCGAATATCGCCTGCCCTATGATGCGCTCGACCGTGACATCGCGGTGATTGAAGCGATGGGGGTCACGATCAAATGCGCGACCGTGGTTGGCGTTGATGTGGAAATGGAGGAGCTGCGCCAATCGCATGACGCAGTGATCCTTGCCATCGGGCTGCAAATGGGGCGCGGCACGCGGATTCCGGGCTCTGATGGCGATGGCGTGGAACGCGCGGTGGACCTTTTGCGCCGCATCACGGCGGGGGACCCGACCGTGCCGGTGCCCGAAACGGCGGTGGTGATTGGCGGCGGCAACGTGGCCTTTGACATCGCTCGCTCAATGGCGCGGCTGCAAAAGATCAAATATGGCCGCGTGGGCCTCACCCTGACCGCGCTGGAAGACCGCGCGCATTTTCTCGCCGATAAAGAAGAACTGGTCGAAGGCGATGAGGAAGGCGTTCTCATCCTCGACAGCCGTGGCCCGCAAGAGGTGATGCGCGACCCCTCTGGCCAAGTGACAGGGCTGCGCACTTGGACGGTGACCTCGATCTTTGATGCCGAGGGACGCTTTGCCCCCGCCTATGACGAAAGCGACGAACAAATCCACCAAGGCGCGCTGGTGATCGAGGCGATCGGGCAAATGGCCGACACCGCGCTTTTGGGCGAAGCCTTGACCGAAAAGCTGGAGTGGAACCGGGGCCGGATCAAAATAGATAGCGAGATGCGCACCTCGGAACCGTGGCTTTTTGCGGCGGGCGATGCGGTCAAAGGCCCCGATGTGATCAACGCCGTGGCCGATGGGCACCGCGCGGCGCGCACAGTGATGGAAGCGATTGCCCAAGGGGAGGTGGTGCAATGAGTGAAGCCAACAAAGAACGACTCTTAGGCAAAACAACGGTGCGCGAAATCTTTGAGGTCGCGACCGAGTTTGAACGCGTTGCGCATCGGTTCTATTCCGAGCTTGTGCCCAAAGTCTCGAAAGACCTGCGTTGGCTGGTGGAGGAACTGGCCGAAGAAGAGGCCGAGCATATCCGCATCTTCACCGAGCTTGCGCAAAACCCGGCGGTAGAGGCGGTTTTGGCAGAAGAGATCACCCGCCCCGTCGCGGACCCGAAATTTTCAGATTGCGTGCAAACCCCCGATCTTGGCCCAAACCCCGACGACCAAGCCGTGCTGCAATATGCGCTGATGCGCGAAACGGCGGCGATGGAGCAATATACCGAACTCGCCAAAACCGCGCCCGCAGGCCCGCTGCGCGATGCGTTCTTATTCCTCGCCAAAGAAGAAACCGAGCATAAGGCCGAGTTGGAGAAGACCTATTACGAGGTCGTGCATTCGGGCGGGGTGTGAAAGAGTCCCGTCGCAAAACGGCGGTGAGTCGTCGCTTATGGCTTAAAAGGGGGCGCTCAAAAGGTGTGCGCCCCCTTTCCTTTTGATCAAATATCGAAATTTAATGTATCAAATCAAAGGTTAAGAAAAAACTTTTAAGAGTAACACTCTCTTAAGCATAAGCGCGCCTAATATTCTGAGTAATGCATACGTGCCGCGCCCCCCACGGGCCCCGGCCCTTTATCGAGTAACACCGTGGCAAGGAGGTTCGCCATGGACGTCTCCACTCATGCGACACGGTTCACCCCGATGATCCTTATCCTTGCACTTACTGTGATCGCGATCGTCCTTTTGGGCAGCGCGCATAACGTCATCTTGTCGGATGTGATGCAAAGCGCCTCGCTCCATCCGGTTTCGGCTGCGGGCTATCTGGTCGCCGCCTTGGGGCTTTTATTGCGCCCCCGCCTGAGCCTTACACTCGCGCAAATCATGGTGGTGCTGGTGGCGGGGCAACGGATCTTGGAATCCCTCTTTGCAAGCTGGCCCATTCTGGTCTCGCCCGATATTTTTGCCCTTTGGGGGCTCGATCTGGGGCTGACCGGCGCCTTTTCGACCAATACCGCAAGGGCGCTTTTGATCTTGAATGGCGCACTTTTGGCCGAGCGGGTCTCGCCGCGTTTGGCCGTTGGCATCGTCGCGCTTGGCTGGTTCATTGCCGCCGGGGCCCTTTTCAAATTCTCGTTCAGCCTGTTTAACGAAGATATTCATTTTTCAATCTTTTCGCTCACGGCGCTTTTGGGCGCGCTCACCGCATTGGTTCTGCGCCATGCCAACAGCGCCGTCTTTCGCGTTTTCGTGGCTTCGGGGGAATTGCGGCAGCCCTTCTTGATCATGCTGGGCGTGATCATTGGCGTGCCCTTTGTCACCGGTGCGCTCCTGTCCCACACCGGGGAATTTAGCCACAACCATCTGGAAGAGATGATCTTCGCCTTTGAAGCGATGGAATATTTGCTGCTGGCGGTGGTGTTTTACACCGGGGCCACAATGCATCTGCAACGCACAAAACTGACCCATGCGCTGCACCACGACCAATTGACCGGCGCGCTCAATCGGCGCGGCTTGATTGACGCGATTGAGGCCAATCCCCGGCTGAGCGGGATGATCCTGTTCGACCTTGATCATTTCAAACGCATCAATGACTCGATGGGCCATATTGAAGGGGACCGGGTTTTGCGCGCGGTGGCCGATGTGGTGCAGGCGCGGCTTGCGCCGGGCGATGTTTTTGCCCGCTGGGGCGGTGAGGAATTTTTGGTGCTACTGGAAGCAACCGATCACGATGTGTTGGAGGCCAAAGCCGAACAATTGCGCCGCGCGATTGGCGGCATGGGCTGGGCCACGCATGATTTCCCGCTTGCTGGCGTGACCGCCTCTTTCGGGTTTGGCCCCTACAATCTGCAAGCAGAAAGCTTGACTGCAGCTTTGGCGCGCACCGATGCCGCCCTGCAAACCGCCAAAGAGGGGGGGCGCAACCATTGTGTTGCAGCTCACTATCGGCAGGCCAAACCGGAACCCGCTCCGGCACAACAACCGCAAAACGCCGCGCCGCGACCAGTGCTGTCGCTTGTGCAAGACTAGGCTCCTTCGCAGCGCTGGGGGGAGGCCACACAGGCTTTTAGGTCAAAGGGCTTGCTATACTTTGCCGCCGCGCTAGCTGAGGGGATGATCGGTGCGCTGCGTTGCAGCACCGCCGTTGATCCCTCAGCAAGGACGCCACTGCCATGACCGCCCTCACCCCCACCATCACCCGCCACCGCTTTGAGGTGCAGCGCCGTAAGTTGACGGTTCTGGCCCGTGAAGAGGTGACACCGCAAATGCTGCGTCTGGTGCTGGGCGGGCCGGAGCTTTCGGGGTTCACCTCGCTTGGGGCAGATGATCACATCAAGCTTTTCGTGCCCGATGGCGCGGGCGGGCAAGCGATGCGCGATTACACGCCGCGCGCCTATGATCCCTCCAAAGGGGAATTGGTGATTGATTTTGCGCTCCACGACGCAGGCCCCGCCACCGCTTGGGCGCGGGCCGCACAGGTGGGCGATGAGGCGCATATCGGCGGGCCGCGCGGCGCGCAGGTGATCGAGGGACCGATTGCCCGTTGGCTGATGATTGGCGATGAAACCGCGCTGCCCGCGATTGCGCGCCGGATCGAAGAAATGGCCCCCGGCACCCCGGTGACGAGCCTTGTGGCCGTGCAAAGTGCGGGCGAGGAACAGCGCATTGAAACGCGCGCCGAGCATGTCGCGCTTTGGGTGCACCGCGCCGACCCAACCGATGCCACGGGCCTTTTGGCCGCTTTGGCGCGGATCTCCCTGCCTGAACAAACCTTTGTTTGGCTGGCGGCCGAGGCTGGGGTGGCGAAAGCACTGCGCGCCGCATTGGCCGAACGCGGACATCCCGCGCCCTGGATGAAGGCCGCGGGATATTGGGTTTCCGGAGAAGCGGATCGCTCTGAAAAAGAGCTTTAAGCCGCCGTGGGCGTGAAGACGAAAGACCGCATCGAAACGGAGCCAAGCTCGATTGCATTCGTCATGAAGCGCAGATCGTCTTTGGCATCCGCCGCCCCGGCAATCGTCAGCGCGGGCAGATAGTGGTCAATCGACGGATGCGATTGGGTCAACAGCGTGCCCAGTTTCGCCCGATCCGCCAAAGTGGCCAGATCGCGTTCTTCCAGTTTTTCGGCAAAGAGCGTGTCAAACTCCAGCGCGAAGTCATGCGGTTTGCCACCGGGGCGCATGGCGCGCAGGTTATGCACGATATTGCCCGAGCCGATGATCAGCACACCCCTGTCGCGCAGTTGCGAAAGCGTGCGGCCAATTTCCAACTGATGGGCCAGCCCACGGGACATATCGACCGAGACTTGAAAGACCGGCACATCTGCTTCGGGATAGAGGAATTTCAGCACCGTCCACGCGCCGTGATCGAGCCCCCAAGTGTCATCTTCTTCCGCATGGTGGCTGGCCAGAAGCGTTTTCACCTCGCGCGCCAAAGCGGGCGCGCCATGGGCCGGGTATTGTTGGTCATAAAGCGCCTGCGGGAAGCCATAAAAATCATGGATCGTGCGCGGCACTTCAGACACATCGACCAGCGTGGTGCCCCGCGTCATCCAATGCGCCGAGACCACCAAGATCGCTTGCGGGCGCGGCAGGCTATCGCCAAGCTTGCTCCAGGCGCGGGAGAATTGCGTATCCTCGATCGCGTTCATCGGGCTGCCATGGCCAAGAAAAACAAGCGGCATCCGGTCTGAGCTGTTCAGGCCGTCGCGCAGATGGGTGAGCGTGGTGGGGGCAATCATCTTCAGTCCTCCGTATGGGGCCGCGGCAGCGCGGCCCCGGCTTAGCAGTGTGAAAGGTTAGGCAAAGGCACCAAGGCGGCGCTCAAGGGCCGGAAGGCGCAGCGCAAAGGCCCCGGCGCCCAGAAGGCCGATGACCGCTTGCGTCGCAGCCCAAAAGAGCGGGAATTCCCAACCGCCGCCAGCGCTCGCAAAGCCCCAGCCATTGCCGCTGTGCACCCAAGTGGCGCCCAAAAGCACGGCCACAAGCGGGATCGAGATAAGCCGCACGCCAACGCCAAGGATCAGCGCAAGCCCGCCGCCAAGTTCGGCCAGCATCGTCAGATAGCCAAGCACGCCCGGCAGGCCGAGGCTTTCAAAGAACCCGGCGGTGCCCGCAGGGGTAAAAACGAGCAGCTTGGTCAGGCCATGGGCCAAAAACAGCGCGCCCGAGGCAACACGCAAAACCAAAGCCGCAATGTCTTGGGCGGTGTCTTGGGTGGTTTGGGTCATGGTGATCTCCCTTGAATTGATCATGCACCCTATTTGGCCCTTGCACACCTTCAAGAAAATGGCGATTTTGGCGAATGATCTTCCTCATAACGTTCGCAATGATATGGACCTGATTGACGAATTGCGCGCCTTTGTGGCGACCGCCCAGACCGGCTCTTTCACCGCTGCGGCGGATCACATGGGGGTGTCGAACCGGCTGACCTCCAAATATGTCGCCGCGCTTGAAACCCGGCTTGGCGTGCGGCTTTTGCAACGCACCACGCGCCGTGTCGGGCTGACGCCTGCGGGGGCGGATTTGCTGGCCCGCGCGCCCACGCTTTTGGATGAGTTGGATGAACTCATCGGCGAGGTGGCCGAGGGCTCGCGCGGCTTTACCGGAATGATCCGCCTGTCTGCCCCCGTCACCTTTGGCGAGATTTGGGTGGCGCCGATGCTCGCCCGCTTTGGGGCAGTGCATCCCGGTTTGGCCTTTGATTTGCGGCTCACAGATCGGTTCATCGACCTTGCCACCGATGGGATCGACCTTGCGTTTCGGATTGGCCGCTCAGACATGCAATCGCTCAAACAGCGCAAGCTCGGCGAATTGCGCTCGCTCGCTGTGGCAAGCCCCGCCTATTTGGCCGAGCGCGGCACCCCGAAAACCCCCGCCGATCTTGTGCAGCACGCCTGCATCTTAGACACCAACCGCCGCAACCCGCGACGGTGGAGTTTCGTTCAGGCAGGCCAGTCTGAAACGATCGAGGTTTCGGGGCGCTATCAGGTCAATTCGGCACGCGCAGCGGCGGAATTGGCGGCGGCGGGCCACGGGGTCGCCTATGTGCCACGGCTCGCACTGACGGAGGCTTTGGCCTCTGGGCGCTTGGTCCCGATCCTCTCCGATTGCGGTGGCGAAAGCGGGGTTTTAAGCGCGGTTTGGCTCGAGGGCCGCGCCCTGCCCCGCAAGCTACGCGCGCTGATTGACTTTGCCCAAGACGACCTGCGGCAAGCGGATTTGCTCTGAGCTTCGTGGGCGCTTAGGCGTCCACCGTCTCAAGGCAGCGGGTGACAAGGCTCAAATAGCCCGCCCCGAAAAGCCGCACATGCACGAGCGCGGGAAACAACTGATAAAGCGCGCGTCGCAGCTCAAACCCCGGCGCGGGTGCGCCATAAGCCTCCCAAAAGGCGGGCGTGGGGTGACCGAAAAGGCAGAGCATCGCCAGATCGACCTCTGCATCGCCATAATAGCACGCCGGATCAATCAGCCCGGTCACCCGCGCACCTTGCGCCATCACATTGCCCGCCCAAAGATCGCCGTGCAAAAGCGCGGCGGGTGGATGCGCGGGCAGAAACTGGGGAAGACGCGGACATAAGTCTTCAATCCGGCGGGCATAAGCGATGGGCACATGCGGAACAAAGGGCATAAGCCGCCGCGTGGCCCAAAAGCTTGGCCAATCCTCCGTGGCGGCGTTCTGGATCACCACCGACCCAAAGGCATAGTCACAGGCCCAACCATAGCTCGCCCCGGTTGTGGCATGAAGCTGCGCGAGCGAAGCGCCCAAAGGCCCCCAAGCCTGACCAAGCCCCGTATCGGTGCCCAAATCTTCCATCACCAGAAAACCCGGCGCCGCATGCAAGACAGTCGGGGCCGGAACGCCAGCGGCAGCCAAGGCCTGCAACATCTGCGCCTCGGCCTCGGCTAAGGGGCTGGATTTGGCGACAATGCTTGGCCCGGTGTCGGGGATCAGGCGCACAACTTCCGAAAGATCGCCCCCGTGCAAGGGAACGACCCGGCAAGACCCCAGCCCGAGCGCGGCACTGGCATGAGCGACAAGCGGATGCATAGCAAAAGCCTAACCCTCACTGCGCGAGTGGATCAAGTCACCCCTTGGGGGGATAGACCAAGGGCGCGATCTGAAGATCGCGCCCGAAGCCATTGTCATGGATTGCTTTTCACGTTTAGGAAGCGTCGCGGAAGGCGTCTTCCTGCGGCGCATCGCCATAGCTGTGCACCGTTTCTTGCGCACCAGCTTGCATGATCCGGAACACGGCGCTGAGCGCACGCAGGCTTTGCGCCTCGGCCAAAAGGCCCTGTGTCGCGGCGGAGTTTTCCTCAAACATTGCGGCATTGTGCTGGGTGACCTGATCAAGCTGGTTCACCGCTGCTGTCACTTCCGAAATGCCCGCCGATTGTTCCGTCGCGGCGCTGGCAATCGCTTCCAGGAGCCCGTCGAGCTTGCCAACCAAGTCTTCAATCTGCCCCAAAGCGGTGTCTGACCGCGAGGCAAGTTGCACCCCAGAGGTCACTTGCCGGACCGAGGTTTCGATCAATTCGGCAATCTCTTTCGCAGCTTCCGAAGAGCGCTGCGCCAGCGCGCGCACTTCAGATGCCACAACCGCGAAGCCACGCCCGCTTTCGCCCGCACGCGCCGCCTCAACCCCGGCGTTGAGCGCCAAAAGGTTGGTTTGGAAAGCGATATCATCGATCACCGAGGTGATACGCGAGATTTGTTCCGAGCTTTGGGCAATATCATTCATCGCTTGCAGCGTTTGGCGTACCACATCGCGGCCCGTTGCCGTGGTATCGCGGGTTTGCACCACAGCCTTGGCCGCCTCTTGCGCGCCCGCAACAGATTGCTGCACCGAAGAGGCCATTTCGTTCATCGCGGCGGCGGTTTCTTCCAAAGAGGCCGCTTGCGTTTCGGTGCGGCGCCCAAGTTCCGACGAGGCGGTATTCAGGCTGCCAGCTTCTGTTTCCACAACACTCGTCGATTGCACGATTGAGGCAAGCGTTTCCGCCATCCGATCCACCGCTTCGTTAAAGTCGCGGCGCAGGCCCTCATAAGCCTCGGGGAACGCTGTGGTGATTTTTGCGGTCAGATCACCGCCCGACATCGCGCGCAGACCTTCGGCCAAGCTTGAAACAACCGTTTGCTGTTCGCGCATTTGCGCGGCGCGTTCGGCTTCGGCGGCCTCACGCACGCGGGCACGCTCGGCGCGTTCCTCATCGGCGCGGGCACGTTCGGCACGTTCGCGCTCCAGCGCCTCGGCTTGGCGCGCGGTTTCTGCCTCATGCTCGGCTTGCTCACGGGCAAGGGCTGCCGCGGCTTGGCGTTTTTCTTCTTCTTCGAGCCGCGCTTTGTCGCGCAAACCATCCCGGAACACCAAAAGCGCCCCGATCAAACCGCCGATCTCGCCCGGACCAGCCTGCATACCTTCGACAGCGGCCAGATCCCCCTCGGCCAAGCGGCTTGTGGCCCCAGCGGCACGTTTGAGCGGGCGCACAATGGTGACCCAAGCAAGCCACGGAGCGGCCAACGCAATCAGCGCCGCCAGTGCGCCCATCGCCAGCATCGTTTGGATCGAGGCACCCGTGCGGGCTCGCACCGTGCCCGAGGCGGCTTCGATCCGCGCCAAAACCGCACTCGCGGCATTTTGCGCAGCACTGTCGATAGTCGCCAAAGTGCTGTTGGCAGCGGCAAAGGTTTCGTCTGCCGCTGCGCTCGCCTTGATCTCGGCCAGATGCGCGGTCGGCAAAACGGCATTTGCCTCGGTCAGCGCCAGCAAATCGTTCAGCTTGGTGCCCAAAGCCTCCGGCACGCGCGAAACCATATCGCTTAGCGCGGTGCGGGCGGCCTCTACAGCCACGCTTTCTTTGGCAAAAGCGGTTTCCGAGCGGGTGAGCGCCAAGCGCAGCGCCGAAGACACCAGATCGCGCACGCGCGTTTCCACCCGCGCAGCCAAGATCAGCGGCTCAACATCGCGCGTCATCAACTGGTTGATCGCCGCCTCGTTCGACAGGCCCGCGCCCATCGCATGAAGGGTCAGTTCAAAAGCCTGATCATCGACGAGCTTGCCAAGTTCAAACTCAAGCCTTCCGACCAAGTCTTGCATCTCGCGCCGCTGTCGGCCGATCGAGGTTGAGCGCAGTGATGCAACCTCTTTCGCGGTATCGGCCAGTTGTTCCAGATCGGCGCGCAGGCCCGCAAGCGCAGAGGTGCCATGAATGCGCAAAATCTTGTCTCGCATGCGCGATTCCGAAGACGCGATGCCTTCAAAAATCGCCGCGCGCCCCGCCGCATCAAGCCCCGGCGACAGCGCCAACACATTGCCGATCATCACATTGACCTCAACGCGCAGCGAAAGCGCATCGCTCAAGGCGTTGAAATCCTCGTCAACCAAACGATCCAGCGTGGAGGAAACAGACCTCACCGCCGCCTCGCCGCCCATCACCATATCGAAATAGGCATCATCGGTAACGTCGAGCAGGCGTTCGGACACCTCGGTATTGGCTTTGAACAGTTGTGCCACCGCCGCATCGGTTTGCGCGGTCGCGTCAAACATCGCGCGACGCTCGTCGATCAGCTTGTCCACGCCAGAGCGGGCCGCATCGACCGTGCGCCCCAGCATCGCCAATTCCGCATCGCCGCTTTTCGACAAGACCTCGCTCAAGGCGGTGAAATGCTCCGCGGCAGCGGCATCCGGCGCATCCAAAGCGGCGGCGCTTTCCGCCGAAAGGATGTCGATCATGTCTTGGCTTAGATCGCCCGCCACCGTCGAAAGTTGCGAAGTGGCCCGCAGAAGCGGCACCTCGTCATCGGCCAAGTTGCGCACCACCTTATCGGTGGAACTGAACACATTGAGGCTGACCACCACCGCGACCGCCGTTGTTGCCACCAAGGCCACGACGATTGCGACGATCTTCGCGCCCACACTTGCGAACAGCTGCTTTGCCTGACGGATCATCTTGTCTTCCTTCGATGCTGGCGATCTTTACGAGCGAGCGGTTTTCAAACGCGTTGCGGCGGGCGGATTAACCGCCCGCGCCGGGCTGACAATCGTCTTGGGCACGCGCGGCGCCGAGATCCATCTTAGCAATCGTGCCTTCGGCCGAGATTTGCGTCAGGAAGACATCATCAAAGCCTTGGTTGTCACCGGGGCCGAAATGCAGCTTGAGCCCATCGATATCGACCTCGCCAAGGTTTTGCAGCGCGGTCAGATAGGTTTCGCGGGTCAGGGACTTGCCCGCCGCCTCCAAAGCGACAATCGCCAAACGCCCGGCCACATAACCTTCAAGCGACAAGAAGCCGGGGGCGGCCTTCGGGTCGAGCGCCTTGAGCGCCGCGTTATAGCGGGCGACCACCGGCACGCTGGTATCGGAGGGGAACGGCACAACCTGCGAAATCACCACATCTTTGCCCACCGCGCCAAGTTCGGCCACGAGCGCATCGGTTCCCACAAATGAAATGGTCACGAACTCAGGGTTGTAGTCGATCTTGTGCGCCACGCGGATGAACTCGGCCACCGGCTTATAGGGGCCAACCATCACCACCGCATCGGCACCGGCGCGACGAATGTCTAAAAGCGCGGTCTTCACGGCCAGCGTATTGCGCGGGAAAGCGCCACGCGCCACCGCTTGCATACCGCGCCGTTCCAACGCGGCCTCGACGCCCTTCAGGCCCACCCGGCCAAAGCCATCATCTTGATAAAGGATGCCGATCTTTTTGTGCCCCTGCGTGTCCACAAGCAGCTTGATCCACATCTCGGTTTCCGCGTCATAGGTCGCGCGCAGGTTGACCACGTTGCGCAGCGCCGGATCGCGCAGGAACCCCGCCCCCGTGAGCGGCGCGATAAAGGGCCAACCGGCTTCGGTGGCGAGCGGCTGGGTCGCGGCAGAGGTCGGCGTGCCCACCGGACCGATAAAACCGATATGCGCATCGGCCGCGATCACGTCGCGGGTTTGGGCGACGGATTTGCCCGGCTCATAGCCGTCGTCAAAGGCATCAAGCTTGAGCTGACGCCCCGCCACACCGCCCGCGCGGTTCGCTTCTTCAAAGGCGGCACGGATGCCAAGGTTCATGCCAGTGCCAAGGGCGCTGGCGGGCCCTTCAAGCGCTGCCACCTGCGCGAAATGCACTTCGCCCGGGGTTACCCCCTTGCTGGGCTGACTTTGCGCCTGCGCACCGAGCGGGGCCGCAAGCAGGGCAAAAAGCGCAAGGGTCGCTGCGAGTCTCATGCCGATCTCCTGTCCAGTTCAGATGACAGGCATGGCAGCAAACCTTTTCTGTGCCGTTAATCGAGACGGACTAAAACGCCGATTCGAGAAGCAAAATCACCTTATTTGACGTGTTTTTAAGCGCAGGGTTACCTAGGGATCACCGAGGTTTACCCTTTTGCGCGGGGCCCATGCGCGGCAATGCCAATGCGGCATCGCGCCGCATATTTTCACCCCAAACCTATGGGTTGGAACGAAAAATCGCTTCCCTCCTTGCCACTGCGCCACTTTGAGCGTCAAATCCCCGCACTGACTGATGGAGGGTGAGGCATGACTTCATATCTTAAGACGACCCCGACGGCGGATGGTTTTTTTGGCGATTATGGTGGCGCGATGTTGCCGCCGCCGCTGGAACCACATTTCAAGGAAATCCGCGAGGCTTATGCGACGATTTCCAAATCCGCAGATTTCATTGCTGAGCTGCGCCAGATCCGCAAACACTACCAAGGTCGGCCCACCCCTGTTTCTTACCTCAAGAACCTCTCGAAACTTTGCGCCGGCGCGCAGATTTACGCCAAGCGCGAAGACCTGAACCATACCGGCGCGCACAAGCTCAACCACTGCATGGCCGAGGGGCTTTTGGCCAAGTTCATGGGCAAAACGAAGCTGATGGCGGAAACCGGCGCGGGCCAGCATGGCGTGGCGCTGGCGACGGCAGCGGCCTATTTCGGCATGGAATGCGAAATCCATATGGGCGAGATCGACATCGCCAAAGAAGCGCCGAACGTCACCCGGATGAAGCTTTTGGGCGCGAAAGTGGTGCCTGTTGGCTTTGGCGGGCGCTCGCTCAAGGAAGCGGTGGACAGCTGTTTCCAAAGCTATATCGCGCAGGCCGATCATGCGCTCTTTGCCATTGGCTCGGTGGTGGGGCCGCACCCGTTCCCGATGATGGTGCGCAACTTCCAACATGTGGTGGGGGTTGAGGCGCGCGATCAGTTCTTGGAAATGACCGGCGAATTGCCCGATATGGTTGCGGCCTGTGTAGGCGGTGGCTCCAACGCGATGGGGATTTTCTCGGGCTTCATTGACGATGATGTCAGCCTTTATGGGGTCGAGCCGCTGGGCACTTCGTCCAACCTTGGCGACCATGCCGCCACCATCAGCTTTGGGGCGGATGGCGATATTCACGGCTTCCGCACATTGGTTTTGACCGATGAAAACGGTGAGCCCGCGCCGGTGCACACCGTCGCCTCGGGGCTGGATTACCCCGGCGTTGGCCCCGAACACGCGTATCTGCACAAAACCGGCCGGGTGAATTACACCACCGCAGATGACAAAGAGGCGCTGAAAGCGTTTTACGCGCTTTCGCGCCATGAAGGGATCATTCCGGCGCTCGAAAGCGCGCATGCGGTGGCTTTTGCGATGCGCGAAGCGGGCAACAATCCGGGCAAATCGATCCTGATCAACCTCTCGGGCCGGGGCGATAAAGACATCGACTACGTCACCGAAACCTATGGCTACGGCGAAGACCTGTAAAAGGATCTTATGCGTAAGGGCCTCCGGCTCAGCCGGGGGCCTGCGCCTCAGGAGCGGCGGCGGGCGAGCCATCCCAAATGATCAGCCCCATCTCTTGCGCGGCGCGGCGTGACAAAACCGGGCTGATCAGCCCGCGCTGTGCCTGATAGGCTTTCACCGCCTCTTGCGTTTGCGCACTCAACTGCCCCGTCACATCGCCGGTGTAATAGCCCCGCGCCAACAGCGCGCGTTGCAGCGTAGCGATCAAGGCGGGGGTCATGTCTTGTTCACAGACGCGCTGAAACCACATCACCTCGCCACCTTCGACAATGCGCGCCTGCGTGGTCGAGCGATAACTTGCCGGGCGCGTCACGGTGCCGGTCGTTTTGTCCCGCACCTCCGCTGACACCAATTCATGTTCGGTCACGGTTTCCACCACGGCGGGGCGGAATTGTTCCATGAAGCACCCCGGCTCATCCGCATCGGGGGCCTCGGCACGCCACTCGCCAGCAAGGGAATCTCGTGGCGCGGCGGTGATGATCTCAGGCTCTTCGCCCGGCGGCGGCACTGGCGTGCTTTGCGGCTCCGGCATCTGGAAGCAGCCTGCCAATGCCCCGAAGACCGCAACAAAAAGCGCGGCTTTCGGCACAAAAAGGGCAAAACGAACAGATCGCATGAAGGCGGCAGTATCCGGCAAGGTCAGGTTGCAAGACCCTAACCAGTTTCGCGCGGGCTCGCAAAGATGATCTTCCAGCAAGGATGCGGCCAAGCTGCGGCTTTCCAAACCGTGCGGCTTGCCCTAAACCAAAGCCAAACCGCACAGCGGCAAGCGAAAGAGGCGATTATGGCAAAGATCACTTACGTCGAACACAACGGCACCCGCCACGAGATCGAAGTGAAACCGGGGCTGACGGTCATGGAAGGCGCGCGCGACAATGGCGTGCCGGGCATCGACGCGGATTGCGGCGGCGCCTGCGCTTGCTCGACCTGCCACGTTTATGTGGATGAGGCTTGGGTGGACCGGCTGCCGAAAGCCCTGCCGACCGAGACCGATATGCTTGATTTCGCCTATGAACCGAACCCGGCGACCTCGCGCCTGACCTGCCAAATCAAGGTCACGCCGGATATGGATGGGCTTGTGGTGCATCTGCCCGAAAAGCAGATCTGATCATCACAGCAAAAGAGGCCGCCTTTGGGGCGGCCTTTTTTCTGTCCGCAGGTGGCAGATCGCCCTAGGGCTTCAGCAGTCTTTCGAACATGGTTGTGAGGAAGGTTTCGGCTTCTGCGAACGGGTCGTGACCGGGGCCGAGGACGGCGCGGACTTGGACGTCGAAATCGGCGTAATGTTGGGTCAGCGCCCAGATCGAGAAAATCAGGTGATGCGGGTCAACCGGGGCGATTTGGCCCGCCTCCGTCCAGGCGCGGATGAGCGCGGCCTTTTCATCGACCAAGGCTTTGAGCTCCGTGCCCAGCATCGCCCCCATGCGTGGCGCGCCTTGCAATATCTCATTGGCAAAGAGCCGGCTTTCGCGCGGCATCTCCCGGCTCATCGCAAGCTTGCGGCGCATGTAGCGCATCAGCTCCTCGCGCGGATCGCCCGCGCCGGTCATTTCCCGCAGGGGGGCAAGCCAATCATCCAAGAGGCTTGTCAAAAGCGCGAGATGGATCGCCTCTTTTGAGGGGAAATAATAAAGCAAATTGGGTTTCGACAGCCCGGCCTCCGCGGCGATCTGGTCGAGCGTCGCGCCGCGAAAGCCCTGTGCCGAAAACACCTCCAAAGCCGCTTCCAGGATCGCCTCGGTGTTGCGCTGCTGAATGCGGGTGCGCGGCCGCGCCCCGCCCTTGCTGGCCCCGGTTGCCGTCTCTTCCGCCATGCTGTTCTGACCCTGCCCCTGTTTCCATTTTACTTTTCAACGGGGGCT
>NZ_OBMP01000020.1:0-6536 GCF_900217725.1 Rhodobacter sp. JA431
GATGGACCGGGCGATGCGCGCCATCGGCCTGCCGGGCAAGGCTTTCGTGCCCTTGATCGTGGGCTTTGGCTGCAACGTACCCGCGGTGATGGCCACCCGCACCATCGAGCGACCGCGCGACCGCATCCTGACCATCGTGATGGCGCCCTTCATGTCTTGCGGCGCGCGACTGCCGGTCTATGCGCTCTTTGCCGCGGTGTTTTTTCCGGCGCAGGGCGGGCTGATCGTGTTCAGCCTCTATCTCGCTGGGATCGCCGTAGCGATCCTCTCGGGGCTGGCGCTAAAAGCCACGCTGCTCTCGGGCCCGGTCACGCCCTTCGTAATGGAACTGCCGCCCTATCACCTGCCCACGCTGCGCGGCGTGGCGCTGCGCACCTGGGAAAAGACCCGCAGCTTCGTGTTGCAGGCAACCAAGATCATCGTGCCGATGGTGATGGTGCTCAATGTGCTGAACTCCTTGGGCACCGATGGGAGCTTTGGCCATGCAGACAGCCGCAATTCGGTGCTCAGCCAGATCGGGCGCACCATCACGCCGATCTTCGCGCCGATGGGGATGACCGAAGAGAACTGGCCCGCCGCAGTAGGGGTGTTTACCGGGGTGCTGGCGAAAGAGGCGGTGGTGGGCACGCTCGATGCACTTTACACCGAGGCGGGGCGGGCCGATGCAGCCCTTGCGGGCGAGGAGGAGGCAGGAGAGGACGCGCCCTTCGCGCTTGGCCCGGCGCTGGCCGAGGCTGTGGCGACCGTCCCCGCCAATTTGGGCGATGCGCTGGCGAATTGGGCCGACCCGCTCGGGCTGGGCGAGATCGAGGCGCAGGCCGGGGCCGATGCCACCCCCACAGGGCAGGCGATGCTGGCACGGTTCGATGGCGCGGCGGGGGCCTATGCCTATCTGATGTTCATCCTGCTCTACTTCCCCTGCACCGCGGTGCTGGCTGCGATCTGGCGCGAGGTCGGCGCGGGTTGGGCGCTCTTCGTGGCGGGTTGGGCGACCACGCTTGGCTGGGGCATCGCCACCGGGATCTATCAGGCGGCGCGGTTCGGGCTGCATCCGGCCAGCTCGGCGGGCTGGCTGGCGGGGCTGGGGCTCGGGGCCGTGGCGCTGATGCTCGGACTACGGCTATGGGCGGGGCGCGCCCACCCTTCGCGCCCGGCGCAAGTGTGAGGGGGCGGCGATGTCTTTGCGAGAGATCGAGGCGCATGTGATTGCGTGCGGAAAGGTGAGCCTGAGCGATCTGAGCCTGCATTTCGGCTGCGCCCCTGATGCGATGCGGGAAATGACCGCCAAACTGGTGCGCAAGGGGCGGCTAGAGCTAAGCTTTGCCAAATCCACCTGCTCAGGCTGCGGCAACAAAGCCTGCTGCGCGGGGGCAGCCTATTATAGCCCGCCCGAGGCGCAAGCTGCGCCGTCTTTCCGAAAGGAAACGTTGGCGGCGCATACCGACCGTAGATCTGCCGTCGAACGGAGGTGGAGAAGGTTCGACGGCAGGCCCACCCCCTCCGCCACTTGCCCCGCGAAATCGTTCTCCCAATCCGGCTCTGGCCGAATTTTTTCTTTTTTTCGAGGGTTATGCGGGCGGGACTGACCACCGGTGCTGATGCCAGGTGGCCCGGAAGCTGTCTCTCAGGGCGAATATTCTCCGGACCTCTCGACCGCGCAATTTCGGTGCAAAGCCTGTAAGTGCATGGATAGCAAGGGATACTTTACGGCCGCAGTTCTGCACTTCGATCTTGGGACCTTTCGCGAGAAGGGTCATATATCGAACCGGCGCCAAATCTAGGGGGCCTTCACGCCCGACGGTGTTGGGCTGCGAGCCCCATCGCCGCCACCTCATCGTAACGCCCGAGGTCGAGGTCAATGCGCCAGAACCTTGGGCAAATCGGTGCCCAGGCGCGCCAGGTGAGATCGAAGCGCACCCCCTCGCGCAGGTCGATGTGAAGCCCGTCAAGATGCAATTGCGCCACCACTTCGCGCCCATCGGTGAAAGAGAATTTCGCAAAGGGCGCAAGGTCAGGCAGCATAAAATCCAGCATCGCCGCCCCGGGCAGAAGGCCATAGGCCTGTACCCGATCCCCGGGGTGCAGATAGCCCGGCACCTGCAAGCCCGGTGGCGCGATTTGGTAGAAGCGATAGTCAAAATCTCTTGGCAGAAGCGGATGGTGCTGCTCTTCCCAGAGTTTGTCATAGGTGCCTGCATATCGCGCGCGCGCCTGCCACCAGGGGGACACGGGGCCGAAGCCCTCGGGCTCGGACGGGCGTGTCGGATCGGGCCCGATCGGATGCGCCTCAGAAAAAATTTGCGGCGCGGGAAGGGTGAGTTTTTCAGAGGTGTAATCGGGATGAGCCACGCCTGCACCAATTGGGTTGCGGGGATCAACCGCGCCCTCTGGCTCGCCGATCAGGCGCCCACCCGCCGCAAGGCGCCAATCGAGGGCCACATGGGTGACAGGCTCGGGCGTACTGCGCTGCCAGTGCCCTTGATGAAACCAATGCGACGGCCCCGTCGCGCGCAGATGTTTTTCGACCGTGCGCACCCGCAGGCCTGCGTGCAGGTCTGGCACGGGTTCGGGCGCCTGAAACGCCCCCAAAACGGTGACATCGGCGGCGGGCTTGAAGGGGATCAGATCGGAACAGCGCACCATCGGCGTGCGATGAGGATCGCCCTCATATTTATCGGCCAGCACGAGGTCCTGCTTGCCCGCGTAGCGGATCAGGCCGCCGTCGATCTCAAAACTGCCTCGCGCGGCGATGACGGCCATGCGCGTTCCGTCGGGCTTCCATTGCTCGAAGCCGATTGCCGCGAGGGGGGTGGTGTTGTCGTGCAGCATCCGACCCTCGCGCTTAGCGTTGTTTCAGGAATGCATCGGCATCAAAGTGGCGCTTCTGCAGCGCCTGCGGCAGGTTGATCACTTTCCACATGGCACCATCTCGCCAAAGGGGCGCGGCGTGATAGTCTACAAGCAATGTTCCCTCGTCGGCCGCAATTGCGCGTAAAGGGTGCCTAATCTCTTCGTTAATCAGCCCGAGAGAAAAAGGTGTTGTCTTGGCCCCATCATAAACCTCCCAGTGTCGATCTGTTCCCAGAATAACTCCCACAGGCGCCGCGGCCGCAGTAAGGATCGTTTGACCGGATAGGCCGATATCCTCGCGGACAAGACCACGATCCAGATCCCCGCTCATAAAGAGACCATTGACACCGAAAATACAGAATTCCTGCCCACCAAGTGTCGCCATCCCACGAATATGTGAGACCGCAGGCAAGGCGATCTCGCGCACCCTCCCTGAGGCGAGGACGTGATAGAGCCGCGCCGACGCAGGGGCGGCGGTACGATCCGCACGCCCCGCACGCAGCGCCGAAAGGATGGCCTGAGGGTCGCTTGTATCAATTTGCTCGAGTTGCTGCGCTATCTCCATATCGCCAGCGAGCAACACGCCCCCGCTGTTGTCTGGTATCATCGCGGCAGGCTGAAATTGCGGCTGAAGCGTGATCTGTTCCCAGCCTTTAGAAAAGCCTCCACTGTAAAGCTGCCCGTTATCGCCTGCGATCCAAAGCTTTTCGCCAGAGGCGCATAAAAGCGTCGTCCGTCCTCTGCCGTCCGCATCTTCCGAACTCACCCCCGCCCCAAGGATTTTGGCTCGTTTGATCGTTTCTTGGACAAGATAAATATCGCCTTCGTCGCTCAGCGCGACGAGATCGGCGCTCGTTTCTGAAGGCGAAAACACAAGATCGACGATCGTGCGCGAAATATCGATTCTATCCCAAGGCTGTGAGAGCCAAGCACGATAGATTAAGATCGCACTGAAGGGATCATCACCATCGAACTGCGTTGCGGAAAGGGCAAAATGCTGTGCCGAGTGTGCGGCCACTGCGATAAAACTCAACGACGTCAAGGTATTCTCCTTCAATAGCTTCCAGCTGCCAAGACACGCCGCGCTTCGCCGCTAGGTAACGGAGCTTCACGTGTGCGCCCTGGGGCCTTCAGGCCGGGGCCTTCTGTTACCTGCTCAAGCGTTTTGACTGCGGCATAGTCTTTGCATTCTTCGGAAATGTCGGGGATCGCATTGATTTCAGAGAGGCTTGCTAACGCAATGGCGCCCATAGGTGCAGTTCCCGCAACCGGCGATGCTGCACCCAGTGCGTTCAATTTCGGTCGCATTCGCCCATGAATGCCAGTCGGCCCGGAACCGTGTTGTGCAGGGGTCAGACAGATACTCATTCCCTGATTGAGTGTTGGCGCATTTGGAATACGATCAGCCGTAGAAGACATGGCTGCCCCGACAGGTCGCGCTCCAAGCCGGTAGGCCATGTCCGGAATGATATGATGTGCTTCGCCAGCACAAATGTCTTTGATCTCTTCGTATGGGCCGACAAGGCACGGATCCTGTTTCTTTTTCTCTTCCTCGGTCACCCTGACGGTGTCCGTCGTCACCCCCAGTTGAACCTCGGCCTGCGCCTCGGCTTCGGCCTGTGCTTGGGCTTTTTTCTCGCGATAGCTCTGCAGTTCTCCGCGCAGCCAGTCTCCCACCTCCGCAATGCTTTCACCATCTTCAACTGCTTTATCTGCACGATTAAGCAAGCCGGTTTCGACCGGATCAAATGGGTCGTGCCAAAGCTCATCATGCCAGGGGGCTGCGGTGCTTTGGGCAAAGAAAACGCTGCTTGCGATACCCAAGGGGCTCACCCGCCGCGCCGCCAGTCCGGCGGCCTTTGCGAGAGTGGACAAGGAAAGGCCAGTGGCGGCCGGTGGCGCTTTCGGGGTGTATTTGGGGATAGGCGCTGCCGGTCGGGCAATCCGGTTGGGCTCGGAGGGCGCTGGCGAGGAGGTTCTGGGTTGGGCGGACGGTACAGGGGCTGCAGTGGGCACGGCCGTGCCTGGAGCACCGACGAAATTGGCCCAGTCTTCACCGTTGAAAGCGAGGCGCACCGGCTCGGGCGCTTCGCGCTTCGGCTCCTGCGCCAATTCCACCGCCGGAGTGGTCCCAAAACTCTCGGTGGATTTGACATAAGCCAGCTTGCCCACCGTGTTCTTGCTGTTCATCCACCATTCATCGGCGTCGCGCACCGCCCATTTGCCCGCAATGCGCACCGAGTTTGAGTGCCCTTTCGGCTCACAGACCGAGCCCACCGTGCCCGATTTCACCCCGGTGCCGGTGCCAGGCGCATCACCGGTGCATTTTGTCGTCAGCGAGCCCATGTTGTGCGCCCGCAGCCCCGTCATGCGCACCGTGGGCACGGTGTTTGCATCGTCACCTTGTTTCGCGACAATCGAATAGGGGATCGGCACCAGGCTTGAACCCACCGGTGTTTTGCACACATCGGGCGTGCAGGAGACGATGATCCCCTCTGACGTGTCGCGACTGCCTTCTCTTGGGATACTCATCGCGCGCCTCAGTTCAGGTCGATGACCTTGCCATTGATCTGCACATTGCCCGAGGCGGTGAAGTTGAATTTGGTGCCAATGATCGTCACATTGCCCTCGGCATCCATGATGAATTTCGACTTGCCGCAATTGATCAAGAATTCCTGCCCGACATTCACCGTCATCGTGTGCCCGACCGAAGTGTTCTTGTAGGCGCCGATCTGTTCGGTCCGCGCCAGCCCCACGGTATCGGTGCGGAATTTCTCAACCACGGTGGACAGCACGCCGCTGAGCGGGATCACCGATGACAGCAGGCCCGCGATCTTTTGGGTCTGTGCGGCTTGTTCCAGACCTGCCACCGTGCGGTGATTTCCCGCCGCATCAAAGCCCGCGCGTGCCGAACCGGTTGACGCCTCAATCGCAGCGCCCGAGACGGCCAAGGCCGCCGCAAACCCCGAGATCGCCTTATTGCCAACCGCCTCTGCCCCCGCCAGCGCATCTTGCCCGCCCGCAGCCGCCACCGCCCCAAGCGCCCCAAACACCCCACCAAGCCCACCGCCCACGGTCAGGTTCATAGACCCGCCAATGCTCTCGACATGATTTCTGCCAGTGGAAACAAGCTTGTTTACGCCAACGCTATCCACGGAGGAGTGATCAACTCGCGCGGCACGGTTATTGAGCACCCGCGCCATTTGATCTTTTTGCGCATGCGAGAACATCACTTCGGCACCTTTGGCGTCTTCAAAGCTGATCTCATTCATACCGCTGCCTTGGTGGGTATCGGAGCGGAAGACGGATTTCGTCTTATGCGCAGGTAACTCATAGGGCACGCCATTCGCCCCATTATAAACGCATCCCGTCACCAAGGGCTGATCCGGGTCGCCATCCAAGAAATCGACCAAAACTTCCATGCCGATACGCGGGATCACCATGCCGCCCCAGCCCGCCCCGGCCCAGTTTTGGCTGACACGGCAGCGCATCGAGTAAGCCGCCTCGATGTCCCAATGGAATTGCACCAAGATCCGGCCATATTCGTCGCAATCGATCTCGCCTTCGCCCACCACTTTCGCGGTCTGGGGCCCGCGCACATCGGCGCGGGTGGTTTTGAGTTCGGGCAGCATCGGCGCACTAGAGGGCATCAACACATATTGCCCAGAATAGGCGAAACCATCGCC
>NZ_OBMP01000005.1:0-158694 GCF_900217725.1 Rhodobacter sp. JA431
GCCTCGAATTCGGGCTGAAGCTTCGCGAAAGCGATGAATTCGGTGGTGCAGACCGGGGTGAAATCGGCCGGATGCGAGAACAGGATCAGCCATTTGCCGGCGTAATCGGAAAGCTTGCGCTGGCCATGCGTGGTGGGCGCGTCAAAGGCGGGCGCCGGCGCGTTGAGTTGCGGCATCGGCAGGGCGGCGGGGGTGTCGGTCGTCATCGGAGATCCTCCTTGGTTGCGTTGCGGAAGATCTAGCCTTGGGCGTTTCATAGTTGAAATTGATTGTGCGGCGATCTGTGATAGATAAAGCCAATGTATATGCCGCATCTCACTCTGCGCCAGTTGCGCTTTCTGGTTGCCCTGGCCGATACGCTCAGTTTCTCGCGCGCCGCCGAGATCTGCGCGGTGACGCAGCCGACGCTTTCGACCGCTTTGGCAGAGCTTGAGGCGCGGCTTGGCGTGGCCCTAGCCGAGCGCACCCGGCGCAGCGTGATCCTGACCCCGCTGGGCAGCGAGATCGCGGCGCGGGCGCGAGGTCTGTTGCTGGCGGCGCAGGAGATCGAAGACCTTGCCCGCGCGCAGGCCGCGCCCGAGGGCGGCGATCTGCGGCTTGGCGCCATTCCCACCATCGGCCCCTATCTGATCCCGCGCGCGCTGCCCGGCCTGCGCGCGCGCTTTCCCGATCTGCGGCTGTTCCTGCGCGAGGAAATGACCGAAAGCCTGATTGCCGGGCTGACGGCGGGGCGGCTCGATCTGATCTTGTTCGCGCTGCCCTTCGAGGCGGAGGGGATCGAGGTGATGGACCTGTTCGACGACGGCTATCACCTTGCCGCGCCGCCCGGCACTTTGGGCGCGGGCGCAGTGCGGGCCGAGGCGCTGGAGGGGGCGCGGCTGATGCTGCTCGAGCGCGGCCACTGCCTGCAACGCCATGCGCTTTCGGCCTTTCCCGACCGCAACATCGCGCAAGACGACAGTTTCGCGGCAACCTCGCTGCCGACCCTGATCGCGATGGTCGGCGAGGGGCTCGGGATCACGCTTCTGCCCGATCTTGCGATCGCGGCCGGGGGGGTGGCGGGGGCCGAGATCGACACCGCGGCGCTACCGGAGGCTTGCCCGCGCCGGGTGGTTCTGGGCTGGCGGAAGACTTCGGCGAAAGCGCCGCTTTACCGCCGCATCGGCGCAGAACTGATCGCGGTGCGTCAGATCATGAGCGAAATGCCTTAAAGCATCTTGGCAACCTGGGGCAAAAGCCAAACCCCGTCTTTGGGGGCCGTGTTCATGCAAAGCTGGCAGCGATAGGCGCGCGACAGAAGTGGCGCGGTCATCACCTCGGCGGGCGAACCGGCGGCTGAAATCTTGCCCGCCTCCATCAACACCATCTGTTCGGCATGCATGGCTGTGAGGTTGAGATCATGCATCACGGCAATCACCCCGCCGCCCGCATCGGCAAAGCGGCGCAGCACGGCCATCACCTGTAGTTGGTGGCCAATGTCGAGCGCGGCCACCGGCTCATCGACGAAAAGCCAAGCGGGGCGCCCTTCATACACGGGGGCCCAGACCTGTGCGCGGACCCGTGCCAGATGCCCACGTGCCTGCTCACCGCCGGACATATCATGGAAGAAACCGTCGATTTTATCTGCAAGACCAACCTCTTCAAGCGCGGCTTCGACCACACCGGGCAGATGCGCGGCATTGCCAGACGCATGGCCCATCGCCACCACTTCGCGCAGCGTGAAAGGAAAGCCGACCGAAACCGATTGCGGCAGCACAGCGCGGCGGCGCGCGAGATCGCGCCCAGAAAGCGTGGTCAGAGACACATCTTCGAGCCTCACCTCCCCCGTGCCCACCAAATCCCCCGTAAGGCGGCGCAAAAGCGTGGTCTTGCCAGAGCCGTTTGGCCCGACGATCGCGGTGATTTCCCCGGGTCGCGCCCGCAGATGCACCGCCTGCAGCACCGCACGCCCGCCCAAAGTTGCCCCAAGCTGTTCGGCCTCCAGCATCTCAAATCTCCAGATGCGCGCGGCGCGCAAGCAATATCCACAAAAACACCGGCGCGCCGATCAGCGCCATCAAAATGCCGATGGGCAGTTCGGCGGGGGCCACCAAAAGCCGTGCGGCCGTATCGGCCGCGATGAGCAGCGCGGCCCCAAAAAGCGCCGAAAGCGGCAAAAGCAACCGATGCCCCGGCCCAATCGCCAAGCGCAGGATATGCGGCACAACAATGCCCAGAAAGCCGATACCCCCCGAAACCGCAACCGAGGCGCCCGTCATCGCCGCCACGGCAAGGATCGCGCCGCGTTTGACCCGCTCGACCGGCACCCCCATGTGCCGCGCGACGGGCTCCCCCAAAGCCATCGCATCAAGCCCGCGCGCCAAAAGCGGGGTGCTTAAAAGACCCAAAATCAAGATCGGGGCGGCGGCAGCAAGCTTGGGCCAATTCGCCCCTGCCAGCGAGCCAAGCCCCCAGAATGTCAGATCGCGCAATTGCGCATCATCGGCAGCAAAGATCAAAAGCCCCGTGACGGCCCCCGCAAGGGCCCCCAGCACGATGCCCGCCAAAAGCATGGTGGCAATCGAGGTTTGGCCGCGCGCACTGGCAACACGGTAAAGGATCAGCGTCGCGGCCCAGCCGCCCGCAAAAGCGAAGATCGGCACCAGATAAATGCCCGTCGCCGCGTGCAGCGCGGCGGGCAGCGCGCCCCCCAAGACGATGGCAATCACCGCGCCAAGCCCCGCGCCAGCGCCCACACCGACAAGGCCCGGATCGGCCAAAGGGTTGCGAAAGAGCCCCTGCATCAAAGCCCCGGAAACCGCGAGCCCCGCCCCCACCAGCGCCCCCAAAAGCAGGCGCGGAAGCCGGATGTCGAACAAGATCGCCCGCTCCGCTGGTGAAATCTCGCGCCAAAGCGGCTCCCAAGGCAAAAGCCCCGAGGCCCCAAGGCTCAGGCTGGCCACCGTTGCCGCACCAAGCAACACCCCAAGGGCACCGCCAACCAACGGAACGGGCAGACGATGCGCCGCCATTTTAACGCGGCTCCGGATAAAGCGCGCCATGAAGCGCCGCAATCGCTTGCCCAGTGCGCGGGCCAAAGCCCAAAAGGAACATCCCCTCCATCTGCACCACGCGACCCGCCTGCCCCGCCGGAGTCGCCGTAATCGCCGGATGGCTCAGATAATCGGTCTTGGCCTGTGGCCCTGCGGCACCACGTTCCATCACCAACAAAACATCGGGGGCAGCGCTCGCAATCGCCTCATCTGTCAGCGCCTTGTAGCCAGCAAAGCCCGTCAACGCGTTTTCACCGCCCGCCAGCGCGATCATCGCTTGGGCGGCGGTGTCGGTGCCTGCACCGGTGAGCCGACCCCCAGAATTGCTTAGAAGAAACAGCACACGCGGTTTTCGCCCCGACGCTTGGACCGCAGCAGCCCGCGCCGCAGCGATCTCATCTGCCACGCGGGCGGCCAAGACCTCCCCGTCCTGTGCCACGCCCAGCGCCTGCGCAACCGCGCGGATTTTCTCGTTCACCGCCTCGGGGCTATGCCCTTCTGCCACGGTGACGAGATCCACGCCCGCACTGCGCAAGGTGGCAAGCGTTTCAGGCGGCCCCGCCCCTTCGGTGAGCAAGATCAGATCGGGGCGCACCGACAGCACGCCCTCGGGCGAAAGCTGGCGCATATAGCCCACATCGGGCAGGTCTGTGACCGTTTCGGGATAGGTTGAGGTGGTGTCGCGCCCAACAAGCCGCGCCTCTTGCCCAAGCGCGACAACGACTTCGGTCAGGCTTCCGCCGATTGAAAGCACTCGCTCCTGAGCCGCAACCGCAAGCGGCGCGAATGCGAGCAAAAGCGCAAGGAAAAGGCGGGTCATTGCGCCGCCTCCACCTGCCGCGCGCCCGGCAAATCGGCCACAAGGCTGTTCCAGCCCGTGACCGCCGCTTCACCCGCACGCAGCACGCCAAAGATTTGCGCGATCAGCCCCCCCTCGGCGTCAAAAAACTCCACCGAATGGGCCGGGCCGCGGGCAGTGTTTTTGACCACCGCATAGGTTTCGGCAATGTGGTCGCGCCGCAAATGCAGATCAAAGCCCGGATCAAGCACATTGATCCACGGCCCGGTTTCCACCACGCGCTGAATAGGCCCGGTGTGAATTTCGATGCAGCCCGCGTTCCCGACAAAAACCATGATCGGCACCGCTTGCTCTGCAGCTTGGTGCAGCAACTGTTCCACCGCCTCATTGGCCAAGGGCCGCACGAAAGGCGCCCCCGCAAGCCGATAGGCCCCCAGCCGGTTCATTTTCAGCTTGGAACACAGCCGCAGGAATTGATGCGTATCCTCAAGCGCCTCCCAACCCGCAACCAAATCGGCCAGTTTCTCGGGGTTGAGCTTCGCCGCCTCGATCGGTTTACGAGGCGCAAAAGACAAGACGGAGTCTTGATCGGGCAGGCGCAGCGCATCCACCAGCCCCGCCCACTGCGATACATCGCTTTCTTCGCGCAAATGGATCTTGTGGATCGCATCGCCCGCCGCATCGAAGATTTGCAGCGAACGTTTCACGCCGCGCTCGGTTTCTTCTTCGAGCGCGAAGCCATGCACCCAATGCGCGGGGAAGAGCCGCAGATCAATCTCTTCGTTCACCACCAACGCGGCATGCGCCCCCGAGCGGTAATCGTCATAGACCCCGACCTTCTCGATCACGCAGCTTTCGTTGCGGGTCAGCGCCATCACCGGGCCAAGCGCGGTGAGGCGCGGGATCAGCGCATCGGGCGTGACATTGATGCGGGCCGCCCCCTGCCCGATCCGGGCCGCACAAAGCGCCGCTTCAGGAATACCCAGATCGCGCGCCAACTCCCGCGGGCGCGCTTTGGGGGCGGCCAGTTTCGCGGCGCGGATCTCTTCAATGGAAAGCGTCATAGGATATCCTTTCTGGATCAAAAGCGCAGCGAGGTGCCGATGTGGAGGGTGCGGCCTTGGCCGTTTTCGGTGGCCGAGGCCGAAAGCCACGGCACATAGACCGTGTCAAAAACGTTGGTGACCTTGGCATAGAGCACCGCATCGTCTGTCAGCGCGTAGCTCGCAAACAGATCGACCAATTCGTAGCTGTCGTCTTTTTGGTAGGCGGTGGTGGTGTAGGTATCGGTGAACAGCCCGCCCGAGACATAGCTATACTGCGCCCCAAGTGTCAGCCGATCCTCAAGCAAATCCCGCGAGAGCCGCAAAGACAGCGTGTCATCAGGCAGATATTGCCCCGCGCCAAGGCCCGGCATCTGGCTCAGCAGATGCGCGCTGTTGTGGGTGTAGCTGAGCCCAAGATCAAAGCCGGGATGTTCATAGATCAGTTCGACCTCTACCCCTTCGGTGCGCGAGGTCCCCGGCAAATTGGCAAAGGCATAGCCTGTTTGACCCCAGCTATTGGTGGTGAACCGGGCCACCACGTAATTCTCCACATCCATGTGGTAGTAATTCACCCGCCCGGTCAGCCGGTCGCCAGAGGCAAACACCCCCTCACGGTTGAGGTTAAACCCGATTTCATAGCCTTGCTCGGTTTCGGGTTCGAGGTTCGGGTTCGCCACCATCCCAACGCCGCCGCCCGGATGGCTGCCGCCAAGCATGGTTTCTTGCAGCGTCGGCGCGCGCATCCCCTTCGACAGTGTCACATAGGGCTGGAACCACTCGGTCAGTTGATAGGCAACCGTCAGCTTTGGGTCGAGCGACTGATCTGAGATGTCGATATCGCCCAAGGAGGCCGTGCCTTTCAGGCTGTAGTAATTCGCCCGCAATCCCGCCGTCACTTCCCACGGGCCATTGGCAAACACATTTTCTGAAAAGAGCGCGGCGCGTTTGGCGGTGCCCGTGGTCGGGTTCACCCCGCCCGCCGTGCCGCCCAAACGGTCTTGCGAAGCCTCGATCCCGTTCGCGCTCGTCAGCGTCCAAGCGCCAAGCGCGATGTCCGAGGTATTGGTCATATCAAAACCGGTGGTGCGGGTCGAAAGCGTGCGGCCAACGTAAGCACCGGAGCCAGACACCCAATCGGTCTCGGTTTTGCCAGTGTAGACATTTGCCCGCAAATCAATGAGCGCGGAGCCGGGCGTGTAGCGCAGCCCCAATTTCGCAATGTCATTCGTCAGGCTCTGCCCATAGCCTGTGGCGAAGAAATCGCTTTCATAATGCATCAGCGAAAAGCTGATCCGGGTGCTGTCCGACAGGTCATAGCCAAGCTTGAAAAGCTGCGAGGAAATATCCTGATAGGTGTTGGCAACCGTTGCCCCCGCGCCATCGGCATAATCATCGCCCGTGTGGCGCGACGCAGCAAAAAGCATGTCAAACCGCCCCGCCTGCAGCGCCGCGGCCGCCATGCCAGAGGTCGCATGGCCATTATCGGTCTGCTCAAGCCGCACCATACCGCCTTGCGTGGCCCCGTCTTTGAGCACATCGCCCGCCTCAAGCGTGCGGAAATCCGCAGAGCCCGCAAAACCGGAGCCGCCAAGCGCGGTGACCGGGCCGCGTGTCACATCCACCCCCGCCAGCAGGTTTTCATCCACAAAAACATAGCCCTGCGCGGCGTGCCCGGTAAGCCTGTAGGTCTGCGGCACGCCATCAACCGACATCGCCACCCGGCCCGAGCCCTCAAAGCCGCGAATGTTGACAGAAACGCCCGGATTGCCGGGATCTTTTTGTGTGAAGACCGACGTTTGCTGCCGCAAAAGCCCATCCAGATCAGTGGTGGAGGCTGCGCCGCGCAGATCATCGGACCCAAGATGGGTCGCGTTTTCCCCCGCAAAGATCGGCGTGCCATCTTCGGCATAGCCAATCACGATCTGCCCAAGATAGGTGATATCGCTCGCGTCTTGTGCCGCAGCCGGCACGGCAAGAGCCGTGGAACAAAGCAAAAGGGCGGCCAGATGCCGCGATGCATGGCGCATGGGTGTCTCCAGAGAAAAGCGGAAATTGGCTTTGCTGGCACGGCGCTGGCATGGCGGTTTTGTTTTCAATTAAAAATCTGACCAATAAAGTCAAGATTTGAAATTCATCTTTTTTCGGCGCAGGATGATCCGGAATCGTCCCTTTCGAAAGCATGCCCATGTTCCTTGCCATGAACCGTTTCACCGTGCCGCTGGAAAACGCCGAAGCCTTTGAAGCGCTTTGGCTGGGGCGCGACTCTCGCCTGCATGAATTGCCCGGATTTGTTGAATTCAACATGCTACGCGGGCCGGAGGCAGAGGATGGCACGCGGCTCTATGCCTCCCACACGGTTTGGGAGAGTGAGGCCGATTTCCGCAACTGGACCACATCGGAACAATTCCGCGCGGCCCATGCCCGTGCCGGTGATACGCGCAAACTGCACGCGGGTAGCCCGCAATTTGAGGCTTTCACCTCGATCCAGCGCAAGACCCCTGCGGGCTGAGCGGCCTATACTTGACTCTTTCACTTTAATCCGAAACACGCCTTGATCGCCAGCCCGTCGCCAGCGCCTTTCCCAGCCCCAGCCTGCGAGGTTTGCCATGACGACCGGCGACGATCCCTTGATCCTGCTTCTTGACCGCCTTGGGGCGACAGAGCTTGCGCAAGCGTTGCGCGACGCTGCCGCCTCAGAGGCGCTGACACCGCTTGCCATGTTCATGGCCGCCGATTGGGTGGTGAAAGCGGTGATGCTTGGATTGGTGGCCGCCTCGATTCTGGCTTGGGCGATCTGGGCGGGCAAGCTGTGGCAGCTGTCGCGCGCACAACACCGCTTGCGGCGGGACTATCGCCAGCTTGCCGCACGAGGGCAACTTGGCCCAGAGGAAGACGCGCCGGGGCTGATCGCACGCATGACACAAGCCGCCCGCGCGGAAATCCGCGCCTCTGTGGGCCTGCCGGATGCCGGGGTAAAAGAACGCGTCGCGATTGAGCTGGCACGGATCGAGGCGGGCGCCGCCCGGATCATGCAAGCTGGGGTCACGGTGATTGGCTCAATTGGCGCGACGGCACCGTTCATTGGGCTGTTTGGCACCGTTTGGGGCATTATGAACGCCTTTGTTGGCATTGCGCAAAGTGGATCGTCGAGCCTTGCCGTGGTCGCTCCGGGGATTGCCGAAGCCTTGATGGCCACGGCGCTCGGCTTGGTTGCCGCGATCCCGGCGGTACTGCTTTACAACCATCTGACGCGTGCGTTGGGTGGCTATCGCACCGCTTTGGCCGATGCCGCCGCGCTTGTCGAGCGCACGCTTTCGCGCGACCTTGACCGCGCGCGCCATGCGCCCCCACAGGCTTTGCATCTGGTGGCCGAATAATGGCGGGGCGGCTTTTTGCAGAAGACGACCTCGCCCCCGAGGCCGCGATCAACATCACCCCCTTTATTGATGTGATGCTGGTGCTTTTGATCATCTTCATGGTGGCGGCACCGCTTTCGACCGTGGATGTGCCGGTCGATTTGCCCGTAGCCTCTGCCGCGCCTGAAGCCCGCCCCAAAGACCCGGTGATCGTGACACTTCAGGCCGATGGGGTGCTCCTTTTGGGTCGTGACACGCTCACCGCAGAAGCGCTTGGCCCCGCGCTTGAAAGCGCGACCGAAGGCGACCGCTCGGCGCGGATTTTCCTCTCCGCCGATCAAGCCGTGGCCTATGGGGAGATCATGGCGCTCTTTGATCAGATGCGCGCAGCGGGCTATCTGAAAATCGGCCTTGTTGGCGCAGAAAAGGCTGCGCCATGAGCCTTGCTTTTGAGCGTGCGCCCTTGCCGTTCCCTGCGCGGGCCCTTGCTGCGGGGCTCGTGGTTTCGCTTGCGTTGCATGGCGCGGCGTTGGCCCTGATCACACGCGAAGACGGCGGCGGGCCAGAGGTTTCTGCGGGCGATGGCGGGCAAGAGTTGGAAACGCTTGCCGCCATTGAGGCGCAGTTTATCGAGCTTGCGCCCCCCGCCATAACCTTGCCCGCCCCGGAAATGACGCTGCCGCTCAGCGCACCGAAAATAGATATTCCGCAGGTCGCCCTGCCCGATCCGATCTTGCTGCCGCCGGAAATACGCCCCGATCCCCCAGCCCCGAAAACACGCCCGCAGCCGAAACCAGAACCGAAGGCCGCGCGACGTGAGCCCGCGCCAACACCAAGCGAAAGCCGCGCGGCAACGCGGGCTTCTGGTGCTGGGGGGGCCGAGCTTGCTGGGGCCGCGGGCCAAGCCGCGCTCCCTGCCCTCTCGCCCGGCCAAACGCAAAACCTGTTGAACCGTTGGGGCGCGCAAATCCGCAGCCGGATCGAGCGTAGCAAACGCTACCCAGCAAGTGCGGGCCGCGCCTCTGGCACAGCCATCGTCAACCTGACCGTCAGCCAAACGGGCCAGTTGTTGGCAGCCACGGTCGCGCGTTCATCGGGGCATGGGGCGCTGGACAACGCCGCGCTGGCGGCCGTGCGCAAAGCCGGGCGCTTCTCCGCCGCGCCAAAGGGGCTCAATACCCCCTCGCACACCTTTGCCCTCGCGCTGCAATTCCGGCGCTGATCAAGCCTTCGCGTCTAGCTGGCTTTGGCAACCGAAACAGTGCTTTGCTCGCGGATCTGGTGCGCATTGCGGATCCCGAGCTTTTGCTTGATCTCGGCCCAAATATCGAAGGCGCGCGACCGTTTAACCCCAATCACCTCACCCGCCTGCGCCACCGTCGCCCCGGCCCGCACTGCATCGAAAAGGCGCCGCTCTTGCGCGGTCAGGGCGACTTCATGCAGCGGCAACGGGCAAGGGACGCCATCACGTTTCTTGCCAAAGGTCACGATCCAACTCGGGGCACGCTGGTCCCGGTAAAGCGGATCAGGTGAGAAAGGCGTCGCCCAGACATCAAGCGGTTCTTTGGCCTCGATTGTGTCACTCGCCGCCGACGCCAGCCAACTGGCGGCACCGTGCTGTTGCGCGGCACGCGGCACAAGAAGCCGCCGCTTCGGCCCACATGTGCCCACTTGCCCCTCGGACAACAGCACATCAAAAAGTGCGTTGCTGCGCTCCACCTCGCCATTTGGGCCGGTGATACAGGCGGCAATCGACATACGCGCCAATTGATCGAAGGCGGCGTGGCGCGCCTGTTCAACATGCACCATATTCTGCGCTGTCTGCCATGCCTTGCGCAAAAAGCAATAATTGTCAGCGGCATAGTCTAGAGCGGCTTGTTTTTCCGCAGCCGATTGCGGCCCAAGGAACAAATTGCACGCCGTCCAATAGCCCGGCATCCGCTCAAGCTCGAAGACCGCCGTATCCGTGACACCTGCGGCATTTACCCAATCAAAGAAGCTCTGATCCGGCGCGGAGGCGGGGTCGAACACGCGCGACATCAACATCGGGCGCTCTGGATAATGCGTGCATTGCACATCTGCCCAAGTGTCGCGCGTGCGAAGATTTTGCATGTAATGGGCGATCGCTTGGATCGAAAAGCCGCAAACCAAGGGCGAGTGATACTCGGTCAGCAAGGCTTCATCATCAACGATCTGGCAGGTTTTACCGTCGCGCAAGGTGATGATCGCCGCCTTTGCGCCGGTTGCCATCATCATATGGGCCAACACTTGCGACCATTTTTGCGAATCGTTGATCGCCTCCATCGCAAGGAGGACCAGTTTCTCGTCCATGTCACGCTCTCATACACTTCGCCGACAATCGGCGCACCACACCCTAACGAAAGCCAAAGGACCGTCATTCACCCAAGCGACGCCTCTAACACGATAGCGACTGAACACAAGACCGGAGTCGAGTCCGTTGAGCGAAGAATTCGGCCCGCCTAAGCCTTTTGCTTAGAAGGTGGGTACAACGACTATGACGGCGCTTGAACATAGCTATTTGACGGCATTCAAACGGGAAGTGGCCCTGCCCCCCAAGCTTGCCGATCTACGCGAATCGCTGATTAAGGCGCGCGATCCTTTTGCCGCCTTTGGTAAGTTTTTGCACAGCCATGAGGTTTTGGGGTTCCATTATCTGCGGCTTTGGCGCCCCGGTGAATTGAAGGAAGCACCGCCCGCAAGCGCGCTTTTTCAGCGCCACAGCTATTGTGCGGACTGGTCATCGCAGATCGCGGAAACGGCTGCTTTCACCTACGACCCAACCGTCACGCTGTTGCGCCGTGGAGAGCGTGCCATCGTTTGGCAATCGCGGATCACAACAACCCCGGAAGCGGCGGCCTATCGTGAACAAGCGCATGAGCTCGGGCTTGTGTCAGGAATCTCTTTGCACCTGCATGAGGGACGCGATGGAGCGGCGGGTCTTGGCCTATGGTGCGCGCCACAGCCAAACGCGGAGAGTTTCGCGACCTATTGGCAGGGTGTCGGCCCCATGCTCGCGCAGGCGGCGTGGCTTTTGGATCATGTGCTCCGTGACCAGCGGCCCAATGCTTTGATCGGGTTGACGCCCCGCGAAATCGATTGCCTCGCAGGCCTTATGACTGGGCACCGCTCGGGCGAGATTTGTTGGCAGTTGAACCTGTCAGAGCGCACGTTTGAAAAACACATCAGCAGTGCCAAGACAAAACTCAAGGCGCGGACCCGCGATCAAGCGCTGGCGAAAGCGATGATGCTCAACCTGCTGCCGATGTAAGGCAAGAACTGGGCGGGGCCGCATAGGCCCCGCGTGTTCACTTAGTCCGCCAGACGCACCCAAACCGAGCCAGCCTGCGCAGACTTCAAGCAAGCCTCCACAAACGACAGCCCCGCCACGCCATCAGGCGCACCGGGAACGGTGCTCGGACCAGTTTCACCGATAATCGCCTTGGCGGCATCCCGGTAAAGATTGGCGAATGCCTCCAGATAGCCTTCTGGATGGGCCGCAGGCACACGGCTGCCTGAAACGGCGGCGGGCGTGGCCCCGGCACCATTCCGACGCAGCAGTTGGCGCGGCGCACCAAGGCGGGTGAAATACAACTCCTCGGGGGCCTCTTGGCGCCATTCGAGCCCGGCCTTATCGCCATAGACCCGCAGCGACAGGTTGTTGCCATTGCCCGGAAGGACTTGGCTCGCCAAAATCGAGCCCTTCGCACCGTCTTGGTAGCGCAGCAAGATCGCCGCATCATCATCGACCCGGCGACCCTTCACGAAGGAACTAAGCTCCGCCAAAAGCTCGACCGGCTCCTGCCCCGTCACAAAAGCGGCGAGGTTGTAGGCATGGGTTCCCACATCGCCAATCGCCCCGCCCGCGCCCGCCTTTTTCGGATCGGTGCGCCAAACGGCCCCTTCTGCGCCCGTGTCTTCCACGGCATCGGCAAGCCAATCTTGCAGATATTCCGCCTCGACCCTGCGCAACGTGCCAATTTCGCCAGCGGCGATCATCTCGCGCATCTGCCGCACCATCGGGTAACCGGTGTAAGTATGGGTCAGGAAGAATTGCTTGCCGCTCGACGCCACCAGCGCCGCCAGTTCTTCGGCCTCTTCAAGCGTGACCGTCATCGGCTTTTCACAGATCACATGGATCCCGGCTTCAAGCGCCGCTTTCGCCACCGGAAAATGCAAGAAGTTCGGCGTAACGATGGAAACGGCCTCAATCCCATCCGGACGCGCCGCCTCTGCCGCGAACATATCCAGATAGCTGTCATAGGCGCGGTCTGCGGCAATCCCAAGCGTCGCGGCAAAGGCCCGCCCACGCGCGGCATCGGCATCCAGCGCGCCGGCCACCAAGTCGAACTGGTCGTCGATGCGCATCGCAATACGGTGCACCCCGCCGATAAAGGCGGTTTCGCCCCCGCCGACCATGCCAATACGGATACGAGATTTGCTCATGGTCTTATCCTTAGTTCAGGCCAAGAAGTTTCAGATTGGCCGCGTGATCCACACCGCTTTGGGCAAAATCATCAAAGGCATGTTCGGTCACGCGAATGATATGGTCGCGGATGAAGGCAGCCCCTTCGGCCGCGCCTTGCTCTGGGTGCTTCAGCGCACATTCCCATTCAAGCACGGCCCAGCCATCGAAATCGTATTGCGCGAGTTTCGAGAAGATGCCTTTGAAATCGACCGTGCCATCGCCCAGCGAGCGGAACCGACCGGGGCGATCGACCCAGCCTTGATAACCGCCGTAAACACCCGAGCGGCCCGAGACCTGCAACTCTGCATCCTTCACATGGAAGGCGCGAATACGATCGTGATAGATGTCGATGAATTGCAGATAGTCGAGCGCCTGCAACACAAAATGCGACGGGTCATAAAGGATATTGGCGCGGGGATGGTTGCCCGTGGCCTCCAAGAACCGCTCAAAGGTCACGCCATCATGCAGATCTTCACCGGGGTGAAGCTCAAAGCAAAGATCAACGCCAGCCTCTTCATAGGCATCCAAAATCGGTGTCCAGCGTTTCGCCAATTCTTCAAATGCAGCCTCCACCAACCCCGCGGGGCGTTGCGGCCATGGATAGACATAGGGCCAAGCCAAAGCGCCCGAGAAGCTGGCATGCGCCTTGAGCCCCAAATTGCGCGAGGCTTGCGCGGCAAGTTTCAGTTGCTCGGTCGCCCAAGCGGTGCGCGCGCTCGGGTTGCCCCGGACCTCAGCAGGCGCAAAGCCGTCAAACAGCGCGTCATAGGCCGGATGCACGGCAACGAGTTGGCCTTGCAGGTGGGTGGAAAGTTCCGTGATCACCACGCCTTTTTCGGCCAAACGCCCTGTCAGCTCATCGGCATAGGTTTGCGAGGTCGCGGCCTTTTCCAGATCAAAAAGGCCCGCCGTGGTGGGCAGTTGTAGCCCCTTATAGCCAAGATCAGCCGCCCAGCTTGCCAACCCATCAAGGTTGTCAAACGGCGCGGTCGTCCCCACGAATTGAGCCAAAAACAGGCCCGGTCCCTTGAGCGTTTTCATCTGGATCCCCTTTCATGGCGAGGGTGTATCGACAGGCCGCGCGCGGGTAGACCCCCGCACCACAAGCTCTGTCGGGAAAATTTGATCGGGTGGGGTCGTGGTGCCGTTCAGCCGCGCGATCATCATCTGCATGGCGGCAAAGCCAATATCGCGGCGCGGCTGGTGCACCGTGGTCAGCGCCGGATCGACCATCGAGGCAATCAACGTATCGTCAAAGCCAATCACCGAAACGTCTTTGGGCACCTGCAAGCCGTGCTGGCGCAGCGCAGTGATGGCCCCAATCGCCATCTGGTCGCTCGCGGCAAAGATCGCACTGAATTCTGCGCCGCGCACAAGCAGCCCTTCAACCAGATCACGCCCCGCCACCAAAGAGAAATCACCCGAGAGAACAAGGCCCGGATCATAGGCGATCCCGGCGGCTTCTAATGCGGCGCGATACCCCTCAAGCCGGGCGGTGCCCAGATAATCATCCACCGGCCCCGCAAGATGAATGATCCGGTGATGCCCGCCAGCAATAAGGTATTCCACCGCGCCCTGCGCGGCGGCAACGTTGTCCACCTTAACCGTAGGCAGGTCCATTTCTTGGATCGCCTCAGAGGCCACCACAACCGGCGGCAGGCGGGCCGGGTCTTCCAGAAAACGGGCGGGAAGCCGCCCGATCATCAAAATCACCCCATCGGCATGGCGCTCGCGCACCGCATCAATGTAATGGCTGATACGCTCATCATCATCGCGCGCATCGCCCATCAGCACCTTATACCCCGCGGCAAAGGCAGCCTCTTCAACGCCTTTGTAAATATCGAGGTAGAACGGGTTGGAGATATCGCGCACCAGCAAAATGACGGTTTTGCTGGTTTGGCGACGCAACACCCGCGCCCGGTCATTTGGCACGAACCCCAGCGCCTCAACCGCTTCCATCACCTTTTGGCGGGTATCTTCGCGCACCTTATCGGGTTGCGCCAAGGTGCGCGACACCGTCGCCGTTGACACGCCCGCCCGGCGCGCAACATCGCGGATATTTGGTGACGCGCCGACCATTTTAAACCCGAGGGGCTTGCTGGCGTCCGTACATGCCCAGCAAGACAAGGAGCGTGGCGCCAAAGATCAATTGCCGCCCCCAAACCTCCAGATGCAGCGTGGTCAGCAGGCTTTGCAGCAGCACCAAGGCAATCGCCCCCGCGACCGTGCCCACATAACCACCGCTGCCCCCCGCAAGCGAAGTGCCGCCGATGACCACGGCGATGATCGTGGGAAGCATGTATTGATCGCCCACCGAGATGAAAGAGTTGCCGGTATAGCCGATCACCATCACCCCAGTCAGGCCCGCAAGCGCACCCGAAAGCCCAAAGACCAACACGCGCACCGTTTTGACCGGAAGCCCGACCAAGCGCGCCGCTTGCTCATTCGCGCCGATCGCATAGATCGCAAAACCAAGCGAAGTGCGGCGCAGCAAAATCACCATGGCGATGCTGAGCGCAAGCCAGGCAAACAAAATCCCCGGCAGGCCAAACAGCATCGGCTTGTTGATGAAGTTCATCAGCGCGGGCGCGGCATTGCCCGAGGGGATGCCCTGCGAAAAGACCACCAGACCGCCTTGAACCACCGCCATCATGCCAAGCGTCATCACGATGGGCGGGATACGGATCACCGTTACCCCGATCCCGTTCACGCAGCCAAACAGGAAGGTCACGGCGATTGCGGCCAGAATTGCAGGCAAGATCGCGGCATCCGCGCCGTTCATCACATTGCCCGCAACCACCGCGCCAAAGGAAATCAGCGCACCGACGGAAAGGTCGATCCCCGCACCGCCCGACAAGATCACAAGGTTTTGCCCAGCCGCCGCGATGCCCAAAAGCGCAGCCACTGTCAAAAGCCGAACGATTTGATCGCCGCGCGCAAAGCCCGGAGACAGCGCCTCGCCAATGCCGAGCATCACGACGATGGCCAACAGCGCCAGTGTCAGCGGATCACGCAGCAATGTGAGCGCTTTTGTTTGCCAGGGGCGCGCGTTGATATCAGAGGTAAGGCCATTGCTCATCTCAAACTCTCCTTACCGACGCGCCAGAACCACGCCGCCCGCGAGGGCCGCCAAAACGATCAAACCCTGCACCAGCGTTTGATACTCATAGGGCAGCCCGGCGAAATAGATCACATTGCCGATCATCCCCAAAAGCAGCGCCCCAAGGATAGAGCCCATCGCGCCGCCAACGCCGCCCGACAAAAGCGTGCCGCCGAGCGCAACAGCGGAGATCGAGCCCATACCAAGGCTTTGCCCCATCAGCGGGTCACCGGTCGCGGTTTCCCCCGTCAGGCACAGAGCGGCCAAGCCGGCGAAGATCGCACTCAGCACAAACGCCTTAATGCGGATCCCCGTAAGCGGCAGGCCGCTTTGAAACGCGCCAGAGCGGTTTCCGCCCACGGCTTTGAGCCAGCTTTGAAACGGCAACCGCGCCAGCACAAAGACGAACAGCGCGGCGAGCAGCAAAATCCATAGGACCGTTGGCAGGCCAAGGATCGCACCACCATAAGTGCTCCAATAGGCATCTGGTACCACGAGCCCCGCTTGCGGCAACACCCAAAGCGCAAGCGCCGAAAAGATGATCCCGGTGCCAAAGGTGGTCACCATCGGTTGAAGCCGCAGCACCGCGATCAGCAACCCGTTGAGCAGCCCGCAAGCAACCGCGACCAAAATTCCCGCGCCCATGCCCGCAGCAATCGCACCAGCACTTCCGCCCAGGGCGGCCATGACGCTGACGGTGATCACATTCACAAGCGCCGCAACCGCCCCTACCGAAAGATCAATGTCTCCCGCCAAGATCACATAGGTCTGGCCAATCGCCACCAGCACCAGCGGCAAGAAGGTGGTGAGGTTTGATTGCAGCACCATGGGCGCAAAGAAGCCCTTCTGCACCAGCCCGTTGATCACCACCAAAACGACAAGCGCGGCAGCGGCCAAAAGCCATGCAGGACGTTCCATTTTCAAAAGAGCGCGCATCATGACTCTCCAAAAGCGGCACGGGTCAGATGGAAGGAATCGAGCGTCGCGCCAGACAATTCGGTGACCACCGCGCCGCCATTGAAGACAGCGATCCGGTCACAATTGTCCAGAAGTTCGGATTCCTCTGACGAATAGAGAATGATGCCCACGCCCTTGTCTGCCAAATCGCGAATCAAGGCAAAAAGATCCGCTTTCGCGCCAAGGTCGATGCCTTTGGTCGGGTCATCTAGCAACAAGATACGCGGCTGCATGGCCAGCCAACGCGCGATAAACACCTTTTGCTGGTTGCCGCCTGAGAGCGTGTTGATCGCATCAGACAGCTGGGCATATTTGGTTTTCAGGCTTGCCGCCTCAGCGCTTAGACGCGGCGCCATCTGACGCGGCGAGAGCCAAAGCTTGCCTTCGCGCATCACCAATGCCGCCAGCAGGTTTTCATAGATCGAGCGCCCCTGCAGAACGGAATCCGAGACCCGGTCGCCCGAAACATAGGCCAGCCCCTCGGCCATCGCTTGCGCGGGGCGGCGCATGCGGCAGGCACGCCCCTCAAGATGCAATGTGCCCGCAGTGAGCGGCGTGATCCCAAAGAGACCGCGCAACAGCGCCGATTGCCCCTGCCCTTGCAAGCCGCCAAGGCCAAGGATTTCACCGGGCGAAAGGCTCAGCGAAACATCATGGAAGCGTGCGCCCGTTACGTTCCGCACCTCAAAGATCGGCGTCGCCGTGCCGGTTTTCGCCGCACGTTTTTGCGGGCGGTGAATATCGCCCACCATCATCCGCACGACCTCTTCTTGCGTCGTGTCGGCGACCGTCATTTCCGCCACGGTTTCGCCATTGCGCATCACCGTGATCCGGTCGCAAATCGCGAATACTTCGGCCAGCCGGTGCGAGATGAAAACGGTCGAGACCCCCTCGCCACGCTTTTCACGCAAGAAATCGAAGAACACGGCTACCTGACGGCTATCCAGTGCTGCCGTCGCCTCATCCATGATCACGATGCGTGGGTTCTTGGCATAGACTTTGAGAATTTCGACGATCTGCCGTTCTCCCGGTTGCAGATCGCTCACCCGTGCTTCGGGGCGCAACCCCGGCCCGACGGCTTCCCCAAATCGGTCAATCAGCTTTTGCGCCATGGCGCGCATCGCCTTGCGGTCAATCGCACCCACTGCGGTGCGCGGCTCCCGGCCCAAGAAGATATTCGCTTCCACAGAAAGCTGCGGGATCAGGCTCAGCTCTTGATAAAAGAGCGCGACGCCCGCGTCTTCTGCGGCACGGGGCGAGGCAAAACTCACCTCTTGCCCATTGATCCGCAGGCTGCCCGAGCTTGGTGCATGGGTGCCCGCGATAATCTTTGACAAGGTGCTCTTGCCGCATCCATTCGCCCCTAAAAGCGCGTGGATTTCCCCTTCGGCGACCCGTAGCCGCCCCTCTGTCAGGGCACGCACCGAGCCAAATGTCTTGGTTAGGCTTTTCGCCTCGATGGCCATATTCATGGCGGACCCCATTTTGCTGGTCGGATACCCGCGCATCGAAGCGCGGGCACCCCAAGAGCATGGATTATTTGAAGAAAGCGGCCGCTTCTTCCGGCGAAATCGCGGCGGTCACCGACCAATAGCCGGGTTTGCCTTCGGCTTCAGAGAGTTTCTCCGCCAGGTTCTCGTTCGAGACGAACGGGATCGGCAGATAGATCGCATTGCCATAGGTGCCGGTGAAGATATCGTCTTTGAACTCGCGGCCTTGCAGCTTCAGCACCGCCACGTTGAGCGCGCTTGCCATAACGCCGGGCGGGTTCACCGACGCGCCAGAGGTCAGGTTTTCTTCGTTCCACACGGTCATGAAGTCCTTACGGATTTCCCCGGTGGCGGCGATATCGTCTTTTTTCTCGGCGGCCATGATCGCGCGCCACGCGCCTGCGGCCATCCCGTCTTGCACCCAAACGCCTTGCAGATCCGGGTAGGTGGCGAGCAGGTTTTGCATCACCTGTTGGCCCTGCGCCTGATCCCAGTTGGCATTGGCTTCATTCAGAACGTGGATATCGGGGTATTCCGCAAACACCTCACGATAGCCCGCAACGCGCATTTCGTTTGCCGGGTGCCCCGCAACACCGTTGATCGCAACGATATTGCCTTTGCCTTCGAGCGTCTCGGCGAGCCATTTCGCCGATTGCATCGCCCATTCTTTATGGTCGATGCCAACATAGATCGCGTCTTGCGAAGACACTTCCGCATCGGTGGCAATCACCAAAATCCCGCGCGCCGCAGCTTGTGCGAAGATCGGGCTAAAGGCGGTCGGGCTGTTGGCGTTGATGATGATCGCATCCACGCCTTGGTTGATGAAGTTGCGCACCTGACCAATTTGGCCCTGCGCATCGACGTTGGCGCTTTGCACCACCACCTCGACAGTGGTCCCTTCATCCGCCCAAGCGGCGGCGGCGGCTTGCGCCTCTTCGATCATCTGGGTGCGCCATTCGCTCCCGACCCAGCCATTCGAAAGGCCAATCTTGAACGTATCGGCGTTGGCGCCCGTCGCCACTGTGCCCAGTGCCGTTGCCGTCACCGCGGCGATGAACCATTTGGATTGCATTTTTCCTCCTTTTGCCCGGAACAGCCGGACCTTTGACGAAATCGTCAGATGCTGCTGCGCCGGACCCGTCCCCCCAACGGTACAAGAACGATCTCCCGCCCTCTGCGTCCAGACTCAGTGTTTAGCACCCTGATTCATTGACGACAGCGTGATGTAATCGGTTACATTTGTCAATTGCAGACGAAGAAGGGGTTCCGCGCCGTCAACAGATGCGCATAGCCAACACGCCGCAAAACTGCGCGTTGCCATGGAAAAACAGGGAAAAACGTCTCCGAAGCGGCCTCACATCAGGCCGCGTCAAAGCGCAGATCGCTGCGCCCACCACAGATCGGCTTAACCCGCCCCTAAACCACCGCATGTCGCATGCGGCATCGCGCCGTTTTGACCCTGCGCGGCCAACGCGCAATTTTATAAATTCAATTGAACTAAGGTGTCCGGAATGTCGGAATACGAGCGCCGTCTTGCTGCAGCAAAGGCCGAATTAGACTCAGTCGGCCTGAAGGCACCCCGCATGATTCCGGGGATGCCATTTTTGCTGCGCATGTTGGGCGAGTCGCCGCGCCCTTGGCCCTATCTGCCGCTGCATCTGCGGCTTTTGGCCTATGGCATTCCCTTCGCCTTGATCAATTTCGTGGTCAATGTGCTGTGGCACTGGGCCTCATTCCGGCAAGACCCAACCATTATTTTGGCGATGTCGCTGATTGCGATTCCACTTTTCACGTTGCTGATGGGCTTTCTGGAGCGGATGCGCTGGTGCCGTAAGGGACTGAGCCGCTGGGAAGAACTCTGACCCCCTTGCCGAAGCGGGGCGTGCATCCTATCTCTGCCCGTGACGGTTACTGCTCTTCGCGTAAACGGGGCCTTTTTCCAGTGGCCGATAACCATTCCTGAGGGAGCTGGCTCTTCCATGGCCCTGGCCTTGGTACCTGGCGCCCACCTGACTCGTCAGGCTCTCGGGAAATTTCGCCCCCACGGTCGCTGCGGTTTCCGTCACCCCTCCCCCTCCGCCAACAACTTTGAGCACGGGCCTTCTACGGCCCGACGTTGCGCGGCAGTCGGCCATAAAAAAGCCGCCCGGGCCAGTGGACCCGGGCGACAAGTAACCCGAACAGACGCAGGGACGCGATGCCGGGGCCCAGCGGCGCGATACACGCCGCCGGAAGCTTGCATCACTCGCCGCGCGCGCGGCGGTCCTCTTGCAGTTCAAACCACATCGCGTTGATCACACCGAACATCACCGCGACCGGCAGACCCAGAAGCCAGGCAAAATACCACATGTTTCAGACCTCTTAGTAAGCGTTGGGGTTGGAGGTGATGTCTTCTTGCGTGACCTTGCCCCAGAGCACTTTGTAGACCCACGAAGTGTAAGCAAGGATCAGCGGCATAAAGATCAGCGCGCAGATCAGCATGATGAACAGCGTCATATGCGACGACGAGCTATCCCAGACCGTAAGCGAAGCGGTCGGGTTCAGCGACGAGGGCAGGATAAAGGGGAACATCGTCAGACCCACCGTCGAGATGATGCCGAAGATACCCACTTTGCCCGCAACGACCGACCAACCACTCCACAGCCGCATCAAGATCACCTGCGCCGCCATGCCCACAAAGCCCATGATCGGGGCAATGATGATCCACGGGCGGGTGGTGTAGGCGTCAAGCCACGAACCACCGCGCACCACTTCCGACAGAAGCGGGTTCGACGGGCCGAAGTGATCGGGCTCGCTTACGAAGCGATAGCCCTCGACCCCGAAGGCCAACCACACGCCAGCCAGCGCAAAGGTCACGATCGCGGCAAGGCCTGCAAAGGTCCCAAAGCGACGCGCCCGCGCTTGCACAGCGCCCTCGGTCTTGAGCACGAGCCAAGATGCGCCATGGCTGAGGTGCATCGTCAAAGACACCACACCCACAAACAGCGCGAACGGGTTCAGAAGGCCCAGAAGCTTCATGATAAAGTTGCCCGGATAGACCGAAAGCAGGTTATCTTCGAGCGTGAAAGGCACACCTTGCAACACGTTGCCGACCGCGACACCAAAGATCAGCGCAGGCACAGCCCCACCGATAAAGAGCGCCCAGTCCCAGCGCGTGCGCCACGTGAAGCTGTCGCGCTTGTTGCGATACTTGAAGCCCACGGGCCGCAAGATCAGCGCTGCCAGCACCAAGAACATGGCAAGGTAAAAGCCCGAGAAGCTGACCGCATAAAGCGGCGGCCAAGCGGCGAAGATCGCCCCACCGCCCAAAATCAGCCAGACTTGGTTACCTTCCCACACAGGGCCAACGGTGTTGATCACCACCCGGCGCTCGGCGTCGCTGGTGCCGACGAAGGGCAAAAGCGCCGCCACGCCCATGTCAAAGCCATCGGTGGCGGCAAGGCCAATGAGCAACACGCCCAGCAAGCCCCACCAGATCACGCGCAGGATTTCGTAGTTTAGAAGTTCATGCAAGATCATGGTCTTACTCCGCAGGTTGGGCGGCTACAGGGGCGTGCTTGGCGTTCCAGGCCGCAACGACCTCGACGTCTTGCACCGGGCCCTTGCGGATCGCGGCCAGCATCAGCTTCATCTCGATGATTAAAAGCGTGGTATAAAGCGCCACGAAACCACCAAGCGTCACCGCCAGATCCCACACCGAAAGATGCGAGGCCGACAGCGCGGTGGGCAAAAGCCCGTCCACGGTCCAAGGTTGGCGACCGAACTCGGCCACAAACCAGCCCATTTCAGCGGCCAGCCACGGCATCGGAATGATGAAGACCGCCGTTTTCAGCGCAAGCTGCGGATAGTTCCCGCCCCGGAAGTTGGTGACGTAGAACATGTAGGTCAGCAGCGCCAACATGAAGAAGCCAAAGCCCACCATCAAACGGAAGGTCCAGAACATCGGCGCCACGCCGGGCACCGTTTTCCACGCCGCCGCCTCGATTTGTTCATCGGTGGCAGTCATCGGATCTTCGACCATCGACGACAGAAGCATCGCATAGCCAAGGTCATCCGAATGCGCTTCAAAGGCTGCCGTCACCTCGGGGGCGACATCGCCTTTATTGGCGCGGATCTGCATCAGCGCGTCATAGGCAATGAGACCATCACGAATGCGCACCTCGGCACCTTCGACCAACTCTTTGATGCCGGGCATTTCTTCGGTCAACGAACGCGTGCCGATCAGACCCATCACGTAAGGGATCTTGATCGCATATTTGGTTTCACGCGCTTCTTGATCGGGGATGCCGAACAGGTTGAAGGAAGCCGGAGCCTCTTCGGTTTCCCACATGCCCTCGATCGCGGCGAGCTTCATTTTTTGGTTGTGGGTCGCTTCATAGCCCGACTCGTCGCCCAGCACGATCACCGAGAGAGAGGCGGCCAGACCAAAGGCCGAAGCCACGGCGATGGAGCGGCGCGCAAGCTCGATATGGCGGCCACGCAGCAAATACCAAGACGACACACCAACCACGAAGATCGCCGCCGTCACATAGCCCGCCGACACGGTGTGCACAAATTTGGCCTGCGCCACCGGATTGAAGAGCACCGCATAGAAATCAACGAGTTCCATGCGCATGGTCATCGGATTGAACTCAGCCCCCACCGGGTTCTGCATCCAGCCATTGGCGATCAAAATCCACAGCGCGGAGAAGTTCGAGCCGATAGCCACACACCAGCCGACAAACATATGCGCGCGCGGGCGCAGCTTTTCCCAGCCAAAGAACCAAAGCCCCACGAAGGTGGCTTCCAAGAAGAAGGCCATCAGGCCCTCAATCGCGAGCGGCGCCCCGAAAATGTCGCCCACGTAGTTGCTGTAATAGCTCCAGTTCATGCCGAACTGGAATTCCATCGTGATCCCCGTCGACACGCCCAGCACAAAGTTAATGCCAAAAAGCGTGCCCCAGAACTTCGTCATTTGCCGCCAGATCGGACGACGGGTCATGACATAGACCGTCTCCATCGTCGCGAGCATGATCGAAAGCCCAAGCGTTAGGGGCACGAATAAGAAGTGATACATTGCTGTCGCTGCAAACTGGAGCCGCGACAGCTCCACAAGTCCGAACTCCATTGTCGTCCTCTCCAACTGGTTCGTCCGCCCTGTCCCGTACAGGCGGTCTTTTGACCTATGGACCCTGCGGCGGGCTGTCGCGCCTGCGCGGGCTGTCGCACTTGGGCAAAGTGTCCCACTTCAAAAAGTGACGCAGATCAATTGCTTAGTTTGCGACTCACGCATGTGACTGTGTCACTTTGGCGGACGAACCCCCTGAAAGGTAGTTATTTTATTCGGGTTTTCGCATGCGTTTCGCGCCAAAACCGCACCATCGCGCCAAAAAATATTTTTTAACTCCGCAAATTTGTCGCAGGCGCCTGCGCGGTTTCTCGCGCGTCAAACGACTGCGCCGCGGCACGGGGCCGCGGCGCTAGGCGAGGTGAGTCTCTCGTTTTGGGTGCTTGATTAGTGCGCCTCGGCCCAGCTTGCGCCCTGTCCGGCATCCACGACCAGCGGCAGCGAGAGCTTCACGGCGGGCTCTGCCGCGCCCTCCATCACGCTACGGGCGGCCCCGATCAGCGTCTCAACGGCGCCCTCTTCGACCTCAAAGATCAATTCGTCATGCACCTGCAGCAGCATCCGCGCGGGCAGATCCGCAATCGCTTGCGGCATACGGATCATCGCGCGGCGAATGATATCGGCCGCCGCCCCTTGGATTGGTGCGTTGATCGCGGCGCGTTTGGCAAAGCCCGCGCCGGGGCCTTTGGCATTGATCTCGGGTGTGTGGATTTTGCGGCCAAAGAGCGTTTGCACAAAGCCATGCTCTTTCGCGAAGGCAACCGTCTCATCCATATAAGTGCGAATGCCGGGGAAACGCTCAAAGTAGCGGTCAATGAAGCCCTGCGCCTCGGCGCGCGGAATGCGCAGATTGCGCGCAAGCCCAAAGCCGGAAATGCCGTAGATGACGCCAAAGTTGATCGCCTTGGCTTGGCGGCGGATCATCGGGTCCATCCCCTCCACCGGCACGCCAAACATTTCCGACGCCGTCATCGCGTGAATGTCGATCCCTTGGCGGAAGGCTTCCTTCATCTCGGGCAGGTCGGCCACATGCGCCAAGATGCGCAACTCGATCTGACTATAATCGAGCGACACGATCTTTTGCCCCTCGGGCGCGATGAACGCTTCGCGGATACGACGGCCTTCATCCGACCGGACGGGAATGTTTTGCAAGTTCGGATCGGTGGAGGCAAGCCGCCCGGTGTTGGCCCCCGCAATGCTATAAGAGGTATGCACGCGGCCCGTATCGGGGTTCACATGGGTTTGCAAGGCGTCGGTATAGGTCGATTTCAGCTTCGAAATTTGCCGCCAATCCAAAACCTTAGACGCCAGTTCCGCCGCCTGCTTGTGATCTTCCATCGTGGTGATGTCTTCCAGCACATCCGCCCCGGTGGCATAGGCGCCGGTTTTGCCCTTTTTGCCGCCTGGCACGCCGAGCACATCAAAGAGCACCTCCCCCAATTGCTTGGGGGACCCCACGTTAAAAGGCTGACCCGCGAGGCTGTGAATCTCTTCCTCCAGCCCCACCATGCGCTGCGCAAACACGTTCGACATGCGCGACAGAACTGAAGTATCGACCTTCACGCCCGCCATTTCCATTTCCGCCAAAACCGGCACCAGCGGGCGTTCCAGCGTTTCGTAAACCGTGGTCACCTGCGCGCGCGACAGTTGCGGCTTGAAGGCGCGCCAAAGCCGCAAGGTGATATCGGCATCTTCGGCAGCGTAAGGCGTGGCTTTATCGAGCGCGACCTTGTCAAAGGTGATTTGCGATTTGCCAGAGCCGATCAGATCTTTGATCGGGATCGGGCGATGGCCAAGATATTCCTCCGACAGCGCATCCATCCCGTGGCCATGCAGGCCCGAAAACATCGCGTAAGACATCAGCATCGTGTCATCAAAAGGCGCGACGCGGATGCCGTAGCGGGCAAAAATCTTCCAGTCATATTTCATGTTCTGGCCGATTTTCAGGATCGCATCATCTTCGAGCACGGGCTTTAGGAGCGCGAGCGCCGTGTCAAAGTCCATCTGCCCGGCGACCTTTTCGGCTCCGCCAAAAAGATCATCTCCCCCCGAACTATGGGCCAGCGGAATATAGCAGGCCTTGCCCGGCGCGGTGGCCAGCGACACGCCCACCAAATCTGCCTGCATTTCATCAAGGCCGGTCGTTTCCGTATCTACCGCCACAACGCCCGTCGCGCGCGCCTCGGCAAGCCAAGCCTCCAGCGTTTCGGCATCGCTGATCATCACGTAGCTGGCCGGATCAATCGGCGCATCGGGCACGGCTTGCGGGTCAAGCCGCGGTTGCGGGGCCGCGCCATCGGCCCAAACGGAGGCGGCTTTATCACTGGAGCTTGGGGCGGGAACAGGTGCTTCGCGCCCGAACTTATCCGCCACCCGCTTCGTCAGCGTGCGGAATTCCATCTCATTGAGGAAGCTCAGCAGCTTATCCGGGTCGGGATCTTTGACCTCCAGCGTATCAAGTCCAAACTCAAGCGGCACGGTATCGCATAAAGTCACCAACTGCTTCGAGATGCGAATTTGATCGGCGAAGTTGATCAGCGTTTCGCGGCGCTTGGGCTGTTTGATCTCGCTTGCGCGCTCCAAAAGCGTTTCAAGGTCGCCATAATCCGCAATCAGTTGCGCGGCAGTTTTGATGCCGATCCCCGGCGCGCCGGGCACGTTATCGACCGAATCCCCCGCCAATGCCTGCACATCCACCACCTTCTCAGGTCGAACGCCGAATTTGGCCTCCACCTCATCGGGGCCGATCACAAGGTTTTTCATCGCGTCGAGCATGCCAACGCCATTGCCGACCAATTGCATCAGGTCTTTGTCAGACGAGATGATGGTCACACGCCCCCCCGCCTCGCGCGCTTGGCGCGCCAAAGTGGCAATGATGTCATCGGCCTCGAACCCTTCGATCTCAAGGCAGGCGAGGTTGAACGCCCTCGTGGCCTCCCGCGTGAGCGGAAATTGCGGGCGCAAATCCTCGGGCGCGGGCGGGCGGTTTTCTTTGTAGGCGGGGTAAATCTCGTTGCGGAAGGTCTTGGAGCTATAGTCAAAGATCACCGCCGCATGGGTGGGCGCATCATCGCCCTTCGCTTCCTCAATGTAGCGGTAGATCATATTGGTGAAGCCCGCGACGGCCCCCACCGGCAGCCCGTCAGACTTGCGCGTCAGCGGCGGCAGCGCGTGATAGGCACGGAAGATGAAAGCCGAGCCGTCGATCAAATGCAGATGGCATCCCTTGCCGAAACCGCCGCCCATATGCTTATCTCCCCTCAGTCCATTTATAGCAGGTATTGCCATGTTACGGCCCCTCATTCCAGCGCTCGCCGCCCTTGGCCTGTTCGCAACCTCGGTTCCCGCGCAAGAGTTGCGCCCGGTCCAGCCCAAACCCGCCGATGATCGCACGGCCGCCACAGAACTCCACGCCCCCTGCGAAATGACCGAGGATAGCGAAAGCTGCTCCCGCGTTCTGGCTTGCGTTGGAGAAAGCGGCCTGTGGTTTGCTGGGCGCGCGATCGGGCGCGGCACAGGCGTGTTGCGCGGCGCCTTATCAAATGGGGTGACCTGCGGCGGAACTTGGACCGAAAGCAATTGGTTTGGTGCGGGACAAGCCGATGTCACCTGTTCAAACGGCGAAACCGGGCGCGTCTATTTTACCTATCAAGATCGCTGGACCGGGACCGCAACGGGCAATGGTAGCATGAGCGGGGGAAACCGGATTGAAATCTGGTCGGGCAATCGCGTTCCAGAATTCCTGCAAAACACCACCGGCCAACCAGCCCTTCCCTGCGGAGAGGCCGCCATCCCGATCAGCTAAGGCCATGTGGACGGGATGGCCGCTTGATCTCAGTGGTCGTCGTGCGCGTGTTCGCGGTCAATCACGAAGGTTTTGCCGCAATAGGGGCAAACCGTTTGGCCTTCGTCTTGCGGGATCGTCAGCCAAACGCGCGGGTGCCCACCTTCGCCCCCATCACAGGCCACTTTCCAGCTGGTCACGGTCTGGGTCTCGGGGGTGTTGGTCATGGCAAGCTCCCTGCATGCTGGGCCGAAATTGGTTGTCCGTGATTTACGCGAAAAGACCGCCGCCGAGCAAGCACTCCTGCGGCGCTCTGCCTCAGTCTTCGGAAAGGATCATCGGGCCAATGTTGCGCCCGGCCAGAATGTGCAGGTGGAAATGCGGCACTTCTTGCACGCCATGCTCCCCCGCATTGGTGATCGCGCGGAAGCCTTTGCCGCCCGAATGTGCCTCGGCACCCACCAGTTTCACCACCTCAGCCACAGCACGCGAGAAATCGACGATCTCTTCCGCGCTCGCTGCGGCACAGAAGTGGTCATAGGTGACATAGGGCCCCTTCGGGATCACCAGCACATGCGCGGGTGCTTTGGGCGCGATATCGGCGAAGGCCAGCGTATGCTCGGTTTCATAGACCGTTTTATTGGGGATCTCGCCGCGCAGGATGCGGGCAAAGATATTCGTATCGTCATAGACATAGGCCAAAGTCGTGTCTCCTTAATCGACGAACAGATAATCGGTGGCCGCGATCTGCTGCGCAAGCTCTGTCTTGATGCCAAGGAATTGCGCCAAGGCATGGGCGTTTTCCTCGGGGCTAGCCGCCTCGCGCATGCGCGAAAAGTTCGGGAATTGCGCGTCGCGCATCTGATCGCTTTCGTGCTGAAGGTCATAGCGGATCGTCGGCAAGAGCCGATCCAGCACCTCGCGTGAGGTATGTTCCCCGGCCAAGCCCACCCGCCGGGCGTGACCAATGAGATACTCATCCGAGAAGTAGCATTCGACCTCTAGCACCCGCGTGGTGCATTTGTCCGAGGTGAAATCCTGCATCAGTTCGAGCCCCGCCGGATCGAGGCAAATCACCAGCCGGTCGCTTTCATAATAGTCAAACAACATCCGCAGCAACGCGCGGCGGTGTCGGTTGCGCTTATCGACCGTGCGCTCGATCCCGCCCAAATCAGGCAGACCGCCCTCTTCGTTGAACAGATATTCGATCACCGGAAGCCCGGCATGATGGTGCACCTGCTCTACGAGCCGTTTGGCGACATGCCACTTCTTGCACACGACCATCATCAGCGTGCGTTCACGCCCAAGGGTGGATTCGCGCTCCCAAAAGCGCGGCGCAAACCGCCGCCCGATCCGCCCGCGACCGGTTAGAAAGGCAAAAAGCGCCCGGCCTTCGTTTGAAATGTCGAAACTCACCCCTTCGGCCTGCCACAACGCGCCAAGCCGTTCCTTCAGTTCAACCGCATCGGGGCTGATTTTGCGGGCAAACAGATAGTCTTGCCCCAAAAGAAGATCGTAGTGGTCGTTGTAAAACGTCACCGGCATACCGTAATCGGTGAACATCAAGAAGGTGAGCGTCCGATTGCGGATTTCCTTTTCCGGCACGACATGGCGCACGATGGTCTGGAAAAAGGTCTCGTCCGGGATCCATGTGGTGCGGAAAAACCGCATCACATCGGGGCGTTCGCGGCAGAAATCGAGCACCCATTCAATCGTGCGCCGCCGCAGGCACCACCATTGCGAGCCGATCATCATCTGGATGTCATCGGGGATCTTGCGGGTCAGATTGAACTTCTTTTGCAGATCAAACGCAGCATAGAACCGCTTCGGCTGGGTGCGTTCATTGAACCAGTGCCGATAGACTAGCCGCTCTTCCTTGAAGCCGGTCTTGATCCAGTCTGAGGCGAAGAAATCGAAGCTCTCGATATAATCCACATCCTCGGCATCCAGGAAACGATGCGCGAATTCCGCACTTTTGATCTGCATGCAATCGCCTGAAAGCATGTAGAAATGCGTGGCTTTGGGGAAGGCTTCAACCGCTGCCCGCACCGCTTCAAGCGTTGCCCCCACAAGGCTCCATTCGCCCCAACCGCATTTGCGCCGCTTGCGCGCGAAAGTCACCGACGGGTTGGTTTCCAGCGCCGATTTGATGCGCTCAAAGTCTTCTGGCTTGGCGCGTGCATCAAAGTGGATGGAGACATAGTCACCCGCCGAGGTCAGCCGCTCGGCCTGAGCAATGATCCCTTCGGGATCTTTGTGAGTGAGCAGGATGAAGGCGATTTTTGCCATTTGGGAAACAGCTCGTCCGCGGTTTTGGGTTTATCTGTGGTAATAGCGCCAAAGGGCATTGAAAAAACAGAGCTTCTTTGCTTCATGGGAAGGAATTCTCAAAAGATCGGTGCGAAAGGTCATCGCATCGAAGTTGGAGGCTGAGTTTATGGGGTTTCCCGGAACCTGGATGACCGAAAGCGAAAGCGTCGTCTATCGCGTCGTTCCCAAATGCGCCTGCTCGTCGATCGGGCAGATCATGTTCTACTCCGACCATGGCCGCTTCTTTGATGGCGACATCCACGACAGCACCTCGGGGCTGCATAAATGGAGCCAAGACGAGAGCCAAAAGGCGATTGAGCGCAATGTGAAGGGGCACCAAAGCTACGCCTTCACCTGCGTGCGCAACCCCTATGCGCGGATTCTGAGCTCGTTCTTTGACAAGATCGCGGGCATTCAAAGGAACGGCAAACGCTACCGGGGCAACCTTGTGCCGCAACTGATCCAGAAATACGGCATCGAGGTCGGCAGCCCGGAAGACAATTTCGATTTCGATCAGGTGAAGTCGTTCCGCCGCTTCTTGCTATTCGCGCGCGATACCATCCGCTGGCGTCGCCCGATGGAACCCGACATCCACTGGTCCGCCATGTCGGGGCATATCTCGACCTTCATCGTCAACGGTGGCCAATACGACCACATCTTCTTCACCGAGAAGTTCAACGAGGGGATGCAAGTCGTGCTCGACAATATCGAGACCGCGCATCCGATCGACCTCGCCACGATCCCGCGCTTCAACGAAAGCGAAGGCCACGGGCCGAAACGCGCGCATAAGGTGAGCGACTATTTCGACGACCTGTCGCGCCATCTGGTGTGGGAAATCTACAAGAAGGATTTCCAGCTGTTCAAATATGACTTCGACGACCCAGACAATAAGATGCCAATCGGCGAGGTTGATCTCGCCGAGGTTCACGCGAAGCTTGGAGATTAAGTAACGGGCGCCCTAGGGCGCCCGTTACAACTTTGAGCGGAAACCCCAAAGCGACACACACGAAAAATGAAACCTAACTATTTTTGCGAGGGCTGATTGCGTCTCTTGATCGGCCCTTCGAACGCCGGAAAATCGACTTGGATTGAACGCACCGCGCCCACGAACGTGTGTTACGCATTTCAATTCGTTTATGGTGGCTTCCCAAGCCAAGACTCGGTGCTTCACTACAACCTGCTGTTTCTTGCGCTCGCCCGGCAAAAGAACAGGCTTTCGCTTGAGTCATGGGATCTTCTTGAGGATCCCTTCTTAGACAGATGCCTCAGCTATGGCTTTACCCATGAAGCGACCGTGATCGTCGCGCCAATTGGCGACCTTCTGTCTCGGGCGAAACGGCGCAGGAGGATCGAGAAGAGCTTGCCCCGAACGGGCGCGTATCCAAAAGACACTTGGTTGCCGATCTTGGAGGTCGTCAACATTCACGCGATGTACCAAACGCTCTTCGACATTCTGGAGAGCCGAGCGATCCCATACCAAATTCTGTTCAACGGGAACCGGCGAAAACCGCAGATGCACGAAATCACCCGCTCCGACGTGCCTGACGCACTTAGCGGGACTTATGTTGGCCTGTCCGATGGTGAAGCGGATGCGGGATGGGACCGACCGCTCAGAACAGCTTACTGTCGTTCCATGAGCGTTGTTCGAGATGACCTTCGTCAGTTCCTGCTGGCCCCGGCAAAGCGACTGTGGCTGAAGGCCGGAGCGCTTTTCTCCAATGTCTCCACGCCCAAACCCTAACATTTCACGCCGACAGCACATCTCACCGTGATCGCTTACCCGGCGGCCCCGCGCAAAATCGCACCGGTCCATTTTTCGCCCTGCGCTCAAATGATCGCTTGGCATAAAGACGAAGGGCGCCACAACGGCGCCCTTTCTCATGGATCACTTTTCACGGGGGACCGTTACACGAGACCTTCAGCGCGGAACATGTCCAAGATATCCGCTTCAGGGCGCGCGCCGTAATGGCTGATGACTTCGGCGGCCGCGACGCAGCCCATACGGCCCGCAACGTCAAGCGGCTTGCCGGTGGCATAGCCATAAAGGAAGCCCGCCGCGAATTGGTCGCCCGCACCGGTCGCATCTACCGGCACCACGCGGTGCACCGGCACTTCGACCCGCTCTTCACCACGGATCAACACCACATCGGCGCCCGAACGGGTGCAAACCACCAAGCCGCATTCCGTCGCCGCTTGTTTCAACGCGCTCTCGAGATCGGTCTGGTAGAGCGAGGCCCATTCGTGCTCGTTCCCGAGCGCGAAATCCATCTCCTCTTTCACCAAGCGACGGAAGCTGTCGCGGTGGCGATCGACACAGAACGGGTCGGAAAGCGAAATGCCCGCACGCCCGCCGCCCCGATGGCAGCCCTGCGCCGCCTTGAGGAACCCGGCCTTGCCGTGGTCTTTGTCAAAAAGATACCCCTCGAGGAACAGGATCTCGGTGCTTTCCACCACCTCAAGCGGCACGTCCTCGGTGGAGAGCTCTGCCGAAATGCCCAAGTAGGTATTCATCGAGCGCTCGCCATCCGGGGTCACGAAGATCATCGACCGCGAGGAGGGCAGATCGGCCCCTTTCACCGGCGGATTCGGAAAATCGGTGCCTTCCGCTTTCAGTGCGGCCTCATAAAAGTGACCAAGCCCATCGTCTGCCACCCGGCCAATGAAGGCGGTTTTCAAACCAAGGTTGCCCAGCCCCGCGATGGTGTTGCCGACAGAACCGCCGGGCGCCTCGGTCCGCTCTGACATTGCATCATAAAGCGTTTCGGCCCGATCCTGCTCGATCAGTTGCATCACGCCCTTGTCGATGCCGTTCACATCCAAAAACGCGTCTTCACATTGGGCAATCACATCGACAATCGCGTTGCCGATCCCGACAACCTGATATTTCTTCATTCGGTTTTCTCCTCAAAGCCGCACAGATCGCGGATCAGGCAATCGGCGCAGCGGGGTTTGCGGGCGGTGCAAATGTAGCGCCCATGCAAAATCAGCCAGTGATGCGCATGGCGCTGCCACTCCACCGGCACATTGTCTTCAATCGCGCGCTCCACCACATCGACATCTTTGCCGGGGCAAATGCCGCTGCGGTTGCCGACGCGGAAAATATGGGTATCGACCGCCTGTGCCGGATGCCCCCACCACATATTGAGCACGACATTGGCGGTTTTGCGCCCCACCCCGGGCAAGCTGATCAGCGCCGCACGCGACGAGGGCACCTCGCCACCATATTGCTCGACCAAAATCCGGCTGAGCTTGATCACATTCTTGGCCTTGTTGCGGTAAAGCCCGATAGACTTGATATGCTCGATCAACCCGTCTTCGCCCAAATCCAGCATCTTTTGCGGGGTATCGGCCACCGGCCACAGCGCGCGGGTCGCTTTGTTCACGCCCACATCGGTCGCTTGGGCAGAAAGCGCCACCGCCACCAAAAGCGTAAAGGCGTTGGTATGCTCCAATTCGCCTTTGGGATGCGGTTCCGCCGCCGAAAATCGACGGAAAACCTCTTGCATGCGGGTGTAATCAAGCTGCGCGACCATAGACCTCTTCTGCCCGGCAGATCGAAAACGGGCAAGAGGGCGTGCCGCCTCTTAACCAGATTTGGTGAAATGGAGACGTTTCGTCACTGCTGTTAACGCTTCATTTGCCGTGATCGGGGAAAACTGGACGTCGAGTCGGGGTGCAGCACGGCAGGAGGTGTTATGGAATACGGCTATCCGGTTTCGGTTCTCAATTTTGATGCCGAACGCAAGCTGTGGTCGCTTGCCTATGACTTTGATGCCGCCACGATGATGTGGACCGTCTTGCACACCGAAGAAGGTGCCCAGTTGCATGATGCCCTGGGCGCCACGGTGATGCAGGGCACGATGACAGCCGATGTGCCGCTGATCCTTGAAAAGCCCGAGGGTGGCACACTGCGGCTCGACCGGATCGAGATTGATGGCGTATTGTGCCTTTTCATGCCCTCTGATCATCTGACGCCGGGCACCGAATACCCCGAGGCGGAGCCCTTCGCCCTGCCCGCGCGCGCCGCCAGCCCCGAAGAAATTGCCGTGATCCCCTCGCTTGGCACCGGCGCGATGATTGCGACCGCCGAAGGCCCCACCCCCATTGATTGGCTGCGCCCGGGAGACCGCGTGCTAACGCGCGACAATGGCTATCAATCGCTTCTTTGGGTCGGTGTGCATACGATGCCGCGCCGCGCCCCCGAAGAAACCCGCCCGCTGGTTCTGGCCGCCAATTGCTTTGGCGAAGCACTACCTGAACGCGACGTGCTGCTCTCTCCGGGCACCGGGGTTTTGCTGGCAGGTCACGAATTGGAACTCTGGTTTGGTGAAAGCGAGATGTTCGCAAAGGCCAAACATGCGCTGCCCAAAGCCGAAGCCGGGCCGGGGCGCCAACAGCTTTACTCCATGCTGTTCCCAACGCCGGAGGTGGTGCTCGCAGATGGGATGTGGGTCTCGACCGTGCATGCCGATGCGCCCTACCTATCCCTTCTGCCTGACCGGATGCGCGGCGCGCTTTCGGCCCGTGTGGTGGCTGGGCATAAAGATGCTGCGCGCGCTTGGCTTGAAGATTGGGAAGTGGCCATGTTCCGCCGCGAGCGCATTGCGCGGGCGCGCCGTTTGGCCGCTTAAAGCGCCTCGAAATCACAGCTTTCGGGTCGCTATGCTGTCCCACGCGGGCTAGTCTTCAGGCAAGGAGACCCCCATGCCCGCGCCAGCCCCCACCAACACCTCGCTTGAAGACAGCTATCACTACCGGGTGATAGCCCGCGCGATTGCCGAAATCGATGCCGCACAGGCCGAGGCTTTGGCGGCAGGGCTGCCGGCACAAATCTCCCTCACCGATCTGGCCGCGCGACTTGGCTTTTCGGCGGCGCATTTCCAAAAGCTCTTCACCGCTTGGGCAGGCGTCTCCCCCAAGCGCTACACACAATATTTGTCGCTTTCGCTTGCACGCGACCTCTTGGCTGGGCAGTTGCCGCTTGAGCAGGTGGCCGCCGCTGCAGGGCTTTCCACCGCCTCGCGGCTGCATGATCTGATCCTGCGATGGGAAGCGATGACACCGGGGGAATTTGCCGCTGGGGCGGCGGGGCAAGTGATCCGCTGGGGGCGTTTTGCCTCCCCATTTGGCGAAGCGCTGATCTTTGCAACAGAGCGCGGCATTTGCGGGTTGGCCTTCACCGCGGAACTTGGCTTTGACGCGGCCTTCATCGACATGATCCGCCGGTGGCCCGGGGCTGAATTGCGCGAAGACCCTGTAACGCTCGCCCCCTTGGCCACGGCAGCCCTCGGGGGGCAAGGGGAGGTCGCGCTTTCCCTGATTGGCGCGCCTTTCCAACTCAAGGTCTGGGAGGCCCTCTTGGCGCTGCCGCCCGGCGCCGTCACCACCTATTCGGCGCTGGCAAGCCAAATCAACGCGCCGAAAGCGGCGCGGGCTGTTGGCACGGCCGTTGGCCGCAATCCGATTGCGCTTTTGATCCCCTGCCACCGGGTTTTGCGGCAATCGGGAGGCCTTGGCGGCTACCATTGGGGCTTACCGGTCAAACGCGCGATCTTGGCGCGTGAGGCGGCGCGGCGTGACGCTCAAGCCCCTCTATCACAAACGCTCGCCCAGAAGTGATGCGCGGAAACCTGCCCGAAATCTGCACAGGCATGGAACATAATCCGCTTTCTGGCGTATGGTAAAAGCAATGGCCGAAAGGCTGCGCAAAGACAGGGCAGATCATGACGAAATCACCGCTTCTCCTCGGCTCCGCCGTGGCTCTTCTGGCGCTTGGCGCCTGCACCGATCCTTATAGCCAAGGCTATAATGGGAACGCCGACCCGAATGCCAATACGCGCGGAGGCGCCATCACCGGAGCCTTGATTGGCGGCGCGATTGGGGCCAGCAGCGGCGGAGACGAGCGGCTGACGAAAGCGGCTGCGGGCGCCATTGTTGGCGGGCTGATTGGTGGCGCCATCGGCAACCAACTCGACCGGCAAGCGCAAGAGCTGCGCCGCGATCTGGACACCAACGGCGTCTCTGTCGTCAACACCGGCAACCAGCTTGTTGTGACGATGCCGCAAGACGTGCTTTTCGCAACCGATAGTTCCAGCGTGCGGCCTGACCTGCAACGCGATCTCTACACGCTCGCAGGCAGCCTGAACCGCTACCACGACACCACGGTCGAGGTGATCGGCCATACCGATGCCGATGGCGATGCCTCGTATAACCAGCGCCTGTCTGAGGCGCGCGCGCGCTCGGTTGCCGATATTCTTGTGGGTGCTGGCGTGCCGCGTCAGCGCGTGGTGGCCTATGGCCGGGGCGAAGATCAGCCTGTGGCCTCGAACTACACCCCCGAGGGCAAAGCGCAAAACCGCCGCGTCGAATTTATCATCCGCCCGAACCAATAAGGGCGTATACCTTCACTCAAAAGCCGGGCCTGCTACCCCGCTGGCCCGGCTTTCTTTTCTTGCCCGCCCTTTGGATTGGTCATAGTTTCTGACCGCGAGGGGGAGAGCATGCCATTTCAGAAGATTGAATCCGAAAAGCTGGCTTCGGCCGTTGTGCGTCAGATAGAAAATCTGATCTTGCAAGGCGTGCTGCGCCCCGGCGAACGCCTGCCCTCAGAGCGCGAATTGTCTGAGCGCTTGGCCGTATCGCGCCCCAGCCTGCGCGAGGCGGTAGCCGAACTGCAAGAAGCGGGGCTTTTGACCACCCGCGCAGGTTCGGGCATCTTCGTTGCCGAAGTGCTCGGCCATGCGTTCTCACCTGCGCTGATCCGGCTTTTTGCCCGCAACGATCAGGCGGTGTTCGACTATCTCACTTTCCGACGCGACCTCGAGGGCATGGCCGCGGAGCGCGCCGCAAAGCTGGGCTCCGACACCGATTTGAAGGTGATCGACACGCTTTTCGCCCGCATGGAAGCCGCGCATAGCAAACGCAATCCCGCCGATGAAGCCAGCCTTGATGCGCAGTTTCATATGGCGATTGTGGAGGCCGGGCATAACATCATCATGCTGCATATGATGCGCTCGATGTTCGACCTGCTGGCGGAGGGCGTTTTCTACAATCGGCAGATCATGTTCCGCAATCGCTCCACCCGCGACGCGCTTTTGGAACAGCATCGTGGCATCAACGCCGCCATTCAGGCACGCGATGGCGCCGCCGCCCGCGCCGCTGTGGCCGCGCATATGGAATTCGTGGAAAAGGCCTTGGCCGAGCAGCGCAAGACCGAGCGGCATGAGGCGCTGGCGCGTCTACGCCTGCAACACCAAAACGAGAAAAGCGCGAAGCCCGAGGGGTGAGCGAACCCATCCCCGAAACACAAAAAACCCGGCCAAGGGCCGGGTTTTTCAAGTCTGCCGTCGTTTGGCTCAGTGAAGACGGGTTTCCACTTCGGCAATCGCCGAGTCGATAAGCCCCGCTTTGTCGGCCGCCGACATTTGCTTCGCCAGAACCTCGCCCGCAGCGGCAACAGCCACTTGCACGGCACGGTCTTTGACTTCTTTCACCGCCGCAGCTTCCGCCGAGGTGATGCGATCTTCGGCCGCCTTCAGACGGCGCTCAATCGCCACCTTCAGGTCTTCTTTCGCTTGCTCAGCAGCCAGTTGCGCATCGCGCTTGGCAGCCACAACAATCTCTTCGGCCTGGCTCGTCACTTCGCGCGCTTTGCGCTCGTAAGACGCAAGGATCGTCTGCGCTTCTTCACGCAGCGCCCGGGCTTCTTCCAACTCGGCCTTGATGCCTTCGGCACGCTTATCAAGCATACCCATCAGCATCGACGGAACCTTGAACTTCAGCAGCACGCCGATGAAGATCAAGAACGCGACCAAGATCACGAAATGCGCGTTGCGCAGCGAGAAGAACGGGCCTTCCGACGCGAACGCCGGAGAGGCAGAGAGCGTCACGAGCAGGAACATAAGTTTCTTCATCGTGTTACCCTTTCACCCGCGCATCCACAGCCGCCGAGAGCGCGGCCGCATCGGCTTTGCCACCCAGCGCCGCAACGATTTCGGCTGCGGTCTCAGAAGCCACCGTTTGCACGGCTTCCAGAGCACCGGCCCGGATCTCCCCGATCGCGGCTTCCGATTGCGCCAGACGCCCGGCGATTTCCGCATCGGCTTTGGCCGTCGCGGCGTCGAGTTCTTTTTGAATCTCGGCCCGGGTCTCGGCGATGATCTTTTGCGCTTGCGCGCGAGCATCGGCGAGCGCCTTGTCATAGGCGGCCTCGGCTTCTTTCGCCTTCAGCTTGTATTCTTCAGCTGCAGCGATATCGCCCGAGATCGTGCCTTGACGATCTGCCAGTACCGAAGCGATGCGCGGAAGCGCAATGCGCGTCAGAAGCCAGTAGATCACGACCAGGGTCACCAGCAACCAGAAGATCTGGTTCGGGAAGGTCGAAAAGTCGAGCTGCGGCATTCCGCCTTTTTCTGCGGCTTCGGCGGCATGACCGGCGACAGCGGCAGCGGCGTCGACCGCGTGTGTTTCGTTTGCCATGTCGTCCCCCTGGACCCCTCAGTTACCGGGTGGGCACGTCGCGCCCACCCGACCGCAAGGATGAGGTAGTGGGATCAGACGGCGAACATCAGCAGAAGCGCGACGAGGAACGAGAAGATCCCCAGCGCTTCGGCGAACGCGATACCGATGAACATGGTGGCGGTTTGCGAAGCAGCCGCCGAGGGGTTGCGCAGCGCGCCCGAGATGAAGTTGCCCACAACGTGGCCCACACCGACGGCAGCGCCGCCCATGCCGGTGCACGCGAGGCCAGCACCGATGTAGGCACCCATTTGAACGATATCGCCTTCCATGATCGACACTCCTTGAGGTTGGAATTGGCTAGATAAGTTGAAGACTTGCGTTTTACGCTGCGGGCCTTAGTGGCCCGGATGCAGCGCGTCTTTGAGGTAAACGCAGGTCAGGATGGTGAAAACGTAGGCCTGAACGAAGGCCACCAGCATTTCGAGCGCATACATCGCAACGATTGCCAGAACAGAGAGCGGGGTCACGGCAACGCCGATCGCCGACACGAGGATCAGGGGCGCGAAGGCCGCGAACACTTCCATAACCGCGTGACCAGCCATCATGTTGCCCGCAAGCCGGATGGAGTGGCTCACCGGGCGCACGAAGTAGGAAATCACTTCGATCACAGCCAGAAGCGGGCGCAGCGCGAGCGGCGCCGACGAGACCCAGAAAAGCCCCAAGAAACCAGCGCCGTTCTTCATGAAGCCCAGCACGGTCACAGAGATAAACACCGCCATCGCCATCAGGCCTGTCACCGCGATATGCGAGGTGGGCGTGAAGGCCATCGGGATCAGACCAAGGAAGTTGGCGAACACGATGAAGAGGAACAGCGTGAAGATGTAGGGGAAGTATTTCAGGCCGTCTTTGCCAGCCACATCTTCCACCATCTTGTGCACGAAGCCATAGGCGAGTTCCGCCACCGACTGCACGCGGCTCGGAACGATCGCGCGGCCACGGGTGCCGACGATGAACAGAAGCGAGATCGCAAGGATGCCAATGAACATCCACAGCGTCGCGTTGGTGGGGGTGTACCAGTGAATTTCGCCGCCAAACAGCGAGTGAATTTTGAACGGTTCCATCGGGTGGAACACAAGGCCGGTGCCAGCTTCTTCTGCCACGACTATTTCCCCTCTTTGCCGGCTGCCTGCGCAGCCGCCTGTGCCTTTGCCATGTCATTGGCGGACCGGAGCATGACTTTCACGCCCGCCGCCAGACCGAAGAAAACGAAGATCAGCATCAACCAAGGCTTCGTGCCCAGAAGGGCGTCTAGTCCGTAGCCGATACCGAAGCCGATCCCCAGCCCCGCAACCAATTCGATGACCATGCGCCACGCCATATCGGCCATACGCAAATTGCCATCCACCGCAGGTTTGGGCGCCACTTCCTCCTTGCGCAGTTTCGCAAGTCGTTTTTCGAGCGCCGCGAGACGCTCGGGATCGGGTTCTTCCAATGATGGATCCGACATGAGACGCCCCCCGCAGGTTGAGGTTTGTCTAACCATGCGGAGACAATGAGTCAACGCTGTTGGCGCAGCGCTTGGCACACCATAAGCCATTGCTCTTACTTACATTCACTTTTTCAGCGAGCACACTGGCGGCACTGTTAGCGCAAGCCCCACCCCTGCGCGATATTCAACCGATCGGTTGACGTTTTCCCGCGCGGCTTCCAAAGTCGCGCCATGACCACAGCCCCGACCGCCTCGCTTGATGCTATTTTTGCCGCGCTTGCCGACCCGACCCGGCGCGCCATTCTTACAATGCTACTGGAAGACGATATGGCCGTGACCGATGTCGCCGAGCCGTTTCAAATGTCGCTGGCCGCGATTTCAAAGCATCTGACGATCTTGGCAGACGCGGGGCTTATCAGCCAAGAGAAACGCGGCCGGGTGAAATGGTGTAAGCTGGAGCCGCTTTCGATGGAAGGGGCGATCACCTGGATCCAAAGCTTCGGCCAATTTGAACCGCTCGACCTTGATGCATTCGAGCGGTTCTTGGAAGTTGAGTTGCGCGATGATTTGGAGGGGGACGAGCCCCCTGCCCTTCACCCGCAGCCGTGAGTCCTGTCATAACTATTTGGCGCGGGCGAAACCCAGCCATCTGGCGTGGCTTGCGGGCGGTAGATTTCGACCTTGAGCGGATAACAGGCGGCCGTGTCTGAGCTATGTTCAGAGGAACAATCCCCACCGGGGCAGGCCGAAAGCGCGCCCAAAAGGTCAATCTCGGCAAAGAACTCAAGGTAGTCGCCGGGGCGCACCGGGCTTGCCTTCATGAAATACTGCCCGGTGTCGCGGGTAAAGCCGGTGCACATGAAGACATTGAGCACATCATGCACCTGCATCTCTGCCTCAAGCTTTGTGCGCCCCGTCGCCTGCATCACCGCGCGGGTCAGATTGGAGTGGCAGCAGTGGTGATAATGATCGCCGCCAGAGAGCAAATTGTGGGTGTAAGGGTCGCAACGCGTGCCGATCACATCATGAACCGAGCCGCCAAAGGCATCGAAGCCATACCAGTCCAGCGTGTCGTCGGTGATCGTCGCCAGCGGGCGCAGATAGGGTAGGCAAGACCAAAGCCGGTCTCCCGTGCTCACATGCGTGCCATGCAGCGCGCGGGTTTTGCCTGAAAAGAACCGCTCTTGCAGATTGCCTTGCGCCCAAAGGTTCAGGTCGCCCACCTGTGGGCCCTCAACCGACACGATACGAAAAAAGCATCCGGCAGGCACGGTGAAGGCCCCTGCCTCGCGCGGCGGCACAATCACCTCGTCGATCGTTTCCCACCCTGCCCGCGCAGCGCGATAGGCGGCAAGATCGGGGCGCGGCAGGGTTTCGACCGGATAGCAGATCACCGGCGCCAGCGCCTTGCGCGCCTCGGCATCGGCGGGCGCAGTGTGTTCGGGCAGATCAAGTTTCATGGCGCGGCTCCTATGTGTCGCGCCACTTTGGCTTGGCCCCTTAGCAAACAAAAGCCTTATCAGGCCGCGTAGTAATCGAACATTTGTTCGAGTTCGGTCTCGTGGACCTCTTCGGCCTCGCCACGCTCGGGAGTGTAATAGGCCCAAGCGGCTTCGAGGATGCGCAGCGCTTCGGCGGCGGCTTCGCTTTCGGAATTCTTCCGGAAGGTGACGATCTTCGACATGGAACTCTCCTATAGACTCGAGTTCCTCCCTGCCGCGCTTATACGCGACAACCCGCCGCAGATGTCATGCTAATGTTGCAACTGGGACATGCATTTTCTGCACTGCGGCGTTATCGATATCATAACTTCTTTAAGCGCCAAAACAAAAGGCCCCGGCAAACCGAGGCCTTTCGGGAATGTAAGCAGCCTTAGACGTGGCGGCTGACCATGAGCTTTTTGATCTCGGCAATCGCTTTCGCCGGGTTCAGCCCTTTCGGGCAGGTTTTGGTGCAGTTCATGATCGTGTGGCAACGATAAAGCTTGAACGGGTCTTCAAGCGCATCCAGACGCTCCGCCGTGGCTTCATCGCGGCTGTCCACGATCCAGCGATAAGCGTGCAACAGCGCCGCCGGGCCAAGGTAACGATCCGAGTTCCACCAGTAGCTCGGGCACGAGGTCGAGCAGGAGGCGCACATCACGCATTCATAAAGACCGTCAAGCTTCTTGCGGTCTTCAATCGTCTGACGCCATTCTTTCTCGGGCTCGTTCGTCGCGGTTTGCAAGAACGGCATGATCGAGGCGTGCTGGGCGTAGAAATGCGTCAGATCGGGCACAAGGTCCTTCACCACCGGCATGTGCGGCAGCGGGTAAATCTTCACATCGCCCTTCACCTCATCCAAGCCGTAGATACAGGCGAGCGTATTGATCCCGTCGATGTTCATCGCGCAGGAGCCGCAAATCCCTTCGCGGCAAGAGCGGCGGAAGGTCAGCGTCGGGTCGATCTCGTTCTTGATCTTCAAAAGCGCATCAAGAACCATCGGGCCGCAGCGGTCCATATCGAGGAAATAGGTATCCACCCGCGGGTTTTCCCCGGTGTCCGGATCCCAGCGGTAGATCATGAACTTGCGGACGTTCTTCGCGCCCTCGGGCCGCGGCCAGGTCTTGCCGACGCGGATCTTCGAATTCTTGGGAAGCGTGAACTGAACCATGGTTTATCCCTTCCAGTCGGTTCGGGCGTAGAGCGGCCGCGTCGGCATGCGGCCGGATTTGCGTTTGACACAGGCGTTATAGCGGGCCGAGGGGTCACCTTGGCCGCCCGAGCCGAGGGTGAAGGTGAGTTCCATCTTCGAGCGGAAGCCCTCAGACGTCACCCCCATCGCCCCTTCCCCCGAAACCGGGGCAACGGGGCGCACCTCGTTCAGGCATTGCCGTTCGGCCACCTCGACGGGCACGGGGCCACAGGCGGCAAGGGTCACCCCGGCCACCGTGAACCCATATGCCCAGCCGCGCGCCATTAGAACGTGCGGGCCTTCGGCGCGATCGTGGAAAGCGCGATCCCGCCCTCGGCCTCGGTGGTCAGCGGATCGGTGATCACAGGGCGATAGCTCAGATCGACCTTGTTCCCTTCGACCCGGGCAACCGAGTGTTTGCGCCAGTTTTCATCGTCACGCGTGGTATGGTCTTCCGAGGCATGGGCGCCACGGCTTTCCTTACGCGCTTCTGCGGCAACGATGGTGGCAAGCGCGTTCGGCATCAGGTTGGTGAGCTCGAGCGTTTCCATCAGGTCGCTGTTCCACACAAGCGAGCGGTCGGTGACTTTGAGATCGCCCATCTTGCCTGCGATCTTGGTCATGTTCTCGACGCCTTCGGCCAGCGTTTTGTCGGTGCGGAACACCGCCGCATCGGCCTGCATGGTGCGCTGCATCTCAAGACGCAGTTCCGCCGTCGGGATACCGCCCTTGGCGTTACGCAGCCCGTCGAAGCGATCAAAGCACTTGTCGACCGAGGCTTTGTTGTATTCCGCCGGACGCGCTTTCGGGTCGACCACTTCACCGGCCCGAATAGCGGCGGCACGGCCAAACACCACAAGGTCAATCAGCGAGTTGGAGCCCAAACGGTTCGCCCCGTGCACCGAAGCACAGCCCGCTTCGCCAACGGCCATCAGGCCCGGCACGATCGCGGTCGGGTTCTCGGCGGTCGGGTTGAGCGCTTCGCCCCAGTAGTTCGTCGGAATACCGCCCATGTTGTAGTGCACGGTCGGCAGCACCGGGATCGGTTCCTTGGTCACATCGACGCCGGCAAAGATTTTTGCCGATTCAGAGATGCCCGGCAGACGTTCGGCCAGCGCTTCTTTGGGAAGGTGCGAGAGGTTGAGGAAGATGTGGTCTTTGTGTTCGCCCACACCACGGCCTTCGCGGATTTCCAGCGTCATGCAGCGCGAGACATAATCGCGCGGCGCAAGGTCTTTGTAGTGCGGGGCGTAGCGTTCCATGAAGCGCTCGCCTTCGGCGTTGGTAAGGTAACCACCCTCGCCGCGCACGCCTTCGGTGATCAGACAGCCCGAGCCGTAGATCCCGGTCGGGTGGAACTGCACGAATTCCATGTCTTGCAGCGGCAGGCCTGCGCGCGCCACCATCCCGCCACCGTCGCCGGTGCAGGTATGCGCCGAGGTCGCCGAGAAATAGGCCCGGCCATAGCCGCCCGTCGCCAACACGACCATTTTCGCGTTGAAGACATGCATCGTGCCGTCATCAAGCTTCCAGCAGACCACGCCTTGGCAAACGCCATCATCGGACATGATCAGATCAAGCGCGAAATATTCGATGAAGAATTCCGCGTTGTTCTTGAGCGATTGACCGTAAAGCGTGTGCAAGATCGCGTGGCCGGTACGGTCGGCGGCAGCACAGGTGCGTTGCACCGGCGGGCCTTCGCCGAATTCGGTGGTGTGGCCACCGAACGGGCGCTGGTAGATTTTGCCTTCTTCGGTGCGCGAGAACGGCACACCGTAATGTTCCAGCTCATAGACCGCCGCCGGGGCGGAACGGGCCAGATATTCCATCGCATCCGTGTCGCCGAGCCAGTCAGAGCCTTTGACGGTGTCATACATATGCCACTGCCAACTATCGGGGCCCATGTTGCCAAGCGAAGCGGCGATACCGCCTTGGGCGGCAACGGTGTGCGAGCGGGTCGGGAACACCTTGGTCACGCAAGCGGTGCGCAGACCTTGTTCGGCCATGCCCAGCGTGGCGCGCAGGCCCGCGCCACCGGCACCGACCACCACCACGTCATAGTTGTGGGTTTCGTAAGTGTAGGAAGCCATCTGTCCTGCCTCTTATTGGTTCAGCATCTGCGCGGCGGTGTCCATGAACACCATTTTCCCCAGCGCATAGAGCACAATCGCAGTCAACAGATAGGACAGCGAATAGACGAAGATGACGAGCCCTTTGCGCAGGCTGCCAGCGGTGTAATCTTCCAGCATCACCTGCGCGCCTTTGGCGAAGTGTCGCATCCCCACCAGCGTCACAAGCGCGGTCAAGATAGCCGGGAACGGGCGCGCAAAATGGGCAACGACTTCTTCTTGCGTGCCGCCAATGGCGGAACCGAAGGTGAAGATAAAGGTCGGCACGAGGAAGGCGAGCGCAACCGAGGACATCGTCATCCACCAGAAATGCTCAGTCCCGGAGCCCGAGGCCCCTTTGCCCACGGCGCGTTTGCGATCGGTCAGATAGCGCATGGGAATCCCCTTAGATGATCCAAAGAATGATGAGCGAGACAAACGTCAGCCCGGTGGCGCCAATCAGCGCGCCCCAGCCAAGTTTCTCGGCGATCTCGATGTCGAGGCCTTTGCCCGTATCCCACAGCAGGTGCCGCAGGCCGGTCAGGTAGTGGTACCACATCGACCACAGCATGGCGGTGAAGAACAGCCAGCCGATCCACGAGGTCACGATCCAATCGACGACAGCGAAATAGGAAGGGCTCGACACGGCGGCAATCAGCCACCACGCGCCGAGGAAAAAGCCCGCAATAAGCGCATTGCCCGTGATCCGCGTCAGGATGGAGCTCATCGAGGTCATCTGCGGGCGGTAATAGGGGCCGATCATGAAGGGGGAAAGGGGTCGCTCGACCCGTTTCGTTTCAGCCATTGGAGAAACCCTCTGTGCTGGGCCGCCAGCGCGGAGCCTTGGGAGTGGAAGCGCGGGCGGGTTGGCCGGAATTATGTGTTTTCCTTAAGACGATCCGGCGCTCAAGTCACGCATCCAGATCAAATAATCCTTTCGCAAGTGCAAAAAAATCGGTGAAAGGCGGCTTTGTGATCACAAAATCAGAGGCGCGACACAATGTTACGCGCAAACATTCAAACGCGACCTTTTGCCTTAGCAAGACGACACCCGCCCAAAGCATGGGCGGGTGGCAGGATCGTGGGTCGAAGCGGTTTGAAGCGGCGCCTGAGTCGGATCAAAGCGGCATCAGCGCCCAATAGTCGAGATCAAGCAGCACTTCGGGGGCATATTTGCCATCTTCGCCCTTGAGCGCGAAAGGCGCGGCCCCTTGCTTCACGGCAACCAACCGCAACCGGATTGCGCCGATGCCCGGCGCATCGGTTTCGGCCTTATCCAGCACTTCAGACCATGCCTTGACGGTATCCCCCGCAAAACAGGGGTTCGCATGCGCCCCACCATTCAGCGCGACAATCATTTGCGCATTCGCCAACCCATTGAAGGAAAGCGCGCGCGCCATGCTGATGACGTGGCCACCGTAGATCAGGCGCTTGCCATCTTCGCGGAAGGTGGCGTCGAAATGCACTTTGGCGGTGTTTTGCCACAAACGCGTGGCCAGCATATGCTCGGCCTCCTCGATCGTCACGCCATCGACGTGGTCGATCTTCTCGCCAATCTCGTAATCGCCCCAGCGGTGCGGCTCGCCCGCTTGCGTGAAATCATAGTCCTCAAAGCTGAGCCCCTCGGGGATCACCAGATCCTCGGCGGGCACCACTTTGCGCAATTCGGGCAGAACGGTTTCGGGCGCGGGGGCATCCAGATCGCGTTTGCGCACCATCACCCAGCGCACATATTCCAGCACGACCTCGTCGTTTTGGTTCAGCCCGCGGGTACGGACATAAACCACCCCCGATTTGCCGTTGGAGTTTTGCTTGAGCCCGATCACTTCGGAGACCGAGCGCAACGTGTCGCCGGGATAGACCGGCAAGAGCCAGCGCCCCTCGCCATAGCCAAGGTTCGCCACGGCGTTCAAAGACACATCCGGGACCGTTTTGCCAAAGACCACATGGAAGGCGATCAGATCATCAAGCGGCGAACCATCCAGCCCGCAGTCTGCCGCGAAGGCGTCGCTCGAATAAAGCGCATGCCGCGCGGGATAAAGCGCATGATAGAGCGCGCGCTCCCCCTCGGCCACGGTACGCGGCACGGCATGGGCAATGACCTGCCCCACCTTGTAATCTTCAAAAAAACGGCCCGGATTCGTCTTCGTCGCCATGTTTACTGCTCTCCCAGTTTCAGATCGGGGTGGTAGTCTCCCTCTACCTCCTTCACGACCGCCTGCGCACAGCGCATCACCCCACGCGCCGCATCAAAGGCATAGGTCGGGTCGCCGTAAAGCGACCACCCCTTTGACAGCGCAAGCGAGACCTTGTGGCAAAAGGCGGAAGTATCATCCTCGGTCAGCAGGCGATAAAGTTGCATCAGTAGCTTCCCAAGAACGGATTGTGGCCCAAGAGGCTGTGGATCCAAGTGATCACACCATAGACCAGCGCCGTGCCGATCAGGTTTTTCAGATCGCCCAAAAGCTTGCCCGGTTTCGGGCGTTTCCACGGGCCAGCGCGGTTGATCAGCACCATCTCCCCCACGGCCCAAAGGCCGAGCGCGCCAAAGAGCAAGATCGAGGACAGATCGCCGTTCACCAACAGATGCGACACCGACCAAATCACCATTCCCCAAAGCATCGGATGGCGGATCTTATCAATCAGAACCGAGCGCGCGCCGCTGACGCCAAACAGGTAGATCGAGATCAACATCAGCGTGTTATTGGCGTGCCCCATACCCGGCAACGGGCTGTAAATCGGCACAACATCCGCCATGCGATAGCCGATCACCATCAGCACAACGCCCACAAGCACGAAGCCCGCGACCATCGCCTTGATCTGCGGCATCATCATCAGATGGCGGCGCGGAGCGAGGCGTTTGAACAGATGCGGCAGCACCCAAAGCAGGATGCCGAGGATAAGAATTGACATAGCCGGTCCCCTAGTTGGCGAGCGCGGCAATCGCCTCCGCTTTCGCAAGGACCTGCCGCGCGGTCACGATATGCAGGTTTTCGACAATCTTTCCATCCACAACCGCAACGCCAAGCCCCTCGGCTTGCGCCGCGTCAAAAGCGGCGATCTGGCGGCGGGCAAGGTCCGTTTCGGCTTCCGAGGGCGCGAAGGCGGCATTGGCCACATCAAGCTGCGCCGGGTGGATCAGCGTCTTGCCATCAAAGCCCATATCGCGCCCCTGATCGCATTCGACCTTCAGCCCCTCATCGTCTTTGAAGGCGTTATAGACGCCATCGACAATGATCCGGCCATAGGTCTTGGCAGCCAAAAGGCACAGGCCCAACCCCGTCACCAACGGCAGACGATCGGCGCGGAACCGGCTTTGCAATTCCTTCGCCAAGTCATTCGTGCCCATCACCATGCCCTCAAGGCGCGGATGCGCGGCAATCTCGGCGGCGTTGAGCATCCCCATCGCGGTTTCCATCATCGCCCAAAGCGGCATGCCGTTGATCAGGTTTGCGACGGCGTCGAGATCCCCTTTCATCGACACTTTCGGGATCAAGATCGCGTCGATTTTGGCGCCATTGTGCACGGCTTCGGCCATCGCCAGCACGTCATCGCGGCCCCATTCGGTGTCAAGGCCGTTGATCCGCACAATCCGCGCGCGCGCGCCATAATCTGCCTCGGTCAGCGCCTTAATCAGCGTGGCGCGGGCGTTGACTTTTTCATCCACAGCCACCGCGTCTTCGAGGTCGAAAATGATCGCGTCGCAGGCCAGCGTGGTGGCTTTTTCCAACGCGCGCTCTTTCGAGCCGGGGATGTAAAGCACCGAGCGATAGGGGCGGGCAGCGGCGTCCGTCATGATTCTCTCCTCGCAACAATCTTGCGCCAACAAACACATCGCAGACACTTTCAGCAAGCAGAGATTTGCCGCAGCGCAGAATTTAGAAGGGCAACCGCTACAGGAACACGTCCCAAAGCAGCTTGAGCGAAATCAGCAACAACGCCCAAGTGACGATTTTATAGAAGGTGTCATGCGGAATAATCCGCACCAGTTTCACCCCGCCCCAAACGGCCAGCGCCGCAAAAGGCGCGAGCTTCAACGCCAAGCCAATGCTGGAAAAGTTCAACTGCCCCAGCGCCGCATAGGGCACGAGCTTGATCGCATTGACCCAAGCAAACAAGATCGTCGAGGTCCCCGCAAAAACCGTGCGCGGCATCCCGAGCGGGATCGTGTAGGCCTGATAGGGCGGCCCGCCCGAATGGCTCACAAAGCTCGTGAACCCGGTCAGCGTGCCCCAAAAGATCCCCGGTGCCACACGTGCCCGCTGCGACATGCCCAAATGTGGGCGGATCAGCGCATTGAGCGCAAAGACCACGCCGATGATCCCCACAAGCGCCGTGACCGCGACTTCGGGCACCACGCTCGCCGTCGCCCAGCCCACGCCGACACCAATCGCCGTCGCAGGCACCATGATCTTGAGCACGCGCGCATCAAACTCGCGTCGATAGGCAATCAGCCCGAACACATCAGAAATAATATAGACAGGCAGCAGCAAGCCCGCTGCCGCAACAGGGTTCATCACCCCCGCCAGAAGCGGCACCGAAAGCGACGACGCCATCGGCAAACCGCCCTTGGCAATCCCCACACTGATCGCTGCCGCGATTGCCATTGCCCAGCCAAAGGCATCAAGTTCCATGCGCCGCTCCGAGAATCAGGGGCGGCCCGGCTGCGCCCCGCCTTGCGAGCACCTCGGATGGACCATCGCCTTCTCGGCTGCAAGGAATTGTTTAGCGCAAACATCCCCCAAATTCGGCATGCCGTTGCATACAATTTATCTGTAGAGCCGATGCGGCGGCGCAGCACTATGGACAGACGCGCCCCAAAACGCTAACCCTTCGGCCAACCATCATAACAGAACGACCTTTGGAGGAACCCATGGCCCGACCCAAGATCGCCCTTATCGGCGCAGGTCAAATCGGTGGCACGCTTGCCCATCTCGCCGCGATCAAAGAACTGGGCGACGTCGTCCTTTTCGACATCGCCGAGGGCACGCCGCAGGGCAAAGCGCTCGACATCGCCGAATCCGGCCCGTCGGAAGGCTTTGACGGCTGCTTCAAAGGCACCAATGACTATGCCGATATCGCGGGTGCCGATGTGTGCATCGTGACCGCCGGCGTGCCGCGCAAGCCGGGCATGTCGCGTGATGACCTTCTGGGCATCAACCTCAAAGTCATGAAATCGGTTGGCGAAGGCATTGCCGCCCACGCGCCGAACGCTTTCGTGATCTGCATCACCAACCCGCTCGACGCGATGGTTTGGGCGCTGCAACAATTCTCCGGCCTGCCGGCCGAAAAAGTTGTGGGCATGGCTGGCGTGCTCGACTCGGCGCGTTTCCGTCACTTCCTGTCGGTTGAATTCGGTGTGTCGATGAAAGATGTCACCGCCTTCGTGCTCGGCGGCCACGGCGACACGATGGTGCCGCTCGCGCGTTACTCGACCGTTGCGGGCATCCCGCTGCCGGATCTGGTGGCGATGGGCTGGACCACGCAAGAAAAACTCGACGGCATCATCCAGCGCACCCGTGACGGCGGCGCTGAGATCGTTGGCCTGTTGAAAACCGGCTCGGCCTTCTATGCCCCGGCCACCTCGGCCATCGAAATGGCGGAAGCCTATTTGAAAGACCAAAAACGCCTGCTGCCCTGCGCAGCTTGGGTGGATGGCGCCTTTGGCCTTGATGGCATGTATGTCGGCGTGCCGACGATCATCGGTGCTGGCGGCATCGAAAAAGTCGTCGACATCAAGCTGAACGCCGACGAGCAAGCGATGTTCGACAAGTCGGTTGATGCGGTCAAAGGCCTCGTCACCGCCTGCAAAGGCATCGACCCGACGCTGGCCTAAGACGCGCCATTGTCAAAGTTTTGAAGGGGCGGGGATTTCCCCGCCCTTTTTATTGGCCGAGATGCGGGACGGGATCGAAGCCCAGCTTAAGCCGCAAAGCCTCCAAGAGCGCCGCCTCCCGCGCCATTAAATCTGCATCAAAGGCTGCAGGCGTCAAATCCGGCAGGTTGGGGATCACGGTCGCAGCCCGCGCGCCAATCTCGGGCGCCCAGCGGCGCAGCAAGATACGCTCGGCCAAGCCCTGCGCCTGCGCGGGCGTGATGGTTTTGGCCGCCATATGGATCAACTCCAGCCGTTCAGGCGCTTGCACATCGTCCAAAACCGCAGAAATCTGCCGCCAGCGCGGCCCCGCATGCGGGTCGGGTTTGCCGAAATGCGGATCGAGCCCGTAACGCAGCATCTTCAGCAGATAATGCAATTCGGTCAGCCCATCGAAATGCAGCACCCGCAACCCCGCTGCGGGCACAAGATTTGGATCGCGCTCCGGGGGATCATAGCGCGTCAGCGCATGATGCACGCCGACAAAAAGGCCCCGCCCCGCCCGCACCATCGCCTTGCCCATATGATGCCCGCTCAGGCCATGATGCAGCAATTCCCCCGCCTCGGCGCCGTAGAGCGCCGCGCCCTCCGTCTCAAACCGCTCCCACGGCAGCCGAAACACGCCCGAGAAGATATCTTGCACCGGGCGACCGCGCACCCGCACCCGCTCCGCCACCAAGGCCTGCACCCATGTCTTATCGGGTTCGATACGCGCAAGAATCCTCTCAACCGTTTCGCCCACCGGGGTCGGGAACAGGAATTCATCAGCATCACAATGCAACAGCCAATCGGCCCGCGTCTTCGCCAAGATGCGGCTCGCATGGTACTTCTGCCGCCCGTTTTGGGTTTTGGGCCGCCGCCCGACGCTACGAAAGGCCCAAGCGTCCTCGCCATCCTCATGCAGATGCACGCCTTTGCCACCTGATAAAAGCGCCACCGCTTCTGGATTGGGGCGATCAAGGCACAGATGCACCTCTGCCGCACCCATCTCCAAATGATGCCCGGCCCAAGCCGCCAAAAGCGACGCCGGTTCATCGGCCATCGCGACAACCGCCCAAGACACCATCTTCACCCCCGAAATGCCTTACTGAAATGTGAGCCGATTCCGTTACCGCAAGCAAGACGAACCGCATTTTGCTTTTTGTGATCACAGTTCTAAAAAGCGTGATCACAAAACCGAATTTCTTCGCACTTCGCCTAGCTTTTGCGCATTTATCATTTTGTTACATGCGGTGAATGTGCCACACCAAGTTCAAAGAAAACAGCGTGGGAACCAAGCCATGAATATTCACGAATATCAGGCCAAGCAGCTCCTCAAGAGCTACGGCTGCCCGGTCTCGGAAGGGCGGGTCGTACTCAAGGCCGACGAAGCGAAATCGGCGGCAGGGGAGTTGGACGGCCCGCTTTGGGTGGTGAAGGCCCAAATCCATGCGGGCGGTCGCGGCAAAGGCCATTTCGTTGAGCCCGAAGCCGGCGAAAAAGGCGGCGTGCGCTTGGCGCGTTCGGTGGCCGAGGCCGAAACCGAAGCCCGCAAGATGCTGGGCCGCACGCTGGTCACGCACCAAACCGGCCCGGCAGGCAAACAAGTCAACCGCGTCTACATCGAAGAAGGCTCGGACATTGAGCGCGAGCTTTACCTCGCCCTTCTGATCGACCGCAAAACCTCGCGCGTGTCTTTTGTCTGCTCGACCGAGGGCGGCATGGACATCGAGGAAGTGGCGGCCTCGACCCCTGAGAAAATCCTCTCCTTCTCCGTTGATCCGGCCACCGGCCTGAGCGATTTCCACGGCCGCCGCATCGCCTTTGCGCTCGGGCTGGAAGGCGTGCTGATCAAACATTGCGTCGCGCTGATCAAAAAGCTCTACAAAGCCTTCCTTGAGAAGGACATGGAGATGCTGGAGATCAACCCGCTGATCGTCACCACCGACCATCACATCAAGGTGCTCGACGCAAAACTGGGCTTTGACAACAACGCCCTGTATCGCCAGCCCGATATTCTCGATCTGCGCGACGTGACCGAAGAAGACCCGAAAGAGCTGGAAGCCTCGCGGTTCGATCTAAACTACATCGCGCTCGATGGCGAGATCGGTTGCATGGTGAACGGCGCGGGCCTTGCGATGGCCACGATGGACATCATCAAGCTTTATGGCTCGGAACCGGCCAACTTCCTTGATGTCGGCGGCGGCGCCACGAAAGAGAAAGTGACCGAGGCCTTCAAAATCATCACCTCCGACCCGAAGGTGAAAGGCATCCTCGTCAACATCTTTGGCGGCATCATGCGCTGTGACATCATCGCCGAAGGCGTGCTTGCGGCGGTGACCGAAGTGGGCCTCAAAGTGCCGCTGGTCGTGCGCCTTGAAGGCACGAACGTCGAACTTGGCAAAGAGATCATCGCGAAATCCGGCCTTAACGTGATTGCGGCCGATGATCTGGCCGACGGTGCCAAGAAGATCGTGGCAGCGGTGAAAGGCTAAGGCGAAAGCGCGCATGGAAACGAAAATTCTACCGACAAAGAAACTGGGGACAGCCGAACTGATGTTTGGCCTCACCATCTTTGTCTTGGGTCTTCTTCTCGCCCTGAACATCATCGCACTGCGCGGCGCAAGCCGCTCGGATGCAGAGATCATGACCGTGATCGGTTTGGTGTTCATGGCGATTTCCATGCCCCCTTTGCTTTTGGGACTGCGTCAAAAGCTACGTCCGGCAGGCATGCTCCTGAGCGCGACGGGTTTCCACGACCGCCAGGTTACCAAGCGGGAAGTTCCGTGGAGCGCGTTGAAGGAAATACGTTTCGACACCCACGCCAAAATGGGGCGCATCGTGTTTCTGAAGGTTGATCATCCCGCCTTTTCGCAAGCTGGCATCCGCATCTCGGCTTGGTTGGCGGCCTACAACAAAGACAAAGGTCTGGGCTACTCAGGCCGCAGCGTTGAAGGCACCGTCGACGACTTCGCCCACGAGCTTCATGCCTACGCGTCTCAAGCGCTTGGCCAAACGAGATAAACCGCGGGCTACATCTGGCCCGAGAGAATTAGGATCAAGGCGCATGTGTCGCCGATTTCATAGGGAGAACGCCACATGGCAGTCCTCGTAAACGAAAACACCAAGGTCATCTGCCAAGGGTTCACCGGCAGCCAAGGCACCTTCCACTCGGAACAAGCCATCGCCTATGGCACCAAAATGGTCGGCGGCGTGACGCCGGGCAAAGGCGGCTCTGAGCACCTCGGCCTGCCGGTCTTCAACTCAGTCCACGAAGCCAAACACGTCACCGGCGCCGATGCGACCGCGATCTACGTGCCCCCGCCCTATGCGGCGGACAGCATCCTTGAAGCGATCGACGCCGAGATGGAACTGATCGTTTGCATCACCGAGGGCATTCCGGTGCTCGACATGATGCGGGTGAAACGCGCGCTGGTGGACAGCAAATCGCGCCTCATCGGCCCGAACTGCCCCGGTGTGATGACGCCCGACGCCTGCAAGATCGGCATCATGCCCGGTTCGATCTTCAAGCGTGGCTCGGTCGGCGTGGTGTCGCGTTCGGGCACGCTCACCTATGAAGCCGTGAAGCAAACCACCGACGTGGGCCTTGGCCAATCCTCGGCGGTGGGCATCGGCGGCGACCCGATCAAAGGCACCGAGCATATCGACGTGCTTGAGATGTTCCTCAATGACCCGGAAACCACCTCGATCATCATGATCGGCGAAATTGGTGGCTCGGCGGAAGAAGAAGCCGCCGAATTCCTGATCGAACAAAAGAAAAAAGGCCGCTGGAAACCGACCGCGGGCTTCATTGCCGGGCGCACCGCCCCTCCGGGCCGCCGTATGGGCCATGCCGGCGCCATCGTTTCGGGCGGCAAAGGCGATGCGGAAAGCAAGATCGAAGCCATGAAAAAGGCCGGGATCGTGGTGGCCGATAGCCCCGCAACGCTGGGCGAAGCGGTGCTGGAAGCGATCAAGAAGGGCTAAGGCCCACGGGGTCGCGGTTGCCAAGGAACCGCGACCCCGCTCGTTACCGCCAAGCGACCTTAGGCCGTTTCGCCGTATCGAGTGCCTCGGTTCACCGAGGATCAAAGGCCGGACGCGGTCAGAAACGGGAGGTTCGAATGAGATCGCACAAGATGATGGGCACCGCCCTTCTGATCAGCCTGTCGCTCGCCGGATGCGGCACCGCCAATTATGTTGGCGTGTCTGATACCACGGGTGCGACGATGGATGGCCGCGGTCAGGTTCTGCCCTCCGCTTATGGCCCGATCACCACCTACCCGATCGTGACGACGCAAAAAGTTCCGCAAGGCACCACGCCCACCGGCTCGACCGGCTATGCAATGGCGAATTCGGCGCGCAGTAATGCGACCATCGTCGATGGCACCGCCGCGACCTGTGGCCCGGAAAATGCAGGCGGCAATTATGACATTGCCTGCGCACAAGCCGCAGGTCTGCCGAGCGCCGCCTATCCCTATCGTAACTGATCTTTGGAGCCGTAATGCCCCGCCTTTTGTCGGCCCTTCTGGCCGCTCCCCTGATGCTAACTCTTGCGGCCTGCGACGATAGGCCGTGTTGCACTGCGCCCAGCGCAGTAGGGGCGATGGCGCCGCCGATTCCGGCGGGACGTCAGTCAAAAATGGATTTCGAGGCATTGACCGGCATCCGCTCGGACGCGGTGGCCGCCATCACCGGTACGGCGAATGGCAGCTACGTCTATTACGATCCGTTCGCAGCGCCGCCTGCCGCCGTGGAGGCCGCGCCCGCGCATCTGTGTGCGCAGCACGGAAAAGCGCTCAAAGAGAGCTATATCACCGAACCCGAAGACCATATGCCCGGCATGAAGGTGCTCGTCATCACGTGCCAATGACACCGAATTGTCGCGGCGCATTCCGCGCCGTGACGCCCACAGCCCCTCAACCCGATCTCGCAAGGATCATCAGATGAACGATCACTCTCCGAACGACCAGCTGCATGCTTCGTCCTTCCTGCAAGGGGCGAATGCAGATTATGTCGAACAGCTTTACGCCAATTACGCCAATGACCCGAATTCGGTGGACCCGGCTTGGGCAGCTTTCTTCGCCTCGCTGGGGGACAGCGAAGTAGATGCAAAGCGCTCGGCCCATGGGCCGAGCTGGGCGCGTGCCGACTGGCCGCCGAGCCCGGAAGACGATCTGACCGCCGCGATGACGGGCGAATGGCCGATGCCGGTGGCGCCGAAAGAAACCAAAGCGGCGAGCGAAAAGATTGCCGCAGCGGCAAAAGCGGCAGGCGTTGAAGCCTCGGAAGAGGCGATCAAGCGCGCCGTGCTCGATTCCATCCGCGCGCTGATGATCATTCGTGCCTACCGGATCCGGGGCCACCTGATTGCCGATCTGGACCCGCTCGGCATGCGCGCGGGCGACCCCCATCCGGAACTGGACCCGCGGTCTTACGGCTTCACCGATGCCGATATGGATCGCCCTATCTTCATCGACAACGTGCTCGGGCTGCAAATCGCCTCGATGCGCCAGATCATCGACGTGCTCAAACGCACCTATTGTGGCACCTTCGCGCTGCAATACATGCACATCTCCAACCCCGAGGAAGCGGGCTGGCTGAAAGAGCGTATCGAAGGCTACGGCAAAGAAATCCAGTTCACCCGGGAAGGCCGTCGCGCCATTCTCAACAAGCTGGTAGAAGCCGAGGGTTTTGAGAAGTTCCTGCATGTCAAATACACCGGCACCAAACGTTTCGGCCTTGATGGGGCCGAGGCGCTCATTCCGGCGATGGAACAGATCATCAAACGCGGTGGCGCGCTCGGTCTGAAAGAGGTCGTCATCGGCATGCCGCACCGGGGCCGGTTGAACATCCTCGCCACGGTGATGCAAAAACCCTATCGCGCGATCTTCCACGAGTTTCAGGGCGGCTCTTACAAGCCCGATGATGTGGATGGTTCGGGCGATGTGAAATACCACCTCGGCGCCTCGTCGGACCGCAGCTTTGACGGGCAAACCGTCCACCTGTCGCTGACCGCGAACCCCAGCCACCTTGAGGCGGTGAACCCGGTGGTGCTGGGCAAGGTCCGCGCCAAGCAAGACCAACTCAACGATGACCCGCGCACACAAGTGTTGCCGGTGCTTTTGCATGGTGATGCGGCTTTTGCTGGCCAAGGCGTTGTTGCCGAATGTCTCCAGCTTTCGGGCATTAAGGGGCACCGCACCGGCGGCTGCATCCATATCGTTGTGAACAACCAAATCGGCTTCACCACGGCGCCGCACTTCTCGCGCACTTCGCCCTATCCGACCGATATCGCCCTGATGGTGGAAGCGCCCATCTTCCACGTGAACGGCGACGACCCGGAAGCGGTCGTGCATGCCGCGAAAGTGGCGACCGAGTTCCGCCAGAAATTCGGCAAAGACGTGGTCATTGATATGTTCTGCTACCGTCGCTTCGGGCACAACGAAGGCGATGAGCCGATGTTCACCAACCCGGCGATGTACAAAAACATCAAAGGCCACAAAACCACGCTTCAGCTTTACACCGAGCGTCTGGTCGCGGACGGGCTGATCCCCGAAGGCGAAATTGACGATATGAAAGCCGCCTTCCAAGCGGTGCTGAACGAGGAATACGAGGCCGGTAAACAGTTCCGCCCGAACAAGGCGGACTGGCTCGATGGCCGTTGGAAGCACCTTGATCGGCAAACTTCGGATTACGATGCTGGCGTGACCCCGGTGTCGCCCGAACTCTTTGCCGAAGTGGGCAAGGCGCTGACCACCTACCCGGAGGATTTTGAAATCCACCGCACCGTGGCACGCCAACTCGAAGCCAAGAAAGCCATGTTCGAAAAAGGCGAGGGCTTTGACTGGGCCACCGCCGAAGCATTGGCGTTCGGCACGCTATTGGCCGAGGGGTTCCCGGTGCGTTTGGCGGGCCAAGACTGTGCGCGTGGCACCTTCAGCCAACGCCATTCGGCGCTGATCAACCAATCCACCGAAGAACGCTATTACCCGCTCAACCACATCAAACCTGGTCAGGCAAAATACGAAGTCATCGACTCGATGCTGTCGGAATATGCCGTGCTTGGGTTTGAATATGGCTATTCGCTGGCCGAGCCGAACGCGCTGACGCTGTGGGAAGCACAGTTTGGCGATTTCGCCAACGGCGCGCAGATCATGTTCGACCAGTTCATCAACTCGGGCGAACGCAAATGGCTGCGGATGTCGGGGCTGGTTTGCCTCCTGCCGCATGGGTTTGAAGGCCAAGGGCCCGAGCACTCCTCGGCGCGGCTGGAGCGTTTCTTGCAGCTTTCGGCGGAAGATAACTGGATCGTCGCAAACTGCTCAACGCCTGCGAACTACTTCCACATTCTGCGCCGTCAGATCCACCGCAACTTCCGCAAACCGCTCATCTTGATGACGCCGAAATCGCTTCTGCGCCATCCGCTGTGCACCTCTAAGGCGGAAGATTTCACCACTGGCTCGTTCTTCCGGCGCGTGAACTGGGATGATGCCGATGGCCAACACCACGGCAATTCGGAACTGACGCTCAAACCCGATGCCGAGATCAAACGCGTCGTGATCTGCTCGGGCAAGGTCTACTACGATCTGCTGGCCGAGCGCGACAAACGCGGGCTTGAAGATGTCTACATCCTGCGGCTTGAACAATTCTATCCGTTCCCGGCGCATTCGATGGTGACCGAGCTTGGCCGCTTCAAGGATGCCGAGGTGATCTGGTGCCAAGAAGAGCCGCGCAACCAAGGCGGCTGGACCTTCGTCGAGCCGAACCTTGAATGGGTTCTGTCGAAAATCGGCGCGAAGCACGGTCGTCCGCGCTACGCGGGCCGGGCGGGTTCCGCCTCTCCGGCGACCGGTCTCGCCTCGCGCCACAAGGCAGAGCAAGACGCGCTCGTCAACGACGCGCTGGAGGGCTGATATGACCGATGTTCGTGTCCCCACGCTTGGCGAAAGCGTCACCGAGGCCACCGTTGCCACTTGGTTCAAAAAACCGGGCGAGACGGTCAGCGCCGACGAGATGCTGTGCGAGCTTGAAACTGACAAGGTGACGGTCGAGGTCCGCGCCCCCGAAGCCGGGGTGCTGGCCGAGATCGTGGCCTCAGAGGGCGAGACGGTGGGCGTGAATGCCCTGCTTGCCACGCTGACTTCCGCAGGCGCCGGTGCGGCGCCCGCGCAACCCAAATCCGAAGGCAAGGCTGTCCGGGAAGAAGCCACGCCGGTTACTCAAGAGGTCAAGATGACGGATGTAATGGTGCCTGCGCTGGGCGAAAGCGTGTCGGAAGCCACCGTTTCCACCTGGTTCAAGAAAGCTGGGGACAGTGTCGCGCTGGATGAGATCCTGTGTGAGCTTGAAACGGATAAAGTCTCGGTCGAGGTGCCCTCCCCCGTGGCAGGCACGCTGAGCGAGATCTTTGCCGGTGAAGGCGACACCGTGGCCGCAGGGGGCAAGCTGGCCATCGTCGCCGAAGGCGCGGGCGGCGCGGCTCCGGCCCCGCAAAAAGCCGCCGCCCCGGCGGCGGCCCCTGCCCCGGCTGCGGGCGGCAAAGATGTTGAACATGCGCCCGCTGCGAAAAAGGCGATGGCCGAGGCAGGTCTTTCGCCCGATCAAGTCACCGGCACGGGCCGCGACGGCCGTATCATGAAAGAAGATGTGGCCGCCGCTGCCGCAGCGACCCCGGCCCCCGCCCCCGCGACCACGCAAGTCTCGATCGCGCCGCCGCCGGCTTCGGTGCCGCGCGCCCCGGTGCCTGCCGAAGACGCCGCGCGCGAAGAACGGGTGAAAATGACCCGCCTGCGCGCCACCATCGCGCGCCGCCTGAAAGACGCGCAAAACACCGCCGCGATGCTGACCACCTATAACGAGGTGGATATGTCGGCGGTGATGGAACTGCGCAACGCCTACAAAGACCAGTTCGAGAAAAAGCACGGCGTGAAACTGGGCTTCATGTCCTTCTTTGTGAAGGCCTGCTGCCACGCGCTCAAAGAAGTGCCCGAGGTGAACGCCGAAATTGATGGCGGCGACATCATCTACAAAAACTACGTCCATATGGGCGTGGCTGTGGGCACGCCGTCGGGGCTTGTTGTGCCGGTGGTGCGTGATGCCGATGCCAAAGGCTTTGCGACGATTGAAAAAGAGATCGGCGCACTGGGCAAACGCGGCCGCGATGGCAAGCTGACCATGGCGGAAATGCAAGGCGGCTCCTTCACCATCTCGAACGGTGGCGTTTACGGCTCGCTGATGTCGAGCCCGATCTTGAACCCGCCGCAATCGGGCATTTTGGGCATGCACAAAATCCAAGAGCGCCCGATGGTGATCAAAGGCCAGATCGTGATCCGCCCGATGATGTATCTGGCGCTGAGCTACGACCACCGCATCGTCGATGGCAAAGGCGCGGTGACCTTCCTCGTGCGCGTCAAAGAAGCGCTCGAAGATCCGCGCCGCTTGCTAATGGATCTCTGATCTCACGCTCAGGGGCGGCCCCGCGCCGCCCCTTCTTTTCCACCCCCTTCGACTTGGTGAAAATATCCTCGGGGGGTCTCGGGGGGCAGACAGCCCCCCGGCGCGATCAGTCAAAAAGGACGAAACCCATGGCAGAATTCGACGTTATCGTGATCGGCGGCGGCCCGGGCGGCTATGTCTGTGCCATTCGCTGCGCCCAATTGGGGCTCAAAACCGCCTGTGTCGAGGGGCGCGGTGCGCTTGGCGGCACCTGCCTCAATGTGGGCTGCATCCCCTCCAAGGCGCTGCTTCATGCCACGCATGAACTGCATGAAATGCATGAGAACTTCGACAAAATGGGCCTCACCAATGCCAAGGTGAAGGTCGATTGGGCGAAGATGCAATCTTACAAACAAGACGTGATCGACGGCAACACCAAGGGCATCGAGTTCTTGTTCAAAAAGAACAAGGTCACCTATCTGCAAGGCTGGGGCTCGATCCCGGCGGCGGGTCAGGTGAAAGTCGGCGACGAGGTGCATTCGGCCAAGAACATCGTCATCGCAACCGGGTCTGAGGCCGCAAGCCTGCCCGGCATCGAGATTGACGAGCAAACCGTGGTCACCTCCACCGGTGCGCTGAGCCTGCCGAAAATCCCCAAATCCATGGTGGTGATTGGCGCGGGCGTGATTGGGCTTGAGCTTGGCTCGGTCTACAAACGTCTTGGCGCCGATGTGACTGTGGTCGAATATCTCGACGCGATCACCCCGGGCATGGATGCCGAGGTCGCCAAAGGCCTGCAAAAGATCCTCACGAAACAGGGGCTCAACTTCGTTTTGGGCGCCGCCGTGAGCGGGGTCGAAAAATCGAAGAGCAAGAACACCGTCAAATACACCCTGCGCAAAGATGACAGCGCCCACGAGATTGAGGCCGAAGTGGTGCTGGTGGCAACGGGCCGCAAACCCTTCACCGGCGGTTTGGGGCTTGAGGCGCTCGGCGTTGAGATGCTGCCGCGCGGTCAGGTGAAAACCAACGACCATTGGGCGACCTCGGTCCCCGGCCTCTATGCGATTGGCGATGCGATTGTGGGCCCGATGCTCGCCCACAAGGCCGAAGACGAAGGCATGGCCGTGGCCGAAGTGATTGCGGGCAAACATGGCCATGTGAATTACGACGTGATCCCCGGCGTCATCTACACCACGCCCGAGGTTGCCTCGGTCGGCAAAACCGAAGAGGTGCTGAAGCAAGAAGGCCGCGCCTATAGGGTGGGCAAGTTCTCCTTCATGGGTAATGGCCGCGCGAAAGCGGTGTTCCAAGCTGATGGGTTTGTGAAACTGCTCGCAGATGCGACGACGGACCGGATTTTGGGCTGCCACATCATCGGCCCCGGCGCGGGCGACCTGATCCACGAGGTTTGCGTGGCGATGGAATTTGGCGCCTCGGCCCAAGACCTCGCGCTGACCTGCCACGCCCACCCGACCTATTCGGAAGCGGTGCGCGAAGCCGCCCTTGCCTGCGGCGACGGCGCGATCCACGCGTAAAGATCGAAGGGCGGCCTTGCGGGGCCGCCCCTCATTACAAGGTCACGTTATGAAACGCTTTCTTATTCAGACCTTTCTGACCGCTTCGCTTGTTGCAAGCCCCGGCGCGGCGCAAGACCGGGTTCAAGCCTATCTCGATATGTTTGACACTTGGTGCCTGTCGCGGCTTCAAGACCCAACGCAGGATTGGGAAGCACACTACCCGAAGGCAGGGCACGGCGTTTCGTCCCATTTCGAAGTCAACAACATTCCCCAAAGCACCTACAAGCGCGTTTATGAGCCGTTTGGTCTTGCCCTTGAGCAGGAAAAACATACCTGCAGGGTCAGCGAAGAGGACCCAAAATTCACTCTGCAAGAGGGCATCGCCCTGCAAGATGGGCTTACGCGGCTCATGGCACGCCGTTACCCGGACCTTCTGGTGCAAGACGACCGAAGTTTGTCGGCGTTTGATCTTAACCGGACATGGACAGATGGCCCAGCCGGAACAGAGAAAGCCCATTGGGGCGTGATCTATCTGAAGTTCGGCGGCGACCTAGAGGGAACCGGCACAACCCTCGCCCTTCCCCGCGGGAGCGGGCTTTAGTCGGTTTTCCCCAACGCGGCGGCTTCCATCTGCGCTTCGTGTTCGCGCCGCAGCGCCTTGCGCAGTTCCGCCGCTTTCCAGCGCAGCTTCTCGGTTTCGTTTGCAGGTTCAAGCGGCGGCACCGGCACGGTTTTGCCCGCCTCATCCACCGCTACCATGGTAAAATAGCAGCTGTTGGTGTGGCGTCGCGTGCCCTCGCGGATATTTTCCGCCTCAACCCGGATGCCAATCTCCATCGACGAGCGCCCAGTATGGTTTACGCTGGCGCGAAACCGCACCAATTCGCCCACATGGATCGGCTCTTTAAAGATCACTTGGTCGACCGAGATCGTCACCGCGTAGCGGCCCGAATAGCGCGAGGCGAGCGAGAACGCGACCCTGTCGAGCCAGTTGAGCAGCGCGCCGCCGTGCACCTTGCCCGAGAAATTGGCAAGATCGGGCGTCATCAGCACCGTCATTTCAAGCGTTTTGCGTTCTTCTTCGGTGAGCGTGTTGGTCATGGCTGCCTCGCAATTCATGCGGCCCCTGACTAACCTGCCGCTGTAAAACTTTCTACGCTCGATCCTGCGACCAAGCGTCTAACCCGCCAGATGGCGCAAGCCTTGCGTCACATCGGTGCGCACCGCCAGCCGCAAGCCCGGCTCATCGCCGGCCCGCAACGCCGCCAGAATCAACCGGTGATGGCGCGGCGGCTCGTTGCGGGGCACCTTGTCGTAAAGCGCGCGCATCGTGGGGCCAAGCTGAAGCCAGACCGTTTCAAGCACCGCCAGCATCGCCGGGGCCTGCGCGCGCAAATAAAGCGTGCGGTGAAATTCCAAATTGGTGCGGATAAAGCTCACCGCATCCGCTTTTGCAACGGCTTCGGCATTGGCGGTGTTGATCGTGGCCAAGCGGTCAATCAGCGCAAGGTGCGCGCGTGGCAGGGCGCGCGAGGCCAGTTCCGGCTCTATCAGCGCGCGCAGCGCCGCCAATTCCTCGATCCGTTCATTGGTGAGTTCCGGCGTTGCCACACGGCCAGAGGACGACAGCGTCAAAGCCCCTTCCGCCACCAAGCGCCGCAATGCCTCGCGCACCGGGGTCATGGACAGGCCGAATTGCTTGCCAAGACCGCGCAACGTCAGCGCCTGGCCGGGCAGCATCTCCCCCACCAAGATTTGCTGGCGCAAGATCCGATACAGCCGATCATGCGCTGCCGCTTCCGCGGGCAAAGGTTTGGTGGGGCGTGGCAGGGTCTCAGACATGCGCCTTTGTGATCACAAATGGAGCGCTCGTCAATGTGACCCAGCGTCCCGCGTCACTCGCGCAGCCGGATCGCCTGCAAGGCGCCGCCATGCGCCTTCAGCCAAGCCCGATGTGGCGCATAATCTGGCATCAACCGCGCCACCACGGCCCAAAACGCCGGAGAATGATTCATCTCCGCCAGATGTGCCACCTCATGGGCGGCGACATAATCGAGCACCTCGGGCGGGGCCATAATCAACCGCCATGAATAGCTCAGCGAGCCATCCGCCGCGCAAGAGCCCCAGCGCGAGCGTGTGTCGCGCAAGGTGATCCGCTTGAAGGGCCGCCCGAGCGCCTTGGCATGACGCTCCGTCGCTTCTTGCAGGCGCATCCTTGCGCAATGCTTCAAGAAGGTCTCAAGCCGAGCCCCTAGGCGTTCTTCCCCACCGGGCACCAAGAGCCGGTCGCCCTCCACCTTTGGCGCGCGCAACCGGGCCTCTTCAATGCGCAGATCGCGCCCCTCAAAAGGAAGTGTCTCGCCAAAGCCGGGACGCCGCACCGAGGGCAACTTTTCCAGCGCCCCACGCAGCCAAGCGCTTTGCCCTTGCGCAAAGGCCACCGCCTCCGACATCCGTGCCCGCAACGGCATGGTCAGCGTCACCGCGCCATCAATCCGGCTCACCCGCAACGAAAACCGCCGCGCCCGGGCCGAGCGGCGCACCGCCACCGCAACACCGGGCAGATCGGGCAAAACAAGCGAGTTGTCGGTCATTTGCGAGCAGCTTTGAACAATTGGAACGCGAAAAGGCTTTGACACCCCGTTGCGGTTGTGGCAATCGGCTGCGACTCTGTGCGAACGAGCCTGCCAGGAGACTTCCATGCCGAAAGAGGAATGGGGCGTCAAGCGCCTCTGCCCGCATTGTGCGAGCCGGTTCTACGATCTGACCAAGGACCCGATGACCTGCCCGGTTTGCGGCAACAGCTTCACGCTGGAAAGCCTGACCGCTGCGGGCCGTGGCCGTGTGATGGTGGCCGATAAAGCCGCGCCGCGCGAAACCGAGGTTGATGTCGAGGATCTGACCGAAGACGATCTCGATGATGATAGCGGCGACGTCGATCTTGACGACGATCTGCTTGAAGATGACGAGGACGATAACGTCTCGCTCGATGACATCGCTGATGTCGCGAGCAATGAAGATGAGAGCTGAGCCAAGCGGCCAAGCCATCTGACGAACGGGGCGCAAGGGCAACCTTGCGCCTTTTTCTTTGCCACATGGGACGCGCTGCGGGGCGATGAAAAAAATTCTGCGCCAGCGCCGAAATTCCTCTTGCGCCCGCCCGAGCCTCCCCGTATAGACCCCCCACGCAAGACGCACAGCGGATTGCAGACCTCACGGTGGGGCCATAGCTCAGTTGGGAGAGCGCTTGAATGGCATTCAAGAGGTCAGGGGTTCGACTCCCCTTGGCTCCACCAAATCTCCTCAAGTAAGCAACTGAAAAGATAAGATAAAGCTGTATTGGCGAACTCTTGTCCCGCCATTTGTCCCGCCAGCGGGAAGGCGTTTCAAATCTCTCAGCATCCTCCGGCCCGCAGTCGCGTGCCGCGTCATCAAGCCCGCATGGGGCAGATCGAAGGAAGCAGAAAGATGACCGAAACCACAGGAACCATTGCCGACCTGTTCGAACGCCACCAGATCGCCGAGCGCGCTTTTGCCGAGGCGCAGGACCAAGGCGCTTCCGAAGAAGCCTTAGATGCGCTCTATGTTGAATGGACGGCAATCACACAACGCGCTCTCGCGCTCCCTGCCAGCACTGCCGAGGATTCGGCGCGCCAGATTGTCATGGCGCTGGATGCGCCGGAGGCCGGGGCTTCAACTTTTGAGGCGGTTCTGGTGCGGAACGCCCGTGCCGCCCTCGGGCTCCATGTCAACTGCACGGCGGCCTGACTAAAAAACGGCCCCGCAAATGGCGGGGCCATTCACTTTGCTCGCGGTCCCTTCCTCGTCGCTTCGCGTCCAAATTCGGGGTGCCGGGGGTGTCGAGGGGGTGGGGGAGGGGTCAAAAATCGCGCGCGCGGTTGAGCCACTCCACCTCCGCCCGCGCGGCTTTTCAAAAATTTTTCAGAAAGCGCTGTGCATCGCTCGAATTTGCGTCCCGCATTATTCTGGGCGCATGTACACAATCATCTCCCTGCCCCCGCGCCCCGCCCGCATTTCTGCCAAGGTTCGCAAAGCCGTCGAACTGATGGTTACGGAAGCACTCCCAATCGTGAAGGCTGCCGAGGGTGCAGGCATGTCCCGACAAGGACTTAGCAAAGCGCTGCGCCGGCCAGAGGTGCAGGATTTCAAGGCTGAGGTTGAGGCAAGGTTTGTGGCAGAAATGGACCTCCTGCGCGCCAGAGCCGAGGCCGTCGCGATTAAAACCGGTCTGGAGTTGATGCGCTCAGCGAAGTCAGAAACCGTTCGTGCGCGCCTCGTTGAATTCTTTGCCTCGGGTGGAAAAAGCGGTGCTGGCGTCAATGTTCATGTCGATGCTCGGCACGTTGCCCCTCAGGGATATATATATCCTGAAGCTCCGTCGCGGGCATTGGCAACCACGACAGACACGGGAAACTGAACGCCATTAACAGCACCGAAGGGCGTCGATCCACGCGATTACCAAACCACGCGGTCGGTTATTTGGCCTGACTCGAGCGATCTACTGCCCGCGAGACTGCGGCATCGCATCCGTAGCAATCTGCGATAGCGACCGTTCCTGAGTCCCATTGGGGGCACGACACCGCGCGCCGCGCCTCAGGCAATGCGGCGAATTCCGTCGACGGCCAGATCAAATGATACCTTTTGTGCTCAGAACCCGCAGTAGCATCCGCGCGCTTCCTGCATGAGCCATTTGGCCGTTTTTTGACGCAACCTCAAACCTTGATGTCGCAGAACATCTCAATGTGCATAGCACTCGGTTCGCGCTTCTATGGCGCACTTGTTTTACATTGCACCTGCTTTAACCTGCCCTCGCCTGGAACTGGCAGATTGCGTGCAGAAAATGCCTGACTTTACGCACAAACGCTTCGATGACCGTATTCTTGACCGCGAGGATGATGGCGGCGCATTCGAACGTTTTGTCGATGAATTCCTGAGCCGGCAAGAGCCGGATACGGCCTTGGTCCGGGGTTTGGCCAAGGGGCCGGACGGCGCTATCGATCTGTCAGACCAAGACGCTCCGATCACACGGATCGTCGAATGCAAGTTCATCGGCGCGCAAAGCAAGGACAAGGCCGCGGACCGATGGGGACAGGTGCGAAGCAACCTTGAGAACAATTTGCCTCCCCTCGCCGCAGGAGACGACAAGGGACGGGGTAGATACCGCCCTTGGCTCCGGTCGCAGGGCAATCTGTCGACATATACTTTTGTCACTTCGGCGATCGCCGCCAGCACCGACGAACGCACCACCCTGAAGCGCTCCATCGAAGAGTTCTTCGCCGACTTGTCGGACCAGCATCCGGATCTGAATCACCTGCGCCGCCTCAAGGTGGAGCTGCGCTACTGGGACGACCTGATCGGTAAGGCCGCCTCATTTCCGCAGCTCTTTTATCGTTGGTTTGGCGGGTTGCCGTATGGCTACGGCGATATTGCGCTCAGTTTCGGGTCAGAAGCTGGCTTCAAGCGGTTCCTGGAAAGCCGCCACCTGCCCTATTTCAGTCGCGATGCTTATTTGGAGGAAACGGGCGGCAAGCGGATCTCGCACTTCGAGTCGACGCTCGACCATCTCACGACGGGCAACGGGCCGCGGACGGGGGTGATTTCCGGCCCCGGCGGGGTTGGCAAGACCCGGCTGGCCATCGAGTTGTGCGAAGCGGCGCGCCAACGCGACTGGTGGCCGGTGCGCCTCGACCGCAAGGCACAGGCCACCGATCTGACCAAGCTTTGCCAAAGCCATGCAACGGGTGCCCGGCTCCTGCTTTTTGTCGACTATGCCGAAGCCTGCGAAGACCTCGAAGGATTTGCGACCGAAATGGGCCGACTGGCTCTTGAAGGGGGGCATCAGTTGTCCCTGCTGGCCTCGACGCGGGCAAGTTCGATCCAGCAGGTTCTCGACCGTCTGTCTGCGCTGGCACCCGAGGAAACCGTTCTTGATCCGGAGGCGGACCCGGCCTTCGACGCCTGGGTGGTGCGCAAGATTCTGGCGCATTTCGCGGTTCCGGAGGCCGAGGCGGTTGCGCAAAGCTGTTCGGGGCTGCCGGTGATGGCCGCCTTCGCGGGCTTCTTGCTGCAAAGCGACAAGGCCCAGTTCGAAAAGCAGTTCGGAAATCTTGCCGCGGTCAAGGATTTCGCCGATTGGTCCGCCCGACGCCTGCAAGCCATCGAAGATCGCTTTCAGGGGCAACTGGTGCGACGTCTGCTGGCAGAACTGGCGGTTCGCCTTCCGATGCCGGAAGCCGAGGTCGAAGCCTTTCGCGCGACCTCGGAGGTGCATGATCAACTTTTTGCCGTGCTCCGGGCCGATCACTGGATCGAGCCCGAGGGGGCGGGTTTTGCGGCGGCGCATGACGTTCTGGCCGATGCGATGCTGGCGCGGCACCTCTCGGAGATGCCTAAAGATGAACAGCTCCGGTTGCAGACGCTTTTGATCGCGGCGCTGACCGAGGGGCGTCTGGATCGCTGCCTTGCCGCGGTGGACCGGCTGGGGGCGCATCCGGTGTTCGCCAGGCTTTCCGGGTGCAAGGCGGTCAAGACTCTCTTGCGCCGTGACCGGGAACGGACCCTTGCGGCCCTTCCGATGCTGGCGCAAAGCCGCCTGCTTCCGCCTTCAGACCTGATCGCAGTGCTGGCCGAAGAGCCTGATGTGGGCGATCGCCTGGCCAAGGAACCACAGTCACATCTGGTGCTGGCACGGGCGGCGGAATGGGCGGCGCTGCACGCGGGCGACGCGATGCCCCGCGCCACGGCAGAGGTCGCGCTGGCCGCGCCTCTTGCCACGGCAACCGACTGGCCCAACCCCAGCAACATCATCCTGCGCTGCGCCCATGCCTTTGATCCTGCGCGCTACGAGGGGCGCGTTCTGGACCGGATCGTTGCCGAACCCGGCGCGCTCAGCACGCATTACCTTCTGGTCTCGCTGCTGCGTTGGGGCACGCCGCCCGAGACGGTCCGACCGCATTTGCTGAAATGGTTGCCTCAGAACGAAACCGCGCGAAAGGCATCCTTCGTCTACAAAAGCTGGCTCGATGCCACGGGCGAGGCCGAGGCGGTGCGCACGCCCCTCCTTGGCTGGCTCGAACAGCACGGCGCCACCCCCGAAGCGCAGTTCGTCTACAAAAGCTGGCTCGATGCCACGGGCGAAGCCGGGGCTGAGGCGGTGCGCGCGCCCCTCCTTGGCTGGCTCGAACAGCACGGCGCCACCCCCGAGGCGCGGTTCGTCTACAAAAGCTGGCTCGATGCCACGGGCGAAGCCGGGGCGGTGCGCGCGCCCCTCCTTGGCTGGCTCGAACAGCACGGCGCCACCCCCGAGGCGTCGTTCGTCTACCAAAGCTGGCTCGATGCCAAGGGCGAAGCCGGGGCGGTGCGCGCGCCCCTCCTTGGCTGGCTCGAACAGCACGGCGCCACCACCGAAGCGCAGTTCGTCTACAAAAGCTGGCTCGATGCCACGGGCGAAGCCGAGGCGGTGCGCGCTCCCCTCCTTGGCTGGCTCGAACAGCACGGCGCAACCCTCGACGCGAGGTTCGTCTACAAAAGCTGGCTCGATGCCACGGGCGAGGCCGGGGCGGTGCGCGCGCCCCTCCTTGGCTGGCTCGAACAGCACGGCGCAACCCCCGAGGCGCAGTTCGTCTATCGAGCCTGGCTCGATGCCACGGGCGAGGCCGAGGCGGTGCGAGATCACCTGATCGCATGGATCGAAATCAATTCTTCGCAGGAGGAAGCGGATTTTGTTTTTCGCGCATGGCTCGAAGCCGGTGAGCCGCTGGACCCGATCAAGGCGGCATGCGAGGCATGGTTGTTCCAGCATTGGCAGAGCGAAGAGGCCGTCTATCTGACGAAGGCGCTGTCCATGGCCCATGACTTGTCGCCCAAGGGCGTTGCCTGCATCATTGCCTGGGCAGGAACCCATCCGGAGAGCGAAGATGCAATCTTCAGGCTCAGCCGGGTCAGCAACAGGTTTGCAAATCTTCCCCTCAACGATTCGTTCCGAGCATTGATTGCCTGGTCGGTTGAGGCTGTTCTGGGCAAGCTTCTGGTCGCGTCACAGGTTTCGGAAAATGAACAGCAGACAACCACGTGGCTTCTTGAGAATCTCTCTCAAAGCTCGTTCGCGCGAAATCTTCACTGGATTGAAACTCTTGAACATTTCTGTGCCTGCCTTCGGCACGGGGGACTATTGAGGTACCACGAGGGCCTGCCATGTGATCGCTTCACCTTGCTTCTTCATGACGCCCTGGCCCTGCGGCTGCTCGACCCGCTTGCCGATGCTTGTGCGATCCGTCACGTCCATGATCTGATCCGGCAAGGGGTGCCCCCTTCGGAGTATGCCCAGTTGATCGCGCACGGCTATCTGCCACCGCCGCCCTCGGAGGATCGATGAGCGACACACCAGACCTGCCAGATTTCACCCGCGAACAATTCGATCAGCTCTTCAAGGGCGGGACTATCTCGGGCGTCGTGTATCCTTGTTGCCCGCCACAAGGCGCGAAGCGCCGTGAGTGGGGACAGGCCATAAGGTAGCGAGATCGGCGTCCAGCGCCCCCGTTTCGACCTTCCCGACAAGTTTTTACGTGAGACGAAATCGAAACTTTCCACCGTCAAGTTTGCAGATGTGAAACCGCCCACGAAAGCACCGTTACACCCTATCACCTTGAAAACACGGGAATCGCGAAAAGATGCTTTGCGAAAAAGTGGGCGAAAGGTGGTCTTCATGCCGCGCGAGACGCCCCAAAATGACGAACGCGCGTGCGCGTCAAATGAGAAACGGAAAAATCGGGCCGCGAATATCTTACGCCTCGGAACACCTAAGTTCTGAACTTTCGCGCAGAGGATTCTTAAGTCTTGCTGGTAGGAGAGAACCGGAGGGAGGGCATAGGACGACAAGCCCCGGCGCAAACCGAGGTTGTCCCCATGCCCTACACGATCTTGCTGGCCGGAGCCGAACCGTCGCTTCGGGCCTCACCGTGCGCGTGATCTGCGCCGCTGAGTTGACCGCTACTTTCGACACACTCGATCACTTGTGCCGGGTGACGCGCTTCGGTCTTTCGGACTGCGCTTTGCCTTTGTCACCGCCCCGTGGTAGGCATCGCGGAGTTTGGCCCCACTGTCGTTACCGTCAGCCAAACCCCAGCGCCCGCCATGCCCGGCGGGCGTTCTTCGTTTTTCAACTTGGCTTGAATCGCTCAGGCAACATTGCCTCAAGAGCGGAGCCGTCCTTGCCCGAAAGCTGGTGCCAGAACCGCAGGAGCGCGCCGCGGCTACGGAACCACATGCGATTGTCCCACAAGGCTTCCAAGCCCGCCTCACCGTCCCGTTGACGCTGAATGGCCCACTGCCAATTGTCGGCGCAGGCAATCACGCGCCACCTGCCTGCGCGCCAGATCTCACCGGAATAGGTGTTCGATCTTTCTCGGCCATCGTAGTTTCGAAAAGGGGCGACGTTCATGCGGCCTTTTCCTCCCCGATCCTGCGGACCAAGCACGCAAGACAATACCGGGCGTGATTTCCGGGAAACTCACCGCCGTGGCGCTCTGTGGTTTTTTCGATCAGAACGCCCAACTTGCGCAGGTCATGAACATAGGCAGACCAACGCGGGCCGGGATGGTCAAACGGCGCGCAGCCCTTTGATCCCGCCGCAATCAGGGCTTCGAGCGCCCAGCGCTCGCGGCCTGTAACTTCGATTGGGAAGGGGGCAGCGCCTCCGATCTGAACGGAGAAACGCGCCGCGCCCCAAATTGCTTTGGCCATTTGGCACACCTCACGGTTGCCCAGCCAAGCCGAAACCGGTATCCTAGAGTTGCGAATATTGGATACCGCCCCCGGCCGGAAGGCTGGGGGTTTTCATTTAGGCGGCGTCGTTCGCCAGTTCGGGGAATTGCTCGATGATTTCCGCCTTCGTCCAGCGGGTCATTCCGCCGATCTTGGTCGGCGCTGGCAGATAACCAGTCTTCTTCCAGCGCCAGATCGTCGCAACGCTCACCTCAAGCAAAGCAGCAAGTTCTCGGGTGTTAAGGTAGGTCTTCGCGAATTTACGTTCTAAGATGCTCATCCTATCGCTCCTACTTTTGGGGATAGAGCGAACTTCTCTAATCTGGTCGCAGAAAGGAAATTGATTAATTCAGGGCTCCGAGCGAATTAATTTTGCGACGTCGAAAAGCGATAGATGCCGCTGGTGTTCTGCTCCATTGTGAAGGTCTAATAGCCGTGCCATCCGGCCTTCATCCAACTGCTCAACCGCCCATTGGCAGGCGCCGTCTATTGTTTCAACGTGACGCAATCCCAAGGCATCTATGACAGCTTTGACCGTTTTGGCGAACAGGTCGCTTCCGCTTTTCCCACGAAAAGTTGGCTTTCTACCGGTCCCAATTACAAAGATCTCAGCGACCGCGAATGCAATAGACCGCACGGCGAGGTTTGTAGGGCGCCCCCTTCCCCCTTCTTCGGCACCCAGCCTTTTAAGCTGATCCCGCCAGCATTCCAGACCGGGACTCAGCACAGTCAAGGAACTGATAGCGGCTCCTACATGATCAGGCCATCCACCGTTACGCTCCTCCGGCGAAGTCGATACAAGGTTCACTGTTGTCCGCGCGTCATCAGTGAGGCCCTGAAGTCTTATCAAAACAGACGCAATATCTCGCTCTAGTGTTTCGATTTGTTTGGCGGATTTGCGCGCCTGATGCGCGTCAAATGCCACTAAACCACCATTTGTATTTAGGTGTAGGGCCAAACGGCGTGCCTCGTGCGGGGCAATGACTTTAACTCGTTCCCAACCGATTGGGGTTAGCGCGACTTCCAATTCTGGAATCATGCCCGCACCATCTCAACCACTTGCCCGGCTTCCCCGGTCGCATACCGTCCCCATGCGTCCATCAACGCGCGGCGGCGCTCAAATAGGTCGCTTCGCGCATAGGCTCTTTCCACAGCGTTTCCGGTGGCATGGGCAAGTGCTGCTTCGGCAACTTCTCGATCCGCATGAGCGCTCTCGCTTGCCCAATCGCGAAAGGTCGAGCGGAAACCGTGGGTTGTGAACCCTTCCCGCCCCATCCGCTTGAACAGCCCTTTGAATACCATGTCCGACATTGGCCGCGCCTCGTTCGATTTCGAGCGCTGAACGGACGGGAACACAAAATCAGCATCGAGCCCGCGCACAGTCTTGAGAACGGAAAGCGCCGGCTCACAGAGCGGCACCCGATGCGCAATGCCACGCTTCATCCGCTCTGCCGGAACATTCCAAACCCGCGCCTCAAGGTCGATTTCGGCCCAGCGAGCGCCGCGCGCCTCACCGCTGCGCGCCGCGGTCAGTATCAGGAATTCGAGGCAACGCGCCGCAATGGCATCACGCGCGCCAAGTTGCGCCCAGAAGGCGGGAAGGTCGCCCCACGGCAGTGCTGCCATGTGGTCGCCCGAGGCTTTCACAACCGGCAGCGCCTTCGTCAAGCCATCGACCGGGTTTGCCTCAGAATATTGCCCGGCCCCTCTCGCCCAATCAAACACGGCTGAAATGCGCTGCCGCACGCGCTTTGCCGTTTCGGGCTTTGCAGTCCAGATCGGCTCAAGCGCGCGCAAAATATCGGCGCTGGTGATGGTGTGAAGCGGGCGGTTCCCGAAATGTGGGTTCGCGTAAGCCTCGATTGAGGCCAGCCACGTTTCGGCGTGCTTGCGGTTCTTCCAAGTCGGCAAAAGCTGGGCGTGCAGTTTTGCGGCGGCTTTGGCGAAAGTGAGACTCTCTTGCCGCCTCTTTGTGTCTGGGTCACCCCCTTGGCGGGCAATCTTCCGATATTGCCGCGCGAGTTCCCGCGCCTCCGCGAGCGGCACCAATGGCGCGGGACCAAGCCCGAGTTCCCGACGCCTGCCATGAACCACGGTGCGCAAGATCCAAGACTTCGCCCCGGTCGGCCCAATTCGCAGATAAAGCCCATCGCCGTCGCCATACATCCCCGGCTCGCGCTTCGCCTCGATGCCTTTGACAGTCAGCTTCGCCATTGCAGCGCCCCCCTTGTCCCACCATTTGTCCCGCCAGAAGGGGTGGGACAGATTGACAAAATGGCGGGACAGATTTGATACGGCATGATGGTAGTTGAAAACAGATGAGCCATAAAGTAAAAAGAAAGCAGGATGTTACTAAGATTGAATGAGACGTCTTGAGAGGGTTTGGTTGTGTGGTTCGGTAGACCTTGGCTCCACCAAATCTCCTCATAGATCAACAAGAACAATAACTTGCTGAAAATGAAGAGCTATTTTCCAAGGGTGTTACGCTGAGGTGTTACAGTGGAGCGCCTTACGAAGATGCCAGGACACACCCGACTGTACCGTCGCGGAGCCGTCTACTACCACCGCGCAGCCGTCCCCACAGACATCGCCGCAACCTATGGCAAGCGAGAAGAAACCTTCTCCCTGAAAACCCGCGACTACGCAGAAGCCGTTCGCCGGGTCAGGATTGCTGCCGTTGAAGTAGACAGAAAATTCGATGAGCATCGGCTTAGGCTGGCGCGTCAGCATGGCCCGGTGCTGTCCGAACTGACGCCGCTGCAGCTTTCCACCATCAAGGCCACCTACCTGCATCACCTGCTCGATGAAGACGAGGAGATCAGGCTGGATGGTTTCGAAGAGGTCGAAGAGCAGGACGGCGAACGCGCTCTTGTGTCGGAGAAGCGGTTTGAACCGCGCCCAACCTTCGAAGAGCATGAAGAGCTGATCGAAGATTTAGACGCCATCAATCGCTACAATCTGGCTCGTGGCAAACAAGACCCCTTCTTCAGGGCTGAGGCCGAAGATGTTCTCACATGGGACGGAATTGGCATCAGGCTGGCGGCGAACTCGCCCAGCTGGCCGCGTCTTATTCGCGCCCTTCAGGAGGCCCACAGAGAGGCCACAGACGCCATCAAGCGCCGCAACCAGGGTGATACCGTTCCAACGCCACCAAACCCGTCTGAGGGCGCCTCAGCGTCTCCTGGGGGACGCCTCCTTTCTGAGGCCGCAAATGCCTGGGCAGACGAAAAATCTCGGAGTGCATGGTCTCCGAAGGTGCGTGACGACTATCTTGGTTGGATGCAGATGTTCATCGAAGTCGCGGGCGACCGACCGATCACAGATTACCAAAAGAAAGATGCCAGAGCCTTCAAGGAAGTGCTGCTTAAGCTGCCCGCAAACAGCCAGAAAAAGGCCGAGACTCGTGGACTTCCGATTGCGCAAGCTGCAGAAAAGGCCGCGCAGCTTGGGCTAGAGCCGATGAGCATCTCCACCCTGAATAAAGCGCTCAATCGCGTAGGTGCGTTCTGGAATTGGGCAGAGGGCCATTTTGACGAGGTGCAGGCAAATCTGTTCAAGGGGCTGTCGGTACGCAACAACGTCGCCGCCAGAGACCAACGCGCCCCCTTCAGTCAAGAAGAACTCGCAAAGCTCTATGCAAGCCCGCTGTTTACTGGCTGCCGATCTGAACGCTTTGCGTCAGAGCGGGGGAGCGTCATTCCCCATAACTCTGAGCGGTTTTGGCTTCCCCTCATGGGCCTGCTCACAGGTGCCCGGATGAACGAACTTTGCCAGCTTCGCGTTGACGATGTGAAGGAGCAGAACGGCATCCCCTTCCTGTTCATTACCAATGAAGGAGATGAGCAGCGCGTGAAGACAACAAACGGCAAGCGGCGCGTTCCATTGCACAAGCACCTGCTGGACTTGGGTTTTCTCGATATGGTCCACGCGCGGAAGGCAGAGGGGAGCGCGAGGGTCTTTCCCGCGCTCAAGCTGAGCAAGCAGGGTTATTACTCTGAGACCTTCTCGAAGTTCTTTAGCCGCTACCTTGAGAACATCGGCATCAAGAGCGACAAGACTTCCTTCCATTCGCTTCGCCACAACTTTGAGGATGCCTGCCGCGCGGCAAAGATCAGCGGTGAGGTGATGGATGCCCTGCAAGGTCACGCGGAGGGCGGTCACCAGCGCCCACAGGCTGCCCCGTGAGCGCCATCGCTGACAATCCCGAGTCACGCCAAGGCCATCCGAAGATGGTCCCCAGCGCGGCCCGAGAGGTCACCCTAGCGGGGTTCGATGTATTGCACCGATGCGGTCTCAGTAGCCGCGTTCACGCGCAAGGGCAGCTTCCGCGCCCCGTGCTTCACGATAGGCGCGCGTGTCGGCGGCTTCATTGAACAGGTTGCCGTTGTGGCCACGCAGCCAAGTGAAGGTGACATTCCGCCCAGCGGCAGCCGCTTCCAACCGTTCCCACAGGTCGCGGTTCTTCACAGGCTTCTTGCTGGCAGTCATCCAGCCCTTGGCCTTCCAGCCCGGCAGCCAATCATTCATTCCGTTGGGGACGATGTTGGCGTCCGAGAACACGGTGATCGGTTCATCCGTGACTTTGCCGAGGCTTTCAAGCGCGACACAGGCAGCGGTCATTTCCATTCTGATGTTGGTCGTGTCGTGGTCGAGACCGCCGCGTTCCACTTGCTTGATGATGACGCCCGCCGCATTCCGGCGCAGGATGATTGCCCCGTAACCGCCCGGTCCGGGGTTCCCTACGGCAGAGCCATCCGGGTATATTAGCCTTGACGTTTGAGCGCGGCGCTTCGAGAACAGCTTGGCACCGCGCGTTGGATCAGGGATAGGCCGATGAAGTTTCACTTTCCAATCGTCATCATCGACGAGGATTTTAGGTCTGAAAACACGTCCGGCTTTGGCATTCGCGCTTTGGCCCAAGCCATCGAAAAAGAAGGCTTTGAGGTGCTGGGCGCGACGAGTTATGGCGATCTGTCGCAATTCGCGCAGCAACAAAGCCGCGCCTCGGCCTTTGTCTTGTCGATCGACGATGAAGAGTTCACCCCAGGCCCGGACCTTGATCCGGCGGTTTTGAACCTGCGCAATTTCATCGAAGAGGTCCGCTCGAAGAACGAAGACGTTCCGATCTACATCTATGGCGAGACCAAAACCTCGCGGCACCTGCCAAACGATGTGTTGCGCGAGTTGCACGGGTTCATCCACGCTTTCGAGGACACGCCCGAATTTGTCGCCCGCCATATCTTGCGCGAGGCGAAGAACTATCTCGAATATATCCAGCCGCCCTTCTTCAAGGCGCTTTTGGATTACGCCGAGGATGGCTCCTATTCATGGCATTGCCCCGGCCATTCCGGCGGCGTCGCCTTTTTGAAATCGCCCATCGGGCAGATGTATCACCAGTTCTATGGCGAGAACATGCTGCGCGCCGATGTCTGCAACGCGGTGGAAGAACTCGGCCAGTTGCTCGACCACAATGGCGCCATTGGAGAGTCTGAGAAGAACGCCGCGCGGATTTTCAACGCCGATCATTGCTACTTCGTCACCAATGGCACTTCGACCTCGAACAAGATGGTCTGGCACCACAATGTGGCTCCCGGTGATGTGGTGATTGTTGACCGCAACTGCCACAAGTCGATCTTGCATGCCATCGTGATGATTGGGGCGATCCCGATCTTCTTGAAACCGACCCGGAACCATTGGGGCATCATCGGGCCGATCCAGCGGTCCGAGTTTGAGCCCGCGGCGATCAAGGAAAAGATCCGCTCGCATCCGCTGCTGAAAGGCATTGATCCCGAGACGGTCAAGCCGCGCATCCTCACACTCACGCAATCCACCTATGACGGCGTGCTCTATAACACCGAAGTGGTGAAAGACCTGCTCGACGGCTATGTCGACACGCTGCATTTTGATGAGGCTTGGCTCCCCCACGCCGCTTTCCACCCGTTTTATGGCACCTATCACGCGATGGGGCGCAAGCGGGCTCGGATGAAGCATTCGGTGACCTATGCCACGCAATCGGTGCACAAGCTGCTCGCCGGGATCAGCCAAGCGAGCCACATCTTGGTGCAAGACAGCGAAGAGACCAAGCTCGACCGGCATCTGTTCAACGAATCCTACCTGATGCACACCTCCACCAGCCCGCAATACTCGATCATCGCAAGCTGCGATGTGGCGGCGGCGATGATGGAGCCTCCGGGCGGCACGGCGCTGGTGGAAGAAAGCCTCGCAGAGGCACTCGATTTCCGTCGCGCTATGCGGCAAGTCGACGAAGAATACGGCAATGACTGGTGGTTCAAGGTCTGGGGGCCGGACGAATTGTCCGAAGAAGGGGTCGGCCGCGCCAAGGATTGGGAGCTGAAAAAGACTGACAGTGAGGCGGTGGAAAGCTCTGGCCAAGACGCGTGGCACGGCTTTGGCGATATGGCCCGCGGCTTCAACATGCTCGACCCGATCAAGGCGACGATCATCACGCCCGGCCTGAATATCGACGGGCGGTTTGAGGAAAGCGGCATCCCGGCGTCTATCGTCTCAAAATACCTCGCCGAACATGGCGTCGTGGTGGAAAAGACCGGGCTCTATAGCTTCTTCATCATGTTCACCATCGGCATCACCAAAGGCCGCTGGAACACGCTTCTGGCCGCGCTTCAGCAATGCAAGGACGATTACGACCGCAACCAGCCGCTTTGGCGGGTGATGCCCGAGTTCTGCGCCAAACAACCCCGGTACGAACACATGGGGCTGCGCGATCTTTCGCAGCACGTTCATGAGCTTTATGCCAAATATGATGTGGCGCGGCTCTCGACCGAGATTTACCTCGGCGATCACCATCCGGCGATGTCGCCCACCGAAGCGTTTTCCCATATCGCACGGCGCAAGACTCAGCGGGTGCCGATTGACGAGTTGGAAGGCCGCGTGACCACGAGCCTCGTAACGCCCTACCCCCCCGGCATTCCGCTGCTGATTCCGGGCGAGATTTTTAGCAAAGAGATCGTCGATTACCTGCGCTTCAACCGCGAATTCTCCCGCGAATGCCCGGGCTTCGAGACCGACATCCATGGTCTGGTCCAAGTGAAGGGAGAAAACGGCGAAGTCAGCTACTTCTCTGACTGTGTCGCAGAGTGACGAGGGAAAGGGACAAGTCAAAACGCAGGCCGCATCGGGAACACGAAAACCAATGCGTTAGCCTGCGCTTAAGTCCGAAGCAGGCATTATCCTAACGCTGGTTAGTCCACATTTCGCGGCCTACAGACTCCCAAGTCGCCCCCTGCATCATAATAAGAAACTCGCCTTAACCGCGCGCGAAGCCGCGCGGTTAATTGCGCGTGGTTTCCGGGCAGGGAGCCGCGGCACATGTGGCTTACAGCCCATCCCCGCCCGAAACACCACTCCCAACGCAATGCATTGCGCGACAAAAGGCCCAAAGAAACTATTGTTTCAATGTCGGCTTGCGGTGGACAATTTTCTTCATTCTTTATATCGAGCGGCTTGCAGCACTAGGAGGTGCGCTGAAACAAGGGCCCTCGGGTCCGAGCCACAGGATAAGACAGATGACATTTGGTGGAATCGTTGGGAAAACTGCGCTGGCGACCATTTTGGCAAGCGCAATGATGGTGAGCGCGGCTGCCGCAGAGACACTGCGCCTGTCGCAAAACACCGGCGACACGACGACTTGGCAAAAAGGCGCCGAGAAATTCGGTGAGCTGATTGCCGAGGCAACCGGCGGCGACATGAAAGTGCGCGTGTTCCCCAATGCGCAGCTTGCGGGCGGCGACCAAATGAAACAGGCCGAAATGGTTGGCCGTGGCGCGATTGATCTGGTGGTGAGCTCGGCGATCAACGTGACGCCGCTTGTGCCCGAAATGGCGGCCTTCTCGCTGCCCTATCTGTATGCCGATTACGCCGAAGTCGATGCGACGACCCAAGGCGAGCCGGGCAAGATCTTGTCTGAAATCCTGAAGGAAAAAGGCATCATCGTTTTGGCTTGGGGCGAAAACGGGTTCCGCGAAGTGACCAACAACGTGCGCCCGATCAAGACGCCCGAGGATATGAAAGGCCTGCGCATGCGCGTGGCGGGCCCGATGTATATCGACGTGATGAACGCGCTCGGCGCCAACCCGCAGCAAATGCAGTGGAGCGAAACGCTCACCGCGCTGCAACAAGGCGTGGTCGATGGCCAAGAAAACCCGATCGGTGCGGTGATCATTCCGCAGCAAGTCTATGAAATGCAAAAGTATCTGACCACTTGGCATTATTCGTATGACCCGATCTTCCTTGGCATCAGCCAAGCGAAATGGGACAGCTTCGACGACGAAACGAAAGCCAAGTTCCAAGCCGCTGCAGATGAGGCGATGGCCTATCAGCGCGAAATCTCGCGCGAGGCCACGGCATCGGGCGTCGCCTTCCTGCGCGAAAAAGGCATCGACGTTTACGAGCCCTCCGCAGAAGAACTTGCCGCCTTCAAAGCGGCCACCCAACCCGCCTTTGACAAATGGGCGGAGAAGGTTGGCCCGGAACTGGTGGCCTCGTTCGAAGCGGCCATTGCTTCGGCACACTAAACCAACGCGTCGATAAAGACTTGCGAGGCGTCCCACAAAGGGGCGCCTTACGCCATCGACAGACCTCGGAGCCCCTATGTCCCTCTTCATGTTTCTCTTGCGTGATGCAGAGAAGATCATCTGCGCGGTGATCTTCTTGGCTATGACGCTTCTTGGCTTTGCCAATGTGGTGGTGCGCTATGGCACCCATTATTCTTTGGCGGCCACGGAAGAACTGCTGACCAACGGGTTCCTGCTTTTGACCATTTTCGGCGCGGCGATCGCAGCGCGGCGCGGCGAGCATCTGGCGGTGGAACTGGTGAATGACATGCTGCCGCGTGCGCTACAGCGGGTGGTGTTGCTGCTCTCGGTTGCGGCCTCGGTCACGCTTTTGGTGCTGTCAGCCTATTTTTCGTGGGATGCGTTGCAAAACCTTCTGTCGAACGGCATGCGCTCTTACGCGCTTGGTATTCCGGCATGGTATTACCAAGCGGCGGTGCCGTTCGGTTTTGCGCTGATCTTGATCCGCTATCTGCAGCATGCGTGGGAAGAGTGGCGCAAAGGCCATGCGTTTGGGGTGGTTGGCGATGTATGATCTGATCCCCGGCCTCGCCACTGGCACCGAGATGGTGCTGTTGTTCTTCATTTTGCTTGCCCTGCGGGTGCCTGTTGCCTTTTCGCTCGGGCTCTCGGCGATTTACGCGATGTGGCAGATGGGCTTTGGTCTTGATCTGGTGGGCGATCTGATCTCCGCCGGGATCACCAAGTTTTCGCTTTTGGCGATCCCCTTCTTTATTCTCGCCGGTACGCTTTTGGGCACGCTCGGCATTGCCGAGCGGATGATCCGTTTCTTCCGCGTGCTCATCGGCTCGGTGCCGGGGGGCATGGGGCTTGTGGGCACGGTGGTATGCCTGTTTTGGGGTGCGGTAAGCGGTTCTGGCCCCGCCTCGGTGGCTGCCATCGGCCCGATGATCATCAAGGGTATGGAAGAAGACGGCTATCCGCGCGCCTATTCGGCCGGGCTTGTGTGCACCGGGGCCGCGCTTTCGATCGTGATCCCGCCTTCGATTGGCTTGGTGATTTACGGCGTGATCGCGGAAACCTCGATCTCAAGCCTGTTCTTGGCCGCGATCCTCCCCGGCATCTTCATGGGCTTGATGATGCTGCTCACCTTGCCGTTTGCAAAAACCAAAGGCGCTGCGGTTTCGACCAAACTGCAAGAGCTGAGCCCAATGCCCTATGCGGGGCACGCTTACCCGCGCCGCCTGATGCTCGCTTTCAAAGACAGTTTTTGGGGGCTGATGACCCCGGTGGTCATTTTGGGCGGCATTTATTCGGGCATGTTCACCCCCACCGAAGCGGCCCTTGTCGCCACCGTCTACGCGCTTTTGGTGGGTGGGCTTGCCTATGGCACGCTGACCCTGAAAGGCCTTTATGCAGCGCTGACCAATGCCGCCGCCTCCTCGGCCATGGTGATGCTGGTGGTGGCCTATGCAAGCCTATTTGGCTGGGTCGTCTCTGTCGAGGATCTGGTGGGATCTTATTCCGGCGCGCTGCTCGGGCTTTCCGAGAACGAGGCGGTGATCCTTCTTGTCATCATGGTGATCTTGCTGATCGCCGGGATGTTCATGGATGCGGTCACGGTGATGTTCATCTGCCTGCCGATCTTCCTGCCCGTCGCGCGCGAATTGGAATGGGATTTGGTCTGGTTTGGCGTGCTGATGATGGTGAACCTCGCCATCGGCTTGATTACGCCGCCGGTGGGCATCAACCTCTATGTCGCCGCCAATGTCGCGCGTCTGCCAATTGAACGGATCGCAAAGGGCACCCTGCCCTTCTTGCTGGTGTGCCTGATTGGGCTGGTCGTCATCGCGGCCTTCCCGGCACTTTCGTTGGTGGGCTCTGCGGGGAACTAACCACAGGGACGCGCGGAACTCATATGCGCGCATAAAATGAGGGCCCGAGCAGCAGTGCTCGGGCCCTTCAACAATCAGCTATTGTAATCAGCGTCGGCCACTTTTTCGAGCCAGGTGACCGCGGACCCATCAATGCTTTCTTGGATCGCGATATGGCTCATCGCGGTTTCCGCCGAGGCGCCGTGCCAGTGTTTTTCACCAGCCGGGAACCAGACCACGTCACCGGCCGAGACTTCTTCGACCGGGCCGCCTTCGCGTTGCACGCGGCCACGCCCGAAAGTGATCATGATGGTTTGGCCCGCCGGGTGGGTGTGCCACGCGGTGCGCGCACCGGGTTCAAAGGTGACATGGCTGCCGCTGGTGCGGCCCGGCTCTTCGGCCACAAAGAGCATATCCACGCGGACGGTGCCGGTGAACCAATCTTCGGGGCCTTTCATCGAATGCGTTTCGCCGGAGCGGATGATTTTCATGGGAGGGGTCCTTTCTTCTGCTCTGCGCTTAATTGCGCAGTTTTTCAAAACGGTATGTGAGGGCGGGGCCGCCGGGCTGGTCATAGGCAAGCACGGCGGTGACCATGGCAAAGGGCTCCACAAAGCGGGCGGTGCACAGCCCACCTGCGGGGCAAGGCTCAAAGCCGATATCGCGTATTAGCCCATGCGCACTCTCTAGCGCGCCGCTGTCATCGCCATAGACGAGCAGTTGCGGCGGGTCGTCTTGCCCTTTGCGGGCGAAAACAAGGTCTAGGCTTTCAGAGGGTGAGGTGTTGAAGCAGCCCACCCAGCGCGCCTTCGGGCAGCGCGCCAAAAGCACTTCGGCCCCGGAAGTATCGGGGCCGAGCACAAGGTTGGTATCCGTCTCATCGAGCGGGACGCAGCAGTTTAGCACCACCTTGCCCGCCAGATCGCCCGCTTCGGCGAGCACATCGTCGACCTGGCGCCAATGCACGGAAAGAAGAAGCACCTCAGACCGCGCCACCACCTCGGCCACCGAGCCACAGGTGCCGCCCGTTTCTTGGGCGAGCGCGTCAAGCTTGTCGGGGGTGCGGGCATAGGCAAAAGCCACCTCATGCCCCGCACGGGCCCAAAGCCGGCCCAGCGTGCCCCCCATCAAACCCGATCCGAGAATGCCGATCTTCATGGCGCGTCTCCGTTACTGCGCGCGGCTTTCAAACACGGATTTCGCCACCGGCAGCGCCGAGAAGACTTTCGGCCAACCCGCATAGAACGCCAGATGCGATAGCATCGCGCCAGCTTCTTCTTGCGTCAAACCATTGTCCATCGCGCGGTTCAGGTGGAAGGTCATTTGCTCGGGCTGGCCCGCGGCAATCAGCGCCGCCACGGTCACCATTGAACGGTCGCGCGGCGCAAGCGCCGGGCGCAGCCAAAGATCGCGGAACAGAATATCGCGCGTGGTGTCCACCACACCGGGCGAGACCGATCCGAAGGTGCTCGACACGAAACTATCGCGGGCGTCTTCGGCGTCTTGATCGAGCGGCAATAGGTCCGCTTCCACCGGCGGCAGCGCATCGGCGGTGATCCCGCGCGCGTCATAAACCGGGGCCAGCGCCTCGGTGGCCGCAATCGCATTGCCCCAGCCGGTGTAGAAAGCCAGATGGGTGATGGTCTCGGAAAGTTCTGCAGGCGTCACACCCGCGTCGAGCGCCAATTCGCCATGCGCGGCAAGGTTGCCCGCTTCATGGCGCGTCATCAGCGCGGCAAAGGTGACGAGTGCGCGGTCACGGGCAGAAAGCTCTTCGCCCGCCCAAACCTCGCCCAGCAGGTTTTCAGTGGCATAGGCTTGCAGCGCAGGGGCTACACGGCCAAGGCTGTCGGGCATGGTACGTTGCAAAGCTTCGCCCGAAGCGCCAGTGGCAAACAGGGCAATCGCGGATGCGGCGAGGGTGGATTTCATCGGAGCCTCCATCAGGTGGTCGTTACCCAGCGTCATGTGACCTTTTCGGACCCGAAATTAATGGCAAAAATGGTCACGCCACTTATGAGCGACACTCATGGAACTGTTAGGCCTGCCCCACGTTGGGACAATCAGGCGCGTTCGCGCAGGGCGTCCAAAACGGCTGTAAAGGCGGAGGAAGGACGCTGGCGGCTTGGGTAATAAAGATAAAACCCCGGAAAAGCGGGGGAGTAATCTTCAAGACAGGCCTGCAAGGCGCCACTTTCCAAATGCGCCGCCACCATCCGGTCGGGCAAAAGCGCAAGACCATGCCCATCAAGGGCTGCACGCATCACCGGCGTGACGGTGTTAAAGCAGCATTGGCCCCGCACCTTCACGCGGATTTCATTGCCCTCTTTGTCTTCAAACTCCCACGCATAAAGCGCGCCATGGGTCGAAAGACGCAGATTGATGCATTGATGCTCGGTCAACTCTTGCGGAATTTGCGGCACACCCGCCGTTTCAAAATAGCTCGGCGCGGCCACGCAAAGCATCCGCTCATCCGGGCCAATCCGCGTCGCAATCATCCCCTCGCTCACCGCATCGCCATAACGCACCCCGGCATCGCATTGCGCGGCGGCAAGATCGGTAAAACCGTAATCCATCACCAATTCGATATTGATGCTTGGATGCTGTTTTAGCAGCGGCGAGAGCTTGGGCCAAAGCACGGTATCAATGGCATAATCGGTCGAGACAATCCGCACCGTACCGGTGGGCTGATCGCGCGCATCTTCCAGCGCCCGAAGCCGCGCCTCAATCGTTTCAAAGCAGGGATTGAGGGTGGCAAGCAGATCTTCGCCCTCAAGCGTTGGTGCCACCGAACGCGTGGTGCGGGTCAAGAGCCGCAGCCCAAGCCGTGCCTCTAAGGCCTTGATCGTATGGCTCAGCGCCGATTGGGACACGTTGAGCCGCGCCGCCGCACGGGTAAAGCTGCGCTCTTCGGCGACTGTGGCCAAGGCTATCAGGTCGTTGATGTTTTCACGCAGCATGGCAGAAATGTCGGTTGGGATGGCAGGCGGCATTGATCGTCCTCAGGATATATGCGCCCTGCTCATGAAGTCCATGCATTGATGGGCGCGCCGGGAACATAGCGCGGCGCTCGCCCCCGTTTAATGGCGCATCCCCGCAGACATTGATGAGGCCCGCTCATGGATGCTTTCGCCTTTGCACCGATTATCTTTCCGGTGCCTTGCGCCATTTTGAGCGAGACCGGCGGCGCCCTCGCCGCCTCCATCCCGTTTCCAACGCAAGAGGCAAACCCCACATGTGCCAATCGTGCAATGACAAGATCGAGTTCCTGACCCGCGAGGGCGAAGACCGGCGCAACTTCCTGCGCAATGGTGCTGCGCTCGCCGCCGCGCCGCTCGCCGCCACCGCACTTGCGGGAACCGCGTCGGCGCAAGAAAGCGGCAACGCGCTTGAGGCTTCGGAAGTGCAAGCTTGGGCCACCAATGACACCTCGGGCAGCTTTGCGCCGCAAACCATCAAGCGTCGCGCCGCTGGGCCGAAAGACGTGGTGATCGAGATTATGTATGCCTCGATCTGCCATTCCGACATCCATACCGCCCACGGTGATTGGGGCATGCCAACCTTCCCGCTGGTGCCGGGCCACGAAATGGTGGGCCGCGTTGTCGGCGTTGGCGCGGACGTGATCAAATTCCGCGAAGGGGATTACGCGGGCGTTGGCTGCATGGTCGACAGCTGCGGCGAATGCGCGAACTGCTTGGCCGACCGCGAGCAAAACTGCCTCAATGGCACCACCTTCACCTATAACTCGGAAGACAAGGTCTCGGGCGGCGTCACCTATGGTGGCTATTCGAAGAAGATCGTCGTCACCGAAGATTTCGCGCTGCGCATCCCGCCGGGGGTGGACCTTGCCGGGTTCGCGCCGCTTCTGTGCGCGGGCATTACCACTTTCTCGCCGATCAACCACTGGGATCTGAAACCCGGCGAGCGTTTTGGCGTGATCGGCATGGGCGGGCTTGGCCATATGGCGGTGAAACTTGCCGTCGCCAAGGGGGCCGAGGTCGTGGTCTTCACCACCACCGAAGATAAGATCGCCGATGCCCTCGCCTTTGGCGCGAAAGAGGCTTACCTCTGGACCGACGAAGAGGCGATGAAAAAGAACATGGGCAGCTTCGATCTGATGGTCTCGACGGTGCCGGTGGCCTATCCGATGCAGCAATTCATGAACCTGCTCAAGCTCGACAAGACGCTCGTCAACGTTGGCGCGCTGTTCCCGATTGAAGGCGCGCAGGGCATGTTGATGGGCTTTGGCCGCCAAAGCCTTGCCGGATCGATGATCGGTGGCATTGCCGAAACCCAAGCCGTGATCGACTTTGCCGCCCATCACGGCATTGCGGCGGATTATGAACTGATTTCGCCCGACCAAATCGGCGAGGCGTTCAAGAAAGTCGTCAACAAAGAAGCCCGCTATCGCTATGTCATCGATATGACGAAGGCCTGATGGCCCTGCCGGGGTGGGGCCGCCTGCCTCGGCTTTCAACACCAAGAAAGGAGCCGCCATGTATCGCCGCGCGTTTCTCTGCCTGACGCTTTTGGCGTTTGGTTGGGCCGGGCCGATGCAGGCCGAGCCCTCTGCCGCGAAGGATACCACTGATATGACCAAAATCCGCGTGATCTTGCCCGATGCCACGCTCACTGCCACGCTGGACAACAGCGCCGCAGGCCGCAGTTTCGCGGCACTTTTGCCGATGGATCTGACCTTGAACGATTACCACGGGATCGAGAAAATCTCGGACCTGCCGGGCAAGCTGGATACGACCGGTGCGCCGCGCGCCTACAAGCCCGAAACCGGCGACATCACGCTTTATGCGCCTTGGGGCAATCTCGCGATCTTCATCAAACCGTTTTCGAGCGCGGCGGGGCTGGTGCGGCTTGGCGCCTTTGATGGCGCGATTGCGCCTTTGCAAAAATCTGGCGCGCTGTCAGCCCGGTTTGAACTGGCCGAGTAAACGCACCTATGCGGCATGAAAAACCGGGGCCGCCGCTGGGCAGCCCCGGTTTTTGTTTCATTGGGCTTACTCGGTGTATTCAGCGTCGGTCACATGCTCGCCCCAGGTCACGGCAGAACCATCGACCGTTTGCTGAATGGCCAGATGGGTCATGGACGTGGTCGCGGTCGCACCGTGCCAATGCTCCACCCCCGGCGGGCACCACACCACATCGCCCGCTTGGATCAGTTGCTTCTCCTGCCCGCGCTCTTGTACCCAACCGCTGCCCGCCGTCACGATCAGCTTTTGGCCTGCCGGATGGGTATGCCACGCGGCGCGCGCACCGGGCAGGAAGGTCACCTCCCCCGCGCTAACGTCGCCCATATCGGGGCCAAAGACCGGCGCGACCAAAGCCGTCCCGGTGAAAAACTCCGGCGCGCCAAGCTGCGCCGCGCGGCTTTCTGCCGGGGTTACAGTCATATCTTGTGCCAATGCAGCCGGAGCCGCAAGCAGCAGGGCGAAGGTCGCGAGGTGAAGTTTCATCTGGTGATCTCCCTTAAACGTCAAACGGCGCTTCGGCCGGCAACCGGGGGCGCCCGCTTGCGGAAGATCAGCTAGCCCATGGGCAGGCGAAGAAAATGCGCCGATCTGGGAGGCGTTCATGAGCCCATCTCACGAAACCAACCCGCGCTTGCTGCGTTACGGGCTGCTATCGCGCATTAAAAAAAGGGGGGCGTATGGGCCACACCCCCCTTTGCAGGCCCCGCGAGGCAAAGCCGGGCCTGTTACCAGGGCAGAGCACCCTGATCGTTGAAGAAGCCGCCGGTCGGGCCGTCGTCTTCCAAAAGCGCCATCTGCAAGATCACCACGGCAGCTTGGTCCACGGTGCGATCAGGCATGAAATTCGTCGCGGCGGTGGCGGTGTAGCCGGGGCAAATCGCATTCACTTTGAAACCTTTGTCGACCAGCGCTTTCGCATAGCCAACGGTCAGCGCGTTGACCGCCGCTTTCGAGGCCGCATAGGTCGGCATGATCTTGTCATGGTGGTCCCAGCTCGGATCATGGCGCAGCCCAAAGGAGGCCAGTTCCGACGACACATTGACGATCCGCGGCGCGGCGCTTTTTTCCAACAGCGGCAGCATCGCTTCGGTCAGGCGCAGCCCGCCCACCACGTTGATCGCGAGCGTCTGTTCCATCTTTTCAACCGCGCTCATGCCGGGAACGTAATCAAGCCCCACACCGGCGTTATTGATCAAAATATCAATATGGCCGTAATCGGCTTCCAGCTTTTCGGTCAGCGCGGCAACGCTTAGCGCATCGGTGACATCAAGCTGCACCGGGGTGACCGAGCCGCCCTCGGCACACAACGGCGCGGCGACCTCTTCGCCCGCTTTCAGATCGCGGCAGCCCAAGAGCACATGCACGCCCGCGCGCGAAAGCCCCGCCACAACCGCCGCCCCAATGCCACGGTTGGCGCCGCTGATAAGCGCAATTTTTTGGTCTTTGTCTGACATTACCCTGTCTGCTCCGTGTCTTGCGCGACGCGGGAGCAGTTTGCCCCGGCCCGCCACAGTCCACCCCGGCAGTCCTCTGTCGGGGGGCTTGCACCCACAAGCCGACACATCGTATAAAACCTCAAGTTAGGTTGAGGTCAAGCGAGGAATGCGATGACAGCAGCGACAAATGCGCCCAATGCGAAACCAGTCCGCGCGCCAGCGGCGGTGCTGACTGTGGGCCAAGTGGCCGAGCGGGCGGGCGTTGCCATCTCGACGCTGCATTTCTACGAAAAGAAGGGGCTGATCGCGGCGCTGCGCAGTTCGGGTAACCAGCGCCGCTATGCACGCGATGTCTTGCGCCGAATCGCGATCATTCGCGTCGCGCAAGATTTGGGGTTTTCGCTTTCTGACATTGCCGCCCTGTTGCGCCCTTTCCCGCCAGATAAAACACCCGATGTGCATGAGGTGCGCGAGATGGTGGCCGGATGGAAGGCGGCCATTCAAGCCCGCATCGAAGGGCTGACCGAATTACGCGACACCCTCGATGGCTGTATTGGCTGTGGCTGTTTGTCGAAAGAAATCTGCCCCTTACGCAACCCAGACGACAGCTTGGCCAGCGAAGGTAAAGGCGCGGTCCTGCTTACCGCTGGGCGACGCAGCCCAGCCATTAATGAATCTCAGTCATGAGTTCATGCCAGTGTAGCGAGATTATCCTGTCCCATACGCTGCACTATATCCGCTTCACAAGGACGCAGCCGCGTTCAACCGGATAGGGCCGCTCAGGCCGAAACTACAGGAGATGAGACGATGCTCAAAGACACCATGACCCTGCCGAATGGCGTTGCGATCCCCAAGCTCGCTCTGGGCACCTGGATGATTGAGGACGACAAAGCCGCCGAAGCGGTGAAAGCCGCCATCGAAATCGGCTATCGCCACATCGACACCGCGCAAGCCTATGCCAACGAGCGTGGCGTGGGCGAAGGCGTGCGCACGTGCGGCGTGCCCCGTGAAGAAATCTTCGTGCAAACCAAACTCGCTGCCGAAATCAAAGATTACGAAGGCGCCAAAGCCGCGATCCAAGGCTCGCTCGACACGCTTGGCCTTGAATATATCGACCTGATGATCATTCACAGCCCGCAGCCGTGGGGCGAATGGGCGGTGGAAGACCGCTTCTTTGAAGGCAACCTTGCGGCGTGGAAAGCGCTGGAAGAGGCGCTCGCCGCTGGCAAACTCCGCGCCATCGGTGTGTCGAACTTCCAAAAACAAGACCTCGACAACCTGCTGCAAAACGCCACCGTCAAACCGATGATCAACCAAGTGCTGGCCCATGTCGGCAACACGCCGTTTGAGCTGATCGACTATGCCCACGCCAATAGCATGCTCGTTGAGGCCTATTCGCCGATCGCGCACGGCAAAATCCTCGACAACCCGGAAATTGGCGCGATTGCCGAGAAATACGGCGTGACGATCCCGCAGCTGTGCATCCGTTACATCTTGCAACTGGATTGCCTTGCCCTGCCGAAAACCGCCAACCCGGCGCATATGAAATCGAACGCCGAAGTCGACTTCGAAATCTCGGCCGAAGATATGGACGCGTTGAAAGCGATCAACGCGAAAGACTACGGGGACGCCAGCGTCTTCCCGGTGTACAGCGGCAAAGCCTAAGGCCCAGCCTTACCACACGCGAACAACAGAAACGCCCGGAGAGTTCTCCGGGCGTTTTCTTTGGGGGAAGCTAACCGTTGCGGAGCAATGAACGGGCTCCCCCCCCCCCATTCGGGGCTGACCTTGCTTCACGCGCGGCTCAACCCCACTCCTCCACGAACTCGCGCCACTCGCCTTTGCTCATGCCAGAGGTCTCTTGCGTCACCGCTTCGCCTGCCAAGCGGCGCTTGAGCACCTCTTTCGCCTTCGACGACACGCTCACCGCGCCAAGGCGGTAATCTTCAAACGCCTCATAGGCTTGCGGCACCCAATCTTTGACGATGTCGCACATGGTCTGGGCATAGACGCGGATTTCGTATTGGGCATGCACATCGGCGCGCAGGCGCAAGAAGTGGAACAGATTGTGCAGGTCGATCTTCCAATACCACTGGGTGTAGATATTGGCGGGCAGGTTCATCCGCGCCAGTTCGCGCGCAAGGCCCAGTTTGCCCGCATCTTCATCGGGCGTCAGCATGTCTTCGTAATGGTCATAAGCGCGCATCGCATCTTCGCGCAGAAGGTCAAGCACGCGCGCGGCCTCGGCCCCCTCCAGCACCTGCCCACGGCCTTGGTTATTCACCACCGATTGCGCCGCCAGTTGATCGGGCGCGGGAATGTAAAACTCGCGATCCAAGATCGAATAGCGCGCGGAATATTCGTTCACATTGGCGGTGCGGTGGCGGATCCATTGCCGCGCCACGAAGACCGGGAGTTTGACGTGGAATTTGACCTCGCACATTTCAAACGGCGTCGAGTGCCAGTGGCGCATCAGGTAACGGATCAGGCCCCGGTCATCGGACACCGCCTTGGTGCCCTTGCCATAGCTGACGCGGGCGGCCTGACAGATCGCGGCATCATCGCCCATATAGTCGATCACCCGCACCAGCCCGTGGTCGAGCACAGGATGCGCGGTGTAAAGCCGCCCCTCCATTCCCGCGGAGGTGGCGCGCAAGGTCGGCGTGGTGGTGGCACGTTGCGCGTCGATCTCGGCAAGCTGTTCGGGGGTAAGCGACATGGGGGCCTCCAGGGGTAAGAATCGGGCAGACTATATCTACCCAAAGCGCCTCACGGAACCGCGAGATGATGTGAGACGCAAAGGAGAGTGTCGCAGATGGGGCACGACGCCTCAGACAAGCTAATCAAAAGTTTATGCAAATTGACTTTTCTACCTATTTTCGGCACGCTTTGCGCAAAAGAGCAGTCAACGAAAGACATAACAATGAAGAGCTTTGTGAAGCCGCTGCTTGCAGTGGCACTCATTGCCGCTTGCGGTGGCCCTGCCGTGAACGGCCCTGCTGGCCAATCGGACGACACAGAGACGGGCACAGGAACAAGCGACGTCAGTTCGTTGGAGGGCACGGGCACATCCAGCTATGTGCAGCGCTATGAAGGGACCGAAGCGGAGGGGGCAGCCCGCGGCATCGTTTATGATTCTGCGAGTGACACGATTCGGGTCGACAACCTTCCTTTCGATGGTTCAAACACGCCCTACACACGCTCAAGCGACCTTGCCAGCATCGGCGGCTCGACTCTGCTGAGCGACCCATCGGCCACACCCGCCTTCCGGGTTTATGAAGCTCCGGACCAAGTTACAGACTTCGTGACCGGCGACCCGATCCCACAGATGACCTATCGCGCCATCTATGGTGAGAGCATCAATCAAGTGAATGGCAAACCGCGCAGCAGTTTTGCCATCGTGCGCACCGGCAGCTACAATGAATACGGTTTCGGCGGCTTCGTCTTCGAACGCAATGGCACAGTAAAAATCCCGATGCCAACAACCACCAGCACCAGCGGCGCGACGCAAGGCGTGTTCACCGGTGATTATGCTGGGATCGTTGATTTTGACGGATCCGGTGGACTTGTCTATGTCTCCGGGGATGCGCAAATGACGGTCGACTTCCAAGATTTCAACGACCAGACGAATCTTGGGGATGGTGTGCGCGCGCAAATCTCTGGGCGCCGGTACTATAGTCTCACCGGGACGGACATCACCGGCAACTACCTCGATGCACTCAACAGCGACCTGGGTTATGCCAGCGGCGCGGGTCTGACCTCTGTGCCGATTTTGCAATTCCAAATTCAGGCAGGCGGCGTGATGAACAGCAATGGCGAGATGGAAGGTTCCGCCTATGCGCAGGCCCCGACTTCAAGTGGGACCGCGACGAGCTACCAACAAGGCAATTTCTACGCCGTAATATCGGGCGACGCGAGTTCTACCGACAACGAAATCGTCGGCATTGTCGTGGTAGAAGGCGCTCTTGGAAACTCTGGCACAGCGCGAGAGACGGGCGGCTTCATCGTCTACCGTGGGGCCAACAACTAATGTGCGCCGCGCGCCTCGGCGCGGGGCCCCGAAAAAATCGACTCTTACGGAGCCTACGTTCAGGAATTCTGGGCGCAAGCGTTTTGGCTATGGGGCTGTTTGGCCCCTTAGCCAGTATGGTCAGCGCAGAAACCATCTCGCTCACTCCAGAGCAGGCGCAGTTTGAGGCCATTCGGCGCCTTGAGGCGGGGCAGCCGGAAGTTGCGCAGGGCATCGCGACGGCGCTACTGGAGCGCGACCCTGACACTTTCTCAGCGCATTTGCTTTTGTCCTACGCCGCGCGTGATTTGGGAGAATTTAGCGAGGCGCGTATGGCGGGGCGGCGTGCCTTGAAGCTTGCCGAGGACAAGACACAGCGCCACGATGCCATGCTCGCCTTGGCCCAAGCGCAGGCGTCGGCTGGCAATCGCACCCTAGCGCAGCTTTGGCTGCGACGCGCAATTGATATTGCGCCAAACCCCGAAGCACGGGCCCGCGACCTACGCGATTTTCGGTACGTGCGCGCGCGCAATCCGTGGACATTCACGCTGGATGCGGGGTTTGCTTCGTCTTCCAACATCAATGGCGGCACCGAGACAGATACGATCTGGCTTTATGGCTTGCCCTTCACACTTTCTGGCGATTCACAGGCTCTCTCCGGGCTGCAAACGCATGGCTCACTTTCAGTGCAGCGCACCATTGCGGAAACAGAACGGCATCGGTTTCGGCTGGGGGTAAACCTTGCGGGCCAAGATTATAAACTCTCGGAGGAAGCGAAACAGATTGCGCCCACGGCAGACGGGTCTGATTACGCGTTTTGGGCGGTGGAGACCTATCTCGCTGGGCAAATGCGCGCCGGACGCGGGCAAGATGAGTGGGACATGCGCCTCCTCGCAGGCCATAATGACTACAGCGGCCAAGCCCTTTCAAATTACACCAGCCTCGCCCTTGGGCGGTCCTTTGGGCTTGATCCGAAAACCCGCGTGCATTTTGGCGCGTCGCTTGAGCGACAATGGCGCCTTGATGCGGAAACAAAATCGGCGGTATTGCGCTTTGCTGACCTAGAAGTGCAGCGCGGGCTTGGACAAATTGGCATTGCAAGCCTTGGTCTGCGGCTTGGCGAGGTGGATTCGGCCGCGGCCGATGTTGCGCATATCCGCAAAGGGGTTAGCTTTGGCCTTGACCTCGCCCGCCCAGTTTTTGGCACCAATATCTCGCTAACTGCGGGCTATGAGCGGCGAGACTATGGACAAGTCGCCCTGATCGCTGGGGATCGCACGGATCACCGGATCACCCTTGGGGCCGAGGCCCTTTTACGCGACCATGCGGTGATGGGCTTTGCCCCAGAAATCGGGCTTGGCTACACGCAAAACCGCTCCAACTGGGCCTTGGGCAAAAGCCATGCGCTGAACCTTTCGATGCGGATCAAATCTGCTTTCTGACTTGCCCCCGCCTTCCCAAGGGCTACCATCGGCGCATCAGACAAAGGAAACCCTATGCAGATCAAATACCTGCACACCATGCTCCGGGTCGCCGACCTCGACCGCACGATCGCCTTTTTCGAGTTGCTGGGCCTCAAAGAAACCCGCCGCACTGAAAGCGAAGCGGGCCGGTTCACTTTGGTGTTCCTGGCCCCGCCCGGTCAGGAAGATTGCCCGGTGGAGCTGACTTATAACTGGGATGGCGACGAAGGTCTGCCCTCTGACAGCCGCCATTTCGGACACCTCGCCTATGAGGTCGAAGATATCTACGCCATGTGCGCGCATCTGCAGGCCAATGGCGTGGAGATCAACCGCCCGCCGCGCGATGGCCGCATGGCCTTTGTACGCAGCCCCGACAATGCCTCGATCGAACTTTTGCAGATGGGCGAAGCTCTTGCACCCGCCGAACCGTGGCTATCCATGCCCAATACCGGGCATTGGTGAGGGGCATGGGTAAGCCCTAGCGCTTGAACTTATCGGCCAGCTTTTCGAGCGCCGAGCGGGTATCTTCCGGCTCGGCGTTTTCTTTGGGGGCGGGCTTCGGTTCGGGCTTGGCGCGCGGGCCTGCGGGTTTCACAGCTTCGGGCTTGGTGCCCGTTGAGGCGCGCGGCGGCGCGGTGCGCAGGGCCACGGCATTGAGGAATTTGCTCCCCTCCCCTGCCGCCAAAGCGGGCGCGCCGTCAGAAATCCCGCGCAAAAGGTCCTCCAGCCAGTCAGCCTCGGCTTTCGCGAAATCGGCCAAAACGTAATTCGCAACCCGGTTTTTATCGCCCGGATGGCCGATGCCCAGCCGCACCCGCGCATAGGTCTCGCCCATATGCTGGTGAATCGAGCGCAGCCCATTGTGCCCCGCATGGCCGCCGCCTTGTTTCAGGCGGCACTTACCAGGCGCGAGATCCAACTCATCATGAAACACGGTGATCTCTTCGACGGGGATTTTGTAAAAATCCGCCGCCGCGCGCACCGATTGGCCAGAAAGGTTCATAAATGTCTCGGGTTTGAGCAAAAGCACCCGCGCCGAACCAAAGCGCCCCTCGCTCACCTGCCCCTGATACCCCTTACGCCACGGTGCAAAGCCATGATCGGCGGCAATCCGATCTACCGCCATGAAGCCGATATTGTGCCGGTTTGCGGCATATTTCGCGCCGGGATTGCCCAGCCCAACCCAAAGCTGCATCGTCCTTCTCCTTTGGCGGTGGTTCTAACGGGCGGGACTGCGGGGGGCCAGCCCCTGTGTCGACGTCTCGCCTTGGATATTTGAAGTACTCAGGCCGATGAGCGCGCAAAGCGGCGCCGCCAATCCGAGGGCGCAAGACCATAGCGGGCATGAAACGGGCGGCGTAACGCGGCGGCAGAGGCGAAGCCCGCAATATGGGCAATCGCTTCCAAATCCGCACGGCTCGTTTCCAACAATTCCGCCGCGCGAGCCAGTCGCGCCTCGGTCAAATAGCGCGCAGGCGTAGTGCCCGTCGCCTCATGGAAGCGGCGGAGAAAGGTGCGCTCTGACAACCCCGCCTTGGCGGCGAGTTGCGCTGCGGTGGGGGTCTCTTGCAGGTTGTCGCGCAGGCTGGAAAGGATCGGCGAAAGCCTATGCGCCTCATGATCGCGGGGCACCGGGCGCAGCAAGAACTGCGCTTGCCCGCCATCGCGGCTTGCGGGCATCACCAAGCGCCGCGCGACAAGGTTTGCCGCCTCGGCCCCGTAATCGCGCCGGATGATATGCAGCCCTAAATCCATCCCCGCCGCAGAGCCTGCCGAGGTGAGGATATCCCCCTCGTCAATGAACAAAACATCGGGGTCGGCCTGCACTTTTGGGAACCGATCTGCCAAAGCGGCCCCATAGCGCCAATGCGTGGTGGCGCGGCGGCCATCCAAAAGCCCTGTTGCCGCCAGCACAAAAGCGCCCGAGCAGATCGAGGCGAGCCGCGCGCCTTTGGCATGAGCATTTTGCAATGCCGTGATCAGGTTCGCCGGGACCGGCACATCCAGCCCTTTCCAACCGGGCACAACGATCAACCCAGCCTCTTCCAACACCTCCAACCCGCCTTCGCAAGAAAAGGTCAGCCCCCCATGCGCGCGCAAGGGGCCGGGCTCAATGGCGGCGGTTGCAAACCTATACCAATTCGGCCCCATCTCGGGCCGCGCCAGTCCGAAAATCTCTGCCACAATGCCAAATTCGAAGGTGCAAAGCCCATCATAGGCCAACGCCACGACCCGGTTGTTTGGGATCGGCGGCAGATTGAGATTTGGCAGGTTTTGCACGATCGTTGTCATACCGCCACCTTACGCAGAGGCCGCGCCGCTGGCAATCTCAATTCCAGACAGCCAAGGAGAGCCCCATGAACCCCGTTCTTGCCCGCCCCGCCCCCGCGCACGAAAGCCTGATTGCCGCGCTCGAAGCCCAATGCGCGCTCCATACCGATTGCTCGGATGTGCATGCCGCCTTCAAAGCGGGGGGCGATCCGGGCTTTGTGCTGCTGCATACGATGGGCACGCCCGAAACCTTCGCCCGCCGCCATGTGCCGAACGCGCATTACCTGCCGCATCGCCAGATCACGGCAGAGCGGATGGCGGAATGGGCGGAAGACACGCTGTTTGTCGTCTATTGCTCTGGCCCGCATTGCAACGCTGCCGAGCAAGCCGCTTTGGCGCTCGCCCGCCTTGGGCGGCCCGTCAAAATCATGCTCGGTGGGCTGATGGGCTGGGAATATGAGGGCTATGCCTTCGCCGCTGGCGCCTAAGTCGTCCCTCAACCCTGCCACACAAACAAAAACGCCGGGCCAAGGCCCGGCGTTCTGCATTCCCTAGGCGGGAAATTACTCTTCGGATTCTTCGTTATCCGAGGAAACGAGGCCCGACGGCGCCGTGATGTTGGCAACCACGAAGTTGCGCTCGATCGTCGGCTTGCAACCTTCCGGCAGCGGGATGTCGTTGATGTGGATAACTTCGCCGATTTGACGGCCGGTCAGGTCCACGGTGATGTGATCCGGGATATCGCCGGCCATCACTTCAAGCTCCACCTCGGGGCGCACGATCGTCAGCGTGCCGCCACGCTTCAGGCCGGGGCTCGCTTCGGCGTTGTCGAAGTTCACGTGGATGAACAGGTTGATGCGCGAGGCACGGTGGGTGCGCATGAAGTCGATGTGGGTCGGCAGATCCTTCACCACGTCTTTTTGCACGCCACGGCAGATCACGCGCACATCTTCTTGGCCGTCGATGTGCAGGTTGAACAGCGTCGACAGAAAGCGGCCCTTGCGCAGGCGGGTGAGCAGCTTGTTGTAGTCGAGGTTGATCGCGAGCGGTTCCTTGCCATCGCCATAGACGATGCCGGGCACCTTGCCCTCACGACGTGCTGCGCGAGCGGCCCCCTTGCCCGTCCCCGTGCGCACCTCGGCTTCAAGAGTTTCGATCTCTTTGGCCATTTGGTATCTCCAATATGAAAAAGGGCCCCCTCCAAGGGTGTGGGCCCGTTGAGGGCTCGCGCATACAGCGCCTGCCCCTTTTTGGCAAGGCAGAATCGGGGGCCAAATCGGGGCGCGGGTCATGGTGGCAGCAAGCTGCGCCGAAATCACCCAGCCAAGGGGCATATCAAGCCGCCGAAGGCTGCGCTAGTCTCGCGCCGCTGGGCGGCTTGCGGCCCGGTACAGAAGATCGCGCCCCAAGGGCGCCGGAAGACAAGGAAGATACCCGTGGCACCCGAGGCGCATCCCGAACTGGTCGAAACCCTAATCGCCAAGGTCGATGCCAGCGCGCATCCCGCCCCCTTGGTGCGCGCCTTGGCTGAAGACATTGCCGCCGGGCGTTTCAAGGCTCCCGATGTGGCGCTCGTCGGCCTTCAAGGCGCGCTGGACGCGGCGGCCGAGACAAAAGCCTGCGATGACCCAGTGCTGGCAGAGGTCGCCGCGCTGAATGACACCGGCGCGCGCGCAGACGCCGCCGCCCGGTTGGAGGCCGCATTGGCCGCAGGCGCAAGCGACGCCCTGCAAGCCGCCGCGTTCCGCCAAGACCGGATTTGCAATGCCCCCGAGCGCGCCGCTGCCCGCCATTTGGAGGCGCTCAAAACCGCCGCGCCCGCTGGCGGCGTGATCCGCGCCGCCGTTGAGCTGCTTTACGAAAAGCTGGAAGCGGGCGAGGCAGCGAATGACCCGTGGGAGCTTTTGGTCGCGCTTGAACTCGCCAAGGCGCTTTTGAAACGCGCCAAGGGCCGCGATTTGGGCCAAGCGCAAACTAGCCTTGCCAATTGCCACCAAGTGATCGGCCAATTCCGCCCCGGCCGGAAGCATCTCGACCTTGCTGCAGACCTTTTTGCCGCCGCCGCCAAAGCGGCCAGCCGCACCAAACAGCCCGAAAACTGGGCCTTCGCGCAGCATAACCTTGGCGGCATTTCCGAGCTGATTGGCCTACGCCACCAAGATAGCGCGATGCTGAAAAAGGCTGCGAAAGCCTATGGCAATGTGCTGGAGATTTTCAACGCGCAGGGCAACCCGGTGGAATGGGCCAATGCCGCCAGCGCGCTCGCCAATGTGAAGGCCGCGCTTGGGCGGATGGCGCAAGACCCTGTGGCCATTCAAGAGGCGGTCGAGATGTTCGACGATGTGTTTGACGCGCTTGAAGGCGAAGACCTCGCCCAAGATCGTGCCAGCGCCCGCGCCAACCTTGCGATGGCCAACCGCCATTTGGGCGAGGTGATTGGGGACGACGCCCTGCTCCGCACCGTGCTCGAAGATTTTGCCGAGGCGCTGGAAGACATCACCACCCCCGCCCCGCGCGCACGTCTGCTGCACGCCCGCGCCCTCACCCATCTGGCGCTAAAGGATCTTGACGCTGCGCAGGCGGGTTTTGAGGCAGCCCTCGCCTTGGGCAGCCGCGACTTTGCCGATTACCGCGCGGGCGCGAACCACATCGGCCTCGCCCGCGTCGCGCTCGCGCGTGGAGATGTTGCCGGGGCGGAAGCCGCCCTCACCACGGCAGAAGCAGCCTTTGCGGCGGAGCCTGCAAGCGCGGCGCTGAAGGAGTGTGCGGCGTTGCGGGCAGAGGTGGCCGCGAAATAGCGTTCAGCGCAGCGGTTGACCGACGCGCCCGAAGACCGCAAACTTCCCCCAAAGCCTTTTGGGAAAGCGGTTTTGAGCACATCGCAACACGCAGCCAATGTTCTGGTTTCGGTGCTGGCCACGGCCAGCGCCAACAGTTTGGCCAGCGGGGCTGGGGCTGCGGTCTCGGGGCTCTTTTCCCTTGCCGAAGTCGTGCATGCGCTGCGCCGCAAGCCTGAAACATGGGCTGACAGCATCGCTACGCGGTTGGATACGGCCTTTGAGGCCCATCACCTCAGCGACACCGAGCAGCTTCATCTCCGGCAGATGATCGAACAGGCCCGGCGCGTGGCGCCTGCCGAAGTGATGGCGGTGGGCCGCGACCCGGAGCGGCTTTGCACGCTGATGATGGTCGGCTTGCGTGACCCGGCCCTGACCGGGGCCAGCATTCAGGCTCGGTTCACACAGATCGTTGCGCCCCTGCTGCGTGATCTGATGGCCCAGCCCGAAATCATGGAAGCCCTGCGCCCTGCCTTTGAAGAAGCGGTGCTGTCAGCCTTGAACTTGATTGCCGCGCAGGTTGAAGCGCTGACCATGCAGATGCAGGACACCGCCATGCGATTGGGCGAGCAAGAGGCGCTGGTGCGCGACCTCGCACGCAGATACGCCCCCGGCAGCGAAGGCAGTTTTGACAGCGCAAGGATCGGGCTGGAACAGGCGCTGGAAGCGGCACAAAGGTTGATGGCGCAAGGTACCATGCCCTCCAACCTCGATGCTGCCGTGAAAGCGGTGCAGGCCGAGGTCGGGCGCCGCGTGGCCGCGCAGGATTTGGACGGCGCCGCCGACATTACTGCGCGGGAGTTGGAGCGCTTGGCTGAAGAAGTAGCCCAGCGCCAACAAGCGCAGCTGAAGCTGCTCGACACCGCCATCGACCTTGCCCGCGCCCGCAACCGCCCCGAAGAGGCGGCAGAGTATGTGCTGGCGAAGCTCCGCCTTGAGGGGCTGGCGGAGGCGTTTCAAGCCTGCGGAAGCGTTTTCCAAGGCTGGTATGAGCGTGGGGCCCAACGTGCTCAGGATTTTGACCTACAGGTTGCCCTCGCGATCACGGAGCACCTCGAACGCTTGGCGCAGTCCCCCACAGAGCGTAATGACGCCCTCACTGCGCGCGGAATGGCACTCAACGCCTTGGGAAGACGCGCCATGCACCCAGAACAGCTGATCGCCTCCATAGACACCTATCGATGCGCCCTTGCCGAGGTCGACCGCACTTTGCAGCCGAACAAATGGGCGAGCACCCAACACAACCTTGGCAACGCACTCCACGATCTTGGGCTACGAGAAGAAGGGACAGCCTCCTTCGAAGCTGCCATATCGGTGCTTCGCTGCGCTTTGGAAGAAAAACGGCGCGATCTAGAGCCGCAAAGCTGGGCGCGCACGCAAACCAGCCTCGGGAACGCGCTGATGGCCTTGGGTCGGCGCCAAGAAAGTGTCGCGCCCTTGGAGAAGGCGTTAGAGGCTTATCTTCTTGCCTTAGAAGAACAGCCCCGCGCAGAAGACCCGCAATCCTGGGCGCGTACGGAAAACAACATGGCTGGCACGCTCGCCATTATCGGCTTGTTCAACGGAGAGCCCGACCTGCTTGTGCAATCACTTGAGGCTTATCACGCCCTGCTCGCAGAATGGGACCAAGAGCGGATGCCGCTTTATTGGGCACACACCAATGACAACATTGGCTGCACCGAACTCGATCTCTTTGAGATGACAAACGACCCAACGCTACCGCAGCAGGCGCTAGATCGTCTTTTGTCGGCGCGGGCCATTTATGAAAGCGTTTCGCCCTATCATCTCGAAAGATGCGACGCGCAGATTGCCCTCGCGCGCAGAGCGCTCGAAAACCTTACGCGTTGAAGAGGAAGTGCAGCACGTCGCCGTCTTGCACTTCATAGGTCTTGCCTTCCACCCGGAACTTGCCCGCCTCTTTCGCGCCGCTTTCGCCGCGGTATTGGATGTAGTCGTCATAGGCCACGGTTTCAGCGCGAATGAAGCCACGCTCGAAATCGCCGTGAATGACGCCTGCCGCCGCCGGGGCCAGCGTGCCCTTGCGAATGGTCCAAGCGCGTGCCTCTTTCGGGCCGACGGTGAAATAGGTTTGCAGGCCCAAAAGGTCGTGGCCCGCGCGGATGAGCCGGTCCAGCCCTGCTTCTTCAAGCCCCAACTCACCCAAGAACATCTCGGCCTCGTCAGCATCCAACTGGCTGATCTCTTCTTCGATCTTGGCGGAAATCACCACCGTCGCGGCGCCGCTCGCCCGCGCCATTTCGGCCACGCGCTCGGATTGCGCATTGCCTTTGGCGGCGTTTTCTTCCTCGACGTTGCAGACGTAAAGCACGGGCTTTGCGGTCAGCAGTTGCAGCATGTTCCAAGCTTTGCGGTCATCATCGGCCACCGCGACGGTGCGCGCGGGGCGACCGGCCTCCAGCGCCTCTTTCGCGGCGGTCATCAGCCGCGCATCTTCTTTGGCTTGCTTGTCGCCTGCGTTGATTTTGCGGCCAAGGTTCGCGAGCCGTTTTTCAAGGCTCTCAAGATCCGCGATCATCAATTCGGTCTCGATCGTCTCGGCATCGGCGAGCGGATCGACGCGGCCTTCGACATGCGTCACATCGCCATCCTCGAAACAGCGCAGCACATGGGCGATGGCATCGGTTTCGCGGATATTGGCCAAGAACTGGTTGCCCAAGCCTTCGCCCTTAGAGGCGCCTTTCACAAGGCCCGCAATATCGACAAAGGTCATCCGCGTCGGGATGATTTGTTTGGAGCCTGCAATTTCGGCCAGTTTATCAAGGCGCGTGTCGGGCACGGCGACCTCGCCCACATTGGGCTCGATCGTGCAAAAGGGGAAGTTCGCCGCTTGCGCCGCGGCGGTTTTCGTCAGCGCGTTGAACAGCGTCGACTTGCCCACGTTCGGCAAGCCCACAATCCCCATGCGAAAGCCCATGTCACTCTCCTATCTGCTTGCGCGCCTCATACGCGGGGCGGGCGTGCAAAGCAAGCGCGGCCCTTTCGCCATTGATTTTCGCGCGGGCTTTCTGCAAACCGCCAAAAGCATATTCGGGGGAACGCCATGACTCGTATCGACGCCAAATTCGCCGCGCTCAAGGCCGAGGGCAAGAAAGCCTTTGTCGCCTATATCATGGCCGGGGACCCGGATCTGGAAACTTCGGCCGAAATTCTGGCCGGGATGCCGGCGGCTGGCGTTGATATTATCGAGCTTGGCCTGCCCTTCACCGACCCGATGGCCGATGGCCCGACGATCCAGTTGGCCGGGCAACGCGCGCTTGATGGCGGGCAAACGCTGCAAAAGACGCTCGATATGGTCACCGCGTTCCGCAAGACCGATGACACCACGCCGATCGTTTTGATGGGCTATTATAACCCGATCTATAACCGGGGCGTGGCGAAGTTCTTGGCCGATGCGAAAGAGGCCGGGATTGACGGGCTGATCGTCGTGGACCTGCCGCCCGAAGAAGATGCCGAACTGTGCATCCCGGCAGCGGAGGTGGGGATCAATTTCATCCGCCTTGCCACGCCGACGACCGATGACAAACGCCTGCCCAAAGTGCTGCAAAACACCTCTGGCTTTGTCTATTACGTCTCTGTCACCGGGATCACCGGCTCGCAGGCCGCGCAGGTGAACGACGTAGCCCCCGAGGTGGCGCGGATCAAAGCGGCGACCGATCTGCCGCTCATTGTGGGCTTTGGGATTTCCACGCCCGAGGCCGCGCAAACCATCGCCAGCGTCGCCGATGGTTGCGTGGTGGGCTCGGCCATCGTCAAGGAAATCGGCGCGGGCAAAAGCCCTGCTGAGGTGCTTGAAGTGGTCGCCGCCCTTGCCAAAGGCGCCCATTCGGCCTGAGACTTCCGCGCCTCTGACCTTTGGGAAAGGGCGGCGCATGTCGCTTGATCGCACCACAAGCTTGGCCTCGCTCATTGTGTTGGCAACGGGCGTGGCTTGGGGGTTTTATTGGCTCTCTGTCCGCGCACTGGACGCAAACGGGCTTGCGGGTGCTTGGGGCACGGTTGCAATGACCCTTGCCGCTTGCCTGCTGATTGTGCCTTTTGCCCGGTTTGGGCGCTCGGCCCCCTCTGCCCCGCTCAGTTCTTATGCCTTTGTCGCTTTGGGGGGCGCAGCCTTTGCGCTTTACTCCATTGGCTTTGTACAAGGCCGGGTGGCGATGATCATCCTGTTGTGGTTCTTCAGCCCAGTCTGGAGCACGCTGATTGGCCGCTTTATCATGGGCTGGGCGATCTCGGCTTTGCGCATTGCAGCCATTGTCACGGGGCTGATGGGGCTTGCGATCTTGATGGGGGCCGATGGGACGCCCCTGCCGGAAAATGCAGGCGAGGTGATGTCGCTTCTGGGAGGGTTTCTTTGGTCGATCTCCACCACGGGCATTCGCGTCAAACCACCCCTTGCCCCGGCCATGGCCGCGTTGGTCTTTGCCCTTGGGGCCACCGCAACGGCGCTTGCCTTGGCGCTGCTCTTCGCACCACCGCCTTTGCCAGAGATTGCACATCCGGTGACGACGGCCCTGATTGCCATTGCGGCGGGCGGGTTCTGGTGGGGGCTCACGCTGGCGGCACTAATGTGGGCGGCGGTGCGGCTTGACCCCGCGCGGGTGAGTATTTTGCTGATGAGCGAGGTGCTGGTCGGCACCCTCTCTGCGGCGCTCCTTGCGGGCGAGCAGATGACCGCGCTTGAGCTTTTGGGCGGTGGGCTGATCCTGGCCGCCGGGGTGCTGGAAATTTGGCCCACCCAACGCGCGGCACCCCGCAAACAGCTTTAAACAAGCCAATCTGCCCTCAATTTCGTGCCTTACAAAGAATGATCCATCTTCGGAGCATCTTAAGTTTTCGTCCCTAAGTTGCGTTCAGCCAACCTAGTAGTTCGGTACGAGGACCTCTATGTTTTCCAAGATGAATATGCCGGATCTGTCCCGGCGCTTGCCGATGATGATGACGCTGATCGCACTTGTGGCAACGCTGTGCACGGCTGTCCCGGCTTGGATGATCACCCGCCAGTCCCTTATCAACAGTTCAGAAGACACGCTGGCGAACCTTTCGCGCGGCCCCGAACAGGCGCTGGAATTGCTGCTCAATGGCACACGGGCGGATCTTCTGTCGATGGCGCAAGACCGTTCGATTCAGCGTGCGCTGCACGACTTTTCCAACGCCTATGCCGCGCTGCCGGATGCGCTTGGAGAGCTGCAAGAAACCTATATCCATGACAACCCCAACCCGCTGGGCGAAAAGAACCTGCTTGTGAGCGCGCAAGATGGCAGCGCCTATGATGCGCTGCATGCGGATGTGCATCCCGGCCTTGCCACCCGGCTTGCAGAGCGCGGATTTTACGACATTTTCCTGATCGATACGGCGGGGAACATCGTCTACACCGTGTTCAAGGAACTCGATTTCGCGACCAATCTGAACACGGGCGAATGGAAAGATACCGACCTTGGCGCGGTGTTCCGCGAAGCGATGGACCTGCCCGCAGATGGCGCGGCGGCGTTTCGTGATTTTGCGCCTTATTCCCCCAGCGCCGATGCGCCCGCCGCCTTTATTGCTGCCCCGGTCTTAGGCGCCGATGGCACTCGGCTCGGGGTGATTGCGATTCAGCTGCCCATCGGGGCGATGAACATGGCGGTGCAACGGGTGACCGATGGCACCGATTCAAAAGCCGCCTACCTCGTGGGGGCCGATCTGCTTTTGCGTTCTGACCTTTTGGCGACCGAGCAAGACGATATTCTGACCACCCGCGAAGACAATGCCGCCGTGCGCGCGGCTTTGGCGGGCGAAACCGGGGTGATTCGCGTCAACGACAGCGCCGGTGACCGTTTTATCTCTTATCGCCCCTTCACCTTCCTCAACACGCAATGGGCGCTTTTGACGAGCGAGTCTTCGAACGAATTGCTTGCCCCGCTTTGGCGCATGACATGGACCTTCTTGGCCATCGGCGCCTTGGTGATGGCGGCCGCAGCGGCGCTTGCGATCCGACTGTCGCGCTCCATCAGCACGCCGCTCACGGAATTGACCTCGGCGATGGGCGAAGTCGGCCAAGGCCAGCTTGACCACGATGTGCCGCATCGCGATCGCAGCGATGAAATTGGCCGGATGGCCCGCACGCTGGAACAGTTCCGCCTTGCCTTGGCGGAGGCGCGCGAGACCGATGCCCGCCTTGCCGCCGAACGCGAAGCGAGCGCCGAGCGGGAGCGGCAACGTATCTTGAAAGAGGCGGAGCGCGAACGCGCAGAACAAGAGCGCGCCCGCGAGGCCGAAGAGGCACAACGCGCCGCCGAAGATGCGCAACGCGCCGCGATTGATGAGGAGCGTGCGCGTGCGGATGAGGCGCTTAAACAGGTGATCCAAGCGCTGAGCGCGGCACTGCGGGCGCTTGCAGATGGGCAGCTAGATGTCTCGATCGAGCAGTTCTTTGACGAAAGCTACAAGGCGCTGCGGATGGACTTTAACGCCGCCGTGAATAGCCTGTGCGAGATTGTGACGGAAATCTCGATCGCTGCCAGCACCATCCGAACCGACAGTGATGATATCGCGAATGCGGCGCTCAACCTGTCGCGGCGCACCGAATCCTCTGCCGCCTCGCTGGATGAAACCTCATCGGCGATGCAGGAAATGCTGAGCACGGTCACCCATACCAACTCGAGCATTAACAGCGTGCGCACTTTGGCAAACGAGGCCTGCGACCGGGCCGGGCGCTCGCAACAAACGATGCGCGCCGCCGTTGAAGCGATGCAGCGGATCGAGGCTTCCTCCGATGCAATCACGCGGATCATTGGGGTGATTGATGATATCGCCTTCCAAACCAACCTTCTGGCGCTGAACGCAGGCGTTGAAGCCGCGCGGGCGGGCGAAAGCGGGCGCGGCTTTGCAGTTGTGGCCTCGGAAGTGCGAGCTCTTGCCCAACGCGCCGCTGAATCGGCCGCAGAAATCGGCTCGCTGATCGCCGACAGTGGCAGTCAGGTCCGCGAAGGCGTGACGCTGGTGCGCGATTGCGGCACAGCGCTGGAAAGCATTTCGGGCGCTGTGTCAGATATTTCGCTGCGCGTCACCGAAATTGCCTCAAGCGCCAGCGAGCAAGAGCAGGGCATTTCCGAAGTGACCCGTGCTTTGGGTCAACTTGATACTGCCACGCAAGAAAACGCCGCGATGTTTGAACAAACAACCGCTGCGACCAGTTCGCTCGCCACCGCCGTGGGCGATTTGGGCACGCTGATTGCCCGGTTCCGTGGCTGGGAAAAGGTCCAAGAGACGAACTCAAGGGTCGCCTAACCTTGAAGATACGCCTCGTGAGACGCGGGGACCTGCGTTTCACGAGGCGAACCCGGTGCGTGCCCCGTCAGGAGGCGCGCACCAGTAGTTTATCCGACGCCAGCCAGAACGGCGCGAGGCACAGCGGCGTGTTGCTCATCGGCAAGATGCAGTCGTCAAGCGCCACACCGATTTCATCCGCCATGAACGCGCGCCGCGCGGCGATCCGGGCGGCCACCTCCGGGTAGAGCCGCGCCAGATCGGCGCGCATCTCAACATCGGCAAAGGTCACTGCATCCTCGTTGTTGAGCGCTTGGCCCACCGGCATCGGCACCGGGATCACATCCACTTGGAACGGCATGCCCGAGCGCAGTTTCTCGGTGGAGCCGGGGGTGATCGGCGTGTGCAGCCATTCATCATGGCCGACAAGGTGGCCGGGGTTCAGCGCCGGCTTGAGGTCCGATTGCGCCAGTGTTTCGCGCACGGCAGCGTCAATCTCGCCGCCAGTCACGCCGATTTTCGCGGTTTCATACCAACGAATAAGCCCCGCAAAATAGCCTTTGGCCTTTTCAAGGAAAGCGTCGTTTTCGGTATCAAACAGCGCGGCACGCGAGGACAGGCCACCCCAATAGCTGACCGCCGTGGTGACGCCATCGCCCTTTTGCAGCTTGCGCCCGCGCGGGCTGCGCAGCCCAACCACCGGCGTACCAAGGGGGGCTGAGGCAAACATCACATGGGCCGAAAGTTCTTCGCCCATATAGCCCATGCGCGCGGCGGCGGTGAATTCATCATCGCCCTCGCGCACCCCTTGCACGATCCGCCATACCGCATCAGAGGCACGCGCGGCGCCCCATTCCCAAGCGGCGATTTGGTGCACATCGACCACCGCCCGCAGCCCGGTTTCGGGGTGCATCAAGATCGGGGTCGCTTCGGTGAGCGTGCCTTGCGGGCCAACCGCCGCGCGCAGCGAATCCACAAAATAGGCCGAGGCATGGAAGCTTGGCGCTGCCCCGCCCCATTCCGCGCCCGAGAGGTATTTCCACCCCACAACGCCAATGCTGTCGCCGGTCTTGACGCCGATTTCGGCCAAAACAACCGACAATGCCGGGGCAACAGAACGGTCTTGCCCCATCAGGCTACAGCTTTGGCACAGCACAACCTCAACACCGGGCAAACGCGAAAGCGGCGCGTAATCGCGGCTTTCATTGCCGCAAATCAGCACCCGCCGCCCCGCCGGACCAAGCAGCAAAAATGCCTCTTCAAAGCGCGGCTCAAAAGCGGTGAGGAAGGCGATATTGGCAAGGTGCTCGCGGTCTGCATAGACCGCGACCCAATCCGTGCCCGCCGCCGCGAAGAGTTGATCGCATCGCGCGGCATAGACCTCTGTCGGGATTTCCGGGCAAAGCGCGGGGGTGCCAAAGCTCGGAACAGAGAGCGATTTCAGGACGATGCTCATGCCTCCACCTCAACGGCGTTGGTGGCAATCGACGCCTCGGTCACATCCCAATTCATATCGGGATCAAGCGGATAGCACGGGCGCGGCAGCAGCTTGTATTCCAGCCGCGTGACATCGAGCGCCGAGGCGCCATCGGACAGAAGCAAAATGAACCGCTCGGCGATGTCTTCCAATTGCGGGTGCAGGTAGCCCAGTTTCACCACATAGATGCGGTGATCGGTCGGCGCGATGCCCATCATCTGGAAATGGGCGGGCGTGGTGATCCCGATCGAGGCATCGTGGAAGGTAGCAATCACGTGGCCGATGCGCACCCGCGCCCAAGCCCCACCGCTGCGCAGATAGGGTTGGAACCCGTCGGGCTGCAATTGGTCGCTCGCCGCTTCCACCACAGCTTCCACCTGACGGCGCGGACCGCCAGCCGGTTGATGCTCGGCGCCAAGGTCCAGCGTGATCGTTGCCCCCTCGCCCGCCGCAGCGCAGGCGGCAACAATGCCCGGCGCGGTGATGCCAGCCACGACCACATCTTCCAATTCCGGGCGGTCCAGAATGGCTTGCAACATCGCCGTCGAATGGCCCGAGGCCCCAGCGGTGGTGTTATCGCCGGAATCGGTCAGGAACAGCGGGCGCTCGGGTGCCTCAGCCGCCAGCGTCAGCCCCGCCTCAACCTCGGCATGTTCCATGCGCAGCTTGTATTCGGCGCGGTTTGCCCAGACCCGACGCGCCAGATCACTGGCCACTTCGCGCGCTTGCTCCATCGAGCGGCGCGATTGGCCAATGGCGCTCGCCCCGATCCACGGCTGGTCATTCCACGCAAAGCCGACCAGCAAGTTGGCCTCAACCATGCCGTCAATCGCGTCATAATCAGGCAGCGAGCCATAGATTTCGCGCGAGGGCTCGGCAGTGGTGACGCAAATTTCACCGGGCAGCAGGATCGGCACATGAACCCGCGCAATATGCTGGCGTTGGCCGGTGCGGATCACTTCAAGCAGTTGCTCGGCGCAGCGATAGCCGGTCGATTGGTCATCGCGGTGCGGCGCGGTGCGCAGAACCGACAGCGCGCTGATCCGGTCCAGCATCCCTTGCGTCACTTGCCCGTGCAGATCGAGGCACAGGCCAATCGGGACATCTTTGCCCACCGCTTCGGCAACGTGATTGAGAAAATCGCTGTCGGGATGTGCATCGAGCCCGCGCACTTCCATCGCGCCGTGGTTGACCACGATCACGCCATCGAGCGGCCCCGCTGCGCGCAGCCCGGCCACCGCCTCATCGCGCACGGTTTCATAAATCTCGCGGGTGAAGCCGCCACCGGGCAGCGCCGTGCCCCACAGGATCGGCACCAATTCAACATCGGTTTCCTTGGCCAAGCGCTCTTCAATGCCGCGGATCATCCACAGGCCAAGCCCGATCATCTTTTCGCCGCGTTGCACCTCCATCGTGGTGGTGGGCACGGGCGAACGCAACAGGGCTTCATAAGAGATCCCGGTAACGGCTATACGCATTTTCTGCGGTCCTTTTCATTGTGCCCGGGGCGGCAGCCCCAAAATTGGGTCCGCGCAGGGCACGTCTTCACTTTCAAACTTATTTCGAGCTGCCACCGAGCAAGCCGCGCACGAAGGCTTTCTGGAACAGCAAGAAGGCCAGAAGCATCGGCAGAACGGTCAGGATGGCCGAGGCCATGAGCGGGCCATGCTGCACCTGAATGGCGCCGACAAAGCCGTTGAGTTTTGCGGTCACGGGCATCACATCATCGCTGGCGGTCAGCGTCATCGCGAACAGAAGGTCGTTCCAGACCGAGCGGCTTTGCACGATGGCAAGCGCCGCGATCCCGGTGAAGCTGGCGGGCATCAGGATTTTGAAGAAATAGCCCGCCGGACCACAGCCATCGACCTGCGCCGCTTCATAGATTGAACGCGGCACGGTGGCGAAGAAGTTGCGCATGAAGAAGGTGCAGATTGGCACACCATAGGCCACGTGCACCAACCACAGGCCCGGGATCGTGTTGTAAACCCCAATCGCGCGGGTCACGAAGAAGACCGGGATCTGCACAATCTGGAATGGCACGAACATGCCCGAGAGCAGCAAGAAATAGATCCAGCGGCCCTTTTTCGGGTCCATCATCGAAAGCGGATAGGCCGCCATCGCCCCGATCAGCACCGACAGCACCACCGAGGGAATCGTGATCATCAAGCTGTTGAGCACCGCGGGCCCCACCTCGGCCACCGCAATGCGGAAGTTTTCGAGCGTCGGCTCCGAGGGGAGCGACAGAACCTGCGTCAGTTCAGCGGGCGTTTTGAAGGCGGTGTTGAGCGTGACCAAAAGCGGCACGGTGAACAGCACGCAAACAAAGATGGCGGCGGCATAGCGCAGGACACGCGCGGGGCGCAGCGGCGCGGCGGGAGCAAGGCTCATTCGGCGGCCTCCTCGACGTTGCGGGTGATATAGGCGATGTAGGGCAGGATCAGCACCGCCGCGAGGCACAGCTGAACGATGCCAATGGCGCTGGCTTTGCCCATTTGGAAGGTGGCAAAGGCCACGTCATAAAGCTGGGTGGCCAACACTTCGGAGGCGCGCGAGGGCCCGCCGCCGGTCATTGACCAGACAAGGTCGAAGAGCCGCATCGCCTCGATCCCGAAGAGGCCAAGCACGAGCACGGTCGAGGGCCACAGATGCGGGATGGTGATGCGGCGAAAGATCGTGAAGGCCGAAGCGCCATCAATCCGCGCGGCTTCAAAAAGCTCTGCCGGGATCGAGCGCAGGCCCGAGAAGAAGACGAGGAAGGAAAAGCCCGTCGTGCTCCAAAGCGCGGCCGCCATCACCGAGTAAGAGGCAATATGGCGATCACCGAGCCAGTTGGAGGCCACGCCCGAAAGACCGATGCCGTCGAGCACGGTGTTCACAAGGCCGCCATCGGGCAGGTAAAGCCAACGCCACACAGCGGCCACCGCCACGGGGGTGATGATATAGGGCAGGAAGATCAGCGTCTTGATCACGCCTTCGCCCTTCAGCTTGCCATCGACCAAAAGCGCGAGTGCAAGGCCAAGCGTGCTGGGGGCAACCAAGTAGAAAGCGAGCCACTTCAGGTTGTTGGCAACCGCGTGCCAAAACCGCGACTGGCCCATCAACGAGCCGTAATTATCAAGACCGACAAAGCGCATCGTGGGCGAGATCCCATCCCACGAATGCAGCGACACGAAGCCGGTGTAGCCCACCGCATAGACATAAGCGGTCAGGAAGAAAGTCACGGGCAGCGCCAGAAACAGCGTGTAGGTCAACGCTTTCTGGGCCCGGTGATCGCGCGGTCCTTTGATCGGCATGATGGCCTCTGGTCGTTTCGGCGGAGGGGCGGAAATGGGGCAGGTGCAGGCGGCACATATCGCCGCCTGCACCAAAGGATTTTACCAGGTCACGAATTCGCCGGCTTCTTTGACCTCGACACGCATATCTTCGAGCGTTTCGAGCATCTCTTCAGCGGCTTCGGGCGACGGGTCAGCGGCATAGGCCGAAACCAGCGTGCCGAATTCGTCGCCAAGGCGCACCGGCAGGAGGTTTTTCATGTTCGGCACAACCGCACCGCGCGGGCTCGCCGCCTGAATTTCCTCAAACGCGGCTTGACCATAGGCCGAGTAACCGGCGCTGCTGGCAAGCGGGTTCGCCGCCACCGAGCCTTTGACCGTGTTGAACGCTGCTTGGCCTTCGGGCGAAGCCGCCGCGCGCATGAAATCTTTGCCGATTTCAGCCGCTTTGCCTTCCACACCGCTGGTCAGCGCCATCAGGTCCATTTGCATGACAACGCCGCCATCCATGCCCGGCGCCGGGAAGAAGCCGTATTGCTCGCCTTCGGTCCAGCCCGCATCAGCAAGGTAGGCCGAGAGCCAGTCGCCCATTTGATACATGGCCACTTCGCCTTCGGCGAATTTGGCACCGGTGTCGGACCAAGTGTAGCCGGTCCAGTCATCCATGAAGTGATCGGCATAGGCATCGGTCCACGAGGCCAGCGCCGCTTTCACACGCGCATCGGTGAAGGGGATCTCGCCCGAACCGAAAGCGTAGTAGCCGTCTTGGCCCAGCGCGTTGTAGAGGAAGCTGTAGAAGGTATAGAGCGTCCAGCCCGGGCCACCGGCGTTGCCCATCGCTTGGTAACCAGCGGCTTCGATTTTGTCGGCCACGGCGTCAAATTCTTCTGCCGTGGTGGGGACTTCGAGCCCAAGCTCGTCGAAGATCGCTTTGTTGTAGAAGACGTTCGAAACCACGTGCAGGTTCAGCGGCACGCCGTAAAGGTGGCCATCCACGCTGACGACTCGGCGCACACCATCGGCGATGTCGGCAAAGCCCGGGACATCCGAGACAACATCATCAAGCGGCGCGATCCGGCCCGCATCGGCGAAGCTTTTCAGCTCTTGCGCCATGCCCGATTGATAGACTGCCGGGGGCTGCCCACCAAGGAAGGCGGTTTGCAGGGCGCGGCGCATCTCGGCGGTGTTGCCGGTGATCACGCGGGTGCCAATCGGTGCGCCCGGGTATTGTTCGTCATAGACGCCAATCAACGCGGTCAGGGCGTTGGCTTCCGCGCCGCTGGCCCAATAGGTCCAGACTTCGGCCTCTTGCGCCATCGCGGGGCTTGCGAGGGCAAGAAGGACAGCGCCGGTCGCGAGCGCATTTTGTTTGAGGGTCGTCATATTTTACCATCTCCTGCTGGGCTTCTCAGTTGGTCCCCGCAGACATGCCTGCCATCCGAGGCAGCAGACACAAGATTTATCACGACACCAATCATAAATATTCCAACACCATACACGATAAGCCCTATTTTTGAGCATTTTTTCGCCATATCTGCATATTTTTGGCGCTAACATGTCTATTTTTGATGTGACGTCAGAAAAATTCGGCCGAAATCTTGGCTTCGGCGGCGTTTTCAGCGGAGTTATGACGACACACAGAAAAAAGGTTCGCCACCGTGCACCCATCCTATGTCAGGCAATACAATGCGACGCGCATCTTCCATGCGCTGCGGGCAAACCCCGGTATTACCAAGCGTGGCCTGACGGATTTGACCGGCTGCGACAAGTCCACCGTCTCGGCGATTCTGCGCGCGTTTGAAGACATTGGCTTTGTCGAATCGGATGCGGCGCAAGAAACCGGCAAGCGCGGGCGCCCCTCGGCCAACTATCGGCTTTCTGCCGACAATGGCTTGCTGATTGGCGTGCACCTTGAGTTTGAACAGATGGCGATCGTCGCGGCCAGCATTGATGGCACACCGATTCGCAAATGGAGCCAGCCGCTGCCGACCGACCCGGCCGCACTGGCAACCGATCTGCGCCACGCGATTGGCGCGCTTTGCCATGAGATCTCCCGCAGCCAAGATGAGATCCGCGCCATTGGCATCACCCTGCCGGGGCTCGTGGAATCAAGCGGCGGGCTCGCCCATGCGCCGAGCCTTGATTGGTATGAAACCGATATCGGCAACCTGCTGCGCGACCAGATCGGCGCGCCCGTCTATATCGACAATGACACCAACGCTGCCGCGATGGCCGAGTATCTCTTTGGCCAATGCGGGCAGCTGACCGATTTTGTGATGATCGACGGCGGGCTTGGCCTTGGCGGCGGGATCTTTTTGGATGGCCGCCCCTATCGCGGCGCTTCGGGCTTTGGCGGCGAATTGGGCCATATCAAAGTGGTGCCCGATGGCCGGATTTGCGGCTGCGGCGCACAAGGCTGCCTGTCGGCCTATATCGCTGCGCCCGCGCTTTTGGCCGCCGCGCAACGATCGTTGCGGGTGCGCAATGTCGAAGAACTGATCCGCGCCGCCAAAGACGGCGCCCCACCGATCCTTGATCTGTTTGAGGATTCAGGCCGCCATCTGGGCCGCGCGCTTTCCGACATCGTCAATATTTTCAACCCCTCGGCCATTGTGCTGGGCGGGATCGTGGGCCGCATCTGGCCCTATGCCGAAATCACCGCGCGCAAAGAACTGGCAAAGCTGGCCATGCGCGCGCCGCTGCAAAACACGCAGATCCTCGTCTCCGATATCAGCGCCGCAGAAACCCCGGTTGGGGCGGTGGCGCTGGCGCTCGAAGGCTTCACCTCTCTCGACGGCCAAAAACCCGGCCCTTGGTAATTGGCTCCCGTCGCCCTCCCACGCTCGAACACGGACCCCTCCCATGGCAACACTCTCCCTCAAATCAGTCACGAAGAGCTATGGCACTGCGCAAGCGGTGCGCGGGATCGACCTAGAGATCCCCGATCATGCTTTCGTCGTCTTTGTCGGCCCTTCGGGGTGCGGCAAATCCACCACCTTGCGGATGATCGCAGGGCTCGAAGACATCAGCACCGGCACGGTCGAAATTGATGGCCGCCCCGTGAACCACCTTGCACCTGCAGAACGCGACATTGCGATGGTGTTCCAAAACTACGCGCTCTACCCGCATATGTCGGTGCGCGACAACATCGCCTTTGGCCTGCAACAGCGCAAAATGCCAAAAGCCGAGATCGCAGAGCGGGTGCAGAAGATCTCTGACATGCTTGAGCTTTCCGCGCTTTTGGACCGTAAACCGCGCCAGCTTTCGGGCGGGCAGCGCCAGCGCGTTGCCATGGGCCGCGCGATGGTGCGTGACCCGGCGGTGTTTCTTTATGACGAGCCGCTCTCAAACCTTGATGCCAAGCTGCGCGTGCAGATGCGCACCGAGATCAAGCGGCTGCACCAAGTCGCCCCCACGACCACGATCTACGTCACCCATGACCAAACCGAGGCGATGACGCTCGCCGATATCGTAGTGGTGATGAAAGACGGGCTGATTGAGCAAGTCGGCACGCCGCAAGAGCTTTACTTCCACCCGCGCACCGCTTTTGTGGCGCAATTTGTGGGCTCGCCCTCGATGAACCTGATCCAAGCGCAGGTGACGGGCAGCGCAGAGGCCCCGCAACTGGAACTCAGCGATGGCACGGTTTTGCCCGTATTGCCCGAGCGCATCCCGGCCTATGGCGCGCATCTGGGCCGCACCATGACCTTTGGCGTGCGCCCCGAAGACCTGCTTTTGGCCGAAGAGGGCGCGCCCGGCTTTGGCATCACGATCGACCTGATCGAACCCTTGGGCCAAGAGATCCTCGCGTTTTTCAAAATCGACGGTGAAAGCTGCGCGATGCGGCTCGATCCGATGTCCGAGGTGCGCCCCGGCGACCGGCTCACCGTCACCCCGCGGCTGGAACGCTGCCACCTCCTTGACCCTGAAACCGACCTTGTCGTGGCCCATGCCGCGACGCCCACAACGGAAAGTGCCTCCCAATGAGCCCGAATTACGATCTTGTCATCAAAGGTGCGACTGTCGTCACCGAAGGGGGGCCGCGCCAATGTGACATTGGCATCACCGGCGAGCGGATCGCCGCCTTGGGCGAAGCGCTTGAGGGTACCGAAGTGGTAGATGCAAGCGGCCTGATCGCCCTGCCCGGCGGGGTGGATAGCCATTGCCACATCGACCAAGTGGACCCGCAAAACGGCCATGGTGCGGAAAGCATGATCTCGGGCACCCGTGCGGCACTTGCCGGCGGCACGACCTCCATCATCTCGTTCATCTCGCAACATGCGGGCGAAGAAATCGCCGATGTGTTTGCCGAAAGCCTGCGTCGCGGCGAGACCTCGCTTGCCGATTACACCTTCCACCAGATCATCTCGGACCCGACCGACAAGGTCGTGCTTGAAGACATCCCGATGGTGGTTGCGGCGGGCATTCGCTCGCTCAAAGTGTTCCTCACCTATGAAGACGCGCATCTGACCGACCGCGAATTCCTGCGCGTTCTGGCCGCCGCCCACCGCGAAGGCTGCATGGTCACCGTGCACTGCGAAAACTACGACGCGATTGGCTTCTTGACCGAACAATTGCTCGCGCAAGGCATGGTCGAGCCGAAATATCACGCTTGGTCGCGCCCCGAGGTGGTGGAACGTGAAGCCACCTACCGCACCATTTGCTTGGCCGAACTGGTCGACACGCCGATCCAAATTTTCCACGTCTCGTGCCACGAGGTCGCCGAAGAGATTGAGCGCGCGCAAAAACGCGGTCTGAAAGTCTGGGGCGAAACCTGCCCGCAATACCTTGTGCTGGGCGCCAAAGACATGGACCGCCCCCGCCGCGAAGGCGCGAAATACATGTGCTCTCCGGCGCCGCGCGACCCGGCCAATGTGGAACCGTTTTGGGATGATATCCGCCGCGGCGTGATTGACGTGATCTCGTCGGACCACAGCGCCTTCTTCTTCTCTGGTCCGAAAAACTCCAAAGAGATGAACGGCACAGATGCCGATTTCAGCCAAATCCCGAATGGCGTTCCGGGGGTGGGCTCGCGTATGCCGCTCGTTTTCTCAGAAGGGGTGTCGAAAGGCCGGATCGATCTGGAAACTTTTGCCCGCCTAACCGCCACCAACCCGGCGCGGATCTTTGGGCTTTACCCGAAAAAAGGCGCGATTGGCGTGGGCTCGGACGCCGATATCGTGCTGTGGGATGCCAACCGCAAAGTCACCATCACCAATGCTTTGCTGCAACATGCCGTCGATTACACCCCCTACGAGGGGATGGAAGTCACCGGCTGGCCGGTGGCCACCTATCTGCGCGGCAAGCTGTCGATGAAAGATGGCGTTGTCTGTGCCGAACCGGGCCAAGGCGAATTCCTCAAGCGTGAGGCCTATGAGCTGGCCACGCCGCGCGGCATTACCCCCAACGGCTTCAACGCCGCCAAACTCCCCCCGCAAGAAAAGAAGTAAGATCATGACGGTTCAACGCAGCCCGATCCCGCCCAGCAAATCGGAACTCAACATTCTCACCTTCCCCGGCGGCGGCAAGCTCGTTTGGGCGGTGGCCTCGGCCGATGATGTGACCGCCGATTTCACGGGCCAAACGCTTGATGTCTTCGCCAAGATTGAACGCATCTTGAAATCGGCGGGCACCGATCAAACCCATCTGGTGAAAGCCGAGGTGGTGGTGACCGATCACGACAACAAGCCGCTTTTCGACCAGCTTTGGGGCAAGTGGGTGCCATCCGACCGGGGCCCGGTGCGCTCCTTCGTGGAAAGCCGCATGCCCGAAGGCGATCTGGTCGAACTCATCGTCACCGCCGTGATGCCCGAGGACGAATAATGCCGAAACTGAACTTCCACCGCTCGATCCTGCCCTTGGAGGCGCGCACCTGCGCGCCGGGCGCCACCGCCTATTTCCGGGGCGCGGTCGAGCGCAACTATGCGCTGCTTCCCCCCGAAGGCGTGCTCGACAGCCGCATGCCCGATTATGCGGGCACCATCGTGCGCTTTCTCGCCAGCCCGAAAATGGGCGCGGGCTTTGTGCAAACGATGCTGTTGGTCGCGCCGGGTGGCGGCACCTCGCGCCCCCGCAATGATGGGCTGCAGCATTTCTTGCTGGTGCAAGAAGGCACGTTCAATCTGGGCATCGAAGGGTTCTGTGAAGGCCACGAACTGACCGAGGGCGGCTATGCCTATGTGCCGCCCGGGGTGCCGTTCACGCTTAAAAACGAAGGCGACCGCACCGCCCGCGTGCTCGAATTCTACCGGCCGTATGTGCCCGCCGAAGGTCTGGCGACGCCCGGCCCGGTGGTTTCGAACATCGCGCAGGTGGAAAAGGTCAACCACACCGGCAATCCGGGCCGTGGCTGGCAGCATCTGCTGCCCGATGATCTGGCCTTTGACATGGAAATGAATGTGCTCAGCTTCGCGCCCGGCACCCATTTCCCCTCGGTCGAAACCCATATCATGGAGCATTCGCTCTTCTTGCTCAAAGGTCAGGGCATGTATCTGCTTGACCGCGATTGGCACGAGGTCTGGGCCGAGGATTACATCTGGATGGGCCCCTGGGTGCCGCAGCAATTCTATGCCACCGGCTGGGATGAAAGCGCCTATCTGCTTTATAAAGACGTGAACCGCGATGTCAGCTTTGGCTGAGCGGACCTTGGCGCGGCTGGCGGAACTGGCCGCGATCACGGCGGAGCCGGGCAAAATGACCCGGCTCGCCTTTAGCCCGGAAATGCGCGCCGCAAATGATCTGGTGGCGGGATGGCTGCGCGAGGCTGGCGCCACCTCGGTGCGTATGGATGCGGCGGGCAATCTGATTGGCCGCTGGGGCGGGCCCGGCCCGGCGCTCGCGCTTGGCTCGCACCTTGATACGGTGCGCGATGGCGGCATTTATGATGGCCCGTTGGGTGTTCTGGCAGCCATCGCCGCGATGGAAGCGCTGCAAATGGCAGGCGAGGCCCTGCCCTTTCCCGTCGAAATTCTGTGCTTTGGCGATGAAGAGGGCACGCGCTTTGGCACCTCTTTGGCCGGAAGCCTGTCGCTCGCCGGGGGTCACCGTGAGGGTGGGCTGGCGTTGTGCGATGCAGATGGCATCACCGCCCGGCAAGCCCTGAGCGATTTTGGCCTCGACCCAGATCGGATTGGCGAAGCCGCTGCGGACCCTAGGGCCTATTTTGGCTATCTGGAACTCCATATCGAACAAGGCCCGGTGCTGGAACAAGCCGGGGTGCCTTTTGGCGTGGTGAGCGGCATTGCCGGCGCCACGCGCGGACGGATTTTGGTCACCGGGCAAGCAGGCCATGCGGGCACAGTGCCCATGGCGCTGCGCCAAGATGCGCTTACAGGCGCAGCAGAGATAATTTTGGCGATTGAACGCGCCGCAGGCCCCGATGTGGTGGCAACGGTCGGTCAATGCACGGTGCACCCCGGCGGAACCAACACCATCCCCGGTGCGGTGGAGTTGAGCCTCGATCTGCGGGCGCTTGAGAATGACAAACGCGCAGCAGCCTGCGCGCAAATCCAGCATGAGATTGCGCAGATTGCCAAGCGGCGCGGGCTCAGCGCCGCGCTCGACATCACCAGCCAATCCGACAGCAGCGCCTGCGCGCCACAGTTGATGGCAAGCCTTTCGCGCGCCACTGAGCGCGTGATGGGCACCGCCCCACCGGATCTACCGAGCGGTGCAGGCCATGACGGCGCGCATATGAAAATGATCTGCGATTATGGCATGTTGTTCATGCGGTGCCGGGGTGGGATCAGTCATCACCCAGACGAAGCGATTGACGCGCAAGACGTGGCCCCGGCGATTGCCATACTGGCCGAAACCTTGCGCGACCTCGCCCATCATCGAACCGCATAGCGACACAAATTTTGCCCCAAAGGTCAAGTCCCCACCGGGGGAATTGATAGGTTTTCCATAGCCTTACACACTGCCACGGATCGCCCAAAAACCGGGCCAACCGTGACAAAGGAAAGACCCGCTATGTATGACCTGTTTGAGAGCCCCGCCCTGACCGATGAAGCGCAATACGTCGAAGCGCTTATGGACACACTGGCCGAGACGACTGCCGCCGATTGGGGCTTGGATGCCCTGAGCTTGAGTACAGTAGCAAACAGCGCCGGGAGTATCGCCTCCGGAGGCGCAGGCCTTATTAGCACCGTTCAGGGCCTCGCACAGGTCGGGACGAGCGCTGCACAAGCCGCGCTCTCGGAAACCGAAGCCGACGACAGTGGAAAGGTTGCAGGCGCAGCGCCCATTGGCAGTGCCTATGACTTGTTTGGAGCATTCGTTAAAGAACTCCTCGCCTTGAACGACCTGATCCTAGAATTGGCCGCCAAGGGTGCGTCGGAGGAGAAACTTGCCGCCCTCGCACAGAGCACTTTGACGGAGAAAGCTGGCTACTTTGGCGATAGCATTGGAGCGGCGTTCGGGGACTCGCTCGGAGATGCGATTGGAGATGCAATTGGTGGGGCGATCGGTCCCATCGGAGACGCCACCGAAGACGCTATAGGCGAGATCGGTGATGCCATCGCAGCCGCGTTAGGCGTGAAAGACCAACCGAGCGAAGAAGCGGAACCGAAAGAGGCAGAAGCGGCAAAGAAAAGCGGATCTGAACCTGAACAGCTTGACCTTTCCCAAGTTCTCAAAGCGGATTGCTTCGCCTTTACCTTTGCCGCCTAAGGCGCAAGCCGTGGCGCCCTATGCTGCCCGAAACGGCGCATAGGGCCCTTCACCTGCGACCGCAACGCGCCTGACCAGTTGCTTGCAAATCCCCCTATGATTGGTAATTTCACCTAACCAGTTTTAGGAGAGCCCAGTGACCGTCATTACCTGCATCGACGATTTGAAGCAGTTGCACCGCAAGCGCACGCCGAAGATGTTTTTTGATTATTGCGAAAGCGGCTCTTACACCGAGCAGACTTTCCGCGAAAACGTGTCGGATTTCTCGCAAATCCGGCTGCGCCAGAAGGTGGCGGTGGATATGTCGGGCCGCTCGACGGCGACCACGATGGCGGGCCAAGATGTGGCTTTGCCGGTGGCGCTCTCTCCGGTTGGGCTTTTGGGGATGCAGCGCGCCGATGGCGAGATCAAAGCCGCCCGCGCCGCCGCCAAATTTGGTGTGCCGTTTACGCTCTCCACCATGTCGATTTGCTCAATCGAGGATGTGGCCGCGCATTCCCCCGACCCGTTCTGGTTTCAGCTTTACGTGATGCGCGACGAAGACTTTGTCGATGCGATCCTTGAGCGGGCGAAACGCGCCAATTGCTCGGCGCTGGTGCTGACGCTGGATCTACAGATTCTGGGGCAACGGCATAAAGACCTCAAAAACGGCCTGTCTGCGCCGCCCAAGCTGACACTGCCGAACATGATCAATATGGCGATGAAAACGCAGTGGGGCCTTGAGATGCTGGGCACCAAGCGGCGTTTCTTTGGCAATATCGTCGGCCATGCCAAAGGGGTGGCGGATGCCTCCTCGCTCTTTAGCTGGACGGCGGAGCAATTCGACCCCTGCTTGGATTGGTCGAAAATCGCGCGCATTCGCGACCAATGGGGCGGCAAGTTCATTCTTAAAGGCGTGCTTGATGCCGAAGATGCCCGCGTTGCCGCCGATTTTGGCGCCGATGCGATCATCGTCTCCAACCACGGCGGGCGGCAGTTGGATGGCGCACTGTCTGCCATTCGGATGCTGCCAGAAATCGTGCAGGCGGTGGGCGATAAGGCCGAGGTCTGGCTCGATAGCGGCATCCGTTCTGGCCAAGATATTCTCAAAGCGCTGGCGCTTGGGGCCAAAGGCACGATGGCGGGGCGCGCTTATGTTTACGGCCTTGGTGCGATGGGCGAAGCGGGGGTGACCAAGGCGCTTGAGGTGATGCAAAAAGAACTCGATATCTCGATGGCGCTGTGTGGCGAAAAACGGGTGCAAGACCTCAGCCGCGACAACTTGCTGATCCCGAACGGGTTCTTTGAAACCTACGCCTAAACCGCTCAGGTCCGGGGCATGCGCATCAGCGCCCAAAGCCCCGGACCCACGGCGGCCATCGCCAGCGCCAGCATCAAAAACACCACCCGCAGCCCGGCCCATTCGGCCAAAGCGCCCATTAACACCGGGCCGATGAAAAAGCCCGAAAAGCCGATCATCCACGCGCGCGACAGCGCTCGTGCACGGGCGGCGCGTGTCACCCGCTGCCCCAAAAGCGCATTGGTGGAGGGCACCACCACCGCCGCCCCGACACCAATCAAACCGAGCCCCAAAACGGCAAGTGGCAGCGTGGGCGCTGCGGCGGTGATCACCGCCCCAACGGCCCCGGCTGCGGCGGAAAAGGCCACCAAGCGCGCTTCGCCTAGCCGCGCGGCCAGCATTTGCCCGCCCAAGCGAAAGAGGCCCATCACCAGCCCAAACATGGCAGGCCCCAAAGCCCCTGCCCCCACCACACCGCCAAGCCCACGTTCCAGATAAAGGGCAGACCATGTCTCGGTAGTGTTTTCCGTCACGAAGGCAGCAAAGAAAATCGCAGCCGCCGGCAAAACAACCGCCCATGGCATCGGGCTTGGCCCGGCGCTCGGCGCATCGGCTTCCGGCCCGGCGCTGTCTCTCGCCACGTGCAACCGCGAAGCCACAAGCACCAGCGCCAAGGCCAAACCGGGCTGGACCAGCTCAGGTGGGAACCCCGCGCCGCGCAAGGCGCCCGCGAGCAAAGCCGCCCCGCCAAGCCCAAAAGAAAAGAGCGCATGGTTCCAGTTCATCAAGGGCAGGCCAGTGTCATGCTCTGCCTCTGAAATCCGCACGTTGGCGGCAATATCGAGCGCCGACATCGCCGCGCCCATTAATAGCAGCGCCGCCGCAAGCCCCAAGGCAGAGTGGATCATCAAGGGCACGAAGGTCACCGCCACCAACACAAAGGCAAGCACCTTGAGCGAGCGCGCGCCAAGCTTGGCGGTGATCCGTGGCACCAAGGCCATCGCCCCAACCCCGCCCAGCGCCGCGCATAGCAGCAGCAGCCCAAAGGTGCCGTCATCGACCCCCGCGCGCAGCTTGTAATCAGGAAGATAGGCGGCGAAGGCCCCCCAAAAGGCCCCAAGCCTCGCCAGAGCCAGCCCCGTTTCGCGGCTGGCCCGCATCACTTGCCCTAGTCGCATTCCCGCCCCCCGAAATCTTCGGGTTTAGCGGTAGCACGGGTTTATTCCGCCGCCCACTCCCGCGGGCAGGTTTGTCGGCAAGCTCTTGCCGGTTCTGCAACCTGATCGTGATGGGTGGGCGGGGCCACCACCCGTGTGCAGACCGCGCAGCGCTTCATTTGTTCCAGATGTTTGGCAAAATGCGCCTCGATCCCGCCATCAATCTCGATCTCGCGCTGGATCAAGTCGAAAGCCTCGTCAAAGGGCAGCGCGGCGACATCCGGCAAATGCGCTAACGTGTCATGCGGATCAAGATCAGCCCAATCATCGAACATCGAGCCGATGTCGCACAAAAGCACCGCACCATTGGCGCTCATCACCAATTCGGGCTCTTCAAAGCGCAGCCGATACAGCACGGCCTTCGGGCCGGGGTTCACCGTGGTCACCTGCGGCAAAAGGCTCAACACCTTGGCGGGCACCAACAGCAGGGGTTTGTCATGCTCAATCTGCGCCAACTCGCTGTGCAACAGCAAGCATTGCTCGGGCGCGACAAGCCGCCGATCATTATTGCCCAGAAGCCCAGCAGGCAGCGCAAGCGGCCAGAACCGCTCCGGCAAAGGATGCTGCAATCGCTCAATCGGGAAGCGTTCGATCACCTGGATCGCCCGGCTTCCATTGGCGAAGGTGCGCACCTCCTCACCTTCAATCAGGCTAGAGACTCGGCGCAAACCGCGCGCGGTTTGCAATACGGTTTTACCGTAAAGCCCTTGGGCGAGATCCAGAAACTCGTCCGCCCCACGTAAGTGCTGGCCGGTCGTGGCCATGCGTTCGTCGAAATGAAACACATCGGCGAAAGTATCGCGAAACACGGTCATATGTGACTCCCCTGCCCCCGGATACGTCCCAGCCCGTGTTCTTAGAATTATCCCAAAAACTTAAGGATGAGTTGATTGCCGCCGACCAAGCACAAAGCGCATGACGGCTTGGGGGGCATGTGCTAGCGTTTTTGAAATTACCTTGTCATCAGCATCCAAACAGTTTCATGTCCGAAACCCTTCCGGGCCTTCCTGCTACCCAAACCAGCGCGCCGGTGGACAGTGTCGATCCGGACAAAACGCACCCGCCTGCCACGATGCTCCGCTATGGCTCGCCAGAAGCGCTGTTTCTGGCCATTCCGCAGATTTCGGAAATGGTGCAGGCGCGTCCGCGCGAAGGAGAGGAAATGGCCGCATTCTTATCGCGGCTGCGGTCCTCCACCACGCCCGAAGAGGCGGTGACCTTCACCGCTTTTGCCGTGGTGCCGCAATTGGCCGTTTGGTGGGCGTATGAATGCCTGCGGCTTTTGCCCGAACAAATTGAGCCACGCGACCGCCCACTTTTGGAAGCGATTGCGGGCTGGACGGCAGAGCCCACGCAAGATCGCCGCTTTGCGCTTATGCGCGAGGCGCTGTTTGCGCCCTTTCGGTCCCCGACCGTGATGTTGGCGCTGGCGGTGGGCTGGTCTGGCGGGCCGCTCGCCCCGAATGACCCGATGCCGGTTCCCCTGCATCGCGCGCCGCGCTCGATCAATGCAGCGGTGCTGTCGTGCCTTGCGCGCGCCGATCTGTCGCGTCGTTCGGTGCTGCTGGCGCGGTTCATCACCATGGCCGAAGCCCTTTACAGGGGCTAGAACACGGGCCACAAATGGGGTTCCTGACGCCGATCGGCGGGGGTGAAGGATCGGACGATGCCGCTGGTTTTGCAAATCGAGAACGTCGATCGTCTACCCGACGGTGGCCCGGTGCGGATCATGGTGGGTTCGCAGGGCTGTCAGGTCGGGCGCAATTCGACCATGCATTGGGTGCTGCCAGACCCGTCGCGAATGATTTCCGGCCATCATTTCGATATTTCCTTCACCGATGGGGGCTGGTGGCTGACCGACCGTTCGACCAATGGCACCTTCTTGCAAGGCAGCCGATATCGGCTCGATCAACCCTATCGGTTGCGCCATATGGACCGGTTTCAGGTCGGCCATTACTTGATTGTCGCGCTGATCGAGGAACCCGCCCCCGCGCCGCCGCCGCCCAGCCCGCAACCGCCGAACCCCCAGCCCGCTTGGTCGATGCCGTCGCCAAACCCGTCAGCCGGCGCGTACGACCCTCCGGGGGCGGCTTATACCGGTGGGATCTGGAACCTGCCGGGGCAAGATGCGGCAACGCCAGCGGCCAGTGCAAGCGATCCTTGGGCAACGCCTGCGCCAACGCCATCCCCCGCCCCCTCTCCGTTTCCCGCGCCCGCTCCGCAACCGGCCCCCGCGCCGATGCCGCAGCCCAGCCCGATTCCGGCTTCGCAACCGATGCCGCGCCCGGCCCCGCAGCCCTTTGCAACGCCGAGCCAAGCAGCCCCGATGCCCCCTTCGACCGGGCGGATGCCCGGACAGGCAGGCGATTTCGCCGATGATTTCGTCGCCAACCCAGTGTTTCGGCCCGGTGCGGTGCCAGAGCCCGCCCCCACACCAAGCCCTGCGCCCGCCGCACCGCCGCTCGCGGCCCCGACCCCCGCGCCCGTTTCGGACGTGCCACAAAGCGCGATCTTGCAACCGCCACCCCCTCCTTCAGAGGAAGGCGTCACGGGGCTCGGCAGTCCGCCCCCCGCGCCGGAACCACAACCTTTGTCTGTGCCCCCACGCGACATCTCTGCCCCGCCTGCGCAGGTTTCGCTTCCGCCTCAGGGCGCGGCATCCCCCGGACTTTCCCAAGAAGCAAATACACCGCCCAACGCGGGGGCAACAGGTGACCTTGTCCGTGCCTTTTGCACCGGGGCGGGGTTGGACCCAGACGCCTTTGCCGATATTGACCCAGAAGCCTTGGCGCAGACGCTGGGCAAGACGCTCAGGTTGACCGCGTCTGAGGTGATGACACAGCTGCAATTGCGTGCTGCAGCCAAGCAATTCACCCGTGGTGGCGACCGCACCATGCGCACGGCGGAACATAATAACCCGCTGAAATTTTTGCCCGATGTCGAACATGCGCTGGAAGCGATGTTCTTGCGCCCGCGAGCGGGCTTTCTGCAAGGCGCTGACGCCATGCAAGAAGCGCTCGTTGATTTGCGCCATCATCAGGTGGCTTTGTTCGCAGCCCTGCAACCCGCACTCAGCCAGCTTCTGGGCGATCTCGCCCCCGAAGACATTGAAGGGGTGACAGAGGGCGGGCTTTTGGGCGGGTCCCGCAAGGCAAAAGCTTGGGAAACCTATGTCGCGCGCTGGGATGCGAAGACTGCGCCGCATGAAAACGGCATCCTTGATGCCTTCTTGATGCATTTCGCCGCCGCATACATGGAAAGCATCGCGGGGCAAAATGGTGGGCGCGGCGGAAACGGCGCGGGCTAGGCCGGCCAAAGCCACACCATAAAAAGCCCCGAATGCAGCCTTGACCCAAACCGGGAAAAAGGGGACGCTCCCGGCATTGACTTAGCTTTTTGGGCCCTTGGGCCAAGAATTTCGGGGGGACCATTACGATGGACTGGTTGACCGACCCTGTCTCGGACGAGGCCCCCTGCGGCCCCGATCTGGAAAAGACGGGCGATGCGGAATTCATTGAATATTACTTCGCCGCAGAATCGGAACTCCCCGAACGCTATCTGATGCCTCAGGTCTTCGACCCGGCGTCCATCGACTATCGCAAGGAAAGCACCAAGATCGAAGCGCTGCTCAAACGCAGCCGTGATTTGCGCTTGCTATCCCTTTTGGCGCGCTTCGCCATCCTTTCTGGCCGGGTGAAAGAATTCGCCCAAGTGCTTGAGTCGATGGTCGCGCTGTTGGAAACTTGGCCAGAAGCCGCACATCCCGCGTTGCCTGCGCGTGGATCAGCGCGGCGCGTGGCGCTCGATTGCCTTTCCAGCACGCCTTGGGTGGTGATGCCGATCCAATATCTGCCGCTTAATGGCATGGCAGAGGTGACTTTGCGCCGCCATCAGGTGGCAACCGGAGAGGCCTCGGCCCGGGACGGCGAAGAAACCAGCACCGCCGCGCAGATCATGGATATGCTGCGCAGCCCCGGCAACAGCGCTAAGGCCGCCGCCACGCAAGAGGCACTTTCGCGCGCCGCGGCGGCGCTGACGAAAATCGCCGATATCTGCACAAAAATCCCCGCCAAACAGATGCAGCTTGATTTCGCGCGCCCCTTGGCCGCGATTGCGCAGGCGCAAGAGTTGATCGCGAGCGCCGATCCGACGCTGGCAGTTTGGGCGGGGGATGCCGCAGCCCCCGAAACCGAGGCCGAGCCAGCGAGCACGGAAACCGCCGCTGGTGCCCCCGAGGTTATTCTGCGTGCCCCTTCGGTTTCCGGGGCGAGTTCTGCGCCCGCAATCGAATCCATGGCGCAGGTGAAGGTGGTTTTGAGCGCACTTGAGGCGCATCTTGCGCGCACGGAGCCCTCTTCTGTTGCGCTCCTTTTGGTTACGCAAGCGCGGCTCTTGATTGGCAAGTCTTTGGTCGAGGCCCTTGAGACATTGCTGCCCGCCGAAGCGAGCAAGGCGACGGTGGATTTTGGCCCAGCATCAGGTTTTTCGCTCTCGATGGATCGGCTGAAAGCCTTGGCTTCAGAAACCACCGAGACGGCGGAAACCGACACGCTCAGCCCGCCACAAGCGCCCAGTTTGCGCAACCGCGCCGACATCGCCGCACAGATGCGCGCTGTTGAAGCGTGGTATCGAACGAACGAACCGACGAGTCCAATCCCGCTTCTGCTGACACGGGCCAGAAACTCGCTCGACAAAGATTTCGAAGCCCTTGTCACCGAATTGTTGTCAAAACGAGAAACATGAGGCCGAAAAACGCAATATTCTATCCCGAAGGCACAACGCTAACGGGAATTACGTTGACTCGCACGCGACCCATGCGTTTCACTTTATCCATAAAAGGGAGGTTCACCGATGGCCGCCGACAAAGCCACTGATTTTATCAAGCGCAATCGCCCGCCCCGCGTGCAGATTTCATACGAAGACCCCTATGATAGCGAAAAGCTCGTCGAGCTGCCTTTCGTGATGGGCGTGATGTCCGATCTTTCGGGCAATGCCTCCAAAGTCGAAAAGCCCGAAGTCGAAGAGCGCGAATTTCGCGATGTGACCGGCGCGACCTTTGATCAATATATGTCTGATGTCGCCCCCGGCACCTCCTTCATGGTCGAAAACAAACTTTCTGGCGCGGAAGGCGCGACCAAGATGGGGGTCGAGTTGCATTTCTCGACGATGGAAGATTTCAACCCCGCCAAAATTGCGATGCAGGTCGAGCCGCTGAAAAAGCTGCTTGAGGCGCGGATGCAACTGGCCAACCTGCAACGCTACATGGCGGGCAAGCCCAAGGCGATGGAGCAGATCGAAAAGCTTCTGGCCGATCCGGAACTGATGGCCGCACTCGCGGCGCGTGGCGCGGACGAAGAGAAGGACAGCTAAGATGGCCGAAATGGAAACCCAAGCTGAAGCCCAAGCCGGTGATCTGTCCGAACTCGATCAGTTCTCCGAAATGCTGCGCCAAACGATCAAGCCGCGCACCACAGAAGCCTCGCGCGAGGTGGATAACGCCGTTTCGGCGCTGGTGCGCGAGGTCATGGGCGATCAAGAGCTGGTGGCGGGCGATGCGCTCGACACGCTGCAATCGGTCATTTCCAGCCTTGATCAGAAGCTGACCGAACAGATGAACGAGATCCTGCACCATCCCGAATTCCAAAAACTGGAATCCGCATGGCGCGGGCTGGCCTATACGGTCAACAATTCCGAAACCGATGCCACCTTGCGCGTCAAGGTGATGAATATCTCCAAATCGGAACTGGAAGGCATGTTCCGTGCCTATCCCGGCGCGCGCTGGGACAAGAGCCCGCTGAACATGAAAATCTACGAGGCCGAATTTGGCACTTTGGGCGGCAAGCCCTTTGGTGCGCTCGTGGGCGATTACTACTTCGGCTTCGGCTCTGCCGATGTGGCGCTTTTGAAGGATATCGGCAAGATCGCGGCTGCCGCGCATTGCCCCTTCATTTCGGCCGCTGCGCCCGAACTTCTGGGGATGGACAGCTGGAACGAGATCGGCGTGCCGCCCGATATCTCGGAAATGTTCCAAACCCCCGATTACGCCGCGTGGAACGGCCTGCGTGACAGCGAAAATTCGCGCTACATCGCGCTGACCATGCCGCGCGTTTTGGCGCGCGAGCCCTACAGCCAAGACTCGACCATGAAAGTCGCCGAATTCTCGTTTGAAGAGGATACCGACGGCCATAAGGGCGAGAAATATAGCTGGATGAACGCCGCCCATGCGATGGCGGTGAACATCAACCGCGCCCATAAAGAATACGGCTGGACGGTGCGCATTCGCGGCGTGCAATCGGGCGGTGAGGTGCTGGGCCTGCCGACCCATGTGTTTGAAACCGGCGATGGCTCCAAAGACCTCAAATGCCCTACCGAAGTTTCCATCACGGACCGGCGCGAGGGTGAGCTTTCGGCGGCGGGTCTGTTGCCGCTTGTGCACCGCAAACATACCGACAAAGCCGCCTTCATCGGCGCGCAAACGCTCTACAAACCGAAGAAATACCAAGACGATCTGGCGACCGCCTCGGACAATATGTCGTCGCGCCTGCCCTATATCTTCGCGGTTTCGCGCTTCAGCCATTACCTCAAATGCATGGTGCGCGATAAAATCGGTCAAGCGCCCACACGGGTGCAACTACAGACCGAGTTGCAAGGCTGGGTGAACCGCTATGTTGCGGGCAACCCGGATACCGCTTCGGAAGCCGAAAAGGCAAAGAAACCACTCGCCGCCGCAAAAGTCGAAGTGCTGGAGGACGAGGAAAACCCCGGCTACTACATGGGGCGTTTCTTCCTAAAACCGCATTTCCAACTGGAAGGCATGGATATTGGCATGAGCCTCGTCTCCAAGCTTCCCAACAACAAGTGATCAACCAAAGCAGTGACCATTCGCGTGTTGCCTAATCAACGGAGCTTACCATGTCTGTCGATATCTTTCTGAAACTTTCCAATAATATCAAAGGCGAGTCGCAAGACACGACCTATGCGGACAACATTGACGTTCTGGCCTGGTCCTGGGGCATGACCCAGTCGGGCACCACCCATATTGGCGGCGGCGGTGGCGGCGGCAAGGTGAATGTGTCGGACATCACCTTGACCAAATATGTCGACCTTGCCTCCAATGACCTGATCAAACGCTGCACCTCGGGCGAGCATATTGAGGAAGCAGAGCTGATCGTGCGGAAGGCGGGCGGCAAGGCCCCGGTCGAGTACTTCAAGCTGAAGATGGAGATGGTGATGATCACCTCCTACCAGACCGGCGGCTCGAAAGATGGTCTGGACCGGATTCAGGAAACGCTGACGCTGAACTTCCGCAAATTCCAGATCACCTACACGCTGCAAGAAGAGTCTGGCGCTGCGGGTCCGGAAAGCACGACCGGCTGGGACATCGCCAAAAACGAGGAATGGAGCTGATCCATTTGCGCAACCGCGCAGCATGACAGGATGCGGCACCTTATGTGCCGCATCTCTTCCTTGTGATTTCAAAGCACCGGACAGCCGCGATGCGACAGCCCGTTTCTTCGGCGTCCGGCTCGGGACGCACTCCGCAAAGCGGTTTCAAGCAGCGTGACCGTGCCCGCCGCCAGCTTTCCGTGATGCATGTCTTTCGCCTGTGCGCCGAAACCGGCAGCTCGCGAAAATCGACGATGCAAGCGCTGTCGAGCGACGGCGAAACCACCACCCCGCCGATGGTGCGGCTGGCGCGCGAAGGGGTCTCGCCCGAAGATTTGCGCCGACATCTGTCGATTGACCTTGCGAGCTTGATGAACACGATCCGGCTCGATTCCGTCATCAATCTCGACAATCAGCCCAATGTGCGCCGCTCGGTGATCAACCATGGCTTTCTGGATCTGACGGCGATTGCCCGCTCGCGGCGGGCCGAATTGGCGATTGCCGAAGAAATCCGCCGCACGCTGATTGAGCGTGAGCCACGGCTAAACCCGGACACGCTCTCCGTCACGCTTGGCGAACAAGATCAAACCCGCACAGAGAAACTGACCTATCAGATCGAGGCCGAAATCCGCGCCTATCCGGCCGATGTGCCCGTGGGCTTCACCGCCGAAATTGACGTTGGTGCAGGCAAGATACGGATGCGTGGGATGCAGGGGGGCAGATGAAAAAGGCGTTCCGCGACACTTATAACGATGAACTCGCGCTGCTTTACGAGCGTGCGGCGGAATTTGCGGCGGAATATCCGGGCATCGCAGAACGCTTGGGCGGGTTGCTGCAAGACAATACCGACCCCGGCATCGCGGGGCTGTTGGAGGGGACGGCCTTCCTCGCAGCGCGGGTCCAGCTCAAGCAACGCGAAGAGTTTCGCGGCTTCACCGATGAGTTGCTCGAACAATTCATGCCCGGCCTGCTGGAGCCTTTGCCCGCGATGATGATGGTGCAAGCCCATGGCGCGGACCCGGACAAGCTGGAAACCGGCAAGAAAATTCCTGCGGGCTCGTATCTTGATGCACGGCTTTTGGATGCCGAAACCCGGGTGGCGTGCCGATTCCGGCTAGGGTCTGAAATTGAGCTTTGGCCGCTTGAGATTGAAAAGATCGCCTATTTGGGTACGGCGGCCGAAGTCTCCGCCCTTGGGCAGGATGCCGCCCCAACCACCCGTGCGGCGCTTTCCATTTCGCTGTCCCGACAAGGCGATGCGGGTGAGCCCATTGGCACGCTGCCGCTTGATCGGTTGCGGATGCATCTGGGCGGGCCGCTCGCTGAAGCGGTGATGCTTTACGAGCAATTCTTCTGCAATCGCGCCCGGATCAGCCTGCGCTGGCTAGATACGTATGGCGACCCGACCTTTCTGCGGCTGGATCCTGATTGCGTGGCTCAGCTAGGCTTTGGCGCAAAAGAGCGGCTGGTGCCGCATGATGGGCGGCTTTTTCAAGGCTTTGCCGAATTGCGTGAGGGGCTCGCCTTTCCGCGCAAATATCTGGGCTTGCAACTTGAGGGGCTGGCGCAGGCGATTGCCCGCGTCACCTCAGACAAAATGCAACTGATCTTTGAATTTGATCGGGTGCAGCCCGTGCTCTCGGCGCGGCTTGGGCCAGAGGCGGTGATGCTGCATGCCGCGCCCGCGATCAACCTGTTTGACGAGGGGGCCAGCCACGTCCGCCCCGACCGAAAGCGCGCCGATTACATTGTGACGCCCGATCCAAGCCCCTCGACCCATTACGAGGTGATCCGCATCACCGATGTCTATGCGCATTACCCCGGGCGCGCGACCCGGCAGCGTGTGCTGCCGCTTTACGGTCTGCCCGATGGCGAGGCGAACCCGCGGCAAGCGCTGTACTTCACCACGCGCCGTCGCGAACGGCGCCTGACGGAAGATGAGCAACGCTTTGGCCGCCGCGCAAGGTATCTGGGGACAGAGACCTTCATCGCGTTGCACGAACCCCCACTTACCGATGAAGCCGATGCCGTGCAGCGCATCGCGATCCGGGCGCTGTGTTCAAACCGCCATCTGACCGAATATCTGCCGATCGGTGAAAACCGCGATGATTTCCATCTGACAGAAGATGTGACGATCCGCTTTGCCTGTTTGACCCAGCCCACGCCACCGCGCGAGCCGCTTGCCGTTTTGGATGCTGGCGGGCCGCATCGTGTGATGCAAGGCGATGTGAACTGGCGGTTGATCAGCTACCTTGCGCTTGGGGCCTTTGGGCTTGATGGGCGCGAGGGGCCAGAGGCGGGTGCCGCCGGGCTGCGCGAGATGCTGTCGCTCTTTTGTGACCAATCCGATGGGGCGACCGCACGGCAAATCCGTGGCATTGAGGGGCTGGCGACCCGGCCCGTCACCCGGATGATCCGCCGCGCCGATGGGTTTTACCCGGCGCGCGGCACGGAGGTTCGCATCACCTTCGACGAAGAGGCGTGGGAGGGCTCCGGCATCATGGGGATTGGCGCGCTGATCGACCGGTTCTTGGCCGATTATGCCCCGGTCAACAGCTTCACCCAAACGGTGATTGTTTCACGCCAGCGCGGGCAGGTGCATGTCTGGCCGCCGCGCACTGGATCGGGGCCACTGATATGAGCCAAAAGCGCGTTCCCGTTCCCGGCCCCGATACGCCCGATGCCGATGAGGCCGCGCGCGATGCGGCGGGCCGCTACGGGCTTTTCGCGCTGTTACGGTTCTTGGAACGCTCCCGCCCGGATCTGCCGCGCATTGGCCGCAACAAACAACTCAAAGACGAATTGGTCGATATCGGCCAAGACCCCTATCTTGCCTTTCCCGATAACGATCTATCCGCCGTTTCGATAGATGCCCGCGGGCGCTGGCGGCTGCGCTCGCAGGTGATTGGCCTCTTTGGCCCGCAAGGCGCACTGCCGCTTTCCACCACCGAAGAAGCCCTGCGCTGGCAGGCGGCGGGGGAAGATGGGTTCACTGCCTTTGCCGATTTACTGTCTGCCCGGTTTCAACAGCTTTTCTTCCGCGCTTGGTCAGACAGCCATGCGATTAGCCAACATGACCGCCCGGAAGAAGATCGCTTTGCGGGGTTTCTGGCCGCCCTCATCGGCTTTGGCACACCTGCGATGCGCGGGCGCGACAGCGTGCCAGACAGCGCCCGCGTGCATGTGGCAGGCCTCGCCTATGGGCGGGATCGCTCCCCCGTGCGTCTGCGCCAAATCCTAGAACGGCTGTTGGGCGATCCGATCGAGGTGATCGAACATTGCCCGAGCTGGATCGATATCGAACCCGAAGACCGCAACAGCATGGGGCTGCGCGGCAGCCGGCTGGGGCGCGATATGTTTTTGGGCGCGCGCATCCGCACCGTGAATGACCGCATCACGCTTTCGGTCAAGGTGGACAGCTTGCAGGCCTACCGCGATTACCTGCCCGGTGGCCCTTCGCATCGCCGCCTGACCGATTTGGTCTTTTGGTATTTGCGCGACCGGGTGGCGGTAACGCTGCGCCTGTCACTCCCCGCCAATGCCATTCCGCCTGCCCGCCTTGGCCAAACCGCCGAGCTTGGCTGGATGGCCGCCCTTTCTCCCACCTTCGCCCCGGACGATGACCATTGTGTTCCGGTGGCGGAATATCTTCTCGACTTTTCATCACCGACCGCAACCGAGACACACGTCGCAGCTTGAGGCCCGCCATGACAGAAATCACCATTGAGAAATATGCTGGCAAGATGAACCGCGCTGGCTATGACGCCTTCATTCAGGCGATGCGCCATGCGCGTGGCGAGGGCAACCGCCATGTCGAGGTGATCCATTGGCTGTTTCATGCGCTTTCAAACCAAAACGCCGATATTGCGGTCACGTTGCGCGAAACCGGGGTGGACCGAGGCGCGGTGCTCAAATCGCTCGATCAAGCGATGGCGCGGCTGCAAAAGAACGTCACCGAAACGCCCGGCATTTCGGATCGGCTGGCCGATCTGCTCAACCATGGCTGGACCTATGCAACTCTCTTCTTTGGCGAGGTGCAAATTCGCACCGGGCATATGTTGCTTGCCGCGTTGAACGACACGCATCTGAAACGCGAAATCACCGCAGCCGCGCCGCAGCTTTCAGCGCTGTCTGCCGATCTATTGGGCAAGGAAAGCCGCCGCCTTTGGGCCGCCTCTGAAGAAGAACAGATGCGCCCGATGGATGGTTCGGGCCTTGGCAGTTCGGCGGCGGGCGCAGATGGCGAGGGTGGGCCCGGTGCCGCCACCGCTTTGGGACGGTTTTCGGTGGATATGACCGCCGAGGCCGAGGCGGGACGACTCGACCCGGTGGTGGGCCGCGATGATGAGATCCGGCAAGTGATCGACATTTTGCTGCGCCGCCGCCAAAACAACCCGATCCTGACGGGCGAGGCGGGCGTTGGCAAAACCGCCGTGGTCGAGGGCTTCGCCCAAGCGCTGGCGAAGGGCGATGTGCCGCCCGGTCTGAAAGGCATCCGGCTGCATATGCTTGATATTGGCGCGATGCAGGCGGGCGCCTCGATGAAGGGTGAATTTGAGCAGCGCCTGCGCTCGGTGATTGACGAGGTGCAAGCGAGCCCCAAGCCGATCATCTTGTTCATTGACGAGGCGCATACGCTCGTGGGCGCGGGCGGTGCGCAGGGCACGGGCGATGCGGCGAACCTGCTCAAGCCCGCCTTGGCGCGCGGCACCTTGCGGACCATTGGCGCCACCACCCATGCCGAATACCGCAATTATTTTGAAAAAGACCCGGCGCTTACCCGCCGCTTCCAGCCCGTGCATGTCGAAGAACCCACGGTCGATGTCTGTTGCTACATGCTGCGCGGCTCGCTTGAACCGATGGAAAAACACCACGGCGTGCGCATCTCGGACGAGGCGATTGTCGCGGCCGTGAAGCTCTCCGCGCGCTATATCCCGGCGCGGCAATTGCCCGATAAGGCGGTCTCTTTGCTTGATACCGCTTCGGCCCGCGTGGCGGTGAGCCAAGCCACCACCCCTGCCCGCATTGCCGATTTGCGCGCGGGCATTGCGGCGCTTGACGCGGAGATTGCAGGCAAACTGTCTGAGCGCGATTTGGGCGAGGGCAACGAAGAACGGCTGGGCGAGGCCGAGGCCGAAAAGACGAAGCTGGAAGCCCAGCTTTTGGACCTTGAAGCGATGCATGCCGCCGAAAAGGAACTGGTCGATAAGATCGTCGCGTTGCGCAAATCCATGGTCGAACCCGGCGAAGAGCTTGATGTCGAGGCATTGCGTGCCGAGATGATGGAGCGGATGGAAAAACTGGCCGCGACCAACCCCGATGATCGGATGGTCTACGCCCATGTCGATGAGCAGGCGGTCGCTTCGGTGATTTCGGATTGGACCGGGATTCCGGCGGGCCGGATGGTGGCCGATGAGCTTCAGGCTATTCTGAACCTTTCGGAAACGCTGAAAGAACGTGTGATCGGCCAAGACCACGGGCTACGGATGATCGCCAAGCGGATCGAAACCTCTCGCGCGGGGCTTTCCAACCCGAACAAGCCGATTGGGGTCTTTATGCTTTGCGGCCCCTCGGGCGTGGGCAAAACCGAAACCGCGCTGGCGCTCGCCGAGCAGCTTTATGGTGGCGAGCAAAACGTCATCACCATCAATATGAGCGAATTCCAAGAGGCGCATTCGGTCAGTCTGCTCAAAGGCGCGCCTCCGGGCTATGTCGGCTATGGCGAGGGCGGACGCCTGACCGAGGCGGTGCGGCGCAAACCCTATTCGGTGGTGCTGCTGGACGAGATCGAAAAAGCCCACCCCGATGTGCATGAACTCTTTTTCCAAGTCTTTGACAAAGGGATGATGGAAGACGGCAATGGCCGCCCGATCAACTTCCGCAATACGCTGATTTTACTTACCTCCAACGTCGGCACCGAGGTGGTGATGCAGATGGCCGATGAGGGCAAGCTAACGCCCGAGCCCGAGGTGGTGGAGGCCGCGCTCAAACCCTCGCTGCTCAAGGTCTTCCCGCCCGCGCTTTTGGGGCGGATTGTCACCATCCCCTATTTCCCGCTCTCGGCCGAGGTGTTGGGCGGTATCGCGCGGCTCAAACTGGGTTCTGTCGCCAAACGCCTACACGATGCGCATGGGGCCAAGCTCACCTATGGCCAAGACGTGCTTGACCACATCATCGAACAATGCCGCGACCCGGACAGCGGTGGCCGGATGATCGACAATATCATCACCAATTCGATCTTGCCGGACCTGTCACGCCAAGTGCTGGGGCGCATGGTCACCGGCAACAAAATGACCGAGGTCGAGATTGGGCTGAAGGATGGCGAGTTTGACTATCGGTTTGACGGTGCAGCAGCCCCCGGTGCCACCCGGGTTCCTGCCCCGCAGGAAGCCGATAGTGCTGATACTGCGGCCGAACCCGCAGAACCGGTCTGACGAAAAGGAAATTGCAATGGCGAAAAATATTGAATGGGTCTTGATCAAGAAATTCGGGCCAGAGCCGATTGGGGCCGTGGGCTTCATTGGCGACAAGGTGGTGACGGTGATCGGCTTTTATGATGACCGTGATGGCAACCAAGATGGCAAGGTATCGGCGGCGGAATGGCTCGCCTCAAAGCTTTCGCCTATCTCGGTAGAGGGTCGGTCTGTGGCCGAAGTTGCGATGCAAGCGCGCATTGAGCCCGATGTGATTATGCGCGACAGCAGCTTTCCGCAGATGGCCGCACAGATCTACCTCAACTTCGCGCGCGGCCTGCTGCTGGACGGGATCTACGCGGTGTATTTCGCGCGTGGCGTCAAGATGGTGGGCAGCGGTATCGCAAAAATGGTCACCTCAGGCATGATCAAAGAATATGTCGTGCGCAAAGGCTTCGAGAAAGCCGTCCGGGAGGCGTTTGATACCGGCACCGGGCGCTGAGCGCGCGCAGTCAAAGCGATCAATTGGCGCGCCGCGCGGGCTCCGGCCCCAGCGCGCCCACCACTTGATCGGCGAGCGCGATGAAGGCCTTCACCTCGGGCGGGTCTTCCACCACCGGCGCGGCGATGATTGTCGCCCCCGGGCCGTCCATCTTGCGGGCAGCCCAAGCCTTCAGATCGGCGACGGTATAGTTTCGCAAGAACGGGTTGGCGCTGACCACCCCCGCGCCCATGACCACGGCGATCATATCGGAATCGCCTGCCGACAGTACCCGGCTCGCCCCCTCCGGCCCCAAGAAGTGCGCCAGATAAAGCCGCCCCGAAGTGATCTGATGGCCGCGCGCGCGCAGATAGGCTTCGTTTTCCTGCGCCAGACGTTTCACCATTTCGGTCGAGAGCGTCGGGTCCGTGCGCAAAGCCAGCAGCTCTGCCCGGCTCATTTTTGCGACGAAATCGGGGTGATAGTCGCGCATCATCCGCAGCCATGTGCTTTCGATAAACTGGCCCAGCCCGGTTGCGGTGGACAGCGGGTTCTTCGCATCTGCGCGCCCGCCGCTTTCCACCTTCACAATCCGCGCCACCAAAGATTCCACCGCATCCGAACCTGAAACCGCCGCAGCGACCGCGCCCGACAAAAGCGGCATCGGGTCGACCGGCGTACCAGACTGCCGGAGTTCAAAATGCAAATGCGGCCCGGTCGATAGCCCGGTGGAGCCCACCTCGGCCACCTTTTGCCCCGCTTGCACCAGCGCGCCAGTGGTGATGCCCGGCTCAAAACGGCTCAGGTGGCCATAGCGGCTTTCATAACCACCGGGATGGCCGATGATCAAAAGATTGCCATAGCCGCGATCAACCCCTGCAAATTTCACCTTGCCGGCCCCGGTTGACAAAACAGGCGTGCCGGTTGGCGCGGCCCAGTCGATCCCGGCGTGAAGCCGCATCGTTTTCAAAATCGGATGCAGTCGCGGTCCGAATTTGGAGGTCAAAATCCCCGCGACCGGGGTCACAAATTGCCCACCACCGGGGCTCACGCCCGCCGTCCCTCCGGGCACGCGGCATTTAAACCCGCCACTCGGATCAGGCATCACATAACAGCGAAAGCCCGCGCCGCCTTTCGCGGGCTTGACGCCCACAAACAGCCATTGCCCCGCAGCCGTGCCCCCCGGGCCGGGGCGCGCCGCATAAGCCAAAGTCACCCGATCACCCACCTGCGCGGGGCGCTCCAACTCCTGCCCTTTGGAAAGGATGGCGATCAACTCCCCCGCCAATTTGGTAGAGGCCCCATCGCGAATTGCGGCCGAATAGATGGCATCCAGCAGCCGAAAGCCCGAGTTCGTGCCTGCGGCGCCGCCGGTTTCCGCTCCATCCGTGCCAGCGCGTGCAAGGCTTGGCAGGTTGTCGCGCACCCAAGGATCGGTCGCAGGAGAAATCGTGCCCGCCGGGTCAATCCGAACCGAGCCACGAAAGCCCGAGGCATCATAATGCGAAAGCACCGAGAGCCGCTTGCCCGTAGCGCCCTCGGGCAAGAGCCGCAGCCCCAAAATGGCGCCCACAGGCAAAGGGTCAATACCGTCAAGTACAGCGGCCAGTTGAGGAGCGAGGTCTTCCGCCCCGACAACTCCCTTGCCTGCAAGCACCACCGCCAAGGGTTGCTCGACCTCGGCCAAGATCACCTCATCTTCGAAAAGCGCTCGCCGCGCGGCCTCGGGCCGAACATAGGCCACGGAGGTCGCCAATTCCTCAGCGGGGGGGGCTGCCTCTAGCGCGGCGGGGTTTGCCAAAATGTCCGGCACCGTCTCTTGCGGCAGGGCCAAAATATCGGGGATCGGCACCTGCCCGCCCGCAGCTTCGACCGCAGGCAGGGCAATCCCGTAAACCGCATCGGGCGCGCCCAGATCAACGTCTGTATCAATCGCTTCCAGTTCCGCCCGATCCGCAGCGCCCAACACGGCGGGGCGGGCCATCTGCCCCTCTGCTGCATCGCGCTGCGCCAAGAACAGGGCAAAATCCTCTCGGCTGGAGGGCAGCGCGATCATCAACTGCCGCGAGGTGGGCACAAGCTCATCTTCAAAGACAGTAAAGCGACCGGGTTCGGGCAAACCAAAACGGGTGATCGACATCACCCCCGGCCCAGAGGTTGAAACCACGCGCGCCTTTGCGCCGGCTTTGGCAAAGCGCAACAAAGTGGGGTCGCCCGCGATATTGATGAAAGCATTGCCCTGCACCACCGGGGCCGCCACATCATCGCTGGCCACCTGCACCATCGTTTCTTCGGCCCCGCCAAGAAGCGCGAGCCGCGCACGCTCTGCAAGGCCAGGCAGATCGACAAAGAACCCGGCCCCCACCAGTATCAGCGCCAAAGGCAAAATGCCGAACAACAAAACCTGCCGCGCGCGGCGGCGGCGATGGCGCGACAGCGCCTTGCGACGGCCAGTTTGAAAGCTGGGGTCGACCTCAAACATTGCCTAGCGCATCACACCCCGCCCCAAAGCCCCGGCGTCGATCCCGCCCGAAGGCGCGGTCCGGGCCGCTGGGGCGGCAGGAGCCGTGGCCGCAGGCGTGGTGCGCCGCGTCGTCGTGGCCGGAGCCGTGCGCGCCGCGGGTGCCGCAGCCCGCACCGGCGCCGGGCAAGTGACATCTTCCGCCGTCAGAATATGGCGCCAAAGCACCAAAGTAGGTTCACGCGTGGGCGCTTGCGTGCCGCGTTCCGCATAATACCGATCCACCGCGCCGCGCGAGCCATTGCCCCACTGCCCATCCACCCGCGCCGTGTAACAGGCCATGCGCTGCAATTCGGCTTGGATCGCGGCGACCAACTGCCCCGGCGGCGGATCAAAGGCACCGCTCTCCACCAAAGCGGCAAAAGCGGTGGCATCTTCCGCCCGCATCGCAGCACGGTCCTCGGCTGAAAGTCCCGAAATGGTCAGAGCCTGCGGCTCTTCTGGGGTCAGGGGGATATCTTCATCGGGGCGAAATGCGGCTTCGGTCGGTGCAATCTGCCCCACAATCACAGAAGGGCGCGGCAAGCCCTCCGCCGTTGGCCGCGCAGCCAGCAAGACCCGCGCCGAGACATCCACAATCCGCAAGCCCCCGCCCGGTCGCACCGCAGCGGGTGTGACCGCAGGCGCAGACACCAATGGCGAAACAGGGCTTACCGGCGACAGAGGCGAAACGGGTGACGACGTGGTGAGCGGGGAGACCGGCCCAGTGCCCGACGGCGTCGTCAAGATCGTGCCGCTCCCCCCCGCCGCGCGCGGCATCGCATCAAGCTTTTGCCAAAGTGCGGCCAATTCCTCAGCCTGCTCGGGCGGCAGGCTCCGCAAAAGCGCCGCGCGATCCGCATAGGGCGCGGCAACGCCCGTTGAGGCCACTTGCGCCACGGGCGCAGGCAGACGGTGCAAAAGGCGATTGTCAGCCCAGCCCGCACCGGGGGCCGCTGCAAACGCCTCGGCCAAATCGGAACGGCCACTGCCCAAGGCGCTCAAGAACCGATCTGTGAGCCGGGGTTCCGCCGCAGCCTCTGCCGGGCAGCCTTGCGCGGGGTCCGCGGGTAAAAAGAAAACGGTTTCCGCCAAAGGATCGACGCGGGGTAAAAGCGGCAGAGCGGGAGGTGCATTTTCCGGGGCAGCATCCGTGGCCGCGTCGACCTCCGGCTCCGGGTCAAAGGCTGGCGGCGGGGCCGGAAGTTCCGCGAACCCTGAGCCTGCAGTGTGACACCCCTCAATCACCACCACGACCTGCAGCGCCCCACGCGCTTTGAGTGCCTTCACCGTCGCGCTAAGGGGCCACCCTTCGGGCCGCCCACCGGTTTGGCTTTGCGCGCCGGGCGCCAAAAGCCATGTCTCACCGCCTTGCGCCAAAGTCGGGCCAGAGAAATAGAGGATCGTCAGCGGGGCGACCGTCCCAAAGGCGAAATTCGCAGGATCCGCATTCTCACGCCGGATCACAGTGACACCGGCCCCGATCATCGCGCGCGAAACGGCCATCCCGTCTTGGCGCGCCTGCTTTAGCTCGCCCCCGCCCGCTTTCGTCGTCACGAGCACATAGCCCACACGGTCTTGCGCCCATGCGGCTGCGCCGGGCAGGGTCATCCCCAGCCCCAATGCAACCACGGCAAGACACTGGCGCAGGTGCATAGACACCCCTCCGGCACGCAAAACGACTGTGCTTAGTTTAGGCGAAAAACGCTTTCGCGGCCACATCGAAGCCCATTCCTTCCCGGCCCGGCTCATGGTGTGGCCCTTAAAAACAGGGTCCAATCTGCATTGTCGCCGGTATCGACCTCGATGAAAGGCGCTTCAACATAGCCGCGCAACGCGCAATCTGATTCGCCCTCAATCACAAAACGCTTCGGCGCAATGCATAACGGCACCGAACCAGAGAGCAGTTCTTTGCCAAAAATATCGGTCGCAAAAACATACAAAAACCGCGCAGCAATTGGCTTTCGGATCACTTCTGCACATTGGTTGGGGCCAATCTTCCACCAACCCCGGCTTTCGAACCCCACCCCATCGGGTTGGCCGATCGCTACATTGGCAAGGTCAAGCGTCTGATTGCAGACCTGAAATCCGGCTGTTGCGGGCGGGCAAAACACCGCCCAAAGCGCAAGCGCCGCCGCCATCACACGGCCCTTTTTTTCCAGCCTGGCAAAGCTCAACACTTCTGCAACACCTTTCCCGCGCGTCGCCCGCAAAGTTGAGAAAAAACGCTCTTAATGATAAAGTCAGCCTGATCGAGTAGATAATAATACCCAACAAAATACGAAAGCGAACCCAATGCTCAAGTCCTTTGGCATGATGGTGACGGCTTTAGTCTCCGGGGTTTCCGGGGCAGCATTTCTTGCGACTTCCCAAGATCATTTCTCCAAGCAACCGCAAGCCGAAGGGCCGCAACTGCGGATCGAAACCGCCGCTTTGAGCGATGCGCCTGCGCTCGCTCCGGCACCGATCCGGCTTATCTCCCCCACAGCGCCCAGCGCTGAGGAGGCGCGGCCAGAGCTTTCACCTGCCGCGCTCGAAATGCCCGCCGCGCCTGTTCTGGTCGCAAACCTTCCGGCGAGCGCATCAACTGCTTTGGCGCCGCTGCATCTGCCCGCCATCGCCATTGCCGAACAATCCGTGCCGCTCACGCCCCGGCGTTATACGGCGGCCGAACGCGCCGAATGGCCACGCCCCGTGCCCGCCCCGTGGCGCGGAGGCCCCATCGCGCAAGACGATACGACGGGCTATGTTGCGCCCTATCTCTCGCCCGATGATATGATCACGCCGCTGCCAGATTTTGACGCGGCAGAACCGGCCTCTGCTCCTGCGTTGCGGCGAATGCGCACGGATCAACCCGATTTCAACCCATGGAGGACGGGCGTCTACCGATAGACAACCCCGACCCCACCCGCTGATGCGGGTTCAAAAAGATTGCATCTTGTCGCCTGCCCGCTATCCAATCGAGGGGTTACGCGGGAATTTCTCTGCCCTTCCGATTCTGCCTGCCCTTTATCCGGAGACCTTTGCCGATGACGTCCGCATCCGCGATCACCACGATTTCTGTCTTTTCCGCCCTTGGAATGCTGTCACTCGTCGGAACAACGGTGGCGATATTCAAGATCATCCAGTTCAATCGGCTGGGCGTTGGCAAATTGAAAAAGGCCGAAGCGATCCTTGATGCTTGGCTTGGAGGCCGCCCTGATGAGGCGATGCGCGCCGCATCCAAACGCGACTGCGTGCTGGGCCGGGTGCTGCAAGGCACGTTAACGGCACTGCGCGCGCGCCCGAATGACTCTGCCTATGCCGAAGAATTGGGCCGCCAATCCGCGCTCATTGAACTCACCGCGATGTCCTCGCGGATGCGGGTCTTGGAAACGGTCATTCAAGCCGGGCCGATGCTCGGGCTTTTGGGGACCGTGGTCGGTATGATCCAAGCTTTTGCAACGCTTGCCGATGCGGGTGGTGCCGCCGATCCCGCGCAATTGGCTTCGGGCATTTGGACCTCGCTCACCACCACCGCGACCGGGCTTGCGATTGCGCTGACGGCCTATTTCATCGCCAACTGGTTGGAGGCCCGGATCGAGCGGGAACGGCTGACGATTGAAACCCTGATCTCTGCGGCGATCCATGGCCGGATCGAGGCGAAATCCGCCAAGGGTGGGCGCTGAGGGAGGCACGGCGATGCTCGACACCCTCGGCAGCACTGGCAAACTCCCCGCCTCCGAGCGGCGCTACGGCTTTACGCTGATGCCGCTGGCCGATGCGATGATGCAATTGCTGATCTTCTTCATGCTGTCGTCTTCGCTATCCACCTATTCGCTGATTGACCTGCGCACCGGCCCGCCCCTGACAAGCGGCAGTGGCACCGCGCCCTCGCTCGCGGCATTGGTGGCCGACACTGGGCCTGATAGCAGCGCGCTTTGGAGCATTGAGCCGGGGTTCGTGATCGCCAATGGCCAGCGCTTCGGCTTTGACACATTGCCGTTGATGGTCGGCGCATTGAAACAGCAAGAGGCGCCGAAAGTGCTGCTTATTTTGCGCAAGGGCAGCAGCGTGCAAGACCTTGTCGTGGTGCTTGAGGCGCTCTCGGCGGGGGGCGTCGCCGATGTGCAGATCGTCACCGGGGAGGCTGGCTGATGCGCCCCTTACCCAAACCGCATGCACGGGTGCGGCTGGATTTCTCCTTCCCTGTTGTCAACATCGTGCTCTTGTTGATCTTTTTCTTTCTGGTCACGGGGCGGCTTTTGAACCCGGTCGACCCGGAGATTGAACTCGCGGAAACCTCGGAATTGCCGCTTGATGCGCTGCCGTCGCCGCTTTTGGTGATCACGGGATCGGGCGCGTGGCAACTGGATGGCCGCGAGCTTGCCCCTGAATTGTTGGGCGTAGCGATCAGTGAATTGCCGCAACCGCCGGTGCTGCATCTGCTGGTCAACCGCCATGCGGATGCCTCGGTTTTGGGGGCGGTTCTGGCGCGGCCCGAACTTGAAGGCGTGCGGCTGCGCCTTGTGACCCTGCGCACCCAGACGGAGGCGCCATGAGCGCGCTTCTGTATCGAGAACGCAGCGGATGGTGGGCCTCCGCCTTCTTAGGGGCGACAGCGCTGCATGGTGGCGCCTTGGCCGCGTATTTTGACGTGATCCCGTGGCAAGGCTGGCTCGCGCCCCCTGCCCCGGCGCTGACGGCCGAAATCACCGTCGCCAGCCTGATCGTGCCCGAAGATCAATTGGCACAGCTTGAAGGCGACGGCACCTCTGCTTCTGACCCCGTGCCTCCCGAAGCGGAGCCGGAACCAGACGCCCAGCCTGAGCCCCCACCGGAACCGCAGGTAACCCCGAACCCAGCCCCCGAACCGGAACCGGAACCGCCGCCACAGGTGACGCCAGAGCCAGAACCGGAGGCTCTGCCCGAACCTGAACCGACCCCGGAGCCCGAAGTGACGGAACCGGAGCCAGAACCGGAGCCGCCTGTGGAGCCCGAACCCGCCCCAGAGCCCACCGCACCACCGCCCGAAGAAACCGCGAACCCGCTTTTGCCAGAAGAAGATCCAGCAGGTGCAGAGGGCGGCGCTGAGCCGGGGCCCGGCCCCGGAGCCCCGCTGCCGAAACCTGAACAGCCAGAGATTGACCTTCCACCGCTCGAATTGGCGACGGTGGCACCGGATATCCTTCCCGAAAGTGACCCGATCCCAGAACCGGAGCCGTCAGCACCCGAGGCGGTAGATCCCACACCTGCCGAGGTTCCGCCTGCCGTATCGGTTCCGGAACCTGCGGCGCCTGTGCGCCCGCGCTTGGGCGAGCCGATCGTGGCCCCGCCGCCGCCCAGCCCCGATGCCGAGGCTCTGCGACGGCTCGTGTCGCGCATCCGCAAACAATTTGGCGATTCTTGCCTGATCGCTCTTCCGCAACTTGGCGCGGGGCAAGCACCAAGCGTGGTGATGCTGTCGGACCGCGACCGTTCAATGGTGGGCTATGCCGATGCGGTTTTGCCCGATCCACAAGACCCAGAGGCCGACCCGATCTCCAGCCGCGCGGTCTTGGTCGACAATCGCCAATGCCCGGCGGTGAATTTCTTGCGTGCGCGCGGCGAATACCCGGCCTTTGGCCTTTCGCTCGGCCTTGTCAGCACACAGGTTCTTTCGGGCGGGCGGCTGATTGGCTCGATTGAGGGCGCGCCCAGCGGGGCACAAACCGCGCTTTTGTTGGTGGATGACAATGGCGTGGTGCAAGATCTGCGTCGGTTCTTGCAGTTTTCGGGCGGCAAGATCAGCTTTGACGTGCCCGTCACCCGCGATGGCGATGCGCGCGATACCAGCCAAATGCTGATCGCGCTCGCCACTCCGAAACGGCTTGATACCGTCACAAACTTGGCCGGACGCTACGCGGAGGATTTCTTCCCCGCGCTGCAAAAGGAGTTAGGCGAAGGGGCGGCGATTGCCGTGCTCCCCTTCGATCTGCGCTAAGCCTTAGGGCGTCAGCGTCAAAAAGGCCGCCTGTGCACCAACCTCCAGCTTGCGCGTGGTGATCTCTGCCGCCACGGCCGGGATCAAGCTTGCCGCAGGAACGCCCGGCGCTGCGGTGCCCGCCGTCACAAGCGCGCGCGGCGAGGCCAGCGCCACAATCAATTGCGGTTCGGGCTTGTCACTGTCGGATTTGAGGCCAATCGCCAGCAAAGCCGAACCATCGGGTTGCCGCTCGATCCGGTCTGTCAGGTCGAAAACGGCCCCCGTCCCCGAAACAAGAAACAGCCAAAGCGTGCGACCTTGCAAATTGGCAATCCGCCCAATCACCGACCCGCCCGAGGGCACCACATCGGCATCGAGCGTGACCAAAGGCGCGTCAGCCTTGCGGCCTTGCAGGCCCCGCATCAATTCCAAAACCGGGCATTGCGCGGTGGTCACCTGTTGCTCAAGCACCGTGGGCGCCGCCCCGAAAGTCCCCGCATAGGCTTGCGAAATCGCAGGCAGTTTGCCAAGCGCATCGGCAAAAACCGCAATCTTTCCGCTGTTGCCACCGGAGGTGATGCGCGTGGCAAAACTGCAAGGTTCTTCGACGCGATAGGCTGCCAAAAACCCCTCCCGCGTGGCGGCATTGGGCGGGCCAAGAGCGGGGGCATTGGCCTGTTGCGGTCTTTCCGGCGCCGGATCAGGGTCGACGGCAGGCGGCGTAACGCTTTCTGGCGGCGTCGCCTCTGTGGTTTCGACCGGTTGCGGCTCCGGTGCGGGCGTGGTTTCCTCGGTGATCTGAGGTGGCTTGGGCAGCCCCGGGATCGGCAGTTTACCCTGCATGTATAGCCAGCCGGCCCCGCCAGCCCCCGCCAGCACCAAAAGCCCAAGAACAATCGCCAGCCCGCCGCCTTTTTTGCGCGCGGGCGGCGCTTCGGGCACAGGCTCAGTCTTGGGCAGGCCGGTGAAAGTTCCACCGCCAGTCGTTGCGCCGGTCACCATTTGCCCGGGCGCCATGGAGGCCGGGGCCATAGATGCAGGCGTCATGGACCCGGGGGGCGGATAGCTCGTCGCCGTACCAGGCATTTGGCTTGCACCCGTCTGCATACCCCCGGTTTGCAATCCCGCAGTCTGCAAAGTGCCCGGCGGCAGGCTGCTGCCCGCGCCCGTCATCTGCATGGGCGTGGCAATGACCGTGCGATCATCGCCCCCATCCATCGCGCCGCCCCATTGCCCATAGACACCGGGGATCAAACGCGGCTCGTCCAGCAGCCGCACCACCGCGCCCATATCTGCGGGGCGGTTCACCGGATCAGGCTCCAACATATGCGCCAAAAGCGGCGCAAGCCCCGGCGGCACCCCATCAAGCGCCGGGATCGCCCGGCGCGCATTCACGGCCTCAACGATCGACGAGCCCATATCAAGCGGCTTGCCGCGCAACGCCGCCGCAATCAGCAGCGCAAGGCCATAAATATCGGTGCGCGGGCCAACCTCGCCGCCAAAATGGCCCAACTGCTCGGGTGAGACATATTTGAACTTGCCCGCAAATTGGCCATGCAACGTGCCTTCCGTCATCGTCGCCGACCGCGCGATGCCAAAATCAATCAGCACCGCTTGGTCCACATTCCCCCCGCGTAGCATGATATTGTCGGGCGAAAGATCACGGTGCACGATCTCTAGCTTATGCGCACGATCCAGCGCCACCGCGACCCGCCGCATCAGCCGGCGCGCCTCGGCCTCGGTCAAAACCTCGCCCAGCTTGATCCGGTCAGACAGCGGCACCCCGTCGATGAAATCCATCACCAAGCAGTAGCGATCCACCACCGGCTCATGGAAACTGTCGAGATACCGCGCAATCGCCTCGTCGGTCAGTTTGAACAGAATGCGGGCTTCGCGCTTAAAAAGGCTCAGCACCTTTTCGTCATGCGAGAGCGATTGTAGCACCGCCTTGATCGCGACGCGGTTGCCCGTGAAGAGGTGCTCCCCCTCATAAACCTCGCCCATACCGCCCGCACCAATCAGTCGGTCAATGCGGTAGTTGTTGTTGAGCACTTTCCCGACAAGGTTGTTTTCGGGCCGTACAGCTTTCTTTTGCTCTTCGCTCATCTTGCCCTCAATCCAGAACCGGCGCCGGGTGGCAGCGCACCGCCACAGCCGTCACGTTGTCATGCGCGCCCCGCTCCAGCGTCAACGCGACAAGTTCATCGCACAAAGCCTGCGCCGATCTCGGGGCCTTGGCCATTTGTTCAATCTCATTGTCTTCGATATGGCCCGTCAGCCCGTCCGAGCAAAGGATGAACAAATCCCCAGCCTCAACGCGCCCGGAGCTCCGCTCACATTCTGGCAGGTCTGTCACGCCAATCGCGCGGGTGATGACATTGCGGCGCGGCCATGTGCGCGCCTCTGCCTCGGTGATCGCGCCTGCGTTCAAAAGCGCCTGCACCTCGGTATGATCTTCGGTCAGACGAAAGAGGGTGCCGCCGCGCATCAAGTAAACCCGGCTATCGCCCGCCCAGAGGCACGCAAATTCGTCTTCATACAAAAGCAGCGCCACCAGCGTGGCCCCAACCGTGGCCCCACACAAGGCCTGCGAACGCGAGCGGATCGCCATGGTTGCGCGGCCAAGACGTTCAAACACCCGCGCTTGCAGGTCATCCAATGAGCCCGGCACACCGATCTGACCAAGCTCTCCGGTGATCGCAAGCGAGGCAAAATCCCCCGCCGCGTGACCGCCCATACCATCGGCCACCACCCAAAGCCCCGCATCAGGGCGGGCAAGGTAGGCATCTTCATTATGGTCGCGGACACGTCCAACGTCGGTGCGTTGACCGGTATCAAACAGGAAAAGGTCAGTCTCGGACATCGTCGAAGCTCCGGGGTGGCGCCGGGTCGGCGGGGGGAAGGGTGACAGGCTCATCATCCATGATCTCGGGCATGGCGGCTGTGACGGGGGCCGGGTCCGCGGAAACGGGGCTGTCTTCGGCAGCCGTACCAGCCAAGATCCACGCCAGCCCGGCCCCTTCGGGCAGGCCGGGGCCCGCCATCACAGCGGCGGCACGCCCGGGGGCTGGGTCGGCCCAAATGTAGCTACTATGGCTTGCGGCGCGGCGGTGATCATGCACCGCCAACTCGGCCCAAAGCCGCGCCACGGGCAGCGCCGGATTGACCGCCCAAAGAAGCGAAGACACCTCTGCCGCTGAGGGGGAAACCCCCGCGAGCGCCGTAAAGCTGGGAGCCAGCCCGGCCAAATCGGCAGGGCGCGCCACCCGTGCCAAATGGGCCGCCTGCACCGCAGCTGCCGCAAAGCCATCGTCCGCCGCAAGCGGAGGCGGATCGGCAGGCGCGGGATGCTGGAGCACCAAAAACGGCCAACGCCGCCCGACTTTATCACGCGAGGGCAACGCCCAACCGCGCAGCGCCGCCCCGCCGCTTTCGGCCAGCACCTGCCCCCCAATCCAAAAGCCAAAGCCCGGGCTGGCATCCCAGACCGGTGCCCACGCCGCGCCCAGCGTTTTCGCCGCCTCGGGCAGCGCGCGTTCTAGCCAATGATCAAGCGCATGGCGCAGCGCGGGGGCCACCCCAAGGCCGATGAAATCGCCAAAACCGGGATGTTTCCCGGAAAAGCCGATCCCTGCAGGTAAGCCGGTCTCGCGCGTCCCCCCTGCCATGCTCAATCCAACGAGGCCGGGCACTCGAACTGCTTGAGTTCGGGCATGGTGAAAGGGTTCGTCAGCGCGTTGATCGTGAAGTCATAGGTGATATCGCGCCCACCCACCACGAAGGTGGCACGGGTCGTATCGCCCCGTTTTTCGCGCGCCACGGCCGCATTCATGAACTGGATGATCGTCCATGAAGACCCGGTGAAGCCAAGCGAGTTTTGCCCATCAATCTTCGGGCTCAACTGCACCGCCGTAACCTTGCCATTGCCGGGCCAAACGGCGGTTTTCGGCACCTCATGCGGGATCGTTTCAATCCGGGTGTCGTTGATCATCAAGATCGCACTTTTCACCGTTGCGTGGCTTGAGACATGGGTCACCGCAATCTCGACGGAAGGCGCAGTGCCGCCACCCGAGAAATAGGCCTGCCGAATACGCTCAGCGCGTTCAAACTGGCGTAAGGTCGCCAGCGAAAGCCGATCCGCCAGCGGGCTATCTTCGCGCCAGCGCAGCCCATCGGAGGTGCGCTCCACATGCGGGGCCAGATATTCGGTGAAATACTTGTCCATATCGCCGCCGGGGCCGAAGAACTTCGAGAAATTCTCGATCGAAAGAAACCGGTTCGAGTTGGAGAACGGGAAAGAGGCTTTGATCGTATCGCGACAGAAATAAGTGATCCGGTCGGCCAGCGCGCGGTTCATCGCTTCTAGGTTCGCATCCGACGCGCCTTTGCGGAAATCACTCTCCGCCTCATTCACCAGATCGGCCATCGGCGTGGGCAATTGAGAATTGTTTTGTGTCAGCGCATTGAGAAGCTCTGCCTGCACAGCGGCAGTTTGCTGCGGATCTGCCTGCGCAAGCCGCAGGTTGTTCCAGATTGCCCCCAGGTTGCCCAAGATCGCATCAATCGGCCGTTGCCCGCTTTCCCCCAAAAGCAGCTCATGCCACATCGAGAAATCTTCTTCGATACGCTCAATCGGGGCACGGATCGGGTCTTCGCCACCGCCGCCCGTCAACCGCGCCTGCCCTTTGCCTTTGCCCATCACCGCATCAAACAAGATCCGCTGCACCCCGCTCGACCGCGCGCGCATCCGCTCGATCATATCGGCCTGCACGCTATCGACCACAGCGCCCGGCGCCATCATCGCGGGCGTCAGCCCATCTAAACCCTCAAACTCGCGCGTGAGCCGGGTCTCGGCATCCACCTCCCGCACCAAAAGCAACAGCGGCGAAGCCGAGGCCGAGGCCGCCGCGCCAAGCGTGCGATAAGCGGGTTCATCCGCAACCAAGGAATTGAGCGCGAGATTGCCCAAAACCTTATCCCAGGCGGCTTTAAAATCGGACCGATAGCGGTCCATCAATGTGCGATCCAAGCGGCCCAATTGCGCTTCAAAATCGGGGCGCTGCCCCTCGGCCCCAAGCACCCATTGATCTTTGCGCAGACTATCGGCCACTTCCGCCAATTGCGGGTAGAACCAGCCCCAAAACCCTTCATAGGTGAAGGCGGCAGGCACGGTCATACTATCCAGATCGGCGCCGTCACGGGTGGTGAAAACGGTCTTCGCCGCAGGGCCGGTACGATCTGCCAAAGACCAATCGCGCAGCCCCGAGGCCGCTGCCCCATCCATAATCACCGCATAGGCCTGATCGGCCACTGGCAATTGCACAATCGCTTGGCGGGCTTTGCTGACCAATTCACTGTCCAAGTCGACCAGCAGATTGCGCCCGGAATCAAGCTTCAGCATCGCCGCAAGATGGCCGCGCAGTCGGTCGCGCAAATCGGTTTGCGATGGACCGGGGTAAGCCTGCGTCCATTCCTGCGCAAACCAGCTTTCAATCGTCGCATCATCATTGCGCTCGCCCTGCCCGCCCAAAAGCAAATAGACCTTGAGCGCGCGGTACACCCCGGTCGCGTCGGCATTGTCGGTCAGTTCATGCAATTGCTGTTCGACAGAGAGCAACAGCCGCGGGCGCAGCATCCGCTCCAACGCGTCCGAATAAGCGCTGTCCGCCGCAACCGACAGCCGACCCAATTGCCCCAGACCAAGCCCATCCAGCAGCCCGCCTTTACTTTCCACCCCATAGCCGGTGGGCATGGAGCGAATGTCATCCAAAATTGGCACGATGCCATCCAAAGCGGGATCTTCGATCAGATCGCGGCGCAATTCATCGCCCGCGCCGCGCCGATAAGCGTCGGTTTCCGCCTGCGCCACGGCAATCAGCGCGGCGTTGCGCCAATAGCTGATGCCAAAGCCCGCGATCAGCCCGACCGTCGCCAAAAGAATAGCGGTGATGGCAGAGGCCCGGAGGATCCGATCGCGCCGCACCGCGCCCCGGTCATGGCTGACCCAATCACGTTCTTCAAAGATCACGCGGGTCAGCAGATCATGCAGGAAGAAGCTTTTCCCCTTGCCCGACATGAAGCCCGGCGCAATGCCGCCCACAGCCCCCTCGGCGCGTGCCACCGCCCCCAATACTTGGTCAATCGGCGTGCCTTCTTGCGTGCCTGAGGTAAAATAGAAGCCGCGTAAAATCGCATTGGTGGCATAGCGGGTCGGCTCAAACACCCGGCGCAGGAAATCGGCCACTGGCTCGCGCAGCATCGCCATTTGCCCCGGCAGACCAAAGATCGCGATGCGCGCGGTGGCGTCCCCTTCTTCGGTCAGACGGTCAATCACCTCATCCGAAAGGCGCGCGACAAGGCGGTCATATTCCTCGGGCACCGCCTCATGGGTCAGCGCCTTGCGCTCGCGGCTTTGGAAGGTGCAGCCCCAAACCGAATTGCGCCGCGCCAAGCTGAAGCTCGAGAAAAACTCGCGGAACCCGGCGATCAGGTCGCATTTCGTGAAAAGCACATAGACCGGGAAATCGACCTTCAACGCCTCATGAATTTCGGCCAAACGGGCGCGCACAATTTCGGCATGGCGGGCGCGGGCCTCTTCATCGGCGTTGAGCATATCCTCAACCGAAAACGCCAAAAGCACGCCATTGATCGGCTGCTCAGGGCGCGTTTTCTTGAGCAATTCAAGGAACGCATTCCAGCTGGCACTATCGGCCGAGGCATCGCTGTCTTGCGTGGTGTAGCGGCCTGCCGTGTCGATCAAGATCGCATCTTCGGCAAACCACCAATCGCAATAACGCGTGCCGCCAAAGCCCGCGACCGCGCCGCCCTCTTGCCCAGCCAACGGGAATTCGATGCCTGAATTCATCAAAGCCGTGGTTTTGCCCGCCCCCGGCGGGCCAATGATCACATACCACGGCAGGTCATAAAGATAGTTGCGCCCGCCCGATTTCTTGAGCGTTTCCAACGCCTCGGCCATGCGCTCTGACAAAACCTCGCCATCGCCCACAGGTCCAGAGGGCACGACCGCAGCTTCAAGCCTGCGCGCGGCGCGGCGGCGCAAGATAAACCGGATCAGCCAGATCAGCACCACGAGGCCCAGCACACCGCCAATCAACGCAGCACGGAAGGTGACGGTAGACAGGTCTTCGCGCCCCGTCATCGGCAAGCCGAACCAAATCGCCGCGCAAAGGCCCGCAAGGCCCAAGATCGTTAGCGGGATCGAGATCCACGGATTGCCCTTGGCTTTGGGAAGTTTGACACCAAAGAGTTTCAAAACGTGCCCTCCCTGGCGATCATCACTTCCACGCGGCGGTTTTGCGCGCGCCCTTCGGCGGTGGCATTATCCCCAATCGGATCGGCCTCGCCTTTGCCCTCGGCACTGATCCGGCCCGGATCAGAGAGCCCCTTGGCCAAAACATCGCGCACCGCTTGCGCGCGCGCTTGGGACAGTTCCAGATTGGTCTTGAACCGCCCCCGGCCCGACATCGGAATGCTGTCGGTATAGCCCCAGACCTTGATCGGTCCCTCTTCCTTCTCGATCTCTTCGGCAATACGCGCGGCAAGCGGCGCGAATTCCGCTTTCACATCCGCTTTGCCGCTCTCAAACAGCAAGAGGTTGCCGACCCGGATCGCGATGGCATCGCCTTTGAGCACCACATCGACCAGCCCCTGATCGATCTCCGGCGCAAAAGCCCCGCGCATCCGCTCCAACTGGCTTTGTGCGGTGGGCGCAACATAGGGCACCAGCGGCTTGTCGGGCGTTTTCACATCCAGCGCGATTTTGCCCTCGGTCGGATGCAGGGTGTAGAGCGCCTCTGCCGCCATCGCCCCGTCACGGTTGATCAGCGTCGAAAGCGTGGCAAAGAAGCCCACCACCAGCGCCGCAGCGATCCCCGCCACGGCCCAAACGGGCACCCCCCCAAACCGCCGCCGTCCGCCCAAAAGCACCGGCAACCAGCGCACCGACAAATCTTCGTTCGGGCGCGGTTTCACCCGGCGCAGCGTTTCATAAATCGCGCGCCGAATTTGCGCGAGCTGCATGCCGCCATTGGGGGCGGTGCGGTATTGCCCCTCAAAGCCAAGCGACAGGCAGGTCAGCATCAGTTCCAAAAGGTTGGCATATTGCAGCGGAGACTGCATCGCCTTCTCCGCTTCTTGGAAGAAGCCCACCCCAGTTTCGCGGGTTTGGAAAAAGCGCGCGGCCATCGAATATTGCACCCAGACGCCGCGATCCGCGCCCGGCAGGTTTTGCACGATATCATCGGCGGTGCCGCACAGCAGATATTTGGCGACCATCGCCTCTTGCGGGCCAACGCCAGCCGAAAGGACATTACGCTCAAACGTGTCGATTTCGCGTGCGACATGCTCCATCAGCGGCATCGCCTGCATATCGACAAGCCCCGTGCGCAAACGTCCAAACAAAATCAGCAGGTTGGTCGCTGCCGCGATCAGCGGGTTGGTGGAACTTCCGCGCCCAAGGCGCGCCGCCTGCAATGCCTGCTGCAAGGAAATCCGGGCTGTAACCCGTTTTTGCGTTTGCACCGGCGGCGTGGAAACATCCGGGAAAAAGCCCTGCGCGGCGCCGGCCCCAAAGGGGCTGCCCATACCCTGCCCAAGTCCCGTGCCAAAGCCCGCCTGCTGTGGCGCACCATAGCCCTGTTGCGGCGGGGGCGCCGAAGGCCATGCAGAGGGCTGCGGTTGTGATGGATAGGCGCTTGGTTGCGGATAAGGGTTTTGCGGGGGATAGGGGCTTGGCGGCGGCGTTTGCGGCATCATGCCGGGGCCGGGTTGCGCGGCTGGCAGCCCCCCACCCAGCCATGTGTTTTCCCCCGGGCTTTGCCCGGCCCCCATATCATTGGGCGGAAATCCGGACGCTTGCCCGGGGTAAGCATTGGGAGGGGCGCCGGGATGTGGTGCCTGTCCGCCTCCGGGCATGGCCAGATCGGGCGGATTGAAGGCACCGCCGATCACCGTGCGCTCGGTGCCCGGCATTTGCGGCGCCTGTGCGGGGGGCTGGCGCAGCGCATAGGGGTCATCCGGGTTCGGGGCCACAACGGGCCGGGGCGGCTGGTTCGGATCGGGTCGCGGCGGAAGCGCGCCCCCGATCACCGTCTTATCGCGATCATCGCCATGCGCCATGGCCCGGCCCTCCCCATTCACGCGCCGCCTCTGCCCCGGTTCGCAGCTTGCGGCACTCATTCCTCCCCGAGCGATGCCCCGTCAGATCCCCCCGTCTCAGATCTTTTCAGGGATCGCCCAGAATTCCAATTTCAACTCCGGCCAATCGCCCGCAAAATGCATCCCGATCGCGGGCGCATTCGAAAATTCGGACCAAAGCGGCGTGTTCCGGTCGAGCAAGAAATAGACGTTTGAGGCCACGACACGGATCTGCCGCGGCGGGTTCGGCAAGTGCACAAGCCCAATCCCCGGCAGGTTGTTCTTGACGATCTCGCTCATCCGGGTGTTGGGGCCAACTTTGCACAGTTGCGGGAACTGCATCATCACCTGCGCCAGCGGCTTGGCGCTTTCCACCTCAATGACAAAGGTCGCCTCGCGGAACAGATTGCGGTCGGCCACTTCGGCCAAATAGGAATTTTGCCGCACCATCCGCAGCGGCAAGCGCACCGCACGCCCCACATCGCGCGACAATGCGCGCTGAATATCCATCACCACCGGGGTAAAGCTCTCCTTCGGCTCGGCGTGATCATAAGGCGGATATTGCGGCGCCAGCCGCGCCCCGTTGTCAAAGGTCGCCAATTCCCCCGCCAACCCAATAAGGCGGCGATAAAGTTCCTCGGGGTGAACACAATCCAATGCACTCATATGCCGCAGCACCGTGACTTCGCGGTTGAGCGTCATCAACATCAGATAATCTGACGCCTGCATCCCCCCGCCCGAAGACGGGTCTGCGGCATAGCGCGCAAGGGTTTCGAGTTTGGCCTCCACCCAGCCAAGAACCCGGCTCAGGTAACCGCCCAAAACCGGATGGGTGCCCAAAATCAGCGCGGGCGGCGGCACCGTATCATCCAGCGCAATCACCCCGTCGCGCATTTCGTGAATACGGGCGATGCGCAGACACTGATACCCCGGGCGCGGCGTGCGCCGAATGGCCAATTCCAACCGCGGCACCGCAATTTCCACCAACTGCTCGATGCGCGCGCCAGCGGCATTATCCGCCACACTCTCCGAAGACAGCCGATAGCGGGTCGAGGCATCGGCCTCATCGGGGCCAATATCGCGCCCATTGGGCGAAGCCTCTGGAACGGTCAGCCAAATGAATTGCCCCGCCGCATCCTCCGGGCACACCACTGATTGCGGCAATTGCCCGGCATCAGGCGCATCAAACACCAGACCATCGGGCATGATCCCACTCACGCGGCGCAGCGCGATCTTGCCCTGCTGCGCCATGTCACGGTCAATCACCAGATCGGTGAACCCCCAGATATAGGGACGCAGGCGCCGCAGCCGCGTATCCATCAGATGTTCGATATACCGGTCTGACTGCTGCAAATGCTGCGGTTGCAGGAACAGCCCTTCCTTCCAGGCAACCTTGCTGAACAAAGACATTGCTTTATATCTCCCGCCGCGCAGCGCGCACGACCCCGCCCGTTGAAGTGACGCCATAGTGAAGCCCGACCGAGGATCGGTCAAGCTTCACGAACCGGGCCCCACCGTCGCAGCAAGAGCCCAATCCGGCGCGATCAGAACTGCCAGCGCGCCTGTGCGGTCAGGGCGGTGCTGTTCATCGAGCCACTGAAGCGGCCATCAAGGCGGACAGAGGCGTTGAACTGCTTGGCGGGCAGACCATGACCATTGGTTTGCAACACTTTCAAATAGCTCATGCCGATGCTGATCTCGCCAAAGGAGCCAAGCGTCTCTGACGCCAAACTGCCTTGGATCGCGTTTTCCGGGTCCGCGTAATGGCTGGCCAGATCTTCCGAGAAATCACGGTAATAGGTGCCCGTGATGAAGTAGCTCTTGGCGGAATCCCCCGTTTCCGCGATCCGCAATTTCGATGCCGACAGCCCCAAGAAGCCAAGCTTGGTAGTGTGATCATCAATTTGCAGGGTGGCAGGCTGCGTTTCTCCGGAGCGAAGGTCAAAGGTGATGGTGTCCGTTTTGCTCCGCGACAGCATGAAACCTGCGGTCGGCACGAGGTTCCAGCCGGTTTCCTTCAGCGGGAAGCTTGCCGAGACAGACCCAGACACCGTGGTCGCGCGCGACGCAAAGGTCGCATCGCTCAAGGCCGTGCCTGCAATAGACGCGTTGTTGAGCGTGAAATCGGTTTTTTCCGTCCGGACCTGAAGATCGGCAACAAGGTTCCCCTTAGAGGCGGTCATATACACGCCACCATAGCTTTGCTGGAAATCATTCGCTGTCGGCGAACTGGTCGCGGTCGAATTCGCCACCGAAATGGTGGAGATTGTGCCGGAACCACGGTTGAACCCGAGGAAGCCCCCGAACGCCATATCCCAGCCGCCGATGGAGCCGTTGAAGCAGGACAAATCGCCGCCAAGCTGGACGCCGGTATAGGTCGCGGTGACATTCGAGCCGTTTTGCATCCCGCCCGAATCCGTCGTATCGCCCGACGCATCGACGTTACCGCCCGTCACCCGGCCCCAACCACCGGGTGCACAGTTTTTCTCTTCGGGGATCGCACGGCCCACGGTGAAGGGGCTGGTCGGACGGTTCACAAGCGCCCCGATCAAGCTTTGCGACAGCGCCACGCTGCCCGCCAACGCGCCCACGTCTTGGTCGATCGCGACATGCAGGGCAAGACCGCTGCCACCGCTCTCCGGCACCACCGTATAGTCATAGCTTGGGTTGTTTTGGGTAAGATCGGTGAAATCATAGGTGAAGCTCGCTGCGTTTTCGCTGCCCCAAAGCAAGAACGTCAAATCAGAGGCCGGCAGATCCGCATTTGCAGAGGTCGCATCCGCAAAGCTTAGAAGGAACGAGCCAGAGACCTCACCGGTGACGTCGATCAGGTCGATATCAGCCGCGCCATCCGCCAAATCCACGTCAAAGGCGAGCACCGTATTGCTCACCCCCACCAAGTCTCCGGTGACCGAGAAGGTCTGCCCCGTCGTCCCATTGGCCAAAGAAATCGTGTTCGCCGAAGAGATCGACCCGTCAACCGTCGCATCGCCCGAGACATTCAGCAGCCCCGCGCCCGTAATGCTCCCGGTCACAAGCGCGCTATTTTCAAAATTGATCGTCCCGGTATTGCTGATCGCGCTCAAAAGGGTCGCATTCGAGGTCACGGTGAGCGAAGAGGTTCCATCGACCGTCGTACCGCCAGCGCCACTCACCGTTAAAACCGTCGCAATGACCCCATCGCCAATCGTCGCTTGACCACCGTTGAGCAATGCAAAATCGCCCGCGATGCTGCTCGTCCCGGTCGTATCGAACTGGGTGCCGACACCATCAATCGTCACATCACCAGAGGCCGCTCCCACAGTCACCGACGACCCGTCGCTCAGCGTGAAAGACCCGCCCGTTACAGACACATCGCCCGCGATCTGCCCCGCGTTATCAAGCGCCCCGCCCGAAACGAGCGCCCCGCCATTCATCGCGCCCGTCGCCGCGTTCGTCACCGTGCCCGCAGAAACGCCCACCGAGCCGGTGATGGCGCCCGCATTTGTCACTGTCCCCGCGCTTGTCACCGCGCTCGCAAGCGTCGCGCCTTCGCGCACATCCAAAGTGCCGCCCGCAGACACATCCATGGTTCCGCTGCCACCGCCAACATTCATGTTCTCAAGCGTCAGCGCATCCGCATCCCCAACCGTCAGCGTGCCATCCGACCCAACCGTCACATTGCCGGTGTTGAATGTCGCGCCGCCAACAACCGACAGCGCCGCAGCATTGCCGCCAGCCCCAGTCACATCCGTCGTTCCAGAAACCGTCAGCTGATCAGGCGTGGCATCGGTATTACCCACTATTGCCGTACCCTGCGCCCCCACCGAGAAAGCCCCGGCGATGCTGCTCGTCCCCGTCGCAAGGAAACCCGCCGCACCGGTATCATCGCCGATCGTCACATCACCCGGACCGGCGCCAGCACCGCTTCCATCAACGACCGTCCCGCCCGAGAGATTGAAGTCACCGCCCGTCACAGACACATCGCCTGCAACTTGGCCAGAGTTCGTCAAAGTCCCGCCCGTAACGCTCGCCCCCGCATCCATCGTCCCGGTGTTCGTCACCGTCCCATTCGACACGCTCACCGCGCCGGTGATGTCCCCGGTGTTCGCGAAACTATTCGAACTGTTGTGGATCAGCGCGCCCAGCGTGCCCGCGTTCGACCCCGTGCCCAAGCCTTGGTTCGTCACCGTGCCCGCTTGACCGTTTGATTGGTTTACGAAGGTGCCGCTGTTCAGCACGTCAGCCAAAGACCCGTCACTGGTAATTTGCGTGCCAGATGCGAGCGTCGCAGTCCCCGTCACAACGCCGCTTGTGCTTTGCAAAAGGCTCCCGGCGCCACTCAGCCCAAGCGTTCCATTGATCGTCCCGGCGTTTGTCACCGCCGATGCGCTTGTCACCGCGCTCGCAAGCGTCGCGCCTTCACGCACATCCAAAGTGCCGCCCGCAGACACATCCGTGGTTCCGCTGCCACCGCCAACATTCATGTTCTCAAGCGTCAGCGCATCCGCATCCCCAACCGTCAGCGTGCCATCGGAGCCAACCGTCACATTGCCGGTGTTGAATGTCGCGCCGCCAACAACCGACAGCGCCGCAGCATTGCCGCCAGCCCCAGTCACATCCGTCGTTCCAGAAACCGTCAGCTGATCAGGCGTGGCATCGGTATTACCCACTATTGCCGTACCCTGCGCCCCCACCGAGAAAGCCCCGGCGATGCTGCTCGTCCCCGTCGCAAGGAAACCCGCCGCACCGGTATCATCGCCGATCGTCACATCACCCGGACCGGCGCCAGCACCGCTTCCATCAACGACCGTCCCGCCCGAGAGATTGAAGTCACCGCCCGTCACAGACACATCGCCTGCAACTTGGCCAGAGTTCGTCAAAGTCCCGCCCGTAACGCTCGCCCCCGCATCCATCGTCCCGGTGTTCGTCACCGTCCCATTCGACACGCTCACCGCGCCGGTGATGTCCCCGGTGTTCGCGAAACTATTCGAACTGTTGTGGATCAGCGCGCCCAGCGTGCCCGCGTTCGACACCGAGCCCAAGCCTTGGTTCGTCACAGTGCCCGCTTGTCCGGTTGATTGGTTTACGCAGCTGCCTCTGTTCAGCACGTCAGCCAAAGACCCGTCACTGGTAATTTGCGTGCCAGATGCGAGCGTCGCAGTCCCCGTCACAACGCCGCTTGTGCTTTGCAAAAGGCTCCCGGCGCCACTCAGCCCAAGCGTTCCATTGATCGTCCCGGCGTTTGTCACCGCCGATGCGCTTGTCACCGCGCTCGCGAGCGTCGCACCTTCACGCACATCCAAAGTGCCGCCCGCAGACACATCCGTGGTTCCGCTGCCACCGCCAACATTCATGTTCTCAAGCGTCAGCGCATCCGCATCCCCAACCGTCAGCGTGCCATCGGAGCCAACCGTCACATTGCCGGTGTTGAACGT